>JBNKHI010000001.1:0-80062 GCA_050290265.1 Cellvibrionaceae bacterium
ATTGTTGTCAGGTACTTCAATTTGTTCGCTGCCCGAAGGGATGCAACCAATGACTTTAATATTAAGCGCAGACTCGGCACCCAGCGCCCGAAGAATATCAGCAGCGCGCTGACCAGCACCAAACACGACAACCTGGCGCTTTAACTGGTCGGTATCTACCAACAGTAGGAACAAAAACCTGACAAAAAACACAGCCGCTGTGGATAAAATCACCGACCAAAACAGAACATTCTGAGGTACGCCAACCTGAGGAAACAATACATAAATCAGGAACAAAGCCACGCTACCCAGCAAACAATAGCTGACCAGCGTCCGCAGAGCCATACTGGAGAAACCCTCACCCACCAAGGCGGCATACACCCCCATGGATAATGTGCAACAACTGAGAATAATGGCAAAAACTAGGGCTGGTACAACAGGCACAGGGTCACCGGTCATAAAATCCGGCTGAAAAAAGTCATGGCTAAAGTAAACCGACGCTGCCAACACCGCAAATTCAATCGCTCCCAACACCAAAAAGGGAATGTGTAGATAATGCTTAGCAACCCGTATATATGCCAAAATGAATATTTCCTTGATCCCAAATCACAACACAACGACAGCACGCTTCACATTGGAAGGTTTGCGTTGCAACTAATACTTTTTCCTCGACCTCACAGCCTTATATGCCGCGCAATTTGCCCCAGGACCTTACTGCATTAAATAAAAGTCAGACATTTTACCGTTACCCGCCGATGAATGGTAAGAATATATATCTCACTCCCCCTATAATCGACGCCTGTCACACAGACCATCCCACGAATTAATAAGGGCATTATGTCTGCTGACTATTACATAAAAATCAATAATTTGTGATAAGTTATTGATCCTGTTCTAAATGCTGGATGTTTTCTATGAAAGTCTTGGTAACCGGTGCTGCTGGTTTTATTGGCGCAGCGCTCTCCCATCGTCTGCTTGATCGCGGAGATGAGGTAATCGGCATTGATAATATGAACGATTACTACAGTGTGGCGCTAAAAGAAGATCGCCTGGCTGCCCTAGAGGCCAAAGCCAATTTTACCATGATCCGCGGCAGCCTGGAGGACAAGCCTACCATAGATGGGCTGTTTAAAACTCATAAGCCCAATCGCGTAGTGAATCTGGCTGCCCAGGCCGGAGTAAGGTACAGCCTTATCAACCCCTATAGTTATGTGGATTCTAATATCACGGGCTTTCTGAATATTCTGGAAGCGTGCAGGCACTTTGGTACAGAGCACCTGGTTTATGCGTCCAGTAGTTCAGTCTACGGTGCCAATACTGCCATGCCGTTTTCTGTGCACAATAATGTTGATCATCCGGTCAGCCTGTACGCAGCGACTAAAAAGTCCAACGAACTGATGGCCCATACCTACAGCAACTTATTTAATATCCCTACCACCGGCCTACGCTTCTTTACTGTATATGGCCCTTGGGGAAGGCCCGATATGGCGCTATTTTTGTTCACTAAGAAGATTTTGGCCGGCGAACCTATCGATGTATTTAACTACGGCAACCACCGGCGCGACTTTACCTACATAGATGATATTGTTGAAGGTGTAATACGCACCTTAGACCAGCCCGCGCAGGCCAATAGCCTCTGGAATGGCGACCTTCCTGATCCAGCAACCAGTAAAGCGCCCTACCGCCTGTATAATATTGGCAGTAATAACCCCATTGAACTGCTGCGGTATATCGAAGTCATTGAAGATTGCTTGGGTATGAAGGCAGAAAAAAACCTGCTGCCGATGCAGCCCGGTGACGTGCCGGATACCTACGCGGATGTCGATGCACTGGTAAAAGATGTTAACTACCAGCCGAGCACGCCCATTGAAGTAGGGGTTAAACATTTTACCGACTGGTACCGGAACTATTACCAGGCGTAATCAACCGACGGATACATAATGACTGCTCTCAATAGCAATATCGCTAATACCGGCAAGCTGAAACATGCAATGACTATTGACGTGGAGGACTACTTCCACGTTTCAGCCTTTGGCAATGTCATTTCACCGTCAGATTGGGACAACTGGCCCTGTCGAGTCGAGCAAAACACCGACACGCTGTTAGCGCTCTTTGATGAAGCTGGCATTAAGGCCACCTTTTTTGTGCTGGGGTGGGTTGCGGAGCGCTATCCTGCCATTGTTAAAAAGTTGGCTGAGAATGGCCACGAAATAGCCTCGCACGGTTACAGCCATCAGTTAATTTACAAACAAACACCTGACGTTTTTAAAGAAGAAACCTACCGCAGTAAAAACCTGCTGGAAGACCAGTGCGGTCAAGCCGTTAAAGGCTATCGCGCCGCAAGCTATTCAATTACACCTAAATCACTGTGGGCACTAGAGATACTTGGCGAACTCGGTTTCACCTGGGACTCCAGTATTTTTCCGGTGCACCACGACCGTTATGGCATTCCGGGTAGCCCTGAAGAACCTTACCACATCATTACCGAGTCAGGTTTTCAGTTAACCGAGTTTCCGTTGACCACAGCAAAGGTATTCGGCCAAGCTATACCCGCTGCCGGTGGCGGGTACTTTAGGCAATACCCTTATTTTTTGTCTCGTTGGTTGTTTAATCGGGCCAGCTTGAGTGAGACCAAACCACAGATCTTTTATCTACACCCGTGGGAAATAGATCCAGATCAACCGCGAGTTCCCGGTGCCAGCTGGTTTTCAAACTTCCGACACTACACTAATCTATCACGCTGCTTACCCAGACTGCGCCAAATGTTGAACGACTTTGAGTTTTCGACGGTCTCTGAAAGTATCGCATCAACACCCGTGACTCAAAAAAGAAACCAGGTAAACCTCGGTCTATGAATATAAAGGCTTTACTCAAAGATCCACTCAACTACACCTTGCAACATTGGTATCAGCCCGATAGTGCCACAGACAACGACCTTCTGGAGCGCGCATCAGCGGTAGAGCTTGCCAGTGAAGCGATTGGCCACACCCGCAGCGAATTGCAACTCTGTGCCAATCAACTTCAGGCTAACAGCGACGAAGAAATTCAACCCTTACTGGAATCCAAATACCACAGTATTCAGGAGCAACTGCAAACACTAAAACACGATCGTCGCCAACACGTCCAAGCGCTACTCAGCGACTTCCGTAACCTTCAAAAACAAATAGCGATACCCAACCTTTATATTACTGAACGCGAAGAAACCCCAGAGCCACTAACTATCAGTATTGAAATAGCGAATAAAGGTCATCGTGACGAGTGGAATGAGTATATTCAGAAACATCAAAAGGCCACCACCTACCACTATTTTGGCTGGAAGGAGTGCTGTGAACAGATTCAAAATGGCAAGAGTTTCTACTTTATCGCTCGCAATGTGCAACAGCAGATAGTCGGTGTTTTACCCATTATCGAACAAAAACGAAACGGAAAGTTATGCGGGGTTTCACTACCTCATAGTGACTTTGGTGGCGCGCTGGCGGATGCTCCCGATGTTGCCAAAAGGCTGTATTGGCGCGCTGGTGAACTCGCGAAACAACGTAAGTGGCTCTATATAGAATATAAAACAAGCCATGGGAAAATGCCTTGGCTCATGAAAAACGAAACAATTGTCACTTTGGTCATTACACCTGATAACCGCACCCAACTACAGAAACAGCTGTCAAAAGACACTGTAACTAATATTGACCGTCTGAATATCCATAACCCAACCTTGCACTATGGACGATCAGATTTATTAAATAATTTTCATGCTATTTACACCCATAGTAGCAGAACCCACGGTCACCCCGTGTTACCAAAGAAATTCTTTGCCCATATATTGGAATCCATACCCAATAGCCTATTAGTTGTTGGAAAGGTGCGTAATAACCCTGTTACTGCAGCGATCATCATACAACATGAAGAACTTCTTGAAATTCGCTGGATGGTTAGCTCTTGGCCAACTTACTCTACAGCGCTAAAAGACTGGCTACATAAGGAAATTATGTTGCACGCCATCGAGACTAATATCAGCTATATAAAGTGCAGCCAAGATACACACGTTTCCAGTGAAGGAGGCCTGGACACCGATGAAAGTGCCTGGCCCGCGAAAACACTCAAAACCCACTGGCACTATTGGCTCAATAAGGGAGTGGAACTCGACGATATCCTAAACAACCAACGGGAAAAACCAGGGCTTTTTCGACGCTTAATAGGCCGAGTAGTAAACCAATAAGGCTTTCAGAGCGCAAAGTATGCTGTTAATATAGCGCCCGCTTTAACGACATCACGTAGATACGTTAATGCGGACTCAGTTTTGCACCCGTAGCTCAGCTGGATAGAGTAGGTGGCTTCGAACCACTTGGTCGGGGGTTCGAATCCCTCCGGGTGTGCCAAACATAAAAAAGCCCTGCTATTACAAGCAGGGCTTTTTTATTTATAACGTGACACCGTATTGCAGCATTTCAATCTATTTTATCCACGACATCAGGCTCAAGAACCACACACTGGTTTCGACCCTGGTTCTTCGCCGCGTACAATGCACTATCAGCACGCGCAAACACCCGATCGGGCGTATCCGCGCTCGCAAACTCAGTAATACCAATCGATAACGTAATCTGTACCGGCTGTCCCTTAAAACTAAATGGCAGACTCGCAAGTGCAGAGCGAATTTTATCCAACATAGGGAATGCATCGTTCGCGGATGTTTCGGGTAGCAAAACAACAAACTCCTCACCACCAAACCGCCCCAAAAAGTCTACTGCACGTAATCGCTTTAACAACGCCTTGGAAAACACTTGCAGCACTCTGTCACCCACTTGATGCCCATATGTGTCATTAATTAATTTGAATTTATCAATATCACAAACCGCTAGGGTCAAAGGGCGCTGGTAACGTTGCCAACGTAAAAACTCGTCGTAAACACGCTGATTATACGCTTCGCGATTCGGCAATTGTGTAAGGGCATCTAATAACGCTTTTTCACGCTGTAAAGCCAGCTCCGCTTGGGTCGTCTTCGCATCCTCTTCCATAGTTTGAATTTTGCTAACCAAGCTGGCCAGCTGATCCGCAAGACTGTCGGCGTGGTGTTGCATTAAGGCAGTATCAGCCTCCAGATCATGCGTGGAGGTATACTCAGAGTCAGCCTGGTCACCAAGAGACTCGTAGCGTTGCAGTGCAGAAAAAATCGCTTCTAAATACCCTTCCACGGCCTGTTTAACTTGTGCCGTTTCCTCTGTACTCGCGAGAACAGAGGTCAATGAACTCCCCTCTTTTCGGATGCTCTGTACAAGAACACTGCCGGCTTGCTCCCGGTCTTCCAATTCTGCGATACCACCCAGTAACTTTACTATTTCGCCTAACTGCAGCTCCAACCCTTGCAGATACTGCCGAAAATGCCCATCGGCTTCTATATATGCTTGAAAAATCAAATCCCTGATTTCTTCCAGTGTTGGCACCAACTCGTTGGGATTCAGACCCTTCTTTAATCGCGCTCGTGCGGCCGTAACTTTTTCTACAACACACACTTGCGGTTCCACTCGGTCGATTAGCTCAGACAGTACCCGCTCAACTTTTGGAGCAATTAGGCGAAAAGCTTCACCATCATCGTTAACCTCACGGGCAACAGATGATGACCTGCTCTTGCTCAGATATTCGTTATCGTTGAAACTTTCAGAGAGAGATGGCGCCTCATCAAGTATTAAATCTTCCGCTAACTCACCTTTTTGCAACTGCTCAGAAGCTTCAGCGGTTTCCGCACTTCCAGTGCCAGCACTCCCAGAATCGGTTTTTTGTTTATTGCCATCCGTTTCGTGGTATTGACCCAAAAAGCGTTGTAACCAACTCTGACGCACCGGTTGCACTAGTAAAGCTGGTTCTGCACATTTGGCTAAATGCGTCATCAGCGGTAACACATCATGCAAATATCTAGTGTCAGAAAGCGTTGTTTGCAAACCACGCAGGGCCTTTTTATTTAGTCCTGACGCATTCGAATTTAATAAGTTGGCAACGATTGCTTTAAAGGCCTCTCGATAGCGCTTATCAGCTTGTTGCTGTCGATTCGCAAAGGCTTTAATAGATTGCTCCAACCCATCAAGGTCCGTACGAGTAAGTCCTGGCTGTTGCTGATATTTTCTCAACCGCCTTATCAAAGGCTCATCGGCTAGATCAACTATGGATACAAAACCAGCCAATAAACGCTGAATTTGATCTGCCTGCGCAGCAATACGCTTTTCACTCTTCTCCTGTTGCTGAAGTAGCTGAAGGTACTTGTCGCGCCAGGTGGCGGAGGATGTCGCTGACATAGGTAGTTTTTCCTTTCCAAGCAACCATTGGGCTATTTAGGTTTTTTATACGCCCATAAACCAATAAAGGAGGCCTGAGGCCTCCTTTATTATATGCACTAAGAACTAATGTGTAATAGAAGATTACAACTCGCTACTCTGTAGCAATCCTATTACTGCTTTTCTGCACGGATTTTATCAACCAGATAATCGACAACTTTCAGCATCTCCGGATTACTACCCGCAGTCGTGCCACTTACCCGGTATGTGCCATCCACCACCATTTCAGGCGTGCCACCAACCTTATAGCCGCGGATACGCGCAAACGCTTGCATCACCTGACTCTTAACACCAAAGGAATTGAAGGTTTTTAGGAAAGTTTCGCGATCTACGCCGATGTCAGCGAATAGCGCTGATAAAGCCGCCTCACTACTCAGTGATCTCGGGTTACTGTGCAGCGCCTCAAACATAGGCTGCTGAACCTTATCTAAAACCCCCAACGCTTTAGCCGTGTAAAAAGCGCGGGCATGCAGCTCCATGTCATTGGGTTTCTTGTCGCCGAAAGCCGCCGGCTGACGCCACATCGCTGGTACACCCACGAAGTTAATATCTTCTTTGGCTGCCGCTTTCCAGGTTGTTACCAATGGCTCAAATTTATAACAGTGTGAACACCCGTACCAAAAGACTTCGGCCACCTCGATCTTGGATGGATCATCGGTACGTACCGGTGTTTCGAGACGAATGTAATCTTTGCCCTCAACATAGTCTGCGGCAATCGCGCCTACACTCAGTAGCGCGCCAAGAGCAACCACTCCAACAGATTTGATAAACCCCATAATGCATTATTCTCCGTATGTCTTCTATGAATCCAAAATATCTACAATCCAGTGACTTAGACCCACTGATTCATTTTGGTTCCCAAGCCGATGATTGCGATCGTCTAATAAGATTGCAGACAAAAGGCAAAAAAAAGGTGGCGTGCGCCACCTTTAATTACTCGCTAAACGCTACTGCGCTGTCAGCGGTTTCAAACCCGCAATGTAGTTAGTCACTGCGATAATTTCTGCATCACTCATATTTGATGCCACACCGCGCATAATCATGTTATCACCATCATTCACACGGTTGCCGCCTCGAAATGCACGTAGTTGCTTCTCAAGGTATTCTGGGTACTGACCACCCAAACGCGGATACCCTGCGGGGGCATTACCCTGACCCGTAGGCGAATGACACCCCATACAGGCCGGAGTACCCGTTTCTGCATTGCCTGCACGATAAAGCCTCTCGCCAAGCGGCAAGGCATCAACGTCCAAACCAGAGTTAACTTTAACCTTCAACTCTTTACTTCCAGAAAGCTGCATTGTATTGCTGGTAAAATAAGCAGCAATATCAGCCATATCCTGGTCACTTAGGTTATCTAGCTGGCCAGCCATTTCAGGTATTACACGAAGGCCAGATTTCACATCATGCAATTGCTTGAGAATATATTTTTCACCAAGCCCTGCAAGCTTTGGAAACGTAGGTGCAGCGCTGTTGCCATCGCTACCATGACATGCTGCACAAGCGGTCACTTTACCTTCACCAGCCGCAGCATCTCCAGCCGCCATAGCAGCACCCGATACAGCGGTAACAACGAAACTTAAAACAGCATTGATCAAAAGATTTTTCATGGGCTAATCCGTAATCTCAGTTATTTGACCCGCTCAGTAACACTTTCAGCGTAGCAATCCCAAAGCAACAATACATTAGCCTGTTAAGATTGCGAGGGATACAATACCCTCCCGCTGTCAGTTAAGCGGATTAAAGCGGCGCCTATTATATACAAACCGACTAATAACTCACTAATTTCCAGGATTTAACTTGAGCCAAATCATCTATCGCAATGCCCAGTTCAGCAAAAGTGCGCCCAGTATTCGGGAATGCCCCCCTAGTGAAGGTGCTGAAGTAGCTTTCGCGGGTCGATCTAACGCGGGGAAATCCAGCGCAATCAATACACTTACAGAAAATCACAAGCTGGCACGCACCAGTAAAACCCCCGGACGAACCCAGCTCATCAACTTTTTTGACCTTAGCGACAACCAACGCTTGGTGGATTTGCCTGGTTATGGCTACGCTAAAGTGCCAACCGCGATGAAAGAGGCTTGGCAGCGTAACCTTTCGGAATATCTACAGAAACGCGAATGCCTGCGCGGACTCATATTATTGATGGATATACGCCATCCTATGCAGGAGTTCGACACGATGATGCTAAATTGGGCTGTTGATATTCAAATGCCGGTGCACATCCTGCTCACTAAATGCGATAAATTAAAGAAAGGCCCGGCGAAAACAACCCTATTGGAGATAAATAAGCATCTTCGGGAAGCGCAAGTCGATGATCTTGTGACGGCACAATTGTTTTCCGCGTTGAAAAAGGACGGATTGGCCGATCTAAAGCGTAAACTCAACGAATGGCTAACTCTGGACGAGCTCGAAGCTAACTTGCATGAGCAAGCACCGGATAATCTTTAGCCATAAAAAAAGCCCTGACAGTTGTCAGGGCTTGTATCCATCGAGGAAACTATCCGGCCTAATTGACCGCAATTTGAAGTGGAGAGCAAGACACCAAGAGTCTTAACGAAGATTTAGAGGCGGCACTGCTGACTTAGTTCAATAAAAATACCGGTTTTTTCTACTAACGATTCAAAGCGCGAACCCTGTCACAATTAATGTGCCTCATCCCAGTTTAAGCCCACCCCCACTTCGACCAGTAACGGTACGTCAAGCTGGGCAGCCCCTTCCATTAATCGCGGCAGCTGCGCTGAGACTAGCCCGACTTCCTGCTCTGGTACTTCCAATACCAGCTCATCATGCACCTGCATAATAACCTTACTGGCCAACTGCTCTGACTCCAGCCAATTATCTACCGCTAGCATTGCGACTTTAATGATATCTGCGGCGGTCCCTTGCATTGGTGCATTGATTGCCGTTCGCTCTGCGGCCTGTCGACGCATGCCATTACGGGCATTGATTTCTGGCAAGTTCAACCGCCGCCCCATTATAGTTTCAACGTAACCACGCTCAGCTGCATCTGATCGGGTGTTGTCCATGTAACGCTTAACACCTGGGTAGCGCTCGAAATACAGGTCTATATATTCCTGTGCCTGATTTCGCCCGATGTGCAACTGCCGGCCCAGCCCAAATGCCGACATGCCGTAAATTAAACCAAAATTAATTGCCTTGGCACTGCGGCGCTGATCGTTCGTCACCGCGTCCAAAGGTACTGAAAACACTTCAGCAGCGGTTGCCCGGTGAATATCCAGACCGTCTTTAAAGGCCCGCAGCAACGCTTCGTCAGAAGACAGGTGCGCCATAATCCTCAATTCAATCTGCGAATAATCTGCCGCAATAATTTTATGTCCTGGCGGCGCCACAAAGGCTTGTCGAATACGGCGGCCCTCCTCCGTGCGAATAGGTATATTTTGTAGATTTGGATCAGATGACGACAGGCGCCCAGTTGCTGTTACTGCCTGGTGGTATGACGTATGGATGCGGCCGGTACGCGGATTAATCATCTGCGGTAACTTATCGGTGTAGGTGGACTTAAGTTTCGATAAGCCCCTGTGTTCCATCAACAGTTTTGGCAATGGGTAATCCAATGCCAGCTCCTGAAGTACTTCTTCAGCGGTGGAAGGCGCGCCTTTGGGCGTCTTTTTAATGACAGGGATTTGCAGCTTCTCAAACAGAATCGCCCCCAACTGTTTGGGCGAACTTAAGTTGAAAGGCTCGCCGGCCAGATCAAAAGCTTCTTTTTCGAGTACCTGTAATCGCTCACCAATTTCGCGACTTTGCTCGCCTAGAAGCTTTGCATCTACCAAAGCGCCGTTGCGCTCAATTTTTGAAAGTACCGATATCAAAGGAACTTCAACCGTAGTTAGCACTTGCTTAAGGCCCGGCTCCTGCGATAACTGAGGCCACAGGTACTGATGCAGCCGCAAGGTGATATCCGCATCTTCCGCAGCGTAAGGACCGGCCTGCTCCAGGGCAATCTGGTTAAACGTGAGTTGCTTCGCACCCTTGCCAGCGATGTCTTCAAAATGAATGGTCGAACAACCTAAATAGGTTTCCGCCAAGGTATCCATGTCGTGGCGATTAGACGTGGAGTTCCAGACATAAGACTCCAACATGGTGTCAAAAGCGATACCGCGTAATGTAACGCCGTGGTTCGCCAACACGCTTTTATCGTACTTAAGGTTCTGCCCAACCTTGGCCTTGTCTGGGTCTTCCAACAGCGGGCGCAACTGTGCGAGTAGATCATCTCTGGTAATCTGTGTCGGCGCATCAAGGTAATCATGGGCACAAGGCACATAAGCAGCCTCGCCGGCGGTGACGGCGAAAGATACACCAACAATTTGCGCCTCCATATAGTTAAGACTGGTTGTTTCGGTATCGAAAGCAAACAGCTCAGCAGCAGCAAGCTTTTCTAGCCAGACCTTCAACTCAGCCTGTGTAAGAATCACTTCATAATTTTGCGACACTTGAGCGGGCTCAAGCTGCTCAATATCAGTATTAGCAGGTGCAGCAGCCTCATTGGGCTGGCTGGCATCCGCATGAATTAACTCAGGTGCATCATTGGAATTAACCTCTCTGACCCAACCCTTAAACTCCATCTCTTGATAAAGCGACAATAAAGCCGCTTCATCAACGCTACCGTGCTTGAGCTCGGCTAACGCTACCGGAAGTTCTACGTCAGTCTTGATCGTGGCCAGTTCATAACTGAGGCGTGCTTGCGCTTCATGCTCAGCGAGTTTTTCAGGCATTTTTTTCGCGCCGCGAAAAGCCAGCTCCGGAATCTTACTTAAATCTGCATAAATGCTATCCAGACCACCAAGATTTTGCAGCAAAGCTAAAGCCGTTTTTTCACCAACACCGGGAACACCGGGGATGTTGTCCACCTTGTCTCCCATTAGCGCCAGGAAATCGATGACCAACGAAGGCGGAATACCAAACTTCTCTTCCACACCCGCAACATCCATCACCGTATCCGTCATAGTATTAACCAGCGTGACATGTTGATTAACCAGTTGCGCCATATCTTTGTCGCCGGTTGACACTACAACATCAACACCCTGCTCTGTTGCTTCCCTTGCCAAAGTACCAATGACGTCGTCAGCTTCAACTCCCTCAATAATCAGTAGCGGCAGGCCCATCGCCCTAATGATGTCGTGAATAGGTTGAACTTGCGGCCGTAAATCGTCAGGCATAGGGGGCCGATTAGCCTTGTACTCAGCATAAATATCATCGCGAAAGGTTTTGCCCTTTGCATCGAAGACCACAGCAATATCACTGTTTGGATAATCTTTAATTAATCGGCGCAGCATGTTAATCACACCTTTAACAGCACCGGTCGGCAACCCTTTTGAGTTCGTCAGCGGCGGTAAGGCATGAAAAGCTCGATAAAGATAAGAAGAGCCATCAACAAGCACCAAGGGAGTAGAAACGTTCGCCATCATAGATTCAGTCACATGTGGTTAGATATTTGGCTGGCTAGGATACACCAATTGTCAGCGCTCCTCATCGCATTGCCACTTATTCCTGTCGCCAAGGCGTTTGCATGGCACTTAGATCAGCACGATATAAGTGCCATTGTGCATTTATTGTTACAGACGGAAAGTGTTACCCCTCGTTACTTATAGCAAAACCTACTAAATATATTACCTAGTTCACATAACTACCGGTTTTTACTTACTTTATTAAAATACTTTTGAATTCTATATTGACCAACTCAAAAGCAAAGTGTTACCATGCGTAACATAAAGTAACGAAACAAAAGACAACTGCTTACCAAGGTCAGTTGTCTCTACAACCACCTCAAATAAGGAGGGCTCCCTATGAAAAAACTTGGTCTAATTTTAGCTCTCACTACTGGCCCACTGGCACTTGCAGCTAGCGCGTTGGTTCTAACGCTCGGCACAGGTAAAGCTATGGCTACGGAGGCTGGTATCCATTATTCCAACGTCGCGATGGTCGTTGCGGAAACCGGTGCCAGCATAGGCTGGACTACGCAAATTGAAGACAGCTTTATTTCTGACAAGAAGGCTGAGGCACTCGCGGAAAAAACATCGTTGATTAACGATAAATTGGAGCAAGAACTCGAGCTCCGAATGACAGAAATGCTTGAAGAAAAGCTTAGCCAGTAAGCTTGTGTGGTGCTCGCAAATTAACGAGCACCCAGTGAAACGATTTTCTCTCCCTTGATGTTGAAGTTCGCCCATACAACTTGTTTGTATGGGCTTTTTTTTGCCTGCCAGATTAACCTTCACGACCTGCAAGACAATCGAGCAAAGGCCTCAATAGCGCAACTTCTAACCACTGCTCATAATTCTTATAGTTTGCGTTTACCGCCAACAGATCAATATCGACCAAGTGAACCCCAGTAGATTTTTGTAATTTATGGGGTAAGGCCCTCGTATAATAGGGTTCAACCAACAGGCACTGGCTGCCATTGAGCTGCTGGTTTAAAGCCCAAAGGTGCTTCGCACCCGGCTGCTGTTCGGGACTTTTCGTAACAACGGCATCCTGAATTAGGTTAAACGCTTGGGCAAAGTGACCATAAGCCTGGTGATATGCTGAAAAATGTCTGTGTTGCGCCAACCTAGGCCGCCAATTCTCAATCAATGCTGACCAGCGCTGCTCCCCGGCAACCGCATTGTCTAACATTTGCTGACTTTCTTGCGCCGAAAACACACCGGTACCGGCCAACTGTTTTGCAACGGCCAACGCTATCACGCCTGCATTGTGAGGATTTAACCAAATATGGGCATCTAGCCCATTGTGATCATGCCCGTCGTGAGCAACTTGTGAAGAAACGTGTTCGGATGAACTATGCAAGTCTGGCCACTGGATACCTTCCAACAGCGACAACTCGACACTTTTCTCACTGAAAGGTCGGCTACTCATTGGCTTGGCAAGAAAACCATCCACCCCCGGCCCCACCCAGTAAATAGCCGACGCCTGATTCAGCAACTGAATATCCGAAGGACGCATAACATAGTCGTGAGGATTCACACTGCCGTTAATTAGGACTTCTACAGGCAGCAACTCTCCCACCACCTGCTGAACGATCAGTGCTAACGGCTGGATGCTCACTACCACTGGCGACGGTTTGTGATCTTTATCTTCACCAAAAACAATAACGGAGAACCCCAATAAGCTGAGGCTTAATAACAAACACCTAATCACACTAACCCCACTTTATAAAATCCGGCACTCGAAAAGTGTTATATGATAACATATCGCTCGATTCCAGCGGCGGGATAGTTTTGCTGCGAAACAAGAAAAGTGACTAACGTCCCGAGAACAGTAAGGTAACTTATGAATACGGCAGCCTTAGCCCACCAACCTCACAACCACCAGCACTGCGTCAATGGCGCGTTACAGACGGCGCAAGCAATCTGCAAAAGTAACGGTGCAAAGTTCACGCAATTGCGCAAACAGGTGTTTGAACTCATATGGTGCAGCCACCGCCCCCTGGGCGCCTACCGATTAATGGAAATGTTGTCGGAATCGGAAACGCGAAGGGTTGCCCCACCCACCGTCTACCGTGCGCTGGAGTTTCTGTTAGAACAAGGGTTAATTCATAGAATTAATTCTCTCAATGCTTTTACGGGCTGCCCACACCCAGATCAACCGCATGATAATTACTTTCTCATTTGTAAACGCTGTGGCAACGCAATGGAATGCGAGCAGTCAACGCTGCAACAGGCCATAAGCAATACAGTCGAGCCACTGGGTTTCAAGGTGCTAGAAGCTAATATAGAAATTGTCGGCCTGTGTCAGCCTTGCACCTCTCAGGCCGAGGAAACTGCGTAATGCGAGAACTGCCTTTAATTAGCATCGAACATGTGTTTTTCGAGCCAGGCCAAAAACGTATTCTGCAGGACATATCCTTAACTCTGGAAGCCGGGCAAATCGTCACACTTATTGGTCCAAATGGCGCTGGGAAAACTAGCCTGGTACGTATTCTACTGGGATTAAACCAACCCACCACCGGAAAAGTTACCCGCAAAAGTGGGCTACGCATAGGCTATATGCCACAAAAGCTCCAGATCGAACCCAGCATGCCATTGACCGTCGAAAAATTTTTGCGGCTTGCCGGGCAATCCAAAGCAGCCTGTATGGAAGCCTTACATCGCGTCAATTGCGCACACTTGGTAACCAGTTCTATACACCACTTATCCGGCGGAGAAACACAGCGAGTCCTGTTAGCAAGAGCCTTATTGCGAAAACCGCAGCTGCTGGTTCTGGATGAGCCGGTTCAGGGCGTCGATGTCGCCGGCCAAGAAGAACTCTATCGACTGATCTCAACAATCCGCGATGAGTTTAATTGCGGCGTGTTTATGGTGTCACATGATTTGCACCTGGTCATGGCCACAACTGATTCTGTCATTTGTATTAATCAACATATTTGTTGCCATGGCCACCCGGAAAGCGTGTCCAGCCACCCCGCGTATCTACAGATGTTTGGGAAAACAATTAAACCCAATATGGCGATCTATACGCACCACCATGACCATGACCATGACCATGACCATGACCATGACCATGACCATGACCATGACCATGATAACAATGAGAAAACAGATCCTGACTCTCATCACAACACCTGCCATAAATCTCATTAAACGATGACTTTTCTATGATTGAATTCTTGTTATTGCCACTGCTCGCCGGGCTCGGTATAGCCGCCGTCGCCGGCCCACTCGGTGCCTTTGTGGTGTGGCGACGTATGGCCTACTTTGGCGATACGCTTGCTCACGCCTCGTTAATGGGTGTAGCACTAGGTTTTATTTTATCGATAAACCCTAACATCGCAGTAGTCTGTGGCTGTTCGCTGCTCGCATTTTTATTAATCCTCCTACAACAAAATCGCTCAATAGCAACGGATACTTTACTGGGAATCTTGTCTCACTCCACTCTCGCTCTAGGCCTGATTATTGTCAGCCTCATGCCCGGGCAGGTGTTAAACCTGAATGCCTACTTATTTGGCGATTTGCTTTCTGCAACCAAGGAGGATGTGCTGACGGTATACCTGATAGGAACTGCGGTCTTAATGGCTATTTTTATTTACTGGCGCAAACTATTGGCCATTACCGTCAATGAAGAGCTGGCGAACGTAGAAGGTGTTCCGGTTTTTAAAGTTAAGGCGATATTGATGTTATTAATGGCATTGGTTATCGCCATTGCCATGAAAATTGTAGGCGTGTTATTAATCACAGCCCTTCTTATTATTCCAGCCGCAACCGCTCGACGCCTGGCAAAATCTCCAGAATCAATGGCAATGCTAGCCAGTCTGATTGCCTGTATTGCGGTTATAGGCGGTATTGCAGGATCGGTCTTTGTTGACTCACCTACAGGCCCGTCTGTTGTTGTGACCGCCGCGATCCTTTTCCTTATCAGCTTAACAAAATCCCAGTTAAGCTAGCGTTGACACGTGAAAACTAAAAGCTGGTAACCATTGATTGAAACGTTAATTTACCTCGGCCAACATCCAGTGGAAATTTTAAAAATCCATGATAGTGCCCATAAGGATTAATAATAGCGATATTACTACCGTGATCCACGGTATAGGACTCCGGGCCCGTCTTTACTTTTTGGAAAGGTACATTTAATTGATTTGCGAAACGCTTAATATCAATAAAATTTCCCGTTAATCCAACAAAGTCTGCATTAAAATTTTGCAAATAACGTTTAATAACATCAGGGCCATCACGCCCTGGATCTACCGAGACAAAAATAACTTGCGTATCTTTTGCAATATCTTTGTCGAGTTTGCTCAACATTTGTTGCAGTGTTGATAAGGTAGTTGGACAAACATCAGGGCACGACGTAAAGCCAAAAAAGATCAATGACCACTTTCCGGTTAAATCAGCCAGACCAAAAGGTGATTGATCCTGAGTTATCAAGGAGAATTCGTTTAATATTCTCGGTTTATCAAATGCAAAAGCCCCATTGATACTTAACTCCGTATCGCTAAGAACACGAGGCGTGAACATTTTATTTAAAAACAAGCCCAGCACCAGAATGATGAAAGCCAAAAGCAGGGCGACAGTTATGCCTATTTTTTTTCCTGGTCGCACTTCCTTGTAACGATGTGATTGAGAAAGATGCCCTTCACTCACTTGTGACGCTGTACTACTGTCAGTCTGCATGTAAAACCTATAGCGGCAATAAGTAATGATCCAGAAGCATTATTAAAAATAATGCCATGAGATAAATAATAGAGTACTTAAAGGTTTCCATAGCAATACCAGGCTTCTCGCTAACCAGTAACAAAACAGCCCAGTACAAAAAACCTCCGCCTAAGACTACGGCACCCAATAAATACAACCAATTCAACATGCCGGTAGCAAACGGCAATAGCGTTACAGCAAAAAGAATCACCGTATACAGCAAAATATGAATTTTGGTGTATTGCTCTCCATGCGTTACGGGCAACATTGGAATGTTAGCTTTGGCATAATCTGCTTTGCGATGCACTGCCAAAGCCCAAAAGTGTGGTGGCGTCCACGCAAATATAATCAACACTAATAACAATCCATGGCCGCCTATCTCACCAGTTACCGCTGTCCATCCAAGCAACGGTGGCGCAGCTCCAGCTAAACCACCAATTACAATATTCTGAGGGGTGGCACGCTTCAAGAACATGGTATACACCAGCGCATAGCCCAATAGCGACGCCAATGTAAGCCAAGCAGTCAGCGTATTGATAAACATCATCAGGATATATAAGCCGAGACCGCCAATAACCGCCGCAAACAAAATGGCTTCTATTGGTTCAACACGCCCCTGCACAATAGGCCGCTTATGGGTACGCTGCATGTGCAGATCAATTTTTCGATCTACAAGATGATTAACCACAGCAGCAGAACCTGCGCATAAACCAATGCCCAAGTTACCAAGTATTAATACTTGAAAAGATACTAAGTCAGGAGACGCAAGCAGCATACCTATTAGCGACGTCAATAGCATTAAAGCTACTACCTTAAACTTACAAAGTTCAAGGTAATCGTGTAAACGAATACTCGCTGTTTGTAGTGTCGACGTTAATATCTTCGCCATAATATTTTCCCTATTATTTAATTGTTCTTTTCAGGTGAGGCAGGAATTGCACTAAACATAACGAAACAGATGGTAACTACTGTCAGTAGTAACAACGCAGCGACGCCATTGTGCGCTACAGCAACCGACAAGGGTAAGAAAAATACGACATTACTAGCACCGAGTAACAGTTGGCCGACAAGAACCAACAACAAGGAATAGGCTAACCTTTTCAATATTCTATTTTTTGCAGCCAATAATTTAATCGCAAGCACTACCATGATAATGGTAGTAACTAATGCGCCGATACGATGTGTATAGTGAATAGCCGTCCGAGCTTCACCTTCCAGTTGCCCCCCCAGATAATTTGGGCCAATGTGCTGTCCAATATTAAAGCCAGTAGCATAATCCGCAGCAGGAAAAAAAGTGCCGTGGCAGCTCGGAAAATCTAGACATGCCAGCGCGGCATAGTTGGAGCTGGTCCAGCCGCCCAAAAATATCTGTACAACAACTACAGCCAATGCGACGACAGCAAATAACTTTAAGCTCTGCAACCTGTGCCGCTCGATATCTAACAAAAATCCCTGAGGGAAATTCAATCGCAAATTCAACAACCAAAGTAATGATAAAGTGGCAAAACCGCCTAGCAAATGTGCAGTCACGACTTGCGGCCATAACTTCAACGTTACCGTCCACATACCAAATGCAGCCTGCACGATAACTAAAACTAATAGCCCTAACGCCAATTTTAATGGCTGACCCTGGTTGTCTCGATATTTAATATTAATGAAAGCTAAACCCAAAATAATTAAGCCAAGTGTACCGGCAAAATAACGGTGTACCATTTCTGGCCATGTTTTATCCGTCGCTACTGGCGCATGTGGAAATTTACTTTCGGCTATTTGAATTTCTTCGCTACTATTTGGCCATAGAAGGTGACCGTAACAACCAGGCCAATCTGGACACCCAAGACCCGCATCCGATAGCCGAGTAAACGCACCCAGTAAAATAACGACAGCCGCAAATAGAGTACCGATAATCGCTAACCGATATCCGGGATTACGTGTTCGTTGTTGAACCAATGTTTGCACTGATAAGTTATCGTTCAAACTTGTCATCCTTAATTCTCGTAGGAATACTTAAGTAAACGTTTCAGGTCTTTTAGTAAGTCTTTGCCACTATGCTCCGCGTTATACGACATCATCAAAAACCCCTCCTGATCGACAACAAAAAAATCATGTGCACTCACAGGGTCCTCAGTAATAGAAGCTTTAGCCAACTCCGATTTGAATGCACCATAATCAACATGCATGCGCTGTAAATTAGGATATTCCCTATCTAGAATTTCTGAAAAATCCGCATCTAGTTTTGGCTCGCTAATCAGTAAATAGCGCTCTACCCTGGATGCTTTCCCCGCCAGCAATTTGTGAACTTGCCGAGTTTTGTAGAGGTTACTCAAACAGGATTCATCACATGTGCTTCCTACCGGTAAAAATATTCGCCACTTTTTATGGCTCCAGTCGATAGGTTGACTATCTTTAACAGAGAATAACGTTAAATCTTTTACAGAAAATGGAGGAGAAACTAAATCCCCTTTATTCACGGTATGAGTTGGTGCTAGACCGAGTTTGAAGACTAAATAAGCGCTCACTAACATCAATACGATGACACCGGGTATAGCAATGCCTTCCCATCGACTTATTGCACTTTTATTTTTATTACTCGCAGATTCCTGGCCCTTGAGTTCGTGATTGACGTCTAGGAAAGTCATGAAGATATACCTTTTCTCTTATCTGCTAGCCAAGATGAAAAATTACTATTTGCAAAAAATGTCAGTACGCATAAAGCTATGGCCATACCAAACCACTGAACTGCATAGCCCGTGTGCTTTTCTGGTTGCGTGGCAATTACCGGCCATTGCTCTATATATGTCACCGGACTATTCTGCTCTGAGTAGAAAACATAGGGCAGAATACTTCGATCAAATTCAGCACCCATTTTTTCTAAATCCAGCGTCGCAATGACTTTTTGTGCGGCTATAAGTTCTGGTTGGTAAGTTAGCATTCTGTTTTCACCAGGACTTTTTAAAATGCCCGTCAGTGTTACTTCACCTGTAGGAAAAGACGTTGTGGGCAAGTTATCTCGGTGACTCTCCGCCTCTATCCACCCTCTATTCACCAATATGAAATTACCATCTGTCAGTTGAAAAAGATTCAATACGTGATAACCGGGCCGGCCATGAAATATTTTGTTTTCCAGTAGCCACTGAGCGCCTGCAATAAAATTCCCGGCGAATCGGACATGAACATAATCCAGATCGGTACCGACTTGACCATCGCTTTGGGTGCCAGAAAGTTGTTGTTTCAGCGTGTAGTAATCGACAACTGGTGCTTGGGTCCTAGAGGTAAACTTTTCTTTTAAAGCCTGCTTTTCGTCTGCACGATCGAGCTGCCAAAATCCCAACGTTATTAGAACCGGTAAGAATACAACGCAAAAAGCAATCAATTTAAAATTTGGCGTAAACTTGAGCCTTACCGCAGAGACATACATACTAGAACATCGCAATTCGTTTACCGCAGAACCGAAAGTTACATTTACCGATATAACATTAAGCTAACTAACCTTATTTAACCGGCGGTGCCTTTCTTATGTTTTTAAAAATAATTATTGTCGTATTATTTCTTGCTGTATTAGCCAGTTTAAGTAGTGGCTTATATTTCTTACTAAAAGATGCCGGATCTCAATCCAAACGTACGCTCTACGCGCTGGGTATTCGAATTACATTGGCAGCACTGTTACTCATCTGTATTTTTTATGGTTTATATACCGGCCAACTTGGCAGTCATGCACCCTGGGACCACGGTCCGCAGCCCCAAGAACACCTAAATTAACCAAGAATATAAACAAAAATAAACAACCCTACCCAAACCACATCAACGAAGTGCCAATACCAGCTAGCTGCTTCAAACCCAAAACAGTCGTCGTGTTTGAAATGCCCTTTCAACACGGTGCGCAACAGCATAACCAGCAGCATAAAGGTACCCAGAGTTACGTGGGCGCCATGAAAGCCTGTGAGCATAAAGAATGTTGTACCGTAGATGCCTGAGTCCAGTGTTAAACCCATATGATGGTAAGCTTCCATGTACTCCTCAGCTTGAAGGATAACAAAGCTAATTCCTAGCAACACGGTGATGGCCAACCAAATATTAAAGGCTTTGCGGTTATCATTTTTTAGGCCAGTATGCGCCAAGTGAACGGTTACGCTAGAGCTTAGGAGGATAACGGTGTTCCAAAAAGGCAGCCATGTCCAAAGTGAACCGGCGTCTTTAAAGCTCATACTTTCTTCAGGGCCCAGTATTTTTGCAGATTCGCCATTGACTGCCATGTCCGGTGTTACCATCAATGGCCACTCTGCATTAAACCCATGCCATAAGATTTCTGGCGCCATGGTTTTATCGCCTTCACCAGCCAACCACGGTAACGCAAAATTGCGTATATAAAAAAGTGCACCAAAAAAAGCCGCAAAGAACATGACTTCACTAAAAATAAACCAGCCCATACCCCAAACGTAAGATCGCTTTAACTGAGCGCCATTTAGACCCGCCATATTTTCTGAAATAACAGTGCCAAACCAAGTCCAAAGCACGAATGCCATCAGTAGCCCGCCACACAAAAAGATTGTCGGCCCAACACTATTGCCATTTATCCAGTTTCCCGCACCAAAGACGGTTAAAAATAGACCTAATGAAGCAAATATCGGTAACTTACTTTGCTCCGGTACGTAATAGGTTCCTTCACTAGCCATTGTTGTATCCCCATTATTATTTTGGAAACACAGCACAGAACATATGCACTGGGTTAATCTTCTACTGTGACGCTAATTGACCGCCACCGGGTTGTTGTCAGTTATATCAAATAAGGTATAAGAAAGTGTGATTGTTTTTACTTGCTTTGGAATACTTTGGTCTACAAAAAAACGCAGAGGTAGCTCTGCCTGCTCACCAGCTTTAAGCGACTGACTATGAAAGCAAAAGCACTCTGTTTTATGAAAGTATTCTACGGCCAAAAATGGTACTAAACTCGGAATCGCTTGCGCTGTCATTGCGTTATGCGTGCGGTTATGTGCAACAAATGTTGTGGTTATTTCTTGGCCCGGGTGAACTTTTATACTTGATACACTGGGCTTAAAGTCCCACGGCATACTTTCGTTATTAGTTGCCACAAACTGGACCATTACCTCGCGGCTGGTATCAACTTCATTTTTTACCGCTTGATAAGGCCCCTTCGTTTTTCCATTTAAACCGGTTATTTCACAAAACGCGTCGTAAAGCGGTGGCATTACCCAGATCGCAAACACAAACATAGCTACGGTTAACACTGCCAATTTAGCAATAACGTTTTTATTATTTTGGTTGCGATCTTTATTGGTCATAACACTATCAATACCAATGTTTATTTAACTTCAGGCGGCACACTAAAAGTATGATAGGGCGCAGGCGACGGTAACGTCCATTCCAGCCCCTCCGGTTCATCCCATACTTTATCAGTAGCTTTTCTATTACTGACGATGGTTGAAATTACATTGTAGAGGAAGAGAATCTGCGCAGCCCCGAATAAAAATGCACCACAACTTGCGATCATATTAAAGTCCGCAAACTGCAAATTGTAATCGGGAATACGGCGCGGCATACCCGCCAAACCGACAAAGTGCATTGGGAAGAACGTTAAATTCAAGCCAATAAACGCCAACCAGAAATGCGTTTTTCCCATTCGCTCGTTATACATATTGCCACA
This sequence comes from Cellvibrionaceae bacterium, assembly GCA_050290265.1. Lineage (GTDB taxonomy): Bacteria > Pseudomonadota > Gammaproteobacteria > Pseudomonadales > Cellvibrionaceae > JBNKFV01. The sequence goes on from JBNKHI010000001.1 coordinate 22,113, forward strand.
CCATTTGGGCAGCCAATAATAAACGCCAGCAGTAATGGAGAAGATTGCACCAGGTACCAGTACATAGTGGAAGTGAGCAACCACAAAATAAGTGTCATGGTACTGAAAGTCAGCAGGGGCAATTGCAAGCATTAACCCGGAGAAACCGCCAATGGTAAATAAAATTACGAAGGCAATAGAAAACAACATCGGCGTTTCAAAGGTCAAAGATCCCCTGAACATAGTCGTTACCCAGTTGAAAACCTTTACCCCCGTTGGAACGGCGATCAACATGGTGGCGTACATAAAAAAGAGTTCTCCAGCCACCGGCATACCCACCGTAAACATGTGGTGAGCCCAAACAATAAAGCTCAAAAATGCAATGGAACTGGTGGCATAAACCATGGAGGCGTAACCAAACAGCGGCTTGCGGGCAAATGTAGGAATGATCTGACTGACAATGCCGAACGCTGGCAAAATCATGATGTACACTTCAGGGTGACCAAAAAACCAAAATACATGTTGGAACAATACAGGGTCACCACCACCAGCGGCATCAAAAAAGCTGGTGCCAAAATGAATGTCCATCAGCATCATTGTCACAACACCTGCCAACACAGGCATGACAGCTATCAACAAGTAAGCCGTAATCAACCAGGTCCATACAAATAGCGGCATTTTCATTAAGGTCATGCCTGGTGCGCGCATATTCAATATCGTCGCAATAATATTGATGGAGCCCATAATGGAACTGGCACCCATAATATGTACGGCAAAAATAAAGAAAGTCACACTAGGTGGTGCATAAGTGGTGGAAAGCGGAGCGTAGAAAGTCCAGCCAAAATTAGGTGCACCACCTTCCATAAATAACGTGGACGCCAACATGGCAAAGGCAAACGGAAGAATCCAAAAGCTCCAGTTATTCATCCGTGGTAACGCCATATCCGGTGCACCAATCATGAGTGGTACCATCCAGTTGGCCAACCCAACAAATGCGGGCATCACGGCACCAAAAACCATTATCAGGCCGTGCATGGTGGTCATTTGATTAAAAAATTCTGGCTGAACAATTTGCAAACCGGGCTGAAATAACTCAGCTCGAATAACTAATGCAAATACGCCCCCCAGGAGAAACATGGCAAAACTAAACCATAGATACATGGTGCCAATGTCTTTGTGGTTGGTGGTAAACAACCACCGGCTCAAACCTTTCGCAGGACCGTGTGCCATCGTTTACCTCCTTCTATTGACCTTGTTTTATGTTAAGAATATCAATGGGCTGCACAGAGTCACCCATATTGTTCCCAAACGCATTGCGTTCGTAGGTGATAACTGCGGCAATATCCACTTCACTCAATTGCTCACCAAAGGCTTGCATAGCAGGGTTTTTACTGCTGCCATTTACCACCATATCGATATGTCCGCCTACTGGACCGGTTGCAATTGCACTACCAGCCATAGCAGGGAACGTCGGTGGCAAACCTTTACCGTCAGGTTGATGGCAGGCCGCACAAACTTTGTTGTAGACTTCTTCGCCATGAGCGTACAGCTCGTCAAAACTAAACGTTTTCTCCGTGAGGGCTTTTAACTTAGCCGTCTGCTCTTGTTTTTCTGCCAACCAGGCATCGTATTCTTCTTGCGGTAAGGCTTTGACCACGATAGGCATAAAGCCGTGATCCTTGCCACACAATTCCGCGCATTGGCCGCGATAGGTTCCTGGCTCATCCACGTAAGCCCAGCTTTCATTCACAAAGCCCGGAATCGCATCTTTTTTTACGGCCAGGTCAGGTACCCACCAGGCATGAATCACGTCATTGGCGGTAACCAAAAAGCGTATTTTTTGCTTGATTGGAATGACTAAGGGCTCATCTACCTCTAACAAATAGTTAGGGCCTTTTGGCTCCAGATTATTAATTTGAGTTTGCGGTGTAGACAAGTTGCTAAAGAACGAGACGTCTTTATTTAGATATTCATATTTCCATTTCCACTGATACCCAGTGATAACAATATTGACATCAGGTTCGTCAAAATCGTAAATCTTCAACAAGGTTTTAGTGGCGGGAAGCGCCATGATAATGAGTATAACGAAGGGAACGATAGTCCAGATGATTTCGAGTGTTGTACTCTCGTGGAAGTTTGCAGCTTTTGCGCCATTAGCCTTTCGATGCACAATCATGGTGTAGAACATCACACCAAATACCACCACGCCAATGGCCACACACCACCAGAAGATGTTCATGTGTAAGCCATATATTTCATGGCTCAAGGGGGTTACACCTTCACGCATGTTAACGCCCCAGCGCTCAACCTCATCGGCCAAAGTCATACAGCTTAGCAAAGAAGCCGTAACACCTGACACAACAGGGCCAAGCACCCTGACAAAACGCCAGTTTGCTCTGTTCTGCATTTCCCAAGTCTCCGTGTAGCAATTATTTTTCTTATCGACTACATACCGTGTTGAGACATACTCTCAGTGGTTATCCTTACCACTTACACTGGAATTCTTCTTATTATGTTACCTTGAAGGCACTATTTAAGCTTAAGCTGTTGCGAAACACTACAACACATAAAACTCGGCACACTGATACCAGCTAGTGCGACTGCTCAATTAGTATGTGGTGACCAAGATTTAACATCTTCCAGAGGGTACATCCAACAAACTGCGGCAAATTGTCGCATCAAACTCCAACCCATAGGGGGCCATAGGAGCCCAAAAAAGTCAAACATTTTGTTATTTAAACGCTAGAATTTACTTCGAAATCATTCATAAGCAAACCATGCCTATTACTATAGATTCAGCTTTCAGAAAGCGCCAATACGCAATTTTCGCTCTCGCCTGGCCCATGATACTCAGCAATCTGAGTATCCCCCTGTTTGGCATCGTCGATACCGCCATTTTGGGGCACCTGCCAGATCCACAGTATTTGGCGGCCGTTGCCATTGGCTCAACCATACTGAGCTATATGTTTTGGGCCTTTGGCTTTCTACGCATGGGTACTACCGCATTAGTGGCGCAAGCCAGTGGCGCGCAAGACTGGGAACGTTGCGTACTATCATTGTTACAAAGCTGTGCTCTCGCAGCCGTCGTAGGTTTCTGTCTCATTGCAATACACCCATTACTGCTCCCTCTGTTCGTCAACCTGATGGAGACACCAATAGACATTGCTGGCAGTACACTGAGCTATTGCAGCATTCGCATTTGGAGCGCACCCGCCGTCATCGTCAACTATGCCATTATCGGTTGGTTTATTGGCCTACAAAATACGCGTGCGCCACTCATTATCCTGCTTGCAGCCAATCTCGCTAACATATTGTTAGATGGGCTATTTATTATTTACTTGGATCAAAATAGCGATGGTGCCGCAAAAGCCAGCGCGCTGGCTGACTACGTCGGTTTACTAATCGGGCTGTCGCTGGTACGTTTCAAACTAAAAGAGCTGTCTATACCGCTACCTTGGTCAGCACTAAAAATTATTGCTGCTTATCCAGAACTTATTCGTGTCAATCGGCATTTATTTGTTCGCACTGCACTCTTATTATTTGTTATTGCCTTTATGATTTCGCGAGGTGCGCAATTAGGCGAAAGCGTACTTGCAGCTAACGCAATATTAATGCAGCTGTTAGCGCTAACAGCATATGGTTTGGACGGATTTGCACACGCTGCCGAAGCTTTGGTCGGGAAAAGTGCTGGGCAAAAAAACCGTGCCGCGCTCGTCCGGTTTTGTTGGGATACCAGCCTTTGGGCGCTGTTAACCGCTTGCGCACTGAGCATTATTTTTGGCGTTTTCAAGGGACAGATTATTCATGGTTTTACACAAATTGATTCCGTCATAGCGACACTGTCGCAACACTACTTTTGGATTATTATATTGCCTTTACTGAGCGTTTTAAGCTACCAGCTTGACGGTATTTTTATTGGCTTAAATCGTTCTGTGGATATGCAGTATTCAATGATTATTTCCGTCTTTCTAATATATTTTCCACTGTGGTGGTTTACCCAAAGCTGGGGCAATCACGGCCTTTGGTTTTCTTTCTGCATCTTTAACGCCTCTCGCGGGATGTCGTTAATCATCTTCTTACGTTCTTATTTTAAACAAATGAATTTTACACCCGGCTTTCACCACTTAGACTAAAAGACCTGTGCTATATATAAACTCGGTCTTAAAACCACCTTGTCCTATGAACGCAAAAAGAGTTACTTTGCACTTTCACTTTTTTCTGAAAAATTAATAGCTATTTACCCCTAGGCATCCAGATGTATAAAGCACGATTATTGCAAGTACGACGATTAATCGACGATGCTAAACAACAAGAGTCCAGCAAAAATACTTTAGGTAATATTTTGCGTCTGGCGGTGCCTAAACTTCATGACGCGATTAAGCTACCTACCGACGAGCCAGAACAGGCGCTTACGCAATTCATAATTCAATATATCGATCATGTTCCGGATTTTATCGAGGCTCTAGCGGATATTTCCGTCAAAGCAAAAATTGAGGACTTTACAGGAACCCTTCTTAATTTATGTTTGGATTTTTTTCTTTCCCCACCAGACATTGTCGAAGAGCATTCTGGGCTTATAGCGCTTTTAGATGAAGCTTATCTTTCCCATAGGGTTTTGGAAGAGGTCAATGACAAAATGATCTTAACCACAGGCGTTCCCTTAATCCCGATGGATATGACCAATGCAAACCTGCTTGTTCATGGGCTTATTGGTGAAGCCTTTGCAAATCAACTTGATTTTGCAGTTTATTATTCTTTAGAAATAATTAGTCAACGCCGCCAAAATATTGATGATTCTAATTTAAAAAAATATGCCGAAGAACATCAATTAAATGGTTGGGAAAATGATATGAAACGGTGGCCATGCCTAGCAGAAAATCTGGACATTGCATTTAGCTTTACGAATAGCTAATGACCCACAAAGCTAAATGCTGGAAGTAACTATTTTTTTGGAGGGTCGAAAGTTAAAACCTGAGTTTCTGCCTCACGAACAACCTCTGGCGTATTAACCCGCGTTTCTAACTCACGTACTTGTTGTTTAAAGTACATCTCGTCTTTAAAACCGCAATTAACACATTCTCGATAGTCTTTATCGCCTTCCCGGTACATCGTCAGCTTATCCATTTCAGAACACTTTGGACAAACTGCGCCAGCAATAAAACGGCCCTTCGGTTTTTTTATATTCATAGTAATACTCTTATTCAGTAACAATTCCAGAATGACGCAATAACGCATCCACGTTTGGTTTACGCCCTCGAAATCGTTCATAGAGAGCCATCGGCTCTTCCGAACCCCCCGCTTCTAGAATTTCTGTTAGAAACTTTTCGCCAGTTGCTTTATCAAAAATCCCTTTCTCTTCAAATAATGAAAATGCATCTGCAGACAGAACTTCTGCCCACTTATAGCTGTAATACCCCGCCGCGTAGCCACCCGCAAAAATATGGGTAAAACTATTTTGAAATTTATTAAACGCAGGAGGAATCGCAACGGCAACCTCATTACGTACTTTATCCAATACATTTTGGACGGGAACGGGACTGTCTTTGTTAAAATCTTTATGCAGTAAAAAATCAAACAAAGAGAACTCTAATTGTCGCAGCATAAACATACCAGACTGGTAATTTTTTGCTGCCAACATTTTATCCAGTAGTTCAACAGGCAGTGTTTCTCCGGTTTTATAATGCGCTGAAATCAAAGGAATCACTTCTTTTTCCCAGCACCAGTTCTCCATAAACTGGCTGGGTAACTCTACCGCATCCCACGCCACACCATTGATACCACTAACTTCCGCAACATCTATTTTTGTGAGCATATGATGCAAGCCATGCCCAAACTCATGAAACAGTGTAGTAACTTCATTATGCGTAAGTAATGATGGTTTCTCTTTTGTAGGCTGATTAAAATTGCAGACTAAATAAGCGACCGGCTTTTGTACGCTGTCAGATAATTTTCGTTTAACACGGCATGAGTCCATCCAGGCACCACCGCGCTTATTTTCTCGCGCAAAAATATCAAAATAAAAATAGGCAATAATTTCATCGTGTTTTTTTATTGCATAAAAACGAACATCTTTATGCCAGGTTTCGATATCGTTAACCCGTTCAATCTCTATACCAAATAATTTATTGGCAACAGTAAACATACCGTCTAATACTTTTTCGGCAGGGAAATAAGGGCGCAACTGTTCTTGCGAAATATTATATTTTTGCTCTTTTAACTTTTCACTGTAATAAGGAAGATCCCAGGCTTCCAGCGGTTCTATGCCATCGCGCTGTTTTGCAAAATATTTAACTTCTTCATATTCAACGGCTGCCATTTTTTTGGTTTTACTTGCCAAATCACGCAAGAATTCCACCACTTGCTCCGTACTTTCTGCCATTTTGGTAGCTAAAGATAGCTCAGCATAGTTTGCAAAGCCCAACAGGTTTGCCATTTCATGACGCAACACTAATGTCTCATCAATCAGCTCACTATTGTCCCACTTCGATGCATCTATATCGCCAGCCGCCACGCCATTTTTAGAAGCGCGCGTCGCATAAGCCCGATATATTTCTTCACGTAAAGCACGGTTATCTGCGTGCGTAATCGTGGCGATGTACATAGGAATATCTAATGTAACCACATATCCCGGTAGCGATTTAGCCTCAGCATTTTGTTGCGCCATGGCGATCGCGGTGTCCGGTAAGCCAGCCAAATCGTCGACAGAGTCAACGTGTTTAAACCAGCCCTGAGTTGCGTCCATGACGTTATTGGAAATTTGACTCGACAACTCGGTCAAACGTTTACTGATTTCGCCAAATCGCTTTTTCTTTTCAGCCGGCAAGCCAACACCCGATAATTTAAAGTCTCGTAGCGCATTACTGATCATTTTTTTCTGAGCAACCGAGAGGCTTAAAAATTCTGGGCTGTCAGCTAACGCTTCATAGGCCTTGTACAAACCTTCATTTTGACTGAATTCAGTGCCCCACTCGCTTAATTTTACGATGCTTTCATTATAGGCCTTACGCAAGTCTTCATTATTAGAAACAGCATTTAAATGGCCGACGGGAGACCATGCGTTACTCAACTGGTCGGCCATTTCGGTCAGAGGTTCAACTAAACTGTCCCATGTCGGCGCAGAATTCTGCTTCAATGTTGTTTCAAGGTTGTCCCGCGACGCCGTAATTAGTTCATCAATAGCAGGCACCACATGAGCAGGCTTTATTTGTTTGAATGGCGGGAGAAAATGGCTTTCCAGCAACGGGTTACTCATGAACGACTGCCTCTTAATTCCTTAGAAAATGACTTATCATACAGACTTTACTTAGCCCGGAAGAGTTTTTTGATTTGACGATCTTTGTACTTTTCCACGTTCAACATTTGCACGTATTAGCATGATATTGAGGTTCAACATGACAGATTCAACCCATGGCGCGAATACTTCCAACGCAGTGCGCAGTTATCAGGGTATAACGCCGCAACTGGGCGAACGGGTATTTGTTGATCCAACAGCTGTTGTCACTGGCGATGTAGTGCTGGGGGATGATAGTTCCGTATGGCCATGCACAGTTATTCGTGGCGACGTTCACCGGATTCGTATTGGTAACCGCAGCAGTATTCAAGATGGCACCGTGGTGCATGTTACCCATGCCAGCGCCTTTAATGAAGGTGGCTGGCCCCTAACAATCGGCGACGAAGTTACCGTAGGCCATAATGTCACACTCCATGGCTGTACCATTGGCAACCGGGTTTTGGTGGGAATAGGAAGCATTATCCTGGACGGTGTGGTTGTTGAAGACGAAGTGATTATCGGTGCGGGCACAGTGGTGCCACCGGGCAAGCGTCTTGAAAGCGGCTTTCTATATGTGGGCAATCCCTGCAAACAAGCCCGCCCTTTGAAAGATACAGAAAAACAGTTTTTCCCTTATACCGCTGGCAACTATGTGAAATTAAAAGATATTCACCGCAAAGAATTAGGTCAGCAATAGTGCTGAAAGCTTTTTCTCCGCCGACTAACGCTAAGTTGCCAGTTGATCACGGATAGCGGCAATAACCGGTTTCACGTCCGGTTTTTGACCGCGCCATAAATAGAAAGACTCCGCAGCCTGTCCCACCAACATACCCAGACCATCGGCACAACGCTGGCATCCCAGCTTTTGTGCCCAGCGTATAAAGACCGTCGGCTCAGCACCATACATCATGTCGTAACAGGCTGTATCGGGTGTGATTACACTATCTGGGAGAGGAGGTAGGTCACCCGTCAAACTTGCGGAGGTAGCATTGATAATGAGATCGAACTGCTGACCCGCAAGGTCTGCAAAGCCGCAGCCCCTACACACGGTTTCGGTGCTAACGCAGGCATCAAGGTCGTTTACCAGATCAACCGCTTTGGCGACTGTTCTATTTGCAATAACAACGCTTTCCGGTTTTTGCCGTAACAAAGGCTCTATTACGCCACGAACCGCTCCACCAGCACCCAGCACAAGTACACGTCTTCCGGTAATTGGCCAACCCAGCTGCTCAACAATATCGTTGACCAAACCTGCGCCGTCGGTATTGTCACCCAAAATTGACCCAGACTCTGTTTTTATCAGTGTGTTTACAGCACCAGCCAACTTCGCGCGGGGAGTTAGGTCACTTGCGTAGCGAAAAGCTTCCAACTTGAACGGCACAGTGACATTGAGGCCACATCCGGCATTGGCAAAAAAGGCGTCCGCCGCCGCAAAAAACTCACCTTCCCGCACCTGTTGTTTTCTGTATTCCAGCTGTTGGCCGGTCTGCTGCGCAAATAAAGTATGGATATCAGGCGATTTAGAATGGGCGATAGGGTTACCAAATACGGCGTACTGGTCCAAAACATTGTCCTTAGAGATTCAAGCTGGTTTTATACCCAGTTTCGGTTAGTCAGATAATAGTCTGTCAGTTGTGCTTCGGCGGTCCCAGGTTCAGGGGCCCAGTTGTAATCCCAACGCACTAACGGTGGTAATGACATCAATATCGATTCTGTGCGACCACCGGTTTGCAAGCCAAACAATGTGCCGCGGTCAAAAACCAAATTGAATTCCACATAACGGCCACGACGATGCAACTGAAAGTCACGCTCTCGTTCAGCATACGGCTTATCTTTATGTTTGCTGACAATAGGGCAATAGGCCTCGGTATAGCTGTTGCCAACAGCCTGCATAAACGCAAAACTTTGATCGAAACCAAGCTGGTTGAAATCATCGAAAAACAGACCGCCAATACCTCGGGGTTCACTGCGATGTTTCAAGTAAAAATATTCATCACACCATTTTTTAAATCTTGGATATAAATCTTCACCGAACGGATCACAGGCAGCCTTAGCGGTTTTATGCCAATCGACACAGTCTTCTTCATCGGCATAGTAAGGCGTTAGATCATATCCACCACCAAACCACCAAACCGGTTCTTCACCCTCTTTTTCAGCGATAAAGAACCGAACATTGGCGTGACTGGTTGGCACGTAAGGGTTATTGGGGTGAATAACCAGTGACACGCCCATGGCCTCAAACCCTCGCCCAGCCAACTCTGGACGATGGGCAGTTGCGGAAGCGGGTAACTGTGTACCAAATACATGGGAAAAATTAACGCCACCTTTCTCAATAACGTCGCCACCAGCAATGACCCGCGAACGGCCCCCGCCTCCTTCTTCCCTTACCCAGTGGTCCTCGTCAAAGGCCACTGTAGGCTCAAACTGGCTTAACTGATCACAGATATGATCCTGCAGTTGCAACAGGTATTGTTTTACTGCAGCTTTATCGGGGGCGCTCATAGGTGTCCTTAATCGATATCGCAAGAAAAAGTGGCAAGAGTTTAACAGAAACAAGCCCTTTTTAGCGCCGAAGCGTTAACGAAGGGCCGTGACGCCGTTACTTAACCTGCTCGTAAGACATGACCCGATTGCAGGTCACGAATTTCAGAAGGCTTGGCTTGCTTACCCAAGCTACCAGGTAAAATTGTCAGGTCGTGTTGACGAAAATACTGCTTCACCTTGAGCTTGGTTAATGCTGGCGGCTTGCCCTGAGGATTAGCAGAAGTGGAAACAATCGGGCCACCAAAAGCCTCGCATAAACCGCGAACCAGAGGGTGGGCACTAACACGCACCGCAACGGAGGTATGGTCGCCGGTGATCCAATCCGGCACAGAGCCGTCATTAGGAATAAGCCAGGTTACCGGGCCCGGCCAGGTCGCGGCGAGCGTTTGTTGTTGGGCTTCCGATAAGTCACTCACTAAGGTGCCCAATTGCTCGATGCTCGCGGCCACTAAAATCAGGCCTTTTTCAATATCGCGATTTTTCATTAACAACAATTTAGCAACCGCATGCTCGTCATGGGGCGCACACCCCAACCCCCACACAGCCTCAGTGGGATAGGCAATTAAGTCACCAGCCCATAGGCCGTCTGCGGCGCGTTGGATTTTGGGGTGGCGAGACCAGTCAATCATCATTTAATGTCAGTATCCAATAATTACATATCAGCGAGTTTTTTCTGCAACTCAGCATCTTTGGCGATAATCGCATCCGCATTCGCCTTGCGTTCAGCAATTAGCTTGGCATGCAGGTCAGGGTTGCTAACGCCCATGATTTGCGCTGCTAAATAAGCAGCATTTTTGGCGCCGGCTTTACCAATCGCAACGGTTGCCACGGGAATCCCCCCCGGCATTTGAACCGTCGAGAGCAAGGCGTCCAAACCATCTAATGAAGCATTAATAGGAACGCCAATAACAGGTTTCAGGGTGTTGGCAGACACCGCCCCGGCCAAATGAGCAGCCATCCCTGCAGCACAGATAAATGCGGCACAACCACGCTTGTCAGCATCTTTCACAAAACTGTGGGTTGCTTCTGGAGTACGATGTGCGGAACTTACCTTGACCTCAAACGGAATACCAAACTTCTTCAGTACAGCGAATGATGCCTCCATGACTGGCAAATCGGAGTCAGACCCCATTAAAATCGCTACGAATGGCTGGGTCATAGTAAACTTCCTGCTTTCAGTTGTTTGAAAAGTGCGCAAACTTACAGGAAGCCGCAAATAAGCTCAATAGGCAAAAGCGCGTAAATACGTCTTCAGAACAGGCAGTTGAAGGCTATGAAGAGTCTCTCATTCCACTAACTAACCCGCTGGTAGCCCTGTCCACAACGAGCGATTAGGCCTTTTAACTCCAATTCAATAAGCTGACCTGACAATTGTGCGACCGACAAGCCGGTTCTATTTGCCAATCGTTCTATATCAATTGGCTCAAAACCCATGCTCAGCATTAAGATTTGTTGTTCTTTATCTAATAATTCAGTCGCCGTTTTACGCACGAACTGATCCTGTGATTCAGCAACCTCAGCGTATTTAAAATCGAGCATCCCCCCCAACTGCTCGAGAATGTCATCAGCACTTTCAACCAGAGCCGCACCATTTTTAATGAGTCTATGGCAACCACGGCTAACAGGATTATGTATAGAACCTGGTATCGCAAACACTTCCCGACCTTGCTCCAATGCTACAGCGGCGGTAATTAAAGACCCACTCTTTAACGCTGCCTCAATGACTAACACCCCCAAGCTCAACCCACTAATGATGCGGTTACGCCGAGGGAAATTAGCCGCCATCGGTGTGGTACCCAGCGGAAATTCGGAGATCAATGCCCCGCCCCCATCGAGTATTTGTTCAGCAAGATGGCGATTTCTGACCGGGTAAGCTCGGTCTATACCAGTACCAAGTACCGCTAACGTACGGCCTTTTGCCTCGAGACAAGCCTTATGCGCGGCCGCATCAATACCCAACGCCAAGCCACTGGTGATGGCAAATCCCGCCCGAGCCATATGCCGGGTAAAGTGCCGAGTATTTTCTATACCGGCGGGGGTCGCATGGCGACTACCCACCACAGCTAATTGCGGTAAATGCAGGCAATCCAGGTTACCGCGGACATATAAAACCGGCGGCGCTTTAGGAATGGTTTTGAGTAGAGAGGGGTAATCGGCGGAGGCTTCTGTAAGAACGGTTACCTGCTGATGCGCAAGTAACTCACGAAACCCCGCCAGCTTTTCATGAACACGGCTGGTACTGCTAGAGCGATATTCTTTAACTATATTCTGCGCTGCGGGATTAAGCAGTTCGGACAGTACAGGGAAGGGTTGTTCGAATACATGCTCCGGCGAGCCGAACCACTCCAGCAGACGTTTAAATGTAGCGGGACCCACTCCCGGCAAATGGTGTAGTAAAAGAAGGGCATCAAATGACGGGTTTTTTACCATTTTAATCATCCTTGATTGATTTCGGTAGAGACCAATGCAGCAACGCCGCTCATTTACGTGAGCGGCGTTGCTATTTCCTTTGTCGCTGAAAACTCAGCATACTTCTTAAGACAAGATTTTAATGCTTATCGGAAAAAAAGCGTCCCCAAAAGCCCTTTTTCTTTGGCTCTTTATCGGTTTTTGCCACGGGCAACGCATCACCACGACGCACAGGGCCCTCAGGGTTATACAACCGATCCAGCACAGCCAATGGTTTTTGAGAGTCCAAAACAATACCCAAAGACATTTTTTCGAAGGTGCGGAATATCATCAGCAAGCCAGCGCGCTCTTCCGGCAACTCAACCATATCACCGGCAATCCGGTCACGTACCAACTCGCCACGCTTGTAAACGGCCAGTACATTACCCACTTCTACTTTGTCACGCTCACCAAGGTTAAGCGCAACAACATCAAGGTAACCGACCTGGGTAACACCGCCCTCTACCGCGACAATCAAACCACGAATAGCTTCATCTTCTGGAGCAGAAGGGTAAAAGGTGGAGTCAATGGAACGCTCTTCTGTAGGTAATACGCGGTCACCGGTACGAACTTCTTCAGTGCTACGCGATACTTCCAGCGTCGCAATCTCACCCTTGATATCACGCATACTAACGGAGCCAATATCGCGCGCCTCAATACCCAGTACCTCTTTGGTTTCCGGGTCACGATAAACCTGCCCCTTACGGTAAATACCATAGGATTTAATGCCTTCGGCAAATTCACCGCGAGAATAAATATTATCGCCAGCCCCCACTATCAGACGCTTGTCTTCGCCGGCAACCACATATGGCGAGTCCTCGATAACACCTTCGTCCAGCACACGACTGCGGGACAAGAAGCTGTTGATGCGATCCAGAGGAATGGCAGGAATCGCCTCATCCAATGGCATGACCTTCACCGAAGGTTGCATTTTGACGGTACCTGGTGACATTTTGTAAGTGCGCTGCAGCGTAAGCCGCGGCTTACCATCCAGGTAAACAAGACTGATAACATCACCCGGAAAAATCAGGTGAGGATTTTCAATCTGAGGGTTTACTTGCCAAATTTCTGGCCATACCCATGGGTTTTCCAAAAACTTATCGGAAATATCCCATAACGTATCCCCTTTCACCACGGTATAGCTGTCCGGGTGGGAATCTTTCAAGCGAACATCCTGCGCCCAAGCATTAAAGGCAAAAACACAGGCAGCGGCAGATGCCGCAACGAGATTAAAAAAAGACTTTTTCATAGAAACCGGTCCTGTTGTATTCGGCCCCTGAGCGTTTAGCCGTTATAATAGCTCATTAAACGCACGTGCTGGTTCCATTCGCACAGCATAATTGCTGAGTGATCATAATGTTAGCAGCGCCTGTTACACTTTTACTAGAAGTTTGTCACAAAGGTTTAGATTACTAACCCATGGCTAAGTTAGAAATCCTTGAATTTCCCGATCCACGCCTGCGCAACCAGGCAAAACCCGTTACACATGTCGACGAGCGCGTCAGGCAAATAATCGACGATATGTTTGAAACCATGTATGAAGCACCGGGTATAGGCTTGGCTGCAACCCAGGTTAATGTACACGAACAAATAATTGTGATCGACATTAGCGAAGATAAAAACCAGCCTTTGGTCTTCATTAACCCTGAAATTACCGTTTTAGACGGTGATATACAGGAATATGACGAAGGTTGCCTGTCTGTTCCGGGTTATTATGAAACTGTCGAAAGACCTTCCCATGTCACGGTAAAAGCCCTTGATCGTAACGGAGAGGCCTTCGAATTGCAGCCAGAAGGTTTACTGGCGGTCTGTATTCAGCATGAAATCGACCATCTCAATGGCAAACTCTTTGTGGATTACATTTCACCAATTAAACGCCAGCGAATTCGTAAAAAACTGGAAAAGCAGCACAGGATCCAGGCCTGATTGTCTCAATATTCACACCATAATCCTGCCCGGCAAGATACTTGCCGGGCGTTTTATTTATAGCTTTTAAGGTTTTCATGTCTGTTACCAACCCTTTAAAAATTATCTTTGCCGGAACTCCGGACTTTGCCGCTCACCATTTGCAGGTGCTACTCGATAGCCGGCACGAGGTTATTGCTGTTTATACACAGCCAGACCGCCCTGCCGGGCGCGGTAAAAAGCTGCTGGCCAGCCCGGTCAAACAACTGGCGCAAACCCACAATATTCCGGTTTTTCAGCCTGTAAACTTTAAGGCCGCAGACGATCAAACCGCCCTGACGGCTCTGGGCGCAGATATTATGGTGGTGGTTGCTTACGGGTTATTGCTTCCGCAGGTAGTGCTCAACGCGCCAAAACTGGGATGCATTAACGTTCACGCCTCCTTGCTACCGCGCTGGCGGGGTGCGGCGCCGATCCAACGTGCCCTTGCTGCAGGCGACAGTGAGACCGGCGTTACCATTATGCAAATGGATATCGGCCTGGATACCGGCGCTATGTTAGTGAAAGCAAGCTGCCCTATTCTCGACAACGATACCGGCGGCACACTGCACGACCGCCTATTGACCCTTGGGGGACCAGCATTACTGCAGGCACTGGAACAACTCGCAAGCAACAGCTGCAAGCCGGAGGAGCAGGACGACACGCTCAGCTGCTATGCGGCAAAAATTAGCAAAGAAGAAGTTGCTGTCGACTGGAACGACAGTGCCGCACAAATCGAATTGAATATCCGCGCGTTTAATCCTTTTCCGGTTTGCCACACGAGCCTGGATAGCGAACGTTTGCGTATCTATGCCGCTCAGGTAGTGACCAACACAAGCGATGATCAGCCTGGTACTATTCTCAACGCCGACAAGAAAGGCATTACCGTAGCCTGCGGCAAAGACGCTTTACGCTTAACAGAATTACAATTACCGGGAAAAAAAGCCATGCCTGTTGATGCGGTCATGAATGGTTACGCACAGCGCTTTGCTGTCGGCACACAGCTGGGCAAGGCATGAGTAACGTCCGGTTAGCAGCCACCCAAGTTATCGAGCAATTGCTGGTACACAAACGCAGTCTCGCCACCTTGCTACCCACGGCAAGCCAGCAAGTAGAAGCAAAAGACAAAGGGCTACTCCAAGAGCTCTGTTTTGGCACCGCCCGCTGGCAGCCGCAATTACAGCTTTATTTAAACGAGCTGCTGGAAAAGCCTTTAAAGCAAAAAGATGCCGATATACAGGCACTGTTATTAATCGGCGCCTACCAGCTCCTGTACACCCGAATACCCGACCATGCTGCTTTAGGAGAAACAGTAGAAATTTGCCGGCTGCTGAAAAAGACTTGGGCCACCAAGTTTGTAAATGGTGTTTTGCGTCAGCTACAACGCCGTCAAAAGGAATTGCAAGGCGCCCTCGAAGAAAAAAGCCCGGTATTTCGTACAGCTCATCCCAACTGGCTCATTAATGCGGTCACCACCGCCTGGCCGGCTCATGCAAACGATATTCTCAACAATAACAATCTACATCCGCCGTTTACCTTGCGCCTAAATACTCAACATATTGGCCGAACAGCGTATTTAGCACTGTTGGATAAATCCGGTATTAGCGCTCAAGCCAGCCCCTACAGTGACTATGGAGTTACACTAAGTCAGCCCGTCAATGTAGAACACATTCCTGGATTTATAGATGGCTGGGTAAGCGTCCAGGATGAAGCTGCCCAGTTTGCTGCACCACTGTTGCAATTGCAGCCGGGGCAAAGGGTTTTGGATGCCTGTTGCGCACCGGGGGGGAAAACTGGTCATATTCTTGAATTAGAGACTGCATTAGAGGAAGTTGTCGCACTGGATCTTGAGGCCAGACGACTTGAACGTGTGCAGGAAAATCTGCAACGCTTAAACAAAACCGCCACGCTATGTTGCGGTGATGCCAGTGATCTCGACAGCTGGTGGGATGGCAAACCTTTTGACCGAATCCTATTGGATGCGCCCTGCTCCGCTACCGGCGTTATTCGCCGACACCCGGATATCAAACTACTGCGCACCAAGGCAGATATTGCTAAGCTTGCGAAAGTTCAAGCACACTTGCTAAACAGCTTGTGGCCGCTACTGAAACCCGGTGGCTTGTTGGTCTACGCAACCTGCTCTATTCTGCCAGATGAAAATTGTCAGGTGATCCAGCAATTTTTGGCAACAACTGATACCGCTAGTGAGATTGAAATTGATAAAGGCTGGGGCATTGCACAGAACAGCGGACGACAACTCTTTCCACAACCCAATGGCCATGATGGCTTTTATTACGCATGCTTAAAAAAGCAGGCAGCATAGTGTCAGGATTAAAAACACACTCATGAAAATTATTATTCTGGGTGCTGGCCAAGTGGGGGGAACCCTGGCCGACAACCTAGCAAACGAAGACAATGACATCACCATCGTAGATACCGATGAACAGCGTTTGCGCGAGTTGCGTGACCGTATTGATATTGGTGTTGTTACCGGGCCGGCATCCTACCCACAAACACTCATGCAAGCCGGCATTGAAGATGCGGACATCTTAATCGCGGTAACCAACAACGATGAAATTAATATGGTGGCCTGCCAAATAGCCCACAGCCTTTTTAGCACACCAACCAAAATAGCCCGCATTCGTGCACCCGGCTATGTAAAGTACCCCAATTTATTTCGTAATGACGGCATCCCTGTTGACGTTATTATCAGCCCGGAAAAACTGGTTTCCGATTATATCTTCCGGTTAATCGAACATCCCGGCGCGTTACAGGTATTGGATTTTGCCGATGGCGAAGTACAGCTGGTTGCTGTAAAGGCCTATTATGGCGGTCCACTGGTGGGTCAGGAATTACGTTTTTTGCGGCAGCACATGCCATCTGTAGACACCCGCGTTGCCGCCATCTACCGCCGAGATCGCTCTATCATTCCTGAGGGCAGCACCGTTATCGAAGCTGATGACGAAGTATTTTTTATTGCCGCAAAATCGCATATCCGAGCTGTAATGAGTGAACTTCGCAGACTCGAATCCTCTTACCGCAGAATCATCATTGCGGGTGGCGGCAACATTGGTGCCCGACTTGCCAGCCAACTGGAAAGCCGTTACTCCGTAAAATTGATTGAGAAATTCCCAGAACGCTGCAAATTTTTATCGGAACGTCTCGATAAAACCATCGTCCTGCAGGGTAGCGCCTCCGACCAGGAGCTGCTGCTGGAAGAAAACATTGAAGATACCGATGTGTACCTGGCACTCACCAATGACGACGAAGCCAACATTATGGCTTCCATGCTGGCAAAACGCTTAGGGGCCAGAAAAGTCATGGCCATTATCAACAACAGCGCCTACGCCGATCTGGTGCAAGGTGGCGATATTGATATTGCTATCTCACCACAACAAACCACTATTGGTAGTCTTCTCACCTATGTTCGTCGTGGTGACATCGTCAATGTGCACTCATTGCGGCGCGGTGCAGCAGAAGCCATTGAAGTGATTGCGCATGGAGATCAGCGTTCATCGAAAGTTGTTGGCCGGGCGATCGAAGATATTGACCTTCCAGAAGGGGCCACCATCGGTGCCATTGTGCGTGAAACCAACACTGGTAGCGAAGTGATTATCGCGCACGACGATGTGGTCGTGGAGACAGGTGATCATGTGATTGTATTTTTGGTGGACAAACGCTTTACCCGCGATATTGAACGTTTATTCCAGGTGGGCTTTACATTCTTTTAAGGTGGAAACGCAAAAGCCACCCGCAATAGCCCCTTGTAACTTCTTATTTTGCACTTTGTATTAGATACCATGCATTTTTCTATTATTGCGCGCGTATTAGGCGTTCTGTTAATGATCTTCAGCCTGACGCTGCTAACCCCCCTGCTGGTGGGTTTGTTGTACAAGGACGGCAGCTACATTGAATTTCTATTAGCATTCCTAATCACTTTCGTCACCGGCTTTATGGTTTGGATACCGGTGCGCAAGGTGAAACACGAGCTGCGCACTCGCGATGGATTTTTAGTGACCGCTTTATTTTGGTCCGTACTCGGTTTGTTCGGTTCACTGCCCTTCATGCTATCGGAAAGTCCATCCCTCAGTTTTACCGATGCCATTTTTGAATCAATATCCGGCCTGACTACCACCGGTGCAACGGTGATGACAAATTTAGACTCGCTCCCCAAAGGTCTGTTGTTTTACAGACAACAACTCCAGTGGCTTGGCGGCATTGGTATTATTGTGATTGCAGTCGCTATATTGCCGATGCTGGGCATCGGTGGCATGCAGCTGTATCGGGCAGAAACACCTGGGCCCGTTAAAGATTCCAAACTCACGCCACGCATTACGCAAACGGCAAAAGCCCTGTTCTTAATTTATGTCACGCTCACTGTTAGCTGCACCATTGCTTACTGGCTGGCTGGCATGAATTTTTTTGATGCGATATGCCACTCCTTTTCCACTATCGCTATTGGTGGATTCTCTACCCACGACGCCAGTATTGGCTTTTTTGAAAGCCCGATAATCATGCTGATCTGCATCTTTTTTATGATTATCTCCGGGGTTAACTTCGCACTGCACTACTTTGCATGGAGTGAAAAAAACTGGCGCAGCCTACGCTATTATTTCTCTGACCCTGAATTTAAATTTTATGGTACCTGCATTCTTGTAGGCTCACTAATCACCATTTTTTACCTGGCAGAAACCAGAACCTATGGCCCCGTCGACAGTATTTTGCACGGTAGCTTCGAACTGGTATCTATTTTAACAACCACAGGTTTTAGTACTGCTGATTTCAGCCACTGGCCTAACTTTCTGCCCTTTATGATTTTCCTATTCGCCTTTATGGGTGGCTGTGCCGGCTCTACCGCTGGCGGAATGAAGGTGATGCGGGTGTTGTTAATCTGTAAACAAGGCCTACGGGAAATCCACCGGCTTATCCACCCCAATGCCACCATTCCTATCAAGATTGGACAAACCTCTGTTTCTGACCGTGTTGTGCAAGCAGTATGGGGATTTTTTGCCGCCTACGTAATTTGCTTTATGGTCATGTTTTTGGCGTTGCTGGCGACGGGCCTAGATTTTTTAGCTGCCTTTTCTGCCATAGGTGCCTGCATTAATAACCTGGGACCTGGTCTGGGTGATGTGACATATCACTACGGTGAAATTAACAACACGGCGAAATGGATTTTGTGTTTTGCCATGCTGCTGGGCCGCCTGGAAGTCTTTACGCTACTCGTGCTCTTCACACCCATGTTCTGGCGGCGTTAATCCATGTACCTAAACGGGGTTGCATGGGATAACAATTTTGCCTGACTTGAAATTTAGCTGTTTAAACTGCTGCAACGCTCACGATCAATGCTTACGATACGGTGAGGGCTGGTTTTCCGGCTGACGGCGGTAGCGTTTATACTCCCATTGGTATTGAGCAGGCTCATAGCTGATACAAGCCTCAACGGTTTTATTCAAACCCGTTAATGCTGTCGTGATATCGTCACTGTAAATATCCGCATCAGGCTCCGCAAAGATAATTTCAAAACCACCGGGAACCCGTTTCGCCAGGCCCAAAATACAGTCACTTTGTGTGCGTTGCCTGAGCTGGTAACACAGCGTCATAGTTAACGCCGGCAGCCCAAAGAAGGGCGCAAACTCTCCCGCACCCTGCGTGGGAACCTGATCAGGCAGAATACCGACTATTTCGCCACCCTTTAACGCCTTTAGCAATGCGGTTATGCCGCGTCGGTCTGTGGGCACGGCCTTTGCTCCCGAGGATTCACGTCCCTTGCGAATAAACTCGTCAAGCTCTATTAGCGTTGGTGGTTGGTAAAGGTTTGTCATCGGCCCACAGTCTGATGCATAACGCCCAAGCACTTCCCAATTACCAAAATGAGGTGCAATCAGCATAACGCCATTACCTTTTGCCAATTTGGCCTCAAATAGATCTTGTCCCCGCACGCTGACAATGTGGCTCAGGAGCCAAGGTTGTGAACCTTGCCAGACGGCCCCGACTTCCATAAACGTCTTTGCCGTTTCCCGCAAACTCTGACGACTTAATTTGGCCACAGCCTGCGGAGACAGTCCGGGGTATACCCACTGTATATTCTGACGCGTGACCTTTGCAGAGCGTACATTCAACCCATAAATGCAATCACCGACTAATACCCCCAGCCCACGCAACAAACCGAGCGGCAAAAGAGCACAAAGTTTCAGGAACCCCAAGGCCATTCGACCTTTAAAAGAAGGTGTATTGGTAGAGGACTTATCGTTCATAGGGACGTTGTTACTAAACCTGTATAGGGGCTGGTGTTAAAGGTGATGACAAATGTAATTTGTGCCGCGAGCTTACAGGAATTCACCTGATTTCGGTAGAAAGCTAAGACATTTGCGCGGATTCAACGCAAATCGTGGGTGTGAATTAAACCTCAGGCCGTTATAATTCCGCGCTTCAAATTTAAGTTCAGCGTGGTAAATCTGCAATACCGCAGAAATAGCCACTGCCAACACTAAACCCAGGCCGGAGGCGCAGAAAGCGGTGTCCAACAGCGATCGACCAGATGTATCCACGTTTCAGGGGTTAATTCTTGCCCTGCAACAATATTGGGCCCAACAAGGGTGTGTCATTCTACAACCACTGGATATGGAAGTGGGTGCAGGCACATTCCACCCTGCCACCTTCCTTCGTGCGGTGGGTCCAGAGACCTGGAACGCGGCCTACGTTCAGCCTTGCCGCCGCCCCACTGATGGCCGTTACGGTGAAAACCCCAATCGCCTGCAACACTATTACCAGTTTCAGGTAGTGTTAAAGCCATCACCAGCCAATATTCAAGAACTGTATCTGCAGTCTCTGCGCGCACTGGGGATAGATACCAACATTCACGATATTCGCTTTGTGGAAGACAATTGGGAGTCACCAACTCTCGGTGCCTGGGGACTGGGTTGGGAAGTTTGGCTCAACGGTATGGAAGTTACCCAGTTTACCTACTTCCAGCAGGTCGGTGGGCTGGAGTGCTATCCGGTCACGGGTGAGATTACCTATGGACTGGAACGTATTGCCATGTATCTGCAAGGTGTAGATTCCATCTATGACCTGACCTGGACCATCGGCCCAGACGGCAACAAAGTAACCTACGGCGATGTTTTCCACCAAAACGAAGTGGAAATGTCACACTTCAATTTTGAAGAAGCCGACGTCGAATTTATGTTCCATACCTTCGATGTTTGTGAGCGGGAAAGCCAACGTCTGATTGACAAAGGTCTACCATTGCCAGCCTATGAAATGGTCATGAAAGCATCACATGCGTTTAACCTACTGGATGCGCGCCACGCTATTTCGGTGACTGAACGGCAACGTTTTATCTTGCGCGTACGTACACTGGCCCGTGCCGTTGCCCAAACCTATTTTGATTCCCGACGCAAATTGGGCTTTCCACTTGCGCCGGAAGCATTGCGTGAAGAAGTCTTACGTTTAACCGAGTCCGCAGAAGGAGCGAAGTAACCCATGGCTACAGATTTTCTTGTTGAACTCGGAACCGAAGAACTTCCACCTAAAGCGCTGTGGCATCTGGCCAGCGCCTTCGAACAAGGCGTTAGTCAAGGGCTTACCAAAGCCGGCCTGACCTTTAGCGCCAGCAAAGCCTTCGCTTCGCCACGCCGACTGGCCGTCTATGTTACTGCGTTAGCCGAACAAACGCCGGTACAGGAACAGGCAATCTGGGGGCCACCCGCTGCCATCGCTTTTGATAAAGATGGCAACCCCACTAAAGCAGCTGAAGCATTTGCCAAAAAAAATGGTGTCGACATCAGCGAGCTGAAAACTGAAAACGATGGTAAGGCTGACAAATTAATTTGCCGCAAACAGGCCGGTGGAGAAGCTGCACAAACCTTACTACCTGCTATTGTTGAGCAAGCATTAACTGCACTGCCTATTGCCAAACGCATGCGCTGGGGCGCCAGCCGTACCGAGTTTGTGCGCCCAGCACACTGGCTAATCATGTTATTGGGTTCAGAAATTGTCGACGCAGAAATTCTCGGCTTGCGTGCCAATCGCGAAACCCGCGGACACCGTTTCCATTACAACCAGACATTGATTATCAATGAGCCCTCTGAGTATGTAGAAAAACTGCTTAACCCTGGTTATGTGCAAGTGGACTATATTGCTCGCCGGGAATTGATTCAACAGCAAGTTAACGAGCAAGCCGCCAGTATAGATGGGCAAGCGGTTATTGATCCCGATTTGCTGGACGAAGTGACTGCGTTGGTTGAATGGCCAGTTGCGTTAACCGGGCGCTTTGAAGAACGCTTTTTGGATGTACCTGCAGAAGCATTAATTGCGTCAATGAAAGAGCATCAAAAATATTTTCATGTGGAAGACAGCAATGGCAAGCTAATGCCGAACTTCATTACAGTTGCCAACATTGTCAGCACCGACCCGCAACAAGTCATCGACGGCAATGAGCGCGTTATTCGCCCACGCCTTTCCGATGCCGCTTTCTTTTTTGAAACCGATAAAAAAGTTACGCTGGAAAGTCTGCGTGATAATTTAAAAAATATTGTATTCCAGGCACAACTGGGAACCTTGTTTGAAAAAACTGAAAGGGTTTCCGCATTAGCCGGTTTGTTAGCGGATAAAATCAATGCCAACAAAGCAGACGCGGTACGTGCTGGGCAACTCTGCAAATCAGACCTCGTTACCAATATGGTTGGCGAGTTTGACAACATGCAGGGCATTGCTGGTTACTACTACGCACTTAACGACGGCGAAAGTAATGATGTGGCGCTAGCCTTAAATGAGCAATACATGCCACGCTTTGCCGGCGACCAATTGCCAACCACAATGACCGGTACACTAGTCGCGTTAGCTGACCGCTTGGACACTCTGGTTGGTATTTTTGGTATTGGCCAACTACCAACCGGCTCAAAGGATCCTTTTGCATTGCGACGCGCCAGTCTCGGGGTTCTGCGTTTATTAGTTGAAAAGGAGCTGGATCTGGATTTGGCTGAGCTGCTGGACTTGGCAATTCAACAACATAAGCCTTTACCTAAAGCGGAAGGTTTAAAACAGCAGGTTCTTAACTATGTGCTGGATCGTTTCCGCGCTGGGTACGAAGACGACAATATTGCCGTAGAAGTGTTTATGGCGGTGATGGCCAAACAGCTAAGTAACCCACTGGATATCAATCGTCGCGTACAGGCCGTTCATCAATTTAGTCAGTTGCCTCAAGCTCAAGCACTCGCTGCTGCTAATAAACGTGTGAGTAACATTCTCGCCAAGCAAGAAGGAACAGCCAGCACCAACATCGACACGGCGCTGCTGCAGGAGACTGACGAAAAAGCTTTAGCAGCAAAGTTGTTAGCAAAATCCGAACAGGTTGCGCCACTCTTTACTTCACACAGTTATACAGAAGCGCTACAGGCACTGGCAGAATTGCAGCAGCCTGTGGACGCATTTTTCGATAACATTATGGTGATGACAGACGATGAAGCCGTGCGAAATAATCGCATAGCCTTGCTTAATCAGTTGCGAGGCCTGTTTTTGGAAGTTGCGGATATCTCACTGTTAGTACCGGCTAAAAATGCTTAGCAAACGAGAAAATCTATGAAGCTTGTTATTCTCGATCGGGACGGGGTCATTAATCACCAGGACGGTGATAAAACGGTAGCTTCCGTGCAGGATTGGCAACCTATAGACGGCAGTCTGGATGCGATAGCTGATCTTAGTCGCAATGGATTTACTGTTGTTATCGCAACCAATCAGGCAGGCCTTTCCGAAGGTTTACTTGACCTGGACGATCTTGAAGCTATTCATACTTGCATGACCGAGCGGGTCGAAAATCGTGGTGGTGAAATTGCTGCGATTTTCTACTGCCCACATTTGCCGGAAGAAAACTGTCACTGCCGAAAACCTAAGACCGGTCTACTCGACGCCATAGAGTTAGAGTTTGATATGCCAACCTCTGGGGTGCCTTTTGTTGGTGATCGGAAATCAGATTTGTTGGCGGCGTTAACCAAAGGTTGTGATCCTATTCTGGTTAAAACCGGGCAAGGCGAAAATACGCTGCTGGAATTGAAAGATGAGCCATTACCAAACCATCACGAAGCTGAAGTTTTTAATAATCTTCGCGAAGCCGTGAACTATATTTTACGACATTACTAATATCAACCATTTAAAAACGAGCTTAACATTGGAGTTGTTAACAATTTATCAATAACTCTTGCCTAAGCTAAACGCTGTTTTATCTAACTCATGTCTTATTTATGTTGTCTATTCGCGCTTTTTTATTCAATGTTAGCTACGCAGTAATTACTGTTTTTTTTGGCGTGCTGGCAATCTTTTTGTGGGTTTTACCCTACTCCCTTCGCTATAGAATCGTGCTGCTATGGAACCGCCTGATTATTGGCAGCCTGCGTTTGTTTTGTGGTGTGCATTATCACATTGTCGGTAAAAAACCAGATCTCGATACGCCCTATGTCGTGATGGCTAAACATCAATGTGCCTGGGAAACTTTTTTTCTTCAATTCTATTTCAGTCCCATCAGTACAATATTAAAGCGCGAACTTTTACGTATCCCATTTTTTGGTTGGGGCTTAGCGCTTACACGTCCTATCGCTATTGATCGCAGTAACCCAGTTCAAGCTTTAAAGCAAATTAGTAAGATAGGCGCGTTGCGCGTCCAGCAAGGCAACAATATTTTGATTTTTCCTGAAGGTACCCGAACACCAGTAGGTGAAGTGGGCAACTATGCACGCAGCGGTGCTGATATAGCAGTGAAAGCCGGTATTCCCGTTATACCTGTCGCGCACAATGCAGGTCGGTTCTGGGTGAATAAAACTTTTATTAAAAATCCGGGAACTGTCACAATAGTGATCGGTGAACCCATAGCAACAGAAGGAAAAAACAGTAAGGCAGTCACGGCAGAAGTAAAAGAGTGGATAGAAAAGCAGATGGAAACTTTATAGCTTTCCATTTGTAATAGCCTGTTAAATAAAGCCCTTCAAATAGGGCTTTATTTTGTTATACCCCTATCAAACTAGAGTTCCCACCCAACTGTTTACTTCACCTAAACCGGTGTGGGGTGCGGGCGAAATAAATTCACATTTCGTTTCTGGCCACAACATTTCAGTAATGTTTATTGACGGTACACTTAAAATTTTTAGTAAAAAAATATTGCCGTTAAATGTAGATTTTTTAAATTTCAGCATTTAACCAAGCAAGTGCTTCTTCTTCACTTTCAAAATATTTTGCTTCACCGGAAACAAACCAAGACCCCACTTTAGTCGCATACTCCAGCCATTTTTTATGACCATAAATAGCAATCTTTGAAAACTCACTACCGTGCTTAAGCCCTATTTTAAAATCATCCCACGCGGCCCTGGCTTCCCATCCTTCGAGTTCAGAACAATCAATTAATGCTTTAACACTGGGTTCTTTTACACCAGCAAGTGCACTATCAATCATAGGTGTAATGACCAGGTAATCATCATGCGTCAGTTTACCGATAGCTTTTAATGAAAGAAAAAGGTCACTGCCAGTGCGATGAATACCAATTGATAAACCGTGTCGTTTAATAACCATATCTCGCTACCTATAACAATTATAATAAAAAGGACTGATCCTTTGAGCATAGCTCCGATAATAAAAAAAGGCGCTTAATAAAGCGCCTTTTTTTGTTTTAGATCAACTTAACTGCCCTGAATGGCGCGCAAAGAAATTATCCAACAGACACGGGTTTACTATAATCAAGAGCACCAATCTCTATCACATAAGGCGCATTAAACTGCATCACAGCGATATGCTCAGGATGTTGTTGATAGGAACGCAGATCATCTAACGACCGAAATCGCATACTCAGGAGTAGGCTCCAACTCCGCGCTTCCTGTAGTTCATCGCGACCTATATCCAAGTGGTCGATCTCGCTAATTAAATCTTTTAGCGCTAGCATTTTTTGACAAAATTCAGCGATATGTGCATCCGGTGTGTCATTACGGTATTTAAGAAAAACAAAATGATTTAACACGCCTGCGGCTCTCCAAATTTCACGCTAATACCCTCGGGGATCGTAGGCAGAGATGCATTAAGCTTCTCAGCTGCATAGCCAGCCGCCATTTTATAATTGCTCATCACCTCGGCACGTTCTGTTGCAGGGAAGACATCCTCAATATCATCAAATACCCCACCGCAACGTTCATCCAGTATATTCAGCAACCGGAAAGGACCGGCACCACGATTACGTAAAACGACAGCGGATATCTCTTCACACATTTTGTCATTAAAACTATTTAATGCCTGCGCATTAACACCGTATTCAATAAAGGCAGCGCCCAGCACACGAGCATCAACAATTGCCTGGCTAGCGCCGTTGGAGCCTGTTGGATACATAACATGAGCAGCATCCCCAATGAGTAAAACGTTGCCATCTACCCAGCTCGGCAACGGGTCACGATCAACCATCGGGTACTCATAGACCTCACTTGCTTGCCGCAGCATGGCAGGTACATCTAACCAATCATAATTCCAGCCATCAAAGTGGTGAATAAAATGGTCGATATCGACTTTTTTATTCCAGTCACCATCACCCCAACCTTCGGAATTGTCGAAGGTGACTTCGGCAATCCAGTTAATCGTTGCCAAGCCAGTGTCAGGATCCGCCGGTGATATCGGATAAAAAACCACCCTGTGATGGTGCGTACCTAAGCCCACAAAAGAAGCCCCGGTACGCAGCGGAACGCCCTGCGAAGTACCCCGCCACATAACAGCCCCACCCCAGTGAATAGGTGGCTGGTCCGGATGCATTTGTGCCCGAACAGCTGAATGTAGCCCGTCCGCAGCAATCAACAATGATCCTTCTATTTCTATCTGATCACCGTCACGGGTAGAAACCAATGCCGTCACACCTTGACCATCAGCGTGATTGTGGTAACTCGCAACGCGATGGCCTGTGCGCACCACATCCTTACCAGCGAGTTTCGTCAAAATACGGTAAAGCAACATTTGCAGTTCGCCGCGATGAACAGAGTATTGGGGCCACTCATAACCTGCTTCCAGCCCTCGCGGCTCTGAATAAACATCTTTGCCGTTTAGCCCCACCAGCGCCCACTCTTTGGTCTGTAGCCCAATACCATCCAACAGTTCAGCGCCAATGCCCATGTCATAAAGCTCGCGAACTGCATTTGGCTGGAGGTTGATACCTACACCCAACGGTCTTAACTCGTTTACGGACTCAAGTACCAGGCAGGGAACACCAATTTGCTGAAGTGTAATCGCTAAACTTAAACCACCAATACCGGCTCCGGCGATCAGTACCGGGGCGACTCTATTCTTGTTATTTGCATTCATAAATAATAAAAATCGCGTCAGAAATACTCATTGAAAGAAGTCGCCGCGATCTCTGACAGGCCGGGCGAATGAAAAAATCAGGGTCGAAAGAATAGTCGAAGCCATGGGATTAGTCGACATTGCTGGTCATTTTATTATAAAAAACCATGTAACCCATTGATTATAAAAGAAAAAGCACCTATTGGTGCTTTTTCTTTAAATGGCCATTTCGTTAAATTTGATCAATTAAATTTTTTAATCACACATCCAAATTTGCCACTGAAAGAGCATTGGTTTCAATAAATGCTCGTCTCGGCTCAACCTGATCCCCCATAAGCGTTGTGAACATCAAGTCAGCGCCGATGGCGTCTTCAATTGTCACTTGCAACATGCGACGAGACTCTGGATTCATTGTCGTTTCCCACAGCTGATCGGGATTCATTTCGCCCAGACCTTTATAACGTTGAATGTTATAACCACGCTTAGACTCTTTGATTAACCAATCCAATGCTTGCTTGAACGATGCCACAGGGCTCTGGCGCTCGCCACGTGCAATAAAGGCTCCCTCTTCAATCAAGCCATCTAATGCCGAGCCGAGCTTAACCATGGAGGCGTATTCACCGGAGTTAAAGAAGTCATGACTAAATGGATAGCGGTAAATAATACCGTGAGCAGTTATCTGCACTACCGGCAGGAATAAATTACGCTCGGTATCCTCTTCGATAGTGATTTCGTAACGGTGGCTTCCACCTTTATTGAAGTTACCAACCACCTGCTCACACAGAGCTTCTGCCCATGCTGTCATGAATGACTTATCACTGAGGTTCTCTAGCGACAATGCCGGCGTGTAGATCAATTGTTCCAATACTTCTTGTGGGTATAAACGTGACAATCTCTCAGTGGTTTGAATAACGCTCCTGTATTCATTTACCAGAGTTTCTAGCGCAGCACCCTGGATACCAGGAGCATCGACATTTGAATGCAGGCTTGAGCCTTCCAGAGCAGCCTGTGTCAGGAAGAATTCTAACGCCGCCTCGTCCTTCAAGTACTGCTCTTGTTTACCTTTACCCACTTTATACAGTGGTGGCTGAGCAATAAATATATGACCACGTTCTATCAGCTCGCGCATTTGGCGGAAAAAGAAGGTGAGTAGCAGTGTACGAATATGCGAACCATCCACGTCCGCATCCGTCATGATAATAACGCTGTGGTAGCGTAATTTTTCTGGATTGAATTCTTGAGTTCCAATACCACACCCAAGTGCTGTAATCAGTGTTCCTACCTCAGCACTTGATAGCATTTTGTCAAAACGCGCTTTCTCTACGTTAAGAATTTTACCTTTCAGCGGCAGAATTGCCTGGGTTTTACGGTCACGACCTTGCTTTGCGGAACCCCCTGCAGAATCACCCTCCACCAGGTACAGTTCAGAAAGTGCTGGGTCTTTCTCTTGGCAGTCGGCTAATTTACCTGGCAGTCCGGCAATGTCTAACGCCCCTTTACGGCGGGTCATTTCACGGGCTTTACGTGCAGCCTCGCGAGCACGGGCGGCGTCAATCATCTTCTGAACAATCTGCTTGGCTTCTGTAGGGTTTTCCAATAGATAGTCACCAAACGCTTGGCCCATCTCTTGTTCTACAGCCGTTTTAACTTCTGAAGATACCAGCTTATCTTTGGTTTGTGAGGAAAACTTAGGATCGGGCACTTTTACCGAAATAATAGCAGTAAGACCTTCACGGGCATCATCACCAGTTGTCGCAACTTTGGCATTTTTTCCAATACCTTCGCGCTCAATATAGCTGTTCAGGCCACGAGTGAGAGCCGCACGAAACCCGGCCAAGTGAGTACCACCATCGCGCTGAGGGATATTGTTAGTGTAGCAATAGATATTTTCCTGAAAGCTGTCGTTCCATTGCAAAGCAACCTCAACACCCACTCCGTCTTCTCGCAGATTTGAGAAGTGTAATCCCTTGTTTATCGGTGTCTTATTTTGGTTTAGGTAGGTAACAAATGCGCTAAGTCCACCTTCGTAAGCGTATACCTCCTCTTTACCGCTGCGCTCGTCCTTAAGAAGGATTCGCACACCAGAATTCAGGAATGACAATTCACGTAGGCGTTTGGCCAAATGGTCGAAGTGGAACTCAATATTAGTAAATGTTTCTGCGGAAGGCTTAAAGTGAACCTTACTACCAGTGGTATCAGTGTTACCTATCACAGCCAACGGAGCCTGCGGTACGCCGTGGCGATAGATTTGTTCATGAACTTTACCGCCACGACGGATTGTCAGCGTTAGCTCTTCAGACAAGGCATTTACAACCGATACCCCTACTCCGTGTAACCCACCAGAAACCTTGTAAGTATTGTCATCAAATTTACCGCCAGCATGTAACACGGTCATAATAACTTCAGCGGCAGAAACACCTTCTTCGTGTATTTCTGTTGGAATACCGCGGCCATTATCCCCAACAGTGACAGATTCATCTGGGTGTATGACCACTCTAATTTCTGAACAATGCCCGGCTAACGCCTCATCAATAGAGTTATCCACCAATTCAAAAACCATATGGTGGAGACCAGTGCCATCATCTGTGTCACCAATGTACATCCCTGGTCGCTTACGAACAGCATCTAACCCTTTAAGTACTTTAATACTGGACGAGTCGTAAGCTCTCTCTTCTGACATATTTCCACTCCAATTAATAAATTGTTTGCCATTAACCTGTATTTATTCTTTCTAGATAGTTACAGGTCTAACCTGCCCATGTTCCACGTGAAACAAAAATAGAGTTTCACCTGGATCCATAGGCCAAGCTTTCAATAATTCTGCTCTATCAACCCCAGTAACAAACACTTGAGATTCAAGGCGATTTAACCATTCTGCTAGCCGCCCCTGATGATACTCATCAAGCTCTGCGGGGAGATCATCAACTAAAAAGGCTGATATTTTATCTGTTTGCTCTTTCAACGTATGAGCTTGTGCCAGTTTCAAACCGCTAACTACGATCTTCTGTTGGCCTCGGGATAACACTTCCGCAGCTTTATGGCCGTTGACGGTTATCTTTAATTCAGCTCGCTGTGGCCCAACATGAGAGTACCCAGATCTAATATCACGCTCTATATTATCCTGCAATGCGGTCTCCAGTGACGTATCTTCTGGCCACCCTCGTTCGTACTCCACGTCAATATTAGCTATACGATCACTAAAGCCAGGCTGCCCTAATAACGCTCTCAGTGCTAACTTGTAGGCCTTAAATACTTCCACCCTATACAAATGGATGCTATTTCCTAAAGAGGCTAGCTCGTGATCCCACACAGCGATTTCTGCGGGGGTTATTCTATCACGCCGGAGCATACTGTTGCGCTGTTTTAAACACCTTTGGAAGCGTCGCCAGGTATCAATAAAACCTGGTTCCACGTGAAACACTAACCAGTCCAACAATTGCCTGCGTTCTTTGGGTCCGCCTTCAAGCAACTGGAAACTCTGACTATCTAACAACAGTAAGGGCAGGCTATAGGCCAAATCTGCAGCGCTCTGAACTATCTGGCCATCCAACTTTATTATTGGTGGCTTTGTTCTACTGCGCTCGATTCCTAAGGGAATAGACCTTTCTCCACTTCGGATAGTGGCAAACACTGTTAGCTTTGGCTCGTTATGCTGAATAATCGGGCGGACTAGATGAGAGCGAAATGAACGTCCATGAGACAGTAAGGAAAGAGCTTCCAAAACACTGGTTTTACCACTGCCATTGGAACCATAGAAAAAATTAACGCGGCGACCTAGAGATAGATCTACCGCGCTAAGGTTGCGTAAAGATTGGATAACTAAGCGTTCAATAGCCAACGAAGGTATATCCCATCAGATATTCTATTAGCAATAGTGTTTATAGGCGCATCGGCATAACAACGTAAACGGAATCACCACCTTCTGGCTCTTCCAGCAATGCACTACTATTGCTATCTGAGAGAGTAAATTTGATATTTTCGCTATTCAAGACATTTGCAACATCTTGCAAGTAACTTACATTAAAGCCTATTTCCAACGGTTCGCCGCTGTAGTCTACAACGACGTTTTCCTCAGCTTCTTCCTGCTCTGGGTTGTTAGCTACAATCGTCATTAAACCATCGGACAGTAATATTCTGACACCACGATACTTTTCATTCGATAAAATGGCCGTACGGGCAAATGCTTGCTTAAGCTCAGTTCGAGATCCAAAGACCGTTTTATTTCCACCTTTTGGTAGAACTCTTTCGTAATCAGGAAACTTTCCGTCTACTAACTTGGAGGTAAAAGTATAGTCAGGCGTTGTTGCCCGGAAATGATTACCACCAAATGCAATTTCAACTAAGTCACTACTATCTGTCAGTAAACGCGACAGCTCCATAACCCCCTTTCGCGGCAAAATGACCTGCAGAAGGCTTGGGGTTTCAATACCCATCCCTTCCTTAGTACACATGGCCAGACGATGGCCATCAGTGGAAACCAGCCGCAATTGCCCGGCATTAACTTCCCACAACATCCCGTTCAAGTAATAACGAACATCTTGTTGCGCCATCGCAAAAGCAGTGCGTTCGATAAGGTGTTTTATGACTTTCTGTTCACAAGAGAAGTGCAGGTTACCCTCACCCTCTTCTACATTGGGAAAATCAGACGCGGGCAAGGTCGACAAGGTAAATCGACTGCGCCCGGATTTAACGGTAACCTTTTGATCTTCTTCAGTAAAATCAATAATAGCGTCGTCAGACAATGAACGGCAGATATCCAATAATTTACGCGCTGGAACAGTAATTTCTCCGGATACGCCAGGGCTATCCAGCTGAATCCTACCCACGATTTCAACTTCCAAGTCAGTACCTGTAAGCGATAATCGATCTTCTTCGAGCACTAGCAGCACGTTTGCTAACACCGGCAACGTCTGACGACGTTCAACAACCCCTGCAACTAACTGAAGAGGTTTAAGAAAAGCTTCGCGAGACACGCTAAATTTCATGATCTGTTCTCTTGTTTAATCCTTAACTGCCATCCAAATTCGCCTACCGGCTGCTTCATCTGACCACTTAAATCAATTTACCTAAATAGTACTATTAAAATACCAACACCCAATCAATTACACCTGTTGTTACCTAGTTTGAAAAGACCAAAATAACAAAACATATTAAGAAGTTAGTGAACGCAGCAGGTTTTTAACATCTTCACCGATATCGGCATCCTGCTCTCGCAGCTCCTTTATCTTGCGACATGCATGCAACACAGTTGTATGGTCTCGGCCACCAAAGGCATCACCAATCTCTGGTAGGCTATGGTTGGTTAATTCTTTAGCAAGAGCCATAGCAACCTGTCTAGGTCTAGCAACCGATCGACTCCGACGCTTAGAGTGTAAATCGCTCACTTTAATTTTGTAATACTCAGCCACAACTCTCTGGATATTATCTATACTTACCTGCTTGTCTTGGAGCGCTAATAAATCTTTCAACGCATCACGAACAAGCTCAACATCTATAGCTCTACCGGTGAAATGTGCATTTGCGATAACGCGTTTAAGTGCACCCTCGAGCTCTCGAACGTTTGACCGAATGCGCTGAGCAATAAAGAAAGCTGCATCGTGTGGCAACTCCATTTTTGCCTGTGCGGCTTTACTCATCAAAATGGCTACGCGAGTTTCCAGCTCCGGCGGCTCAACAGCTACGGTTAGCCCCCAGCCAAAACGAGATTTTAACCGTTCCTCTAACCCACTGATCTCTTTAGGGTAGCGATCACACGTTAAAATAATTTGCTGACCACCTTCCAATAACGCATTAAATGTATGGAAAAACTCTTCCTGCGAGCGCTCTTTACCAGCAAAAAATTGAATATCATCAATTAATAGTGCATCTACAGAGCGGTAATAACGCTTGAAGTCATTAATCGCGTTCAATTGTAAGGCTTTGACCATATCAGCCACAAACCGCTCAGAGTGGAGGTAGACAATTTTTGCATTAGGGTTTTTTTCTAACAGGGCGTTGCCCACGGCATGCATCAAGTGAGTTTTACCCAAGCCAACACCACCATAGATAAACAGGGGGTTATAAGACCCACCGGGATTATCAGCAACTTGTCTAGAAGCTGCCAAGGCCAACTGGTTTGACTTACCTTCCACAAAACTCGTAAAAGTATTAAACGTGTTTAGATAGCTGTTATGTTTCAAGCCACCTTCAACCGCAACCTCTCCCTTGTTACGAAGTGCGTAATTGGGATCTGCTGGCGGCTTCTCATTACGATTGCTTTGGGTATTGTAGGTATTATTCGACCTAGAACTCGAATAACTATTATTCGCATTTGAGTCCCCGGCAATATCATCACCTTGCTCTAGATTATCCGGCAGGACCCTAAATGCTTCCTGGTTCGGCGAAAAATTAAAAGCTGGTACTTGCGTCGACCCACTGTTCACCACAGCCCTACTCTCACTGCGTTGAAAGGGTGACTGCTGTTCACTTTGCTTTGGCTCCACAACGCGTTGTTGCGGCTCCTGCAGCGCTTGCTGGTAGGGTTGCTGACTGCGGCGTTGAAAAACAGGACGCTGAACGGCCGAAACAGCCAGCTCTACAGGAACAGACTGACCGACAGCTTCAGATACTAACTCTTGGATCCGGCCATAAAACTTGTTGCTAACCCAATCCAGAATAAACCGGTTGGGTGCCAACAAACGCAGGCAGTGATTAGAGTTCACGTCTACCTGCAAAGGTTTTATCCAAGTATTAAACTGTTGACTGGGTAATTCGTCCTGAAGGCAGTTAACGCAGTTTTTCCAAATTGCTTCTGGCAAAGCAAGCATCCCCAATTAATTTATCAGTGTGCGAAAAGTAAGATTTAGCGAGCCAAGAATTCTATCTTCCAAACGCTTACTTATCCACACATTTGTGAATATTTTCAGTAAAACTAAAAAATATCTATTTAAATTCAGAGAGTTATAAATTAATTGGATAATTTTTAACTGATCAAAAAACAACCTATTTTGTGCATAAAAACACAAATTCTGTGGATATACCTGTGTATATTATGAGTACAAACTGGTAGTAAAAGGTGCGTAACTCACAACACAACTACAAAAGCGTCCCCCGCTATTACTTAGTGACAAATGAATAGAAAGAATCGCAAACCGAATACCTTACCGAATTTTCGCACTATGCTTGACTGAAGACTTAAAGCCGTTGATTTAATAACCATTCTTCTATAGAATCCCGCGTCTTTTCCGCACTCCCAGTTCAATAACGTTTTTGTTGTTGGCAGGGCGCCAACAACAAACGATAGGAAATAGGTCGATCCCATCATGAAAAGAACATTCCAACCCAGTGTTTTAAAGCGTAAGCGTAACCATGGTTTTCGCGCTCGTATGGAAACTAAAGGCGGTCGTAAAGTCTTAGCTCGTCGTCGTGCTAAAGGACGTAAGCAACTCGCTGCTTAAGTGCCTGCCTATATAAGACATAAGTCGCCAGTGTGAGTAATCCATTTAGCTTTCCAAAAGCCTTGCGCCTACTCACACCGAGCGACTTTCAACCTGTCTTCGCTGATGCACCTATTCGGGCTGCACACAAACACCTATTAATACTGACTCGCCCAAATAATCTGGATACCCCAAGATTAGGCTTAGTGATTGCTAAAAAGCATATCCGTAAAGCTAACCAGCGCAATCAAATCAAGCGCATAATTCGCGAATCATTTCGGCTTCGACAGCACACACTGGCGGGTTTAGATGCTATAGTGCTCGCGCGCAGCGGCTTGGACCAGTTGGACAAAGCACAACAAAGTAAATTACTGAACGAGCAGTGGTTGCGTATCGAAAAAAAACTTCGAAACCTAACTAATGCTAACCAAAGTTCATGATTAAGCTCATCGCTATTCGTTTAATACATGTTTACCGCTATCTGGCGAGCCCTTGGTTGGGAAATCAATGCCGCTTCTACCCGACGTGTTCGCACTATGCGGAAGAAGCTTTGGTAAAACACAGTGTAGTAAAAGCGCTTTATTTAACTCTGCGACGTCTCCTTAAGTGTCACCCGTGGCATGCAGGCGGTTATGACCCTGTTCCAGAGGCTAGCAAAAAGACTTCTCTTACCCCTTCTGACATTTCTGAAAACGGCATACATTAATATGGATTGGCTACGTACATTATTAATAGGGGCCATTGCGGCCGTCACCTTGGCGCTTATCGTTCAATGGAGCGATTTTAAAGACGCTCGCCAAAAAGCGAATATCTTACCGACAACAACCAGTACTTCGGTTGTCGAAACTAATACCTCTACTCCTGAAAACTTAGACTTCCAGGAGCCAGCGAGTGTGACAAACACCAGCGCTGATATTCCCAGCCTAACGCCAGAAAAAGCGCAGCCAGATGCACCGGTGCCTACCAGTGCAAGTGCTCAGCTGATAAGCGTCACTACCGACAACTTTGAAGTATTGATTGATACGTTGGGGGGAGACATCGTTAAAGTAGCGCTTCGTGATTACAAAGCCGAACTAAATAAACCTGACCCCTTTATTTTGCTCAACAGAAATGACTACATGACCTATGTAGCGCAAAGCGGGTTAATTGGCCCGAATGGCACTGACACAGCAGAAGGTCGCCCGGTTTATCACACGGCGAGCAACGCCTATACAATGCAAGAAGGTTCCGACACCTTAACCGTAGATCTTAACCTTAATCAAAATGGCGTACTGATTACCAAGCGTTATATATTCACACGCCACGATCACCTGATCAAACTCGATTATATTATTAACAACCAGTCAGATAGCGTCTGGGCCGCCAACTTATTTGGACAGATCAAACGCGACAGCAAGCCAGTGCAGACAACAGAAGGTGCATTGGCAATGAAACCCTACTTGGGCGCAGCCATTACCACTCCGGATGAGCATTTCAAAAAGGTTAAATTTTCCAGCCTGGATGACGAAGCTTTTCAAACTACCATTACGGGTGGTTGGACGGCTATGGTCCAGCACTACTTTCTGAGCGCTTGGGTTCCCGACCAAAGCGTCGAAAACCATTTCAACCTGCGCAAACAGAAAAATCGCGATATGTATTTGCTGGGTTTCACTTCACCACGCACTGAAATCGCGGCTGGTGCAACAAAAACGATTTCTGCTAGTTTCTATGCTGGCCCGAAAGATGTTTATCGACTCGAGAAAATATCACCGTACCTGGACCTGACGGTAGACTATGGCTGGCTTTGGTGGATTGCCAAACCCATCTTTTATTTCCTGCACTGGATCTACAATATTATTGGTAATTGGGGCTTCTCGATTATTGTTCTGACTGTAGTGATTAAAGCGGCATTCTTTAAATTGTCTGCAACCAGTTACCGCTCCATGGCAAAAATGCGCAAGCTACAACCCATGATGGCGCAATTAAAAGAGCGCTATGGAGACGACAAACAAAAAATGTCACAGGAGCTAATGAAGCTCTACAAGAAAGAAGGGGCAAACCCTCTTAGCGGGTGCTTGCCAATATTAATTCAGATGCCCGTCTTTATTTCACTTTATTGGGTGTTAATGGAGAGTGTTGAGTTACGTCATACGCCTTTCTTGCTCTGGATTAATGACCTTTCAGTTAAAGATCCACTGTTTATCCTGCCATTAATCATGGGTGTGACAATGTTTATTCAGCAAAAGCTGAATCCAACACCGCCAGATCCTATGCAAGCGCGCATTATGCAATTTATGCCGATAATGTTTACTTTTATGTTCTTGTGGTTCCCCGCTGGCCTTGTATTGTATTGGGTCGTCAACAATACCCTGTCTATTTTGCAGCAATGGATCATTACTCGCAAAATTGAGCAAGAAGGCTAACCCTTCAGAAATTATGGTTAGCAGTAGCACAGACACCATTGCCGCCATCGCCACTGCCTCGGGTAGAGGGGGTGTCGGCATCGTCAGGGTGTCAGGTCCAAAAACGCAAGATATCGCGCAAGCAATTCTCGGTTACACGCCATCACCTCGTTATGCTCATTACGGTCCCTTTTTAGACCCAGACCGGTGCGCTCTGGATGAAGGCGTCAGCCTCTACTTTCCAGGACCCAACTCCTTTACCGGAGAGGATGTATTAGAACTTCAGGCTCATGGTGGTCCAGTTATTCTGGATATGCTTCTGCGTCGCTGCACACAACTAGGCGCCAGACTGGCTCATCCCGGCGAGTTTTCTGAGCGAGCATTCCTAAACGACAAGCTGGACCTGGCTCAAGCCGAAGCTATCGCGGACCTAATTGATGCCTCATCAGAAGTTGCTGCACGCAATGCCTTAAATTCCCTGCAAGGTGTTTTCTCGCAACGTATTAACACCTTACTGGAAAGCTTGATTCAATTGCGTATCTACGTTGAAGCTGCCATTGATTTCCCAGAGGAAGAAATTGATTTTCTTGCGGATGGCCATATAGCCAACCAGCTTCAGGCTATCATTGAGCAAATAGAAGCGATTTTGCGCGAAGCTCAACAGGGCATCATTATTAAAGAAGGTATGCGTGTTGTTATCGCTGGTCGTCCAAATGCAGGGAAATCCAGTCTGTTAAATGCCCTCGCCGGACGTGAAACAGCCATAGTTACAGATATAGAAGGCACTACCCGAGATGTTCTGCGGGAGCACATCCATATAGATGGTATGCCTCTCCACATTATTGATACTGCGGGTTTACGCACCAACCCCGACGAAGTGGAACGCATAGGTATAGCCCGAGCGAAACAGGAAATCGAGCAAGCCGATCGCATACTATTGGTCATCGACAGCACCCAGTTATTTGATGACCCAGTGAAACAAATTCAGCAATTGTTGGAAGAAAGCGAACTCTCATTAGCAGCGGTAGAAGAACGACTCAGCATAATCTTTAATAAAGTCGATTTACTTGGCAATCCTATGCCAACTGCGGTCAATAACCTTCCCTACCCCAATATAAAGTTATCAGCTAAGGAACGTAGCGGCTTAGAGCAGCTCACTGAACATCTGAAATTATGTATTGGCTATCAAGGAGCAGGTGAAAGTCATTTTACCGCTAGGCGTCGCCATATCGATGCGTTAGAACGAACCCTGCAATATCTACGTGAAGGCCAACAACAATTACAGAGCTATGCTGCCGGTGAACTACTGGCGGAGGACTTACGCCAGGCACAAAACAGTTTAGGCAGTATCACCGGGGCCTTCACTCCAGATGATTTATTGGGGAGAATTTTCTCCAGTTTCTGCATTGGCAAGTAAACCAAAAATATACCAACCCTTCACTGTCAATCTATACCAGACTCAATCCAGGGCTTAGGTAACTAACTTAAGAACCCTATAAGCTGATAGGCCTTTACCTTTTTCAGCTCCCCAAAGCGCTTCCGGCTAAAGTTACACGAAGACTTGCCCTGATAAGCACCTCATTAAGTCCTAGGATTACAAAACCGTTACCGCAACGATCGGCTTTACGATATCAAAAATATGCTGGCGAACACCTAAATTAATCGGTGGTTTCATTGATAGCGTTGATCCTGCTGTAATAGAGCGCATAAAACTCTGTGGATAACTGCAATTTACACAATCAAAGTAGTAAACCCCAGGTTATCCACAGAAAAATACAGTTTTACGCACAGAAATTATTAAAACTTAGTCACACTTACACTTATTATCCACACTAACTCACAACTTTATCCCCTAAGTTATTGTAAAACCGTGGATTTTAAGATTAGCCTACTACTCCATACTATTTCTCATAGACTAACTTGCGTATAAAGCTGGGACCAAATGTGAATAACTAAGTGACTTTTTAAAACGCTATGTTTTTACAATTATTAATATTCAGGACGTCCCCACCTTTAAGGGGTATCCAAACAGGCTTTGTAGACGTACTTATTATTCCTTTAACTCATTGTTTTTAATAAAAATTTTTTAATTATCAACAGATTTACGGCTTAGTATTTATTACAATAGATTTAATATATCTATCTATATACTTATATATATCTTATTTAATTAATTTATTATTTATCTCGTGTGTAAATTTAAATTCCTTTATATTGCCCGCCCTCTTCAATGAACCAACGTCTATTTAAAAACCCTGTCATGGCACTGAAATAATTAGATGGTTTTTTGATCAAATGCTTTAACGTCTTTATAATGGCCCGCCGTTTTGTCGCGGCAGATAGTTCTTCCACAGGTATCCGTAGATGATTTACCCAGAAAATTTTGATGTGATTGTGATTGGTGGCGGCCATGCTGGCACTGAAGCAGCACTCACAGCAGCCCGAATGGGTTGCCAAACGTTGCTACTCACTCACAATATCGAAACGCTTGGTCAAATGTCTTGTAATCCAGCCATTGGCGGTATCGGTAAAAGTCATTTGGTTAAGGAAATCGATGCGCTCGGTGGCGCCATGGCTGAAGCTACGGATCGCGGTGGCATCCAGTTTCGTGTTCTCAACAGCCGCAAAGGGCCTGCGGTAAGAGCAACGAGAGCACAGGCCGACCGTGCACTTTACAAAGCTGCCATTCGTTACACACTTGAAAACCAGCCGAATCTGCTGATCTTCCAGCAAGCAGCAGATGACCTTATTGTGGAAGGTGAGACGGTTGTGGGCGTTGTTACTCAAATGGGACTGAAGTTTAAAGCGCGTTCAGTTGTGTTAACAGCCGGCACCTTTCTGGGGGGGCAAATTCATATTGGTTTGCAGAACTACCGCGGGGGCCGTGCAGGTGATCCACCATCAATTGCCTTAGCGGACCGTTTGCGCGAATTACCATTGCAAGTAGATCGTTTGAAAACTGGGACGCCACCACGAATCGATGCGCGTACAGTTGATTTCTCAGAACTCAGTGAGCAGTGGGGAGATAAACCAGAACCCGTAATGTCATTTTTGGGGAAGGTCTCGGATCATCCTGAGCAAGTGTGTTGTTGGATTACGCATACTAATGGGAAAACCCACGATATTATTCGCGGTGGATTAGATCGTTCTCCTATGTACACCGGAGTTATTGAAGGCGTCGGCCCCCGGTACTGCCCGTCTATCGAAGATAAAATACATCGTTTTGCCGATAAAGACTCACACCAGATTTTCATTGAACCGGAAGGTCTGCAGACTTATGAACTCTATCCAAATGGCATATCAACAAGCTTGCCATTTGACGTGCAAATGGAGCTGGTTCGATCCATTAAAGGGTTTGAAAATGCCCATATAACCCGTCCAGGGTATGCAATT
Organism: Cellvibrionaceae bacterium; assembly: GCA_050290265.1. Taxonomy (GTDB): domain Bacteria; phylum Pseudomonadota; class Gammaproteobacteria; order Pseudomonadales; family Cellvibrionaceae; genus JBNKFV01. Next base: position 62,786 of record JBNKHI010000001.1, read on the forward strand.
GAGTACGATTATTTTAACCCACAGAATTTGAAATATAGCCTGGAAACCAAGGTTATTAACGGCCTGTTTTTTGCTGGACAAATTAATGGAACCACGGGGTATGAAGAAGCCGGTGCTCAGGGACTGCTTGCGGGGATTAATGCCGGGTTGCGAGCTCAGGAAAAAGACCCTTGGTGCCCTACTCGAGAACAATCGTACATTGGCGTCTTGGTTGATGATCTCATCACCATGGGCACCCGTGAACCTTATCGAATGTTTACCAGTCGTGCTGAATATCGTTTGCTGTTACGTGAAGACAATGCGGACTTACGTTTAACTGAAAAAGGCCGTGAGCTGGGTGTCGTGAGTGATGCAAGGTGGGCTTTCTTCTCGGAGAAGCAAGAGGCTATAGCCAGCGAACAACAGCGCTTTCGCTCAACCTGGATTCAAGCGGGAAGTGCAGAAGCCAAAAGTCTGGAGGCGAAAATCCCGCCGTTAACCAGAGAATACAGCTTGATGGATTTGCTGAAACGCCCTGAACTGCAGTATCCCGATATCGCCCATTTTCATGGTGAGCCAATGGCCTGCCAGCAAGTTGCGCAACAGGTGGAGATTACTGCGAAATATTCAGGCTATATTGATCGTCAACAAGACGATATCAATCGACTGCGGCAACATGAGAATACCAAAATCCCCACTGAATTTGACTATACCTGTGTGGAAGGTCTGTCGAATGAGGTTAAACAAAAGCTTATTGACGCCCGTCCTGAGACCCTGGCCAGGGCTAGCCGGATACCTGGCGTCACTCATGCTGCAGTTTCGTTATTGCTCGTTTATTTGAAAAAGCACGGCAATATGAAAAAACGTGCAGCTGAGGTGTAGATCTTGTGAGTGAGTATTTACAACCTTTACAGTCTGGTTGTGAAGAGATTGGTTTAGGTCTTTCGGACAAGCAATACGAATTGTTATTGGCTTATCTAGCGCTATTTGCCAAATGGAATAAGGCGTATAACCTGTCTGCAGTGCGCAATCCGAAAGATATGATCAGTCGGCATCTCCTGGATAGTTTAAGCGTCGTGCCAGCCCTTGAATCGTTATCAGGCAAGCGCTTTATTGATGTGGGTACCGGTGGTGGGTTACCGGGGATTCCTCTGGCAATTGCCAGACCTGATTTAGCGATCGCTTTACTGGACAGTAACGGCAAAAAAACGCGTTTTTTAACCCAGGTAAAGCTAGAGCTGGGTTTAACCAACATTTCTGTAATCAATACGCGTGTTGAAACCTATCAACCGGAAGAAAAGTACGATGTGGTGATAAGTCGTGCATTTGCCAGTCTGGAAGATATGGTGTCGGGATGTCAGCATCTCTTACATGAAAATGGTTGTTTTGCAGCCATGAAGGGCGTTTTTCCAAAAGATGAGTTGAGTAGCATAGAGAAACGCTATATGGTCGAGCGTTCTCTGGCACTGCATGTGCCTGAAACCGTTGGTGAACGACACCTGTTGATTATTCGTCAGGCTGCTCCTGATCAAAAGTAATACCGCCAACGTCTTTTTTAGTTAAGTAATCAGTCATTATTGTTGACAGTTCAGGGGGATACCTTGGGTAAGGTGTATGCCATTGCCAACCAAAAAGGTGGGGTGGGTAAAACCACTACCAGCGTGAATTTGGCTGCTTCACTGGTAGCAACAAAAAAACGGGTGTTACTTGTGGATCTTGATCCGCAGGGAAATGCCACTATGGGGAGTGGTATCAATAAAAACGACTTGGCGTTGTCGGTATACGACGCGTTGGTTGGTGATTGCGGCATTGCTGCAGTGATGCAGACTTCTGACTCTGGTGGTTTTCAGTTATTGCCGGCCAATGGCGATTTAACCGCAGCTGAGGTGGAGCTACTAAACGTGTCTGAGCGTGACCGCTGCCTCAAAAACCTACTGCAATCGGTTAAGGAAAACTTTGATTACATTATTATTGACTGTCCCCCTTCATTGAACATGCTTACGGTTAATGGTCTGGTGGCTGCTGATGGGGTACTGATCCCCATGCAGTGTGAGTACTATGCATTAGAAGGTTTGAGTGCGCTTGTAGGTACCATCAAGCAAATTCAACAAGCAGCTAATCCGGCATTACGTATCGAAGGCATTGTGCGAACTATGTACGATCCTCGCAGCAGCTTGACTAACGATGTCTCCGCCCAGTTAATGATGCACTTTGGTGATGCACTTTATCGTACCTGTATACCCAGAAATGTACGTTTGGCTGAAGCGCCCAGTTTTGGTCAGCCGGCACTGGTCTATGACCGGCAATCTAAAGGGGCTATCGCTTATTTGGCACTGGCTGGAGAAGTCATTCGACGGAATGAATCTCTCGCAAAGAAACCTATAGCTGACACTAGCTATCTAGAACAGTAATAATTTGGCAAAACAGAGTTCGGAAGCATTATGGCAGGAAAAAGAAAGGGCTTAGGGCGTGGTTTGGATGCATTGTTGGGTTCCACGGCAGCTGCGACACCGTCGGAAGCGATAGCGGCAGTTACCTCCCCTGAACCAGGCGAAGATGGTCGACTGGAGAATTTACCCGTGGAATTTATCCAACGCGGTAAATATCAGCCACGGCGTGATATGAACACCGAAGCTCTGGAAGAGTTGGCTGCGTCTATAAAGGCTCAGGGCGTAATGCAACCTATTGTGGTGCGACCGATAGCTACCAACTCCTACGAGATTATTGCAGGTGAACGACGCTGGCGAGCCACCCAGCTAGCCGGCCTGGATAAAATCCCGGCTGTGATTCGTGACGTTGCGGACGATGCCGCCATTGCTATGGCGTTGATTGAAAATATCCAGCGCGAAGACTTGAACCCCATGGAAGAGGCTTTCGCGCTCAAGCGGTTACAGGATGAATTCGAGTTAACACACCAGGAAGTCGCTAATGCTGTTGGCAAGTCGCGTACCACCGTAACCAACTTACTTCGATTGATACTGCTAACCAACGAAGTCAGGATTTTACTCGAACACGGCGATCTTGAAATGGGGCATGCGAGAGCATTGCTTTCTTTGGATGCTGAATTACAGCGCGAGATGGCACGACAGGTTGTCGCCAAAGGCCTGTCTGTTCGTCAAACCGAAGCTTTGGTCAGGCGGGCGACCCAGCAGCAAGCCGCCTCCCCTTCTCCGGCTCCCGCGCGCGTTGACCCGGACATTAAGAAACTGGAAGAAGGTTTGGCAGAGCAAATTGGTGTGCCAGTGATATTGCAGCATGGCGCAAAGGGCAAGGGACGATTAGTTTTGAAATACAACAGCCTGGATGAGTTGGATGGGATACTCAGCCATTTGAACTATGAAAATTAATGTATGTAACACATACACAATGAGCGTAAACGTAAGCGTTTGTTGAACATAGGTTCGATACACCCTATAATTCGCGTCGCTCAAACTTCACAAAAGCGACGTGACTCCAAAACTAGAATATGAAGTTGAGTGTAGAGCTGCAGACAGAAGGTCGTTAGTGCTAACTCATGCGTACAAATAATATTTTCGCTAGCAGTATAGCCAAACCGCCGGTACATAGAATATTCCTTGCCCAACTACTGGTATTAGTGCCAGTGGTGCTTTTGCTTGCAAGGTATAATCATACCGATGCCTTGTCTTGGTTGCTGGGTGGATTTGTTCAAATAATTCCCAGTGCCTACTTTAGCTACTATGCTTTTCGCTTTCGTGGGGCTCGAGCCACACAACTCTTACTTAAATCTATGTATCGAGGTGAGTGGGGTAAGTTGATTCTTACTCTGGTTGGGTTCGCCCTGGTGTTTGGTGGCGACCTCAATATCAACCCTTTAATGGTTTTTGGGAGTTATTGTGTAACGACACTACTTTACTGCCTCTTGAGTCAATGGGTGGTTAAGTAGGTAAATAAATAGTTAGTTTGAGACATTTTTACTATGTGTTTGCGTTAAGCCCATATTAAAAATTTCTTAACCTTTGTAACGCCCCTTGTGGGTTAATTGAGTGAGTATATGGCGAGCGAAGCGCAAACGACGACTGGGTATATTCAGCACCACCTTCAAAATTTAGCTTATGGTAAATTGCCTGCAGGCTACGAGCGGATTGATGCTGAGGGGCATGTGCATGTTTTAGAGCATGATACATGGACTTTGGCACACTCAACGCAAGAAGCTGTTGATATGGGCTTTATGGCTATTCATCTTGATACAATGGGATGGTCCATAGGCTTGGGTTTACTTTTCTGTTTTTTATTTTCTAGAGTTGCTAATCGTGCCACTGCTGGCGTACCCCGCGGTATGCAGAGTTTTGTGGAGTTGGTAGTAAGTTTTATCGATGGCACCGTAAAAGATATTTTTCATCACCGAAACCGAATGATTGCCCCAATGGCGCTGACCATTTTTTGTTGGGTGTTTATGATGAACTTTATGGATCTCATCCCAGTTGACTGGTTGCCGCTTGTCGCGCAAACCGTGACGGGAGATCCACATGTGTTTTTCAAAGTTGTGCCTACTACTGATCCGAATGCGACTCTTGGTATGGCGTTAACCGTGTTTATCTTAATGATCTTTTTCAGTGTTAAAGAAAAAGGCTTATTGGGTTTCATTAAAGAGTTAACGTTACATCCGTTCCATGCTGGAAAGTGGTATGTAGATATTTTCCTTATCCCTATCAATTTGTTGTTAGAAACAGTGTCCTTGATAGCTAAGCCCATTTCTTTAGGCTTGCGATTATTCGGAAACCTGTATGCAGGTGAAATGATATTTATTTTGATAGCCCTGATGTATGGCGCTGGTGTAGCGCTGGGCTTATTAGGCGGTGTTTTACAGTTTGCCTGGTTGGGTCTGCACGTTCTGGTTATTACGATTCAAGCTTTTGTATTTACTGTTTTATACATCGTGTACATGGCTATGGCACACGATGTTGACGAAAGTCATTAATTACCGATTTACCTTTACTTTAAACTTTTGATTTTATTTTACTTTAGGAGAAAACAATGGAAGCAGTAGGTTTAGTTTACGTTGCTAGTGCACTGTTAATTGGTCTTGGCGCTTTAGGTACCGCGATAGGTTTTGGTACTTTGGGTGGTAAGTTGCTTGAAGGTTCTGCGCGTCAGCCAGAGCAAGGTCCAGCATTGCAAGGCAAAATGTTCTTGATGGCAGGTTTGTTGGATGCTGTTCCAATGATTGGTGTTGGTATCGGCATGTACCTGATTTTCGTTGTGGCTCCAGGTCTTGCAGGTTAATAAGGCCTCTTTGCTTTTTTTCATTCATTAATAAGCAAGAGGTGTTGGTGTGAATATCAACTTAACTTTACTTGGTCAAACGATCACATTCCTGATTTTCGTCTGGTTCAGCTGGAAGTTTATCTGGCCTGCTTTAATCGGTGTGATGGAAGCGCGTGAGAAGAAAATCGAAGATGGTCTTCAAGCGGCTGAGCGAGCTGACAAAGATTTAGAGTTAGCGCAAAAGAAAGCTACTGAGCAATTGCATGAAGCTAAAGTACAAGCTGCATCAATTGTTGAGCAAGCAACTAAGCGTGCTAATCAGATTGTTGAAGAAGCGAAAGCCCAGGCGCGAGTCGAAGGTGATCGCATAAAAGTTGCAGCGCAAGCTGAGATTGAACAGGAAGCTAACCGGGCAAAAGAAGTTTTGCGTGGTCAAGTTGCTTCACTGGCCTTATTGGGTGCTGAAAAAGTATTGGGGTCTTCTGTAGATGCCAGTCAGCATTCAAAATTGGTTGATCAATTAGCAGCTGAGCTGTAAGCGAGGAACCAATGGCTGAATTAACAACCTTGGCGCGACCTTATGCGAAAGCAGCATTTGAATTTGCTAATGATGCGAATGAATTAGATGCTTGGTCGTCCATGTTGGCGTTGGCAGCTGCGGTTGCCGCGCACAAGAATATGGCTAGATTAATCTCTTCGCCAGTCTTTACAGCGCAGGAAAAAACTAAAACATTCATCGACATCTGTGGTGATGAATTATCAGCAAAATGCCAAAACTTTATTACTAATTTAGCAGTCAATAAACGTTTAGCTTTATTGCCCGAAATTCATGCCCTGTTTGAAAATTTAAAAGCTCAATTGCAAAAATCTGTAGAAGTACAGGTAACTACGGCTTATGAATTATCAGCAGAACTACAGCAAAAATTGGCGACAGCGTTAAGCGCCAAGTTAAATTGCGAAGTCAGTGTTGAAAGTTCTGTTGATCAGAACTTATTGGGTGGCGTCGTTATCCGCGCTGGAGACACAGTAATCGATGGTTCGGTGCGTGGTCGATTGGCCAAACTCGCCGAAGCTATGAACGCCTAATTCAAATACCTAATAGATTATTAGGATTGAGGAACAGAGCATGCAGCAACTGAATCCTTCCGAAATCAGTGAAATTATTAAGAGTCGCATAGACAATCTAGATGTCAAAAGCGAAGCACAAAACGAAGGTACTGTCGTTTCTGTAACAGACGGTATTATTCGCATACACGGTTTGGCCGATGTAATGTACGGCGAAATGATCGAGTTTGAAGGTGGTGTCTATGGTATGGCACTTAACTTGGAGCGCGATTCTGTCGGTGCGGTAATCCTTGGTGATTATCAGTCAGTAGCCGAGGGTCAAACCTGTAAATGTACAAGTCGTATTCTTGAAGTGCCTGTTGGTGAAGCACTTTTGGGTCGCGTAGTTGACGCCCTTGGTGTGCCAATTGATGGTAAGGGTCCTTTAGGTAATAGCGAAACTGATGCGATTGAAAAAATTGCACCTGGGGTTATTGCCCGTCAAGGGGTTGACCAACCTGTGCAGATTGGTTTGAAGGCTATCGATGCGATGGTTCCAATCGGTCGTGGTCAGCGTGAACTTATTATTGGTGACCGTCAAACTGGTAAAACTGCGATTGCAGTTGATGCAATCATCAACCAGAAAGGCACCGGTGTTAAATGTATTTATGTAGCCGTGGGCCAAAAAGCGTCTTCTATTGCGTCAGTAGTACGCAAGCTGGAAGAGCATGGCGCAATGGACCATACCATTATTGTTGCAGCATCAGCTTCTGATCCGGCAGCAATGCAGTTTTTGGCTCCTTTTGCCGGCTGTACTATGGGTGAATACTTCCGTGATCGCGGTGAAGATGCATTGATTATTTATGACGATTTAACCAAGCAAGCTTGGGCTTATCGTCAAATATCATTGTTATTACGTCGTCCTCCTGGCCGTGAAGCTTATCCTGGTGATGTTTTCTATTTGCACTCACGTTTATTGGAGCGCGCATCTCGTGTAAACGCAGATTATGTAGAAAAATTCACTAACGGTGCAGTTAAAGGTAAAACAGGTTCCTTGACTGCCCTACCTGTCATTGAAACACAGGCTGGTGACGTATCTGCCTTCGTACCAACCAACGTAATTTCGATTACTGATGGTCAGATCTTCCTTGAGACAGATTTGTTCAACTCCGGTATTCGCCCAGCGATGAATGCGGGTATTTCGGTATCTCGAGTTGGTGGTGCTGCGCAAACTAAAATTGTGAAAAAGCTTTCAGGTGGTATTCGTACTGCGTTGGCTCAGTATCGTGAATTGGCTGCATTCTCGCAGTTTGCATCGGACTTGGACGAAGTTACTAAATCACAGTTGGATCACGGTGAACGTGTAACTGAGTTGATGAAACAGAAACAATACTCTCCATTATCAGTAGCTGAAATGGGTGTGGTTCTGTATGCAGCGAATGAAGGCCATTTAAAAGATATAGAAGTTGCCAAAATCGGTGCTTTTGAATCTTCTCTCCTCTCCTATATGGGGAGTGAGCATGCTGATTTAATGGCTAAGATCAATGAGTCAGGTGGTTACAATGACGAAATTGAAAGCGGCTTTAAAGCAGCATTAGAGAAATTCAAGGCGACACAAACCTGGTAAGACGTGATGAGCGGAGGAACTAAAACAACCTTCGCTTATTGGTTCCAGGTGTGTTGTGATGAACGTTAATTAAAGAGATTCGAGGGCCGTTATGGCAGTCGGAAAAGAAATTCGTACACAGATCTCCAGTATCAAAGGCACTCAGAAAATTACCAGTGCTATGGAGATGGTGGCAGCGAGCAAAATGCGCAAGGCGCAAGATCGTATGGAGACCGGCAAGCCTTATGCCGATCGGATACGAGCTGTTGTTGGACACATTGCTAATGCGAATCCTGAATATAAACATTTGTTTATGCAGGAGCGTGAAGTAAAGCGCGTAGGTTTTATTATTGTATCGACTGACCGTGGTTTATGTGGTGGTTTAAACACTAACCTGTTTAAGTGCGCCATTAATGCTATGAAAGAATGGTCAGACAAGGGTGCAGGCGTTGATCTATGTGTTGTGGGTTCAAAAGCAGCAAGCTTCTTTAATACCTATGGCGGCAATGTTATCGCTGCTGTTCGTGATATAGGTGAAGCGCCGACCGTAGCTAACTTGATTGGCAGTGTAAAAGTTGTTTTGGACGCTTACGCTGATGGCAAGTTGGATAAGTTGTATTTAGTGGGTAACGAGTTCATCAACACGATGACTCAATCTCCTTATGCGCAGCAGTTGCTACCTCTTTTACCCGAAGATGATGAAAAACTAAAACATCATTGGGATTATCTGTATGAGCCAGATGCTGAAGAGTTATTGGAAGGTTTATTTACGCGCTATATTGAATCGCAAGTTTATCAGGCTGTAGTAGAAAACGGTGCATGTGAGCAAGCGGCTCGCATGATTGCAATGAAGAATGCCACCGAAAATGCCGGTACTCTCATTGACGAGCTGCAGTTGGTATACAACAAAGCACGTCAGGCAGCGATTACGCAGGAACTATCAGAAATTGTTAGTGGTGCGGCAGCGGTTTAAGCGCTAGAAATTTTATCGATTTTATTTTTATTGAAGAGGATCCGAAAATGAGTAGCGGACGCATTGTGCAGATTATCGGTGCCGTTATCGACGTTGAATTTCCTCGTGATTCTGTACCTAAGGTTTACGACGCATTGCTAGTAACTGAAAAGGGTTTAACCCTTGAAGTTCAACAGCAGTTGGGCGACGGTGTGGTACGGGCTATTGCGATGGGTTCATCCGAGGGCTTGTCCCGCGGATTGACCGTTGATAACACTCAGAAGCCAATTTCAGTACCTGTTGGTACCGAAACTCTTGGTCGTATTATGGATGTTTTGGGTAACCCTATTGATGAAAAGGGCCCAATTGGTGAAAAAGCGCGTGCGTCTATTCACCGCAAAGCACCAGCATACGATGAGCTGGCAGCTTCTGAAGAGTTGTTGGAAACTGGTATTAAAGTTATCGACTTGGTATGTCCTTTCGCTAAGGGTGGTAAAGTTGGTTTGTTTGGTGGTGCGGGTGTAGGTAAAACCGTAAACATGATGGAGTTGATTAACAACATCGCTACCGAGCATTCTGGTTTATCCGTATTTGCGGGTGTTGGTGAGCGTACTCGTGAAGGTAATGACTTCTACTACGAGATGCAGGAAGCAGGCGTTGTAAACGTTGAAAAGTTCGACGAGTCGAAAGTGGCGATGGTTTATGGCCAGATGAATGAGCCGCCTGGAAACCGCTTGCGTGTTGCCTTGACTGGTTTGACCATGGCAGAAAAATTCCGTGACGAAGGTAAAGACGTACTGTTGTTCGTTGATAATATTTACCGTTACACGCTTGCCGGTACAGAGGTTTCTGCTTTGTTGGGTCGTATGCCATCTGCAGTAGGTTACCAGCCAACGCTAGCTGAAGAGATGGGTGTGTTGCAGGAGCGTATTACGTCTACTAAGACCGGTTCTATTACTTCTATTCAAGCTGTATACGTACCTGCGGATGACTTGACGGATCCTTCTCCAGCAACCACGTTTGCGCATTTGGATTCTACGGTAGTATTGAGTCGTGATATTGCTGCCAAGGGTATTTATCCTGCAGTTGATCCACTGGACTCAACTTCACGTCAGCTCGATCCATTAGTTATTGGGCAAGAGCATTATGATATTGCTCGTGGCGTACAAACTGTTTTACAGCGTTATAAAGAGCTGAAGGACATTATTGCAATTCTGGGTATGGATGAGCTATCTGAAGAAGATAAACAGTTAGTTTCTCGTGCTCGTAAAATTGAACGCTTTTTGTCCCAACCTTTCCATGTTGCGGAAGTTTTCACTGGTTCTCCAGGTAAGTATGTTTCACTCAAAGATACCATTATTGGGTTTAAAGGTATCCTGAGCGGCGACTATGACAGCCTGCCAGAACAAGCTTTCTATATGGTTGGTACCATAGATGAAGCGGTTGAAAAGGCTAAGAAGCTGAAGTAATGAATTGCTGAGGCAGTATTACTGCCTTAGCTAAATTAATCGTTTCTCGGTAGAATTTTATTATCGAGAACATGAGGCGAAAGATATGGCTATGACTGTCCACTGTGACATCGTCAGTGCGGAAGAAGCGATTTTTTCCGGACTTGTCGAGATGGTTATTGCTGCCGGCACAGAAGGTGATGTTGGTATTGCCTATGGCCACGCGCCGCTGCTTACTGGTTTACAACCAGGGCCAATTCGTGTGATCAAACAAGGTGGCGACGAGGAAATTTATTATATTTCCGGTGGTTATCTGGAGGTTCAGCCTTCGGTTGTAACTGTTCTTGCAGATACTGCATTGCGCGCTGATGATATGGATGAGGCTTCTGCGTTGGAAGCGAAAAAGCAAGCTGAAGCTGCCTTGAATAATCAATCAAGTGACTTTGATTATTCTCGTGCCGCTACACAATTGGCTGAAGCCGCAGCGCAGCTGAGAACTATTCAGGCAATACGTCGCAAAGCTGGCAAGTAGTTTTATAGTTTGGCTGGTTGATGCAGCAATAGATCAAGAAAAAGGGTAGCATTGAGCTACCCTTTTTTTTACCTAGGATTTTGCTGTATTTCACGGTAACTCAAACACTGATGGAAAAGACCCTATGTTGGATATAGTGATTCTCGCAGCCGGCAAAGGCACGCGAATGAAGTCTTCACTCCCCAAGGTTCTGCACTCAATTGCTGGGAGGCCAATGCTAGCCCATGTTCTGGCCACTGCTAGTGCTATGGAGAGCGATAATATTAATATTGTGATTGGCCACCATGCGGATTTGGTCAGAGAAGCTTTTGACCACTTGAAGATTAATTTTGTTACTCAAGACCAGCAACTGGGTACCGGACATGCTGTTCAACAGGCCCTGCCCCATTTGAGGTCTGGTGCAACAGTCTTGATTTTATACGGTGACGTACCTTTAACGAAGGTCGAAACTTTGAAAACCTTGGTCGATAAAGTGTCTGAAACCAGTTTGGGCTTATTAACCGTAAATCTTAAAAATCCAGCGGGATATGGTCGAATTATTCGAGACGGGAATAATCAGGTTACCGGTATTGTAGAGCAAAAGGATGCGACCCCAGAGCAACTGAAAATTTCTGAAGGGAATAGCGGAATGTTTGCTGTTCTTGCTGATGACTTACAGCGTTGGTGCCCTCTATTGCACAGTAATAATGCGCAAAATGAATATTACCTTACTGACATTATTGGAATAGCTCAAAGTGAAGGGAAAATAATCCAGACAGTTACGACTGAGACCGAAGAAGAGGTACTTGGCGTTAACGACCGAATGCAACAGGCTCAGCTCGAGCGCTTCTACCAATATCAACAAGCATTGGATCTAATGCGTCAAGGCGCAACCTTAAATGATCCAGCTCGTTTTGATTGTCGGGGCGAAGTTCAAATCGGTAGCGATGTATTTATTGATGCAAATTGTCTTTTTGAAGGCCAGGTTACGCTTGGGAATAATGTCAGTATCGGGCCAAATTGCTGTATAAAAAATGCCACAATTGGTGACAATGTTCATATTGCGGCGAACAGTGTAATAGAGGATGCCAGCGTTGCTGGAAGTTGTGTGATAGGACCGTTTGCGAGATTGAGACCTGGAACATCTTTAGGTGAAGGTGCAAAGATTGGAAATTTCGTTGAAACAAAAAATGCGCAGATTGGCGTTGGTAGTAAAGTGAATCATTTAAGTTACATTGGTGATGCAACGTTGGGTAAAGACGTCAATGTGGGAGCGGGTACAATCACCTGCAATTATGATGGTGCTAATAAATTTCATACACACATCAAAGACGGTGCATTCATTGGATCAAATTCGGCGTTAGTTTCCCCTGTCGTTATTGGTGAGCAAGCGACTATCGGCGCGGGTAGCACCATTGTAAAAAATGTTGATGCGAATAATTTAAGTGTAGCCCGTGGTAAACAACGAAATATCGAAAACTGGCAGCGGCCAGTAAAAATTAAAAAGTAGTTTAAGAGTGGATTATTAATATGTGTGGGATAGTCGGTGCCATAGCACAGCGCAGTATCACAGGAATTCTACTGGAAGGTTTAAGGCGTCTTGAATATCGTGGTTACGATTCAGCGGGTCTGGCTGTTATTAATAAAGCTCAAGATCAGTTAGGTGTCTGTAAAGCACAAGGTAAAGTAGCTGAACTAGAGAGCAAATTAGCAGAAGCACCCTTAGTGGGTCGGTTAGGTATTGCGCACACTCGATGGGCTACCCATGGCAAGCCTAGCGAGGAAAATGCTCACCCTCACTGTTCAGGTAATATTGCCGTTGTACATAACGGTATTATTGAAAACCATGTCGAGCTAAGAGAAAAACTGCAAAAGGCTGGCTACACATTTAGCTCACAAACGGATACAGAAGTTGTAGCACATTTAATCCATCAATTAACCTGCAGTGGCTTAGGTCTATTTGAGGCAGTAAAAAGTGCTGTTGCTCAGTTTGATGGCGCCTATGCTTTAGGGGTTATTAATTTAGATCAGCCAGATCGTATTATTGCGGCACGTTTAGGCAGCCCACTCGTGTTAGGTGTGGGTATAGAAGAAAACTTTATCGCCTCAGATCAGATGGCACTGCGTCAGGTGACGGATCGATTTATTTTCTTAGAAGAAGGTGATATAGCACTGGTAAGCGACTCGGCAATTATCATCAATGATGTGAATGGGCATCAGGTTGACCGCCCTATTTCTACATTAAATGAAGGCGCGGAAGTCGCTGATAAAGGCGAATTTCGACATTACATGCTCAAAGAGATTTATGAGCAGCCCAGCGTAATGGCCAATACATTAATGGGGCGAATTGGTAAAGAACAGTTACTGGAAGAAGTATTTGGCAGTTCTGCTGCCAGTATTTTTGATCAAGTTAAAGCCGTGCAAATTGTTGCCTGTGGTACCAGCTACCATGCTGGTTTGGTCGCAAAGTATTGGATGGAAGATTGGGGTGGCCTGCCCTGTAATGTTGAAGTTGCCAGTGAATATCGTTATCGGAAAGTATTTGTCCAGCCGGGTACGTTATTTGTCACTATCTCACAATCGGGTGAAACGGCAGATACTCTTGCCGCACTTAAGTTCGCTAAGGAAAATGGTTATTTAGCGGGTTTAACGATTTGCAATGTGCCTAACAGTTCATTGGTTCGCGAGTCTGACTTGTGCTTAATGACGCAAGCAGGGCCAGAAATTGGTGTCGCGTCAACGAAGGCGTTTACTACCCAGTTAGTTGCGTTGCAGTTATTAACCATAGCGCTAGGTCGCCGCCATGGTTTAACCGCGAAAAGAGAAGCAGAAATAGTTAAAGCGTTACATCAGCTTGGTGAGCTATCGACTAAAGTATTGACACTGGATACATTGATCGAAAAAGTCAGTGAGGACTTTGCGGAAAAGCATCACTCGTTGTTTTTAGGGCGCGGTGTACAATACCCAATCGCAATGGAAGGGGCATTAAAGCTAAAAGAAATTTCTTATATTCATGCGGAAGCTTATCCGGCAGGTGAATTAAAGCATGGGCCATTGGCATTGGTTGATAGCGATATGCCTGTTGTAGCCGTCGCGCCAGGTGATGAATTGCTGGAAAAATTAAAGTCCAATTTGGAAGAAGTACAAGCTCGGGGTGGCGTACTCTACGTTTTCGCTGACGCCAATGCTGGCTTTGTTGATTCAGCGACGACGACGGTTATACCTCTACCCCATGTACCCGAAAATTTGGCGCCGATTGTTTATACTCTACCGTTACAGTTGTTGTCTTACCATGTTGCTGTTTTAAAAGGCACAGATGTGGATCAACCACGTAACCTGGCAAAATCCGTGACGGTCGAATAAATACTTGCCCAAAACTAGTGACTTTTAAGTGAAATGGGTTTGCGGCGTTGTCGTAGACTAACGTTAAAAAGTAGGTTTTTTATTGTTATCGGTCTGTGTTCGCAATGAATACAAACCTTGTTTCAACTTGAATAGGTGGTCATGTAATTGCTCGCCGCGTCGCTGAGCAACGCCAATAGCGAGCACGTCGATGACAACCAGGTGGGCAATACGGGAAGACAGCGGGGTGTAGATTTCGATGTCTTCTTCCACATCGACAGTGATAGGAATGGTCGCATTTTGACTGACCGGGGTGCCGCTCGGTGCCAGGCTAATCACAATACCGCCTTGGCGTTTTACCATATCCATTGAGTGCAATAATGCGCGAGTGCGACCGCTTTGCGAAATTGCTACAACGACATCGCCTGCCTGCATAGACATAGCTGACATATTTTGAATGTGGTGGTCTGAGTGGGCTGCAGTGGCCAGCTGAAGACGGAAGAACTTATGCTGCGCATCAGCAGCTACTGCGCCGGAAGCGCCAAAACCAAAGAATTCAACGCGGTGGGCATTACAAATAGCATCGACAGCGACATCGATTGTTTGCGTGTTTAATGCATCACGTACCTTTAGTAGTGTATCAACGGTTGAATCAAATACCTTATGACTGAAATCTTCAACGGTGTCATTCTCAGTAACGGCTATTTGGCCAAAGCTTGGGCTTGAAGCTAATTGCTGAGCGAGGCTCAATTTGAAGTCTTGGAAACCGCTGCAACCTATGGCACGACAAAAGCGCACTACCGTAGGTTCGCTGACCTGAGCTGCGGATGCTAAATCAACAATGCGCATGTGGATTACGTCATTGAGCTTATGCAGGACAAACTCTGCCACCTTGCGCTCGGATTTGCGCATGTTCAGCAGGTTTTCACTAATATTCTGAGTGACTTCAGCCGGTTTCACTGGCAATTTTCATCTTGTTGCGGTGCGAAAAATCATTATAAAGGCGTTTTTAGTGAAAGAATGTAGTTTTTGTAACAAATTTACAAGAATTCTTAAAAGGTAGTAAAAGACGGAAAGATAATAAGTACTGTTATTAGGGCCACCATTGGGTCGGCCATTGGCTTTTTTGCAAAAGAGCTGCCAGATCCATACTTAAGGCAACGCCAGCATGCACCATCACTCCGCCCCATATTGAACATGACCTTAAGGC
Source organism: Cellvibrionaceae bacterium (assembly GCA_050290265.1). Taxonomy (GTDB): domain Bacteria; phylum Pseudomonadota; class Gammaproteobacteria; order Pseudomonadales; family Cellvibrionaceae; genus JBNKFV01. Next base: position 78,104 of record JBNKHI010000001.1, read on the forward strand.
TAAAATTCCCAAGAATAAGCCAAATAAAATGGCGCCAAAGGCTTCTGGCCAAAGCTTGGGGAAGTGAATCATTAGGTAAGGAACACACATAATCCAGACAGCGTTCGCTCCTAGTGCGGGGCGCAAAGCCTGCAGTATAAAACCTCGAAAGAAGAACTCTAGAAAAACAAATTGACTCAGATATAGCAGTTCCCACGCGATTAAATCAAACCAGCTGCGTCCAGCCAGTCGGTAAAAAGGATAGTGGCTGACAAAGCTTTCACCTTGGCTGGCGATAACCACGAAAACCAAAATAGGACATAGTAGTAGAAGGTAGCCGCGCCAATGCTTATGAGTGCTTTGCCACCGCCAGCCAAAGTCTGCAATGGATTCCCGCCATAAGGATCGGATAAGCAAGCACGGTATTAATACGTAACCTGTCAGGTGCCAAAAAGTCCACCATCCATAGGCTGCCAGTTGACCGAGTTTACCGTTGATGAGATTAATTAAATGGAGCCCCAATAGTTCATCTATCAATAGTAGCGTCTGCTGGAAGGCACTTTGCATCTTAAGATAGTGTATTAGAAGTAAGCACACACTTACCGTGGCCAGTGCTGAAAATACTCTGCGCAGTGATGTTGCCCTATCCAATGTGTAACTGGGGTTCTCTTTATCTATCTGGTCCAGTAGTACAAAAATATGGTGAGGGTTTAACGCACGAGCGTACCGAGCAAACATAGAGCCATTCTCGATGTTGGTAAAAAGGTGGCTTATTGTAGCTCAAGCGGTAAAACGGGTTTGTGAAAATATACTGTATATTTATTCATGCTTTTTCCGTAAAAAGCATTTCGGTACAGGTGTTCTTTGTTACAATCGTTGCCATGGACATTTCCCCTATTCTCGAAAATTTAAATAATGCACAGCGTGAAGCCGTTTGCGCGCCGCCGTGTAATCAATTGATATTGGCAGGTGCTGGCAGTGGTAAAACTCGTGTGCTGGTGCACCGTATTGCCTGGCTGATTCAGGTGGAGGGCGTATCGCCCTATAGCATTATGGCGGTCACCTTTACGAATAAAGCCGCGCGCGAAATGCGTAACCGAATCGATGAATTGCTCAACTTACCTACCCGAGGTATGTGGGTAGGTACATTCCATGGATTAGCGCATCGTTTGCTCAAGGCTCACTGGCAAGAGGCCAAGTTACCTCAGAGTTTCCAAATTCTGGACAGTGATGATCAAATGCGTTTGATAAAGCGCGTTTATCAGGCGTTGAATATTGATGATGAGCGTTGGCCGGTTAAACAAGCCGCCTGGTTTATCAATGCGCAAAAAGATGAAGGCATTAGACCGCAGTATATTCGCGGAAACGAGCACGATCCGTACTTGAAAACCATGGTTATGGTTTATACAGCTTATGAGGAAGCGTGTCAGCGTGCTGGATTGGTCGATTTTGGTGAGCTTTTATTGCGGGCTCATGAGCTCTGGCTCAACCACCCGCACTTACTGAAGCATTATCAAGAGCGCTTCCCTTTTGTTCTGGTTGACGAGTTTCAAGATACCAACACCGTGCAATATGCTTGGCTGCGGGTATTGGCAGGAAATCAATCATTAGTCACCGCGGTGGGTGATGATGATCAATCTATTTATGGCTGGCGTGGCGCCAAAATAGAAAATATTCAGCAGTTTTCGCAGGATTTTGCCGATGTACAAACTGTGCGGCTGGAGCAAAACTATCGTTCTACCGGCAATATTCTTACCGCCGCAAATGGTGTTATAGAAAACAATTTGGGTCGGCTTGGTAAGACGTTGCGGACGGATGGTGAGGATGGCGAACCCATCTCATTGTACGCGGCCTTTAACGAGCAGGATGAGGCTCGTTTTATTGTAGATCGTATTGAACAATGGATACGCCAAGGAAACCCCCGCGACAGTATTGCGATTTTATATCGTTCTAATGCTCAATCACGGGTACTGGAAGAAG
>JBNKHI010000001.1:80072-179338 GCA_050290265.1 Cellvibrionaceae bacterium
AAGAGAGTCGATTCCTTACCGCATTTATGGCGGCCAGCGGTTTTATGATCGTCTGGAAATTAAAAACGCCCTCGCCTACTTGCGCTTGATGCTCAATCGGTTCGATGATGCTGCATTTGAGCGAGTTGTGAATACCCCAACTCGTGGTATCGGCGCAAAAACTGTTGACGACATTCGCTTACTTGCACGGGAACAAGGTTGTTCTTTATGGCAAGCAGCCGCCCAAATGGTCAGTAATAAAAGCTTGGCGGCGCGCGCTGCTAATGCGGTTAACGGTTTCTTGCAATTGATCGAGACATTGGATGAAGAAACAAGAGATTTAAGTCTGGACCAGCAGGTAAATAATGTTATTCAACGCAGTGAGTTACTGGCTTTTCATGGGAAAGAAAAAGGTGAAAAAGGTCAGGCCAGAATAGAGAACCTGAAAGAACTGGTGAATGCCTGTAAAGCGTTTGAGCCCGAACCTGATGATGAGGATGAGCCCCCTCTGGTGTCTTTTTTACACACCGCTGCACTTGATGCGGGTGATCAGCAAGCCGACGAGTTTGAAGATGCCGTTCAATTAATGACGTTGCATTCGGCTAAAGGGTTGGAGTTTCCATTGGTCTTTTTAGCCGGCGTTGAAGAAAATTTGTTTCCGCACAAAATGTCGTTGGAAGAGCCTGGCCGACTGGAGGAGGAGCGACGCCTTTGTTATGTCGGCATTACCCGTGCGATGCAGAAACTGTATATAACCTATGCAGAAAGTCGTCGGTTGTATGGTAGTGAAAATTTTCACAGTGTGTCGCGATTTGTAAAAGAAATACCGGATGGCTGTCTGGAAGAAGTTCGCATTAAAAGCACTGTTACACGCCCTACACAATTCCAGCAGAAATCTAGCTATAATTCGCGCTTCGGTGCTTCTCCTCGCTTAAGCGACAGCGGTGTTGATACCGGGCTCCGACTCGGTCAACGAGTTTTACACAGTCTTTTTGGGGAAGGAATTGTTGTGCATTTCGAGGGGTCTGGTCCCAGCACACGAGTCCAAATTAATTTTGATACTGAAGGTAGTAAGTGGTTGGTGTTGCAGTACGCCAAACTAGAGGCTTTATAAAATAATTCTAATAATCGTTCTGTTCCGGACAACCAAATCATGAATCAATCAACATCGCGTAATTTTTTACCTGTTATTGTCTTAGTGTTAGTGGGGGCATTGGTAGCTGTGTTTGCACTGTATGTTATTGAAGTGGCCCGTCATCAAAGCGGCAATAACAGTGTGACGGCATTGCAGGCTGATGGCGCCAACGTTACGCATTATCAGTGGAAAATGGTAACCACTTGGCCAAAAAACTTTCCTGGGCTCGGCCGTGCACCGGAAACGTTTGCCAAGCTCGTTAACACTATGAGTAACGGGCGTATCCAAATCAAAGTCTATGGCGCTGGTGAGTTAGTGCCAGCTCTGGGTGTTTTTGATGCGGTATCCAGTGGGAGTGTCGAAATGGGACACGGCGCAGCGTACTACTGGAAAGGTAAGATTCAGGCAGCACAGTTTTTTACAGCAGTTCCTTTCGGCATGAATGAAAAGGAAATGGAGGGCTGGTTAAACTATGGTGGAGGTTTGGAATTGTGGCGCGAAACTTATGCGCCGTTTAATTTAGTACCCTTCCCTGCGGGCAACACGGGCGTGCAAATGGCAGGTTGGTTTAACCGCGAAATTAATTCCCTGGAAGATTTGAAAGGCCTAAAAATGCGCATTCCGGGTTTGGGTGCCGAAGTACTGAACCGCGCGGGAGGCACCGCTGTCAATATACCTGGCGGGGAGTTATACACAGCTTTGCAAACGGGTGTTATCGACGCGACTGAATGGGTTGGCCCTTATAACGACCTCGCGTTTGGTTTTCACCAGATAGCAAAATATTATTATTATCCTGGCTGGCATGAGCCTGGTCCGACCCTTGAATTGCTCGTCAACAAACAAGTTTATGATTCTCTACCTGAAGATCTGCAAGTTATCATTGCGACTGCAGCTCGCGCGGTAAATGAAGATATGGCCGATGAATACACTGCGCGTAACAACGAAGCGTTACGTGAGCTTATCGATGTACACGGTGTCGTGTTAAAAAAGTTACCTGATAGTGTACTGCAGACGCTGAAGGGGTATGCGAACGAAATTTATGCAGAAAAAGCTCAGCAAGACCCAGTGTTTGCGCGGGTATACAAATCCTATAAAGACTTTGCAGACAAGATAGAGAATTATCACAATATTTCCGAACGCGCTTATTACGATACACGTTCGGAATATAAGCCACAAAAATGAGGCTTGGTCAGGGTCACAGGCTAACTGCGTGATACAGGGCGCGTTCTGCCAGAGTTATCGATGGCAACATACACAAATTCGCCCTCTGTTACCTTCATGATTTCGCCGGTATCAATGACCTTCAACCAGACTTCCACTCGTGTTTGAATAGAAGATCTTCCGGTATCCAAGACGTCGACATAACAGCTAATGGTTGCCCCAACGGGCACCGGGCGAATGAAGGCCATACTGCCAACTGCCACCGTTGTTACACGACCGCGAGCTAACTCCTGAGCGATAATTGAGCCGGCGATATCCATTTGCGCAATTAACCAGCCAGCGAAAATATCGCCATTTGGGTTCGTGTCACTTGGCATCGTCAAAGTTTGCAGTGCCAGTGTACCGCTTGGTGTTGGATCTAAGTCGTCGTCATCATCGATATTCATACTTAACCTTGCGTGTTGAAGCCGGGTATACATGCGCACCCGGTCAGCCCTGCCTGAGCAGGATTACGATATTGGTGGGCACAACCCTGAGTAATTTTATGGTCTTTTGTGCAAAACCAAATTCTCGATCATATCCAGAGCCTGGTTGCTTAGTGTTAACGACCGACTTTTGATCCGGCCGTTCAATCTGCTATGTCCGTATTTTAGAGTACGCTCGGCAGCCAAGTTACGATTTGTGGCCATATCGCCAGGGCTGTTAGCAGTAATAATTGGAGCATAATAAAGGGGATTACGCCACGATAAATTTCGGCAGTAGCGACACTCTCAGGGGTTACGCCGCGTAAATAGAAAAGTGCGAAACCGAAGGGTGGCGTCAAAAATGAAGTTTGAAGATTTATCGCTATCATTATGCCGAGCCAAATGGGGTCTACCCCCATATTGAATAACACCGGTGCGACGATGGGTACGACCACAAAAGTAATTTCTATAAAATCGAGAATAAAGCCCAGTAAGAAGATCACAAGCATAACAACAAACGTTGCCGTAATAAGCCCGCCAGGTAGATTAGTGAAAAAATGTGCAACTAACTCTTCTCCCCCAAACCCTCGAAACACTAATGAAAAGAGTGAAGCGCCGAGTAAGATGGTAAACACCATCACCGTGATTCGTACAGTGCTATGGAGTACATCAGAAAGCCTTTGCAGGGACAGTTGTCGTTTGTTCCACGCTAGTAGTGTCGCGCCAATAGCGCCAACGCCGGCGGCTTCTGTGGGTGTAGCTGCGCCTGAAATAATAGATCCAAGAACCAGTGCTATTAATAGTATCGGTGGGAATAGGCTGCGAAGCGTAGCCGCTACGCTTACGTCTGATAAATCTTTGGCTGCGGGTGAGTGGCTGGGTTTGAGTAATGCCACCACCAACAGGTACGTTATATAGATAATGACGAGAAGCAGTCCAGGGACAATTGCCCCAACAAACATATCACCAACGGAAACGGGTACCGGGTTAAAAATTCCTCGGCTTAATTGGCTTTGTTGGTAGGCAGTGGACAGAATATCCCCGAGTAACACTAGCGCGATAGAGGGTGGAATAATTTGTCCCAGCGTGCCTGTTGCACAGATGGTTCCCGTTGCCAGCGCGGGGTTGTAGCCGCGCTTTAGCATGGCAGGTAACGACATTAAGCCCATTGTAACCACGGTTGCGCCAACAATACCGGTACTCGCAGCGAGTAACATCCCTACTAAAACAACGGATATTCCTAACCCGCCTGGTAGCCTCCCAAACAGGCGAGACATATTTTCCAATAACTCTTCAGCAATGCGAGAGCGCTCCAGCATAACGCCCATAAGCACAAATAACGGTACTGCGATCAGTGTGAAATTAGTAATGGTGCCGTATATTCGGTCAGGAAAAGCAAGCAGCAACTTCGCATCAAAGGTTTGCGTGACAATACCCAAGCATGCAAATAACAAAGCCACTCCAGCAAGCGAAAAGGCAACGGGATAGCCCAGCATCAACACAATGCAGGACACGGCAAACATAATTAAGGGGACAAATTCCAGCATCACTGTTGCTCCGTTAACGCTGTGGCTTTGGCCTCATTAAACCCAAGCAGTGTGGGAATAGCCCGCAAGACCTCGGCAACTGCTTGCAAGGCCAGCATGGCTGCCCCTAAGGGTATTAATGTCTTTAGTAGAAATATGGCGGGAATACCGCCCGCATCCGGGGAGCGTTCCAAAATTTCCCAGCTGCTTCCCACGAAGCCAAAGCTGACACCCAGGATCAATAACGAAAAGGGTAAGGTAAAAATGAGTGCGCCAAGGCTGTTAACCCAGGCTTGTGCCCGAGGGCTGAAGCACCGATAGAATATGTCCACACGCACATGTCCATTGTGCTTAAGCGTATAGGCCATACCAAGCAAAAAGACGCACCCATGCAAATAAGTGACAGACTCTTGCAGTGCTATAGAGCCGCTATTAAATCCATAGCGAATAACCACAACAAAGCAGGTTACCAGCATCATGGCACACAGCAGCCAGGCTATTACTTGGCCGGTGCGTTCGGCGAGGTTGTCAATAAAGGTGTATATGCAAACCAGGGTGGACTTGGGTAGCTTCGAGCTGGACACGGCTTATCTCATATTATTCTAAAAAGAAGATATAGTGTTTTGTCGGGTTGCCGAACAAAGTGGCAATCATAAAGCATAAAAGTGCAAATTGTCGGGGATAAGAGAGTTAAATACACTCTATTTACAAAAGTTTGGGGTAATTGGCCAAGTCGGCTAAGGGCGTTTTTCGAAAATCATCCAGAATTACCGGAAGTTAAGAGTAAAACATAGCGCCTTTGTGTCATATAATTGTCATATAAACTTCATAGAATTGTCAGCGGTTTGATAGAGAGTATCCCTGCTAAGTTTATTCAAGGGGTACACCGTAACGCTCTGTGTTAGGAGAAAATGCGTGAAAAAAAGTTTACTAACCGCGTCTTTAGCGGCGGCCCTGATTTCAACAACTCAAGTTGCCTCCGCAGCTCGTGATTATATTAGTATCGTTGGATCGTCAACGGTATACCCTTTTGCCACGGTGGTAGCTGAGCGCTTTGGTAGAGCTAACCCAGGCTTTAAAACGCCAAAAGTTGAATCAACAGGTTCAGGTGGTGGTTTCAAGCTGTTTTGTCAGGCAACTGGGGAAAATACACCAGATATTACTAATGCCTCGCGTCGCATTAAGAGTTCTGAAGTTAAGTTGTGTGCTTCTAATGGCGTTGCCGAAATTGTAGAAGTGCTGATTGGTTATGATGGGATCGTTGTGGCAAATTCTGTTAAGTCACCACAAATGAGCCTAACTCGAAAGGATATATTCCTGGCTTTGGCGAAAGAAGTGCCAAATCCAGATGGGTCAGAAACGCTGGTTCCGAACCCTTACAAAACCTGGAAAGACGTTAATCCAGCGCTGCCGGCCAAAGCCATTGAAGTATTGGGCCCACCGCCGACTTCTGGTACCCGCGACGCGTTTTCCGAGCTAGCGATGGAGGGAGGTTGTGATGAGATTTCGTGGATCAAAGCGCTGGCTAAAACCGACAAAAATAAGCACAAGGCTATTTGTCACACCGTTCGTGAAGATGGCGCTTTTATTGAAGCGGGCGAAAATGATAACTTGATCGTGCAAAAACTGAACGCCAACCCTAATGCATTAGGTGTATTTGGTTTTAGTTTCCTTGATCAGAACTCAGATAAAGTCCAAGGGTCTCTTATCGATGGTTCTGGACCTGAGTTTGATACCATTGCTGACGGTTCATACCCTATCTCACGTCCATTGTACTTCTATGTTAAGAAAGCGCACGTTGGCGTAATCCCTGGTATTAAGGAATACCTTGCAGAATTCACTAGCAACAAGGCTTGGGGAGACGAAGGCTACCTGGCTGAGAAAGGCATGATTCCTTTAGGTGCAGATGAGCGCAGCCGCGTAAAAGCAGATGTGACGGGCTTAAAAAACCTAAGCTTGTAAGCGATAACCCGCTTATTAAGTGATCATCGCAGCAAATAAATAGCCTGGTATCTTATTACTGGGCTATTTATTTTTTTATTTATAGAGAACAACCAGAAGTGCACAAGAACAGCATTCTGGTGAAAATTGATCAACTCGGATTGACTATGGAAACCTCTTCATTATTAATTGTCCTTGTCGCAGTAGCGGCGGCGGCTTTTTATCTTGGGCAACAGCGATCCGTGGCGCTGTCGCGACTAACGGGTGGCGTGCATTCGTTAAACTCTCTTCCCTTCTATTATGGAATGTTAACGGCTATTTGGTGTGCGCTACCTGCTATGGCCGTACTGGCAATCTGGATGGGCTTTGAGGGAGCAATTATCCGACACCTGGTGACCCAGGAACTACCGGAAGCTCAGCGCCAGCTGGACGGTCCAGAGTTAGGTTTGATTATCAATTCCGTAGAAAATGTTGCGCATGGTATTCGTGCGACGGATACCCCTGAATACGTAGAGAGAGCTGCTGAGCATTTAGCGCAACTACACAAAATAAGTCAGCAAGCCATTACTGCACTATCGTTATGTATGGCGATTTTATTTGCAGGCTGGGCTTGGCTGCGAGTCTCTCCTGAATTGAAAGCGCGCTTAAAAGTGGAAGGTGCTTTCAAGGTGGCATTGTTGATTTGTGCCTGTCTTGCGATTACGACCACAATCGGTATTGTGCTTTCCGTATTATTTGAATCACTGCGTTTTTTCCATGCCGTACCTATTACTGAGTTTTTATTTGGCCTGGAGTGGAGCCCGCAGATTGCTATCCGTGAAGGTCAAGTGGGTGGGTCCGGCGCTTTTGGTGCTATTCCATTATTTGTAGGTACTTTGTTAATTTCTGCTATTGCTATGGTGGTAGCGGTGCCTGCGGGTTTGATGGCAGCGATTTACTTGTCTGAGTACGCTGACCGCCGTGTTCGCCTGGTTGTAAAACCATTACTGGAGGTGTTGGCTGGTATCCCTACGGTGGTTTACGGCTTTTTTGCGGCACTAACTGTCGCGCCGTTTATACGTGATAACCTCAGCGGTTTTGGTGTTGACGTTTCTTCCGAAAGCGCCCTAGCTGCCGGCTTTGTTATGGGTATTATGATTATCCCATTTGTATCGTCGCTGTCCGACGATGTTATCAATGCCGTTCCACAGTCGATGCGCGACGGCTCTTTGGGCTTGGGTGCTACCAAGTCAGAAACCATTAAACAGGTTGTTATTCCAGCGGCCTTGCCCGGTATTGTCGGCGGTGTTCTGTTAGCAGTTTCCCGGGCCATCGGTGAAACCATGATTGTTGTGATGGCGGCCGGATTAGCAGCTAACTTAACGGCCAACCCATTGGAGTCTGTGACGACAGTTACGGTACAGATTGTTACGTTGCTAGTGGGTGATCAGGAGTTTGATAGCCCAAAAACACTGGCAGCATTTGCACTTGGGTTAATGTTATTTGTAATTACTCTGGCGTTAAACTTTTTTGCTCTACACGTTGTAAAGAAATATCGAGAACAGTATGACTAAGCCTACTTCCAGCACGATTGAACTGGTCAATAAAAATTTAGCAAAACGCTATCGAGCCGAAAAGCGTTTTCGTGCTTATGGTATTGCGTCTATCAGCTTTGGCCTGCTATGTCTGGTTGTACTATTTACCGACATTATTGGTAAGGGCCACACGGCTTTTTTACAAACGTACATGCGTTTGGATGTGGTGTTGAGCCCGGAAGTCCTAGAAGTTAGTGACGCTACAGACAGTAAACAACTGGCGCTAGGTAACTACCAGGGTGCATTGCGGGATGCGTTAAAGGAACGCTTTCCGGATGTGAGTAACCGCAGAGAAAAGCGCAATTTATATGCGTTAATCAGTAATGCAGCAGGTTTCGAAGTTCGCGCATTATTAGAACAAGACCCTAGCCTATTGGGCCAGACTGTTTCCATGTGGGTATTGGTCGACGATGATATCGATACTTATGTCAAAAGCCGAAAGAAAAATGGTGATGCCTTTGAAGGCCGCTTAACGGAAAAGCAAATTACTTGGGTCAACGCCATGTTGGACAGTGGCGATATTGAAAAGCGCTTCAACTGGGTATTTTTAACGGCCAGTGATTCTCGCGAGCCTGAACAAGCTGGTATTCGCGGCGCTTTAATGGGTTCGCTCTATACTCTGTTGGTAACCTTTATGCTTTCATTTCCTGTTGGCGTCGCTGCTGCTATTTATTTGGAAGAGTATGCGCCGAAGAATAAATGGACAGATTTTATTGAAGTTAATATCAACAACCTCGCGGCAGTTCCATCGATCATTTTTGGTCTACTCGGTTTAGCTATTTTTCTAAACTTTTTCAATTTGCCTCGGTCTGTGCCACTAGTAGGCGGCTTGGTACTTACATTGATGACCTTGCCAACCATTATTATCTCCAGTCGCGCATCAATTAAAGCTGTACCACCATCTATCCGTGAAGCGGCTTTAGGTATCGGCGCATCCAAAATGCAGATGATCATTCATCATCTTCTGCCATTAGCAATGCCTGGTATGTTAACCGGCGCTATTATTGGTATGGCCCAAGCACTGGGTGAGAGCGCACCGCTGTTAATGATTGGCATGGTGGCCTTTATTGTGGATGTCCCAGGTGGTGTTACCGATCCGGCTACTGTGCTGCCTGTGCAAATCTACTTGTGGGCAGATAGTCCTGAACGCGCTTTTGTGGAAAAAACGTCGGCGGCTATTATGGTCCTGCTGGCTTTTCTGATCCTTATGAATACTGCAGCAGTATTGTTGCGCCGGCGCCTAGAGCGACGCTGGTAAGTTAGTATAGGAAGTTGCACTATGGAAGCTATATTTGAATCTAATCAAGCACGCGAAGTTGAGTCATCCATGAATAAATATCAAGCTGTAGATATGACCGCCGAAGCAGAAAATGCAGGTGAGACTGTCGGTATCCCATATGTTGAAAACCATAAGATGTCGATGCGTGACACAAATGTTTTTTATGGAGATAAACAAGCGATCTTTAATGTTGGTTTGGATATCGGCGAAAATGAAGTGGTTGCAATGATCGGCCCTTCCGGTTGTGGTAAATCTACCTTTCTGCGTTGTTTGAATCGCATGAATGATACGATCGAAGGATGTAAGGTCGAGGGCTCTTTCCTGCTTGAAGATATGAATATCTACGATCCCAAGCTTGATGTGGTGCCTTTACGAGCGCGGGTGGGCATGGTGTTTCAAAAGCCTAATCCGTTTCCGAAATCGATTTATGACAACGTTGCTTACGGTCCTCGTATTCATGGTTTGGCCACTCGACGAGCCGATCTGGATGAGATTGTAGAAACCAGTTTGCGCCGTGCAGGTTTATGGACGGAAGTGAAAGATCGATTGGATCAGCCGGGTACAGGTCTATCCGGTGGGCAGCAGCAGCGACTCTGTATTGCCCGCACGATTGCAGTGAGTCCAGAAGTCATTTTGATGGATGAACCCTGTTCTGCACTTGATCCTATTGCCACGGCTCGAATCGAAGAGTTAATTGCCGAGTTAAGTGAAAATTTCACTATCGCTATTGTGACTCACTCCATGCAGCAGGCTGCACGTGTATCTAACCGTACTGCCTACTTCCATCTTGGGCGGCTGATTGAAGTGAACGATACCGAAAAGGTGTTTACCAACCCGGATCATGAGTTAACAGAAGCTTATATTACTGGGCGTTTTGGTTAAGCCGAAGAGATACAACACGAACAGATAACAGCAAGAAAGTGTTTCGATGCTTGTCTGCATCAGGAGTTAAACGATGGATAAATTAAATTTAGATCAGCATATTTCCCAACAGTACAATGCTGATTTGGAAGAGTTACGGACAGAAGTGCTGGAAATGGGTGGCCTCGTTGAACAGCAGATTATTGATGCTGTCGGTGCTATCGCGAATGCTGATGGCGAATTAGCTGAGCATGTTTTAAAAGTTGAAGAACAGGTTGATGCAAAAGAAGTCGCTCTTGATGAGCACTGTACTTTGGTTCTTGCCCGACGCCAGCCAGCTGCTTCGGATTTGCGTATGGTGTTGGCGGTCTCCAAAATAACCCGCGACCTTGAACGCATGGGTGATGAAGCTCAAAAAGTTGCGAAAATGGCCATTGCGCTTGCCGATGAAGGTAATGCACCACGAGGCTATGTAGAGTTGCGTCATATTGGCACCAGTGTTCATAAAATGGTTCATAACATGCTGGATGCATTTGCACGCTTTGATGTGGATGTTGCGATGGAGGTTGCCCGAGAAGATAAGGTTGTGGACCGCGAGTACAAAAGTGCCGTTCGCGAATTAATAACTTATATGATGGAAGACCCCCGCTCTATTAGCCGAGTGATGAATGTGATGTGGGCACTGCGTTCGTTGGAGCGCGTAGGCGATCACGCGCGTAATATTGCAGAACATATTATCTACCTGGTGAAAGGCCTGGATGTTCGTCATACCAGCGTGTCGGAAATGGAACGACAGGTTAAAGCGTCGACTACCCGGCCACGCCAGCGATAATTCTAATGCCCTGCCCTACTAGGGCGGGGTATCTTTTCATTCTTTTTCGTTTCACGCTAGAATGCACTGATCGTGGCAGGCAGACCAACAGTATTGCTGTTCAGGCTTTGCTTTTGCCTCCAAAAAATACGACAGAGATTACAAATGCATTTTGTGATGAATACCCTCCTCTTAATTTCCACTCTTGTTTTAGTACTCGCCGGATGTGATGGAAACTCAAAATTGAAGTCCATGCCGGATTATGAGCTTGCCGAAAAATATGGTGAATGTTTGGATAAAAAGCCTACTGCTCCGGGTTATGCGACAGCGTGTGAAAACTTTCGTAAGGAGTGTGAGCGCCGTCGCCAAGAGCTTTCATCATTTGTTTGTCGCACGTATTGAGCCTGTTTGACGGCATTCGTTATTGGGATTGCTTTATTGTTAGTTGTTTATCCCTTCGTGCCTGCATAATCGGTAGTAAAAAAGCTGGGCCCCCCAGCTTTTTTACGTATTCATGAAACATGCTTTAGATTATTGTGGTTGTTGTGTTGGTGGCGGCTGCAGTTTTTCCAGTCTAGTACTGGCTTCCTTACCTAAATCTCCACCGCCAGTTTGCGCTTTTTGATAATACGCAATAGCTTGGTCTTTCTGCCCTTTTTTGCTCATTAGTTCACCCAGGTAAAAATTGCTGACTTGCGTATTCAAGAATTTTTGGCTGGCTTGAAGGTCATTTATCGCATTGTTAGTCTTGCCTAGCTGGTTTAGCAGTAGACCGCGTAACAGGTAGGGCTGAAAATATTCCGGGTTTAGGCTAATCGCTTTAGTGTAGGCGGTTTCAGCTGCACTATACTTTTTCTGAGCTTGCAGTAATCGCCCTTTGGTTTGCCAGAAAATAGCTTCTTTGGGTTCTTGTTTGATTGCGTTTTCGACTTTTGAGAGTGCCGCAGTGTAGTTTTTCTCTGATGCCAACTTAAGTGCTTCATTATTTAGCGTGTAGGCGGCCTGGTCCTTTTTCAGACTAGCCATTACCTGATTGAACCTCTTTTTGTTACGGATATTGCCACTCAATTGCTTGGCTTTTGCCTGATTTTCCTGGATACGCTTTTGAGAGGGGGGGTGGCTCGCAAAAAACTGGCTCATAAAATCGGCCTGTTTGCCGTTGCTGAGTTTCAACAATATTTCTTGTAGTTCAACGGCTGCTTGTGGGTCGTATCCCGCTCGTGACATATATTCCATGCCGTAGGCATCGGCTTCCAACTCCTGACCTTGGCCGTATTGAGCTTGAATAGCTGCTGCCCCAATTTGTGTGCCCTGGTTTACCCAGTCCGCGTACCCTGTATTTTGTGATGCCACTTGGGCAACTTGACTGCCTATGCCAACAAGGATTGCTTGAGTTTGCTGGCTGGCACCGTGCCGTGCAGCGGCATGGACTATTTCGTGCCCCAGAACGGCGGCTAACTGCGCTTCGTCTTGCAGCAATATGAGTAGGCCACGGTTAATGGCTATTTTACCTCCCGGCAATGCCCAGGCATTGGGTACGTCATTGTTAAGTACAACAAAGTCATAAGGTAGCTGCTTTCGATCACTGACGGCTGCGAGTTTTTGGCCGACTTGTTTTACATACAGGTTAACTTCCGGGTCCACTACGTAGGCACCGCCTTGTGACTGCTGGCTTGGTAGATAGTTTTGCTGGCCAATCTGAACCTCCTGAGCTGCAGATACCAAGCTGAATTGAGACTCGCCGGTCACTGGATTTACGGTACATCCAGCTGTTGCCATGAGTGAGATGGAAAGTATAAAGCCTGTTAATTTTTTCACTGGTGAATCCCCGGTTGCGCTGCAGTTTTCACGTATAATAGGCGCCCTTTGGCGTTCGTCAACGCTTTAAGCCAATAAAACCCTGAAAACAGGAGAATGCTATGCAAGCATTACAAGTTATTGAATTATTTGCCGGCATAGATCAAGGTGGCCAACCCATAGTTGAGCGTTTACCGGTTCGCGTAAGCGAAGACAATTGTTGCCAATTAGTGAAGTCACCGGCTTTTGTTGCTGGAATTGCTAGCGGCGACACGATTCGCCTAGAGCCTGGTTCACAGGACTTTACCTTGGTGAAGCGTAGCGGCAATCTGAGTATCAGAGTGATTTCTCGTGATGATATTGCCAAGCTGGCCAATAATTTAGGTTCTGCATTAGAAAAACTGGGAGCTGAACTGGATACGGAAACGGAACGTATGCTGGTGTTTAGTATTCACGTCAGTTGTGGATTCAGTGCTATCGAACAGTGCCTAAACCAGCATGTAGGTAAGGATGGTCGGAGTGCCTGGTTTTATGGCAATGTTTATGACCCGGCAGATGGCACCACGCCATTACTGTGGTGGAATGAGTTTCTAACGCCGGATTAACAATACTCAAATTTTAGGATGCATTATGTTAATGGTGATATCGCCAGCCAAAACGCTGGACTTTGAATCCCCTGCTGTGACGGAAAAGCAGACTCTGCCTGACTTCTTGTCTGATTCGCAGTTATTAATAAAGGAACTGCGTGGGCTCGCGCCACAAGACATATCGGACCTTATGCATATCAGCGACAAGTTGGGCGTGCTCAACTATGATCGTTTCCAGTCTTGGAAAAAGCCGTTTCCGAAAAATAAAGCTAAGCAGGCGGTATTGGCCTTTAAGGGTGACGTGTACACCGGACTGGAAGCCGAAACATTTAGTGCCAAAGAGTTTAATTTTGCACAGAAGCATTTACGTATTTTGTCCGGTCTTTATGGTTTGTTGCGGCCATTAGATCATATTTTGCCTTATCGTTTAGAGATGGGGACAAAGTTTAAGAACCAGCGTGGTAAAAATCTTTACGAATTTTGGGGTGATAAAATTACTCATGCTATTGAATCAGCCATGGCCGACGTGAAAAGCCAAACGCTGGTAAATTTAGCGTCGAATGAGTACTTTAAAGCTGTTCACACTGCGAAGTTGAATGCGCGAGTTGTTACGCCTGTTTTTAAGGATCAAAAAAATGGGGAATACAAAATCATCAGCTTTTATGCGAAAAAGGCCCGCGGTATGATGGCTGCATGGATTATTCGGCAGCAGATCGAGGATGTAGAAGCACTAAAAAGCTTCGATGTCGCTGGTTATCGGTTTGATCCAGATCGCTCAAAAAATGATGAGTGGGTGTTTATCCGAGACGAACAGAGTTAATATTTTTGGCTTCAACCGCCAATCGTTTTTTGATGCTGTTTAGTCGATGTTAGTTTGTTCAAACGCTCGTTTGACGCTAATTTCATCTACTTGTAAACAGGGATGAGCCTATTCACAGGGAAGCTAATCAAGTAGAGAGTCGGCAATGTTTAAATCAGCCAAGTCGAAGCATCGGCCTAGTGTATGTGTGGATAAATTAGTTAGCACCATCAGTCTCGTGGCGCCCATCACCCATAAACAGATGGATAGTGTGACAGGGCTATTCCATAATGACCGGTTATTTGCTGTTGTGGATAACGACCACTTTTATTTGCGTACAGATGCGATTACTCGGCGGGATTTTCAGTGTCTGGGTGTTGATGAGCCTTCCAGCCTACCTTTCTTATCCTCTGGCGACTATTATCGAGTACCTGCGTCAGTGCTGGATAATCAAGTTCGATTGCAGGTTTGGGCGCGCAACGCCATGCGTATCGCCTCTTTAGAAATTTGTCTTAGTCAAAGTAAATCAGCCTGAAGGACAGATTTTGCATTCTTGTTCATTTGTGGCAATAATCCATTGCGCTAGATAATTAGCGAGACCTAAGAATAATAGCAAACGTCTTGCTTGGCACTACCGTGTGTTAGCAGATCTGTATTCGCCTTTTGGAAGTCTTGCGGTAGGGCCCACTTGGCTTTGTTAGTGTTCAGTGTGGGTTAGGTTGTTACCCATTCCTGTAATTGACCTGATTCTGGTTACCCAACAGCGATAAAGCTGATTGCTACAACCCAGTTTGGATGATGCTATGGCAGTGAAAATATTAGTGGTTGATGATGCGAGCTTCATTCGTGACATGGTTAAGCGTTATCTGCGTCAGGGTTTGAATGGCGCCGAGATAGTGGATGCCAATAATGGGCAGAAGGCACTTTCCATACTTAAATCCCACCCTATCGATATTATTTTGTCTGATTGGGAAATGCCTGGCATGACAGGTGAAGAGCTTCTGCAATGGGTTCGTGCCGATGAGCGCTATCAGGATGTGCCCTTTATCATGATTACCAGTCGTGGTGATCGTAACTTCGTCATCAAAGCGGTGCAGGCCGGAGTGAGTGACTACATCTCGAAGCCGTTTAGCCCGGAAGAGCTGGTTAAGAAAACACTCAAACAAGTGAAGCGTATAGGCAAAGAAAATGAGCTGAAAGCCAGTCGGCCACATGCGCCAGGCAGTACAGAGCAGAGTTCATTATCTATATTAACTGGCGGCAAAACCGAGGCCCCCAAAAAAATACCGGCAGCGCCGGCAACAGCGGTATCAGACTCATTGTCTGCGTTGACTGGCGGCGTGGCAAAAGCTACGCCTGCAAAAAAATCCCCTCCCCCAAAACGTGCTGCAAAAGCTTTGGCGCAGTTACGGTTTTCGCAGGGTAGTACGGCATGCGTGATTCGCGATTTATCTTTACAGGCAATGACTGGCGTGATGCAGCGGCCAGACACATTACCAACATTGTTTGACCAGGCCGCTGTTGATATTGAATCTGAAACGGGTGAAAGTATTGCGCGCCTAAATGGTTTTGTTTACGCCTTGCAGGCTGAGCCCCGTATGGATGCTCAGGCTATTAAAGTCAGTATCCGGTTCGTAGATAACGACCCGGACAAGTTTGAGTTTTTGTCTAAGTACATCAGTAAATACTTCTAATAACAGACTGAAATCACTATGAAGCCATTCTCCCAAGCCTGTCAAAATAACCGGGCGCCCATACTAAAGGTGCTAGAACGCGTTTTTGAAGGCGCCAGTCATGCCCTAGAAATTGGCAGTGGCACAGGACAACATGCGGTATTCTTTGCTAAACACTTACCCCATTTAACGTGGCAAACCAGTGATTTGGTAGAGAATCACTCCGGCATTAATCAATGGATTGAAGCATTTCCGGTGGACAATATTCTTGCGCCATTGAATCTGGATGTTGCTAATGCAGATTGGTCAGGTCTGCAGTTCGATGCACTATTCAGTGCAAATACGTTGCATATTATGTCGTGGGCTGAGGTACAAAAACTCTTTCATGGTTTGGCTGCGATCCTTAAGCCGGGTGCGGTGGTGTCTATTTATGGCCCCTTTAACTACCACGGTAAATTTACCAGTGACAGTAACGAACGCTTTGATCGCTGGTTAAAAGCCCAGAATCCTGAGCGGGGCATTCGTGATTTTGCAGCGGTTGATGGGTTGGCTCAGCAGGCCGGTCTTGCGCTGCAAGAGGACAATACAATGCCGGCTAATAATCGTTTATTGGTGTGGGTAAAAGATCGCTAAAATCCGTGCAGTGCACAGTCCATATTCATCTACTTAATCGACTTATCCGAAAACATGAATAATAAAATCATTATCTGGACACCTGTTGCCGCTCTTCTTCTCTGCCTGTATTTGTTCTCTCAGACAACCTTACCTAAAGAGGTGATCTTTACACTGGCAGTGACGTTGGTGACTGCGGTGTGGTGGGTAACCGAGGCCCTGCCCATTCCGGCTACTTCATTGATACCCTTTGTCGCGTTTCCCCTACTCGGCGTGCTCAGCCACAAACAAGCGGCTGCGGGTCTGGGAGCCCATGTTATTTTGCTGTTAATGGGCGGCTTTATGATGGCGAAGGGCTTGGAGCGCTCGGGTGTTCATCAACGTTTTGCCCTGATTGTGCTGCGTACTGTGGGTCATGGCAGTACTGCTCGGGTTTTGTTTGCTTTTATGTTTATCGCCGCTTTTCTATCCATGTGGATCAGTAATACGGCTACTTGCCTCATGTTAATGCCCATTGCTCTAGCGGTGTTAAAACAGCTCGATGATGATCGGCATTTGGCGTCACCGTTATTATTGGGTATCGCCTATGCCTGCTCGCTGGGTGGCATTGCAACACTTATCGGAACGCCGCCAAATATTATTTTTGCGGCAGTTTATGAGCAGTCTACGGGCCTGGAATTCGGATTTTTGCGCTGGTTATTGATTGGCTTGCCGGTGGTGGTTCTGGGTTTGCCTGTTATAGGTTTATGGTTAGCGCGTCACTGTAAGCAACAGATCAAGGTTGAGTTACCGGCAAGTTCGCCGTGGACTGTAGAAGAAAAGCGTATCCTTGCCGTATTTGGTCTGGTTATTGTGCTTTGGATTTTTCGCACCGAGCCTTTTGGTGGCTGGGGCACGTGGCTAAATATGAATGAAGCGGGTGACTCCACTGTGGCGTTATTGGGTGCGGCATTAATGTTTATCGTGCCCGGGAAGCCAGGCCAACGTCTGTTGGATTGGCAGACGGCTGTTGAAATACCTTGGGGTATTTTACTGTTATTTGCGTCGGGCATTACTCTGGCAACAGCGTTTTCAGAAAGTGGCCTTTCCAGATTGATGGGCGATGAGCTAGCGGCTAAAACCGCGTTGTACCATCCGTTTCTGTTTACTTTGATTTTGGCGCTGGGAGTGTCATTTCTGACTGAAGTAACCTCAAATACCGCGACGACGACTCTGTTGATGCCTGTGCTGGCTGCTACGGCCATTGCCAGTGATATGCCCCCGGAGCTGCTAATGATTCCTGCAGCCATGTCTGCCTCATGCGCATTCATGTTGCCGGTTGCGACGGCTCCCAATGCGATAGTGTTTGGGTCAGGCAAGGTTAGTATCAAAAGCATGATGCGCGAAGGTGTAATGTTAAATCTTATGTTGGCGTTGATCGTGGCGGGTGTTTGTTACTGGCAGCTTTATCCGGGCCAATAGCGTTTCGTAAGCTTGCCAAATGAAGTTATTCTGGCCGTTCCCGAAATGGTAGCAGGGTACAGGCTTCACGCTGATAGGCCCGTATATGAGTTTCTTCGCGATGTAGAAAGTCAGCAATGGCATGGCTAAAATCGGGTTGGCTTATCCAGTGGTTTGAATAGGTAAATATCGGTGTAAAACCCCGTTGAATTTTATGCTCACCCTGTGCCCCGGGATCAAAACATTGCAACCCATTTGAGATGGCATAGTCGATACCCTGATAGTAGCAGGCCTCAAAGTGCAGGGCGTCAAACTCTTTATTGCAACCCCAGTAACGTCCGTATAAATGGGTGCTGCTCTTAAAATAGAGTGCTGCAGCCACTCGCTCTCCTTGGTAATTGGCAACAACCATCAGCAGGTTTTCCGGCATGGTGTTGCCTAACATGGTGAAAAATTCTGGCAGCAGGTAGCCTCGCCGGCCACTACGTTTAAAATACGTGAGGTGGTAAAACTCATAGAAATGTTGCCAGTCGAAAGCGCTGATGTTTTTGCCTTCAATTACATCAAGCGTTATACCCTGTTCCCGAACTTTACGGCGCTCGCGGTTGAGGCTTTTGCGCTTACGTGACAGAAATGTAGCGGTAAATTCGTCGAAATCATTAAACTTCTGATTAAACCAATGAAACTGACACCCCATGCGTTGCATAACGTTATATTCTGCCAGCGTGTTGGATACGGTTTCGGTGGGGAATAGGCAGTGCCAAGACGAAGCGCCAAGCTGGCGCGCTAGGACCGGTATATGTTCGCTGATTGCATTAATGCCTTGGGTAATTTCATCAGCCGTTAGCTTGTCACTCCAGCATAAACGCGGGCCTGTGGCTGGTGTATAGGGAATCGCAGTGACAAGCTTGGGGTAGTAAGCTAAACCGTGCGCTTGATAGGCGTCGGCCCAAGCCCAGTCAAATACATATTCGCCGTAAGAGTGGTTCTTTATATACAGTGGCATGATACCGACCGGTTGACCGCCCTGCTCTATCACTAAATGTTGAGCTTGCCACCCAGTAGCGCCGGAGGCACTGTTGCTGAGTTCCAGCGCGGCTAAAAACTCGTGCCTTAAAAACGGGTAGTCTTTACCGGCAATGGAATTCCAGTCAGCAGCTGATATGTCAGAAATTGAGCTTAGGTGCCGAAGCTTCATGGTTAGACCGGTTTATGAAAATCGATGGACGCCAACCCAGCTAAAGTTAGGTTAGCTTTACGTAGACTATACGTTAATACCCATAGATCGATTACTGCTAAATGCCTGAGTTGATATTAACCATTCAATAGCGTTTGTGTCTGCTCTTCGCCAACCAGGCGTTGCGGTGGAAATTCACAAGTGAAAGTACTGCCCTTATGCAACTTGCTGGTAATCAGTAGCTGGCTGTTGTGGCGCAGCAAAACGTGTTTAACAATTGCCAGCCCAAGGCCGGTGCCGCCAGTGTCTTGTGAGCGACTGCTATCAATTCGGTAAAAACGCTCTGTCAGCCGGGGGATGTGCTTAGGGTCGATACCTAGCCCATTATCTTCTACGGATATATAGCCGTGACCGTTTTTGTAGTTACTTGATAGCGTAATGGTGGCTTCTGCTGGTGAGTATTTCACCGCGTTAAACACCAGGTTGGAAATTGCGCTTTGAAGTTCCTGTTTGTTGCCAAGGATAATCAGTGGCTGTTTGCAATTCACGTTGATGGTTTGCTGTTTATCGCCACTCAAGGCTCGTGCATCAATAGCGATCTGGTTGAGCAATTCGCTTATGTTGATAGGTTCCTGGTTTTTTTGACTGTCTTCCGTCTCTAGTTTGGTGAGCGTCAGTAAGTCTTGAATCAGCAGTGTCATGCGATCCGTTTGTTGTTCCATTTGCCCCAGTGCCTTCTGCCAGGTTGATGGGACAGCATTACTGTCAATAAAGGTTTCCAGGTATCCGCGAATAACTGTCAGAGGTGTGCGCAACTCGTGTGACACATTAGCGACAAAGTCTTTGCGCATCTGCTCCAGTTTGTGCAGGTGAGTAATGTCCCGGACGACAATGAGGTATTCGTTATTACCATATACTGTCACTTGATATTGCAAACAGCGCCCTTCGTTCAGTTGGTTGTAAATGGTGAGGGGCTGCTTGTAGTCTCCACCCTCGAAGTAGCGAATAAACTGTGGGTTACGGATATAGTTTACGATAGGTTGCCCTTGGTCCACGGGTAAAAAGCCCAGCAGTTTGTGGGCGCTGTGGTTCCACCAGTCCAGATTGCCGCGATCGTCGAGCATAATAACGGCGTCTTTTAACGCAGCAGTAGCTTCTTGAATACGAATCACGAAAGATTGCAGGCGACGTTTTTCTTGCCGCTGGCGACGCTGTAGACGAAATATCCGGTCAAAAATATCGCCCCATATGCCCGCCGCATCTGGGGGCGGTTGCCGTTTACTGCTTTGCAGCCACTGCTCCAGGCGGTAGATTTGGTAAAGTGTCCAGGCAATATAAAGTGTGCCGCCTAAAACCAGTGTCCAGGCGAGCTGGCCTAAGACAACACCAGCCATTAAACACAAACCCGAAAAGCCAATGACACGCCTGACTTCCGATGAAAATCCGCGTTGCAAGCTTAAACTCCTGTTGATGTTACTCTGGCCGAAGCTGAGGGGGTGTCAGCGTATTGGGAGGCGTAGTTTGCCACAATGCAGATGCATACGCACCCGCATTGACCGGGGTAATATGGGTTACGCTTTAGCTGCAATTTTCGTGGAAAAGCGATAGCCAGTGCCACGTACGGTTTGTACATAGCGCTCGTGTCCATCAATGCTCAAGGCTTTACGCAGGCGGCGGATATGCACGTCTACTGTACGTTCTTCAACGTAAACGTTCCCGCCCCAGACGTGGTCAAGTAATTGATTGCGTGTATAAACACGCTCCTGGTGAGTGAGAAAGAACTCCAACAGACGGTATTCTGTTGGGCCCATATCGACAGGCTCTTGATTAATTGAAATGCGATGACTCACTGGGTCTAAACATAGCCCTTCTATGTTTATGGGCTCTGATACCACTGACGTATCGGTACGGCGCAATACCGCCTTGAGGCGCGCAACCAGCTCTCTTGGTGAGAATGGTTTAGTGATGTAGTCGTCAGCGCCGACTTCCAGGCCCTGAATTTTATTGTCTTCTTCACCTTTGGCCGTCAGCATAATCAGTGGTATAGCTGCTGTAACTTCGTCACGCTTGAGACGGCGTGCCAGCTCGATTCCGCTGGTACCAGGCAGCATCCAATCCAATAGCACCAGATCAGGTTTTTGGTCGATGATCAGGCTATGCGCGCTTTGTGCATCGGCAGCTTCAAGACAGTGGTAATCGGCCATTTCCAATGCCACGCGCAACATGTCGCGGATAGCAGTTTCGTCATCAACTATTAAAATCGTTTTATCAGGCATGGTCACAACACAAACTTAAGTTCATTGATATTGTTGACGATTAAATAAAGGTTTTGTTTCAACTATATGACAATGAGGCAAAATAGCGATAAAAACCGTTATTTAGGTGTCTTTAGGGCAAAATCGAGCACAATTCCGATAAATAAAACCAAGCCAACCCAGTTGTTGTTGAGAAATGCTTTAAAGCAAAGATCGCGATCGCGGTCGCGAATGAGCCATTGCTGATAGCCGAAAAGCGCACTGGCGATAGCCACTGACAAAAAGTAGTAGATGCCCATTTGGAAGCGCTGACCAATCATCAGTAAGGCAATAATCACAATAGCTTGCAAGATCGCCGTGATAATACGGTCATTTTCGCCAAATAATATCGCTGTGGATTTAACCCCTATTTTCAGGTCGTCGTCGCGATCAACCATGGCATAAAATGTGTCGTAGGCTACTGCCCAGAGCAGGTTTGCGGTAAAGATAAGCCAGATGGCATTGTCTAGTTGGTTTTTCTGCGCGGTGTATGCCATGACAATGCCCCAGGAAAATGCAGCGCCAAGCACTATCTGAGGAAGGTGAGTAAAACGTTTTGCAAAGGGGTAACAAAAGGCCAGAGCAACACCAATGACCGACATTTGAATAGTGAGTGAATTGGTCAGCAGTACTAAGGTAAAGGCCAGCAGACAAAGAATCACAAATAGGACAATCGCTTCTTTTGCACTGGCTCGACCGCTGGCGAGAGGCCGCTCACGGGTGCGCTTTACATGTCCGTCCACGCCGCGGTCGGCGAAGTCGTTGATGACACAGCCGGCCGCGCGCATAAGGGCTGTACCGAGAATAAAAATGACCAGTAAGTCCCAGGCAGGCATACCGCCGGCGGCAAACCAGAGAGCCCAGAGTGTCGGCCAAAGCACCAGATAAAAGCCAATCGGGCGGTTCAGGCGCGCCAGTTGCCAGTAAACCGGCAGGCGATCAAGAAAAAAATAACTGGTTTGCGCTTTGAGTTTTTCCATTGTATTTGTCGTTTGTGTTGGGGTGGCCGCCTGGTAAGGCGTAAACCGACAGTTTACCGAGCATTGTGATGGGGTAAAAGTACACACTTTCGCTGTTCGGGCGAAATTCTTGAAGTCTAACCTTTACCCTGCATCTGCCAATTGGTTTAATGAGCTTTTGAATACACTATCACTTGGGGAAATACACGATGCATAAAGGCGATCTTGTGGCTGCTGTAGCAGATATTGCAGATCTATCAAAAGACAAAGCAAATGATGTGGTATCTGCTATTGTTGATGAAATAACCAACGCGCTGAGCCGCAATGAAACGGTAAATCTGGTTGGCTTTGGTTCTTTCGGTCAACGCCACCGTGCTGCCCGGACGGGTCGAAGCCCAAAAACCGGAGAAGCGATACAGATACCTGCCAGTAACAGCGTTGGTTTTAAACCAGGTAAAGCACTAAAAGACAGTGTAAATTCGTAATACGCTGAATATTGTGCCTGACACCAGCGTTAACGCTGGTGTCATCTTCGCGTCAGCTATACCTTTTCGGCGCGCCTCAGACCCTTTAAATAGCTGAATCGCCATGAGCCTAACCAATCGAATTCTGCTTTCCATGCTGCTGGGTTTAGTTGTTGGCAGCTTAATTAATTTTGCCAATGGGCAGGGCTTGCTTGCTGCCACGTTTAATCATTGGATAGACGATGTACTGCTCAATGGTGTCTTTGATGCAGTCGGGCAAATTTTTGTTGCGTCTTTGAAGTTATTGGTTGTACCCCTGGTATTTGTGTCTCTGGTGTGTGGTTGTTCATCTATGGGTGATAGCACCCGAATGGGGCCGATAGCGGGTAAAACGGTGATGTTGTATCTGTTTACTACCGCGCTGGCTATTTCTTTAGCACTACTGGCAGGCATGCTTATTCAGCCGGGGGCCGATATTAATTTGGGTGAATCTGCAACGTTCACCGTAAATGAAGCGCCTCCACTAAAAGATGTAATCGTCAATATCTTTCCCAGCAATCCTGTAAAAGCGATGGTTGAAGGGAATATGCTTCAGGTTATCGTATTTTCCTTGTTGATGGGTATCGCGATCGCTAAATCCGGTGAGCAAGGTAAGCGTATCGCCAGCTTTTTTGATGATTTAAACAGCGTTATCATGAAGATGGTGACGTTTTTAATGAATTTAGCCCCCATCGGTATTTTCTGCTTGCTGGCAAAACTTTTTGCCGGGTTAGGTGTAGGTGCAATTCTGGATTTGGGGAAGTACTTCCTTACCGTTGTGTTTGTTCTACTGCTGCATGGTTTAGGCTCGTATAGTATTTTACTAAAACTGCTTTCGGGCCTGAGCCCGCTGGCATTCATTAAAAAATGCCGCCCAGTCATATTGTTTGCTTTTAGCACGGCTTCTAGCGGAGCAACACTTCCGGTTACGTTAAAAACCGCTGAAGAACGTATTGGCGTGAGTAATCGTGTTGCTGCATTTAGTGTGCCTCTGGGGGCGACCATCAATATGGACGGTACTGCGATCATGCAGGGCGTCGCAACTGCCTTTATTGCTCAGGCTTACAATATTGATATTGGTTTAAGCGGCTATTTAATGGTTATTCTTACCGCTACATTGGCCTCAATTGGTACTGCTGCAGTACCTGGCGTTGGCTTGATTACCCTGTCGATGGTATTGAATCAGGTTGGCCTACCGGTAGAGGGTATCGCCTTGATCATTGGTGTCGACCGGCTACTGGACATGATGCGAACGGCGGTTAATGTGACGGGTGATTCTATGGTCACGGCGGTGGTCGCTAAATCTGAAAACGAGTTAGACGAAGCTATATTTAACGACCCGGATGCAGGTGTTATCGTGGTAGATCATAATGTCCGCAATGCTTGATATTAGCGGCGTTGACGGAGCTTATAGGGCTTTGTATTGAGCGGCCCTATAGATTAAGCCCTGCTCAATCAAGCAACATTAAGCTGTTGTACGATGGCATTTAGCTCATCAGACGACGACAGGATATTGCGGATTGTTTCGGCTGCTTGTTCTGGGTCTAGATGCAGCGCTGTATAAACCTCAGCTGGAACTTCGGCAGTTGGGCCATCACCAAAGCCTTGTTGTGCCAGTAGCCGCTGGGCAACAAACAGCACTTTTGCATATTCCGTATATTCACCTTCCTGGTCTGGTGTCTGCTGATATCGCAATGCAGTTACCACTTCTTCCGGCATATTCCACAGTCCCATTAACCAGCTTGCCAATTGTTCCCGGGTAACGGTAATCAGGTGACGCTCAATAGCTGAGTTATTACAGTGGTTATTCGCTTCCTGGTACTGACAGTATTTTTGAAAATAAGGTGGAAAAACTTCGGCCAGTATCAGGTAGCCAAAGTTATGTAGTAAACCGGATAGATATGCCATCCCAAAACTAGGTCTGTGTTCCCTCGGAATAGCGGTCACCAGCGCTTCGACAGCCGCGGCTGTAAAGACTGCTGATTCCCAGTAAGGCGTAATGCCGGAACGAGTATCTTTGGGCATGGCTAGCGATTTACCCAGAGACAGACCGAGTGCAAGATTGAGCACCATATCGAAACCCAGAACGCGGACGATGGCGTCGTGGATCGATTTGATTTTGCCGGGTGCGGAATAGTATGGCGAAGCTGCCCAGCTAACGACCTGTGCAGCAAGGCTTGGGTCTGATTCGACAATATTGGCTAGATCACTGATATCTGCATTCGGGTCGACACGCAATTGAATAATGCGTCGCGCGGTGTCGGGTAGTGGGGGCAGTTCCAGCGTTTCCTCCAGCCGCTGCTGTATTCTCAGCTGGGTAAAATTCTTTACCGCAGAAAAAATTTGTTCTTCGTCGTTGGCTGTATTGTCTTGTTCGAGCTGACTCAACGGTATAGTGAACTTACCGGTCAATGTGCCATTCAACATTTCTTTAAAGGCCGTCGCCTGCAACGACAACAAATGGCCGCGCTGTCCGGAGTCGATAAAGATGTGTTCGTTACGCTCCAGTACTTCCTCATCAACAATTGAAGTAATGCCGTTCATAATCGGCAGTGCTGGAATGCTGTCTAAATTGTGGCGCTGAAAGAAAGGTTGAAGTTCGCTGGGGTGTATTGCCTGCAATTGGCGTCCCAGGTGACGATTTAATGCATCCAGGTCAAGCAGGCAATCGCTGGGTATCAATGCCTGCACACGGCCTTGTTCATCTTTTAAAACGATAGCTTTTATGGCGCTGAGGCTTCGCATTCTCTGGCCAAATAATAGATCTTTGTCGCCTGCTTCAGAACTGTTAACTTCGTAGCTAATGTTTTTATTATCGAGTAACTGCTTTATTGTAGTTGGCACCGACACTCAGCAGGCCTCCCTCATGTTTATTTCGGTTTTCGCAACCAGTGTTTCACTGGGTGGGTTGATACATATTGTTTTTGTTAAGTTCAGTTAAGTATCAGCTTACGCTATTTAGTTAGGTTAACACTAAGTTTAGATAACATAGGGTTAACCGAAGTAGTTTATCTTTTAACTCAGTCACACATTGGCATATTTTTCTTTGGAACCTAGCCAGCGGGATATTAGGGCGACAGCGTCGTCGGGATATTGAGCCCATAGCTTTGCCGCTTGGTCACGCACGGCCGGCAACAAATACTCATGGCTGTCCAAGCGTGCAATTTTAAATTGCGCTTCACCAGTCTGCCGTGTACCCAAGACTTCACCTGGGCCACGCAGCCGCAAATCCTCTTCGGCGATTTCAAAACCATTATTGGTTTGACGCATAGCTGCCAATCGATCTCTGCCATTCGCAGACAACGGAGAATTGTACAGCAACAAACAATAACTTTGTTGACTACCCCGGCCAACACGCCCGCGCAGTTGATGCAGTTGCGCAAGACCTAATCGTTCCGGGTTCTCTATAACCATCAGACTGGCATTGGGAACGTTGACCCCGACCTCTATTACCGTTGTCGCGACTAGTAAATGAATGGCACCTGCATGAAAGTCGTTCATAACCTGTGCCTTTTCACTGGCCTTTAAGCGACCGTGTACCAAGCCAACCCGAATGCCGGGTAGTCGCTCACGGAGTTCAGCCGTTGTTGCTTCCGCTGCTTGTGCTTCAAGTGTTTCAGACTCTTCTATCAAGGTGCAGACCCAGTAGGCCTGTTTGCCGTTTGAGCAGGCCTGTGCGATGCGTTCAATCACCTGCTCGCGCCGGTCATTGCTAATGACCCGGGTTTCTACTGGCGTCCGGCCTGGCGGTAGTTCATCAATGATTGATGTGTCCAAATCTGCATATGCGCTCATAGCCAGGGTGCGTGGTATCGGTGTCGCGGTCATGATGAGTTGATGCGGCAGCTTACCTTTGGCCTTGTGTTGCAACTGTAAACGCTGATGCACCCCGAAGCGGTGCTGCTCATCGATGACGACTAAACCCAGATCAGCAAATTCTATTTCCGCCTGAAATAATGCATGAGTGCCAACCACCAGTCGGGCGTCACCACTCAGTATAGCTGCCAGTTGCTGTCGCCGCTCACTGGCTTTTAGGCGCCCGGTTAGAAAAGCAATGTTAATTCCCAGTGGGTCAAGCCACTGGGAAAAGGTTTGCCAGTGTTGTTCGGCAAGTATTTCAGTGGGTGCCATAATCGCCGCTTGCTTGCCGCTGCCGATAGCAATCAAGGCAGCGAGAGCTGCCACTATGGTTTTTCCACTACCAACATCACCTTGAAGCAAGCGCAGCATAGGCAGTGTTTTGTGCAGGTCAGAAGTGACCTCTTGAAAAACTTTTTGCTGCGCGCCAGTCAGTGCAAATGGCAGCCGTTGTAACAGTCGGTGGGCCAAATCTGTATCGCTCAGAGCCTCCGCCCCATAGGCTTGTAAGCGCTGCCTTTGGCGCAGCAAGCTAACGTTATGGGCGACCAATTCTTCGTAGGCCAGGCGTTCTTGTAATGGGTGTATCCCATCTTGCAATTGTGCCAAATTGGCGTTGATGGGCGGGTTATGTAAATAACGTAGAGCTTCTTCAAGGCTACAGGCATGGCGTTGGTTGAGAAGCTCTTGGGGAAGTAGCTCGCGCAAGTTGTAGGGGTTTAGGAGACTCAGTGTTTGTTGGATAAGTCCCCGAATGCGCTGTTGCGTTAAACCCTCTGTGGCGGGATATACGGGCGTTAACTCCTGCTCCAGTGGTTTGGCGGCACTGTGATCGAGTATTTCTGTTTCCGGGTGATATAGCTCCAGCCCAGCCGCGCCGCGTCTGGTTTCACCGTAAGCACGCACGGTTGCACCGGTTTCAAACCGAGCTTTTTGGGCTTGGGTAAAATGATAGTAGCGAAGCGTAATCGAGCCGCTTTGATCCTGGAGTTTGCAGGTCAAGCTGCGGCGCCTGCCGAAACTGACATTGGTCTGTCTAACTTCACCTTCAACCACGACTTGCTGACCGGGTTGCAGAGCGGCCATTGGCGTAATGCGGGTGCGATCAACATAGCGAAATGGCAAATGAAACAACAGATCCTGCAGCGTAATCAGGCCCAGTTTTTCAAGCTTAAGGGCTAGTTGTTTGCCAACACCTTTAAGGTGGGTAACCGGCAATTGGTGCAAGGGTGTGGCGGGCAATGCTGCAGTCATAGCGCGCTTGCTTACTTAGTGGCGAGCGGCTGAATATGGCATTGGTTTATCGCCTGGCGCAGCACATCAATAGCTTTATGGCGAGGAAAACTGGCTCGCCATGCCAGGGCGACAGTGCGCATGGGTGGATTGACAAAGGGGCGTGTCACCAGAATGTCGTCGGCATAATGTGGGTTGATGGCAGCAGACATGGGCAGGATGGTAATACCCAGTCCTGAGGCTACCATATGCCTTAGGGTTTCCAGAGAGCTACCTTCTGCGGCGGTATGTATATGGCCGTTGTTACTGTGCTCAATAGTCGGCTGCAAATTGGGAAACGCATTTAACACCTGATCTCGAAAGCAGTGCCCCTCCCCCAACAAAAGAATGTTGTAGTTGTCCAGATCTTCCTGGGCTATGTGCTTTTTGTTGGTGAGCGGGTGATTTTTCGGCATCAGGACCACAAACGGTTCGTCGTATATGGTTTGGGTCACCACGTCTGCTTCAGTAAATGGGAGTGCGACAATGATGGCATCAAGCTCACCTTTTCGCAGTCGCTGACGTAATTTCGCTGTATAGCCTTCTTCGACGTAAAGTGGCATTTCCGGGGCTAAGGCTTGGAGTTGGGGGATAAAGTGTGGAAACAGGTAAGGGCCTATTGTGAAAATAGCGCCAACTTGCAAGGGGCTGCTGAGTTGGTCTTTACCTGCACTGGCAATGTCTTTAATGGCGGCAGTTTGTTCCAGCACCAGTTGCGCTTGTTTGACAATACGCTCGCCCAGCGGCGTTGGCTGCACGCGAGTTTTCGAGCGTTCAAATAACGCAATGCCGAGCTCATCTTCGAGCTTTTTGACAGCAATGCTCAGGGTGGGTTGGGAGACGAAGCAGCGTTCAGCTGCTCGCCCAAAATGCTGTTCCTGGGCCAGAGTAACAATGTACCGCAATTCGGTTAGGGTCATGGTGCCTGTCTGTCGTTAGAAAGTTATCTATGTTTACCATTGACCAGCCATGGCAGGCTGGCATGATGAGCGCAATTTGGGTGCTATTTACTGCAATTTGGCTAGGAGTTTATCAGAAAAACTCCGCCGTCGGATTGATCAAATTCATTGTGTTGTGTGGTAAGCGCTAGTCAGGCTTTAAGTTGGCAAAATAAGGTAACAAGATGGCAGAAAAAATACGTATTGGTCTTCTGGGATGTGGCGATATTGGCTGCCGTCTATGGCAGAGCTTGCCGCAACCCCCTTTTTCTGTGTTTGGGTTCCGGCGGAATATCGCTGCCCTGCCCGAGGGGTTGACCGGTGTAGCGGGCGATCTTACCCGGTTGGCCGATGTTCGCACTGCGTTGCAAAACCCAACAGATATTTTGGTACTAACCTTTACGCCAACCCAGCGTAATGATGAAGGCTATCGCCAAGGTTACCTATTGGCGATGGAGAACGTGTTAAAGGGTTTGCAGGATAATACATCTTCGCCTTTTGTAATATTGGTATCCAGCTCCCGTGTTTATGGCGAAGCAGATGGTCAATGGGTTGATGAGCAGACCCCGGCCGAGCCGCAGGATTTGGCCGGTAGTTACCTGTTACAAATGGAAGACGCATTGCGCGCTTCTGGCTTAAGGCATGTCGTTGTGCGGTGTTCGGGGATATACGGTGCTCAGCGGCAGTACCTGCTAAAACAGTTTCTGGCCGGCAAGCCGCAGCCGAAGAGTTATGCGAATCGTATTCATATCGATGATGTGGTACAGCTATTGGCATGGATTATTGATAAACATTTGGCCGGTCAAGTACTGCCAAACGTGTTATTGGCGGTGGATTCGGCTCCGGTAGCGTTAACAGCGATGCAAGAATGGTTTGCTGAAACACTTGGTATCGCAGTGCCTTCCGCCTTGCTGGAAAAGCGTGCACACAAACGTTGCAGTAATGCCTTGCTGACACACTTGGGGTACGAATTTAAATATCCCACTTACCGTGAGGGTTACGGTGCAATCTTGCGGGACGAGGGGCTTTTATAACATGGTGGGATGCTTGGCGCGGTTTGGAAAACCGCACCAAGCCTGGGTCAGGTTAGATAACCATGACACCGTCGGCTTCTATCAATGATGCTTTGGGTAATTCACTGATACCGATCGCTGCACGGGCTGGATAAGGCTCGCTAAAATATTGCGCCATGACTTCGTTCACTACCGGAAAATTACCGAGGTCTGTGAGGTAAATGTTCAGTTTGACGATATCTTGCAGGTCGCCATTAGCGGCCTGGCAAACTGCGCGTAGATTTTTGAATACCTGATGTGCCTGCTCAGCAAAATCATCACCCACCAATGTCATGGTCTCTGGCACTAAGGGTATTTGTCCAGAGAGATAGACAGTGTTATTGACTTTTACCGCCTGGGAATAAGTACCGATGGCCGCAGGAGCATTGTCGGAGTGAATGGTGGCCTTATTGGTCATAGGAAAATCCTGTAATACATTGTTTGAGCGTTGCTGTTAAGGACAGGTCGGCTGGGTTAATTAATTTTTGCTGCGGGTGACTTTTTGCACCAGCCGCAGACTACGGATACGTTTGATAATTTGTGCCAGATGGATACGACTGCGCACGCCAATACACAACTTTATCGTGCTATTGTGTTCATCGCGCTCATCTACCTGAACCTGCTCGATCCCGGCATTCTCTTCAGAAATTCGGGTGACCAGACTGGCAATAATTCCGGGTGCCGATTCTACCAGTACATTGATATTTACCAAAAACTCGCCGGTAACATTTGGCGCCCAGTGCACATTGCTGACTTTGTCCGGGTTGCTGCGCAGCATGTCGTGAATATTTTTACAGTTAGCTTGATGGATTACCAAGCCTTTGCCGGAGCTGATGTGACCAATAATGGGGTCGCCGGGAATGGGGCGGCAGCAGCGTGCGAAATTAATCATCAATCCTTCTGTGGAATCAATGGTCAATGGCGAGAAAATCGGATTACTTTCTTCCAGATCGTCATGCTGACTCAGCAGTCTGGCCACGGAGCGAGGTGAACGTTTTCCCATGCCCACTTCTTCCAGCAGTGAATCCAGAGATTCCAGCCCCGTGTGCTGAAGTAGTTCTTCCACTTGATCCTGTTTTAGGTTTTCGACACTGGTACTCAGTTGTGTCAGTGTTTGATTGAGCATACGGTGGCCCAAATCAATAGATTGATGGTGTCGCTGATTTTTCAAGAAGTGGCGAATGGCGCTGCGCGCTTTACCAGTCACCACAAAATTCATCCAGTGTGGGTTTGGTTGGGCGTCCTCACTGGTAATAATCGTGACTCGCTCACCGTTATGTAAAGGCTGTGATAATGGGGATAGGCGATTATTCACCCGGCAGGCGATACAGGTGTTGCCCACATCGGTATGCACCGCATAAGCGAAATCCACGGCAGTCGAGCCGGCGGGCAGCTCAACGATCTTACCTTTGGGGGTGAAGACGTAGACTTCATCTGGAAAGAGGTCAATTTTAACGTTTTCCACAAACTCCAGTGAGTCGCCGGCTTGTTTACGTAATTCCAGCAGACCCTGAATCCATTGGCGCGCCCTGCCCTGCCCGCCACGCAGAGACTCTTCGTCAGCCTTGTAAAGCCAGTGCGCGGCTATGCCGTAGTTGGCCATTTTGTCCATTTCGCGGGTGCGGATCTGCACTTCCATGGGGTAGCCGTGGGGGCCGATAACGATGGTGTGTAATGACTGGTAGCCATTGACTTTAGGTATTGCGATGTAGTCCTTAAAAGCACTGACATTGGGTTTGTAGAGGTTGTGAATAACACCCAGTGCGCGATAACAGGTATCGACATCATCGACAATAACCCGAAACGCAAAAACATCGGTAATGTCGCGAAACGAGCGCCGTTTGGTCATTTTCTTATAGATGCTGTAAAGATGCTTTTCGCGACCAGCAACGCTACAGTTTTCCAGCCCGACTTTTTTCATGCGCGATTCAATGGTCGCGGTAATTTTCTCTACCAGCTCTTTGCGATTGCCACGCACGGATTGCATGGCTGCATGCAGGCGCTGACTGCGCAGCGGATACACTGCTGCAAAACAGCGGTTTTCGAATTCGAGACGAATATCGTTCATCCCTAAGCGGTGTGCAATGGGCGCGTAGATTTCCAGGGTTTGCTTGGCGATGCGACGTTTCTTTTCCGGAGGCATTGAGCCCAGGGTACGCATGTTGTGCAACCGATCAGCCAGCTTCACCATAATGACGCGGATATCGCGAGCCATGGCCATGGCCATTTTTTGGAAGTTCTCGGCTTCTTTTTCTGCTTGAGAATCAAAGTCGATTTGGGTCAGCTTACTGACACCATCCACCAGGTCCGCCACCACATCGCCAAATTGTTCTGCCAAAGCGCGTTTGCTAATGCCGGTATCTTCAATTACGTCATGGAGCATAGCTGCCATGAGGCTTTGATGATCCATATGCATGTTGGCCAGCACGCTGGCGACTTCCAGGGGGTGGGTAATATAAGCTTCGCCGCTGCGGCGCAATTGCCCGTCATGGGCTTGCTCGGCGTAATAATAGGCACGCTTTACCAGCGTAATCTGGTGGGGTTCCAGATAGGAAGAGATACGTTGCGAAAGCACATCAATGGTGGACAAAACCGCTCCTCTTATC
Source organism: Cellvibrionaceae bacterium (assembly GCA_050290265.1). Taxonomy (GTDB): domain Bacteria; phylum Pseudomonadota; class Gammaproteobacteria; order Pseudomonadales; family Cellvibrionaceae; genus JBNKFV01. Next base: position 112,371 of record JBNKHI010000001.1, read on the forward strand.
CGGCAAATCTATCGGATGCTACAACGCACTGTCCACTACTCTGGCGAGCGTTGGGCAGTGCGCATTTATTGTTAGAGGTGTGAGCGGTAGTTATTCTGCGCCGTCCAGTTGCAAGGCAACAGACAATTCTTCCTCGGGCTCTTCTTCTGGCTGAGAAAGAATACTGGCATCTATCAGGCCCTCTTCGATTTCTCGCAGAGCAATTACTGTAGGCTTGTCATTTTCTTCGGGAACCAGTGGTGATTTGCCGCCAACCGCTAATTGACGAGCGCGCTTGCTGCCAACAATCACAAGTTCAAATCTGTTGTCTACGTGGTCAAGACAATCTTCAACAGTAATACGAGCCATAAATACATTCCGGGTAGAGGTTTACTAACTGTGTTGCACTCAAGCGAGCAGCAACAGTACCGCACACAACCGTCCTAGTAAGTCCGTTAACGCTAGTCTTGGACTTAATAAAGCCAGAATAACCTGTAGCCTATAGCAAAATCAGGTTTTGGCAAATGCGAATATTTATCGAATATCGATAGAATACGTGCAAAGAGTAGCCAAATGTGTGCGAATTTTAAAGAGTCGGCCAGTGTACGCAAATCAACCAATTACGACAATAGGTTACGCAATAAATCTTGATTGCGTATTTGCTGCTGGGTGATGTGAACGCGTTGGCTTAAGAGCACGGCTTTCAGTTCCGCCAGGGCATTATCAAAGTCATCATTGATAATCAGGAAATCGGCCTCCACGAAATGAGACATTTCACTCATGGCTTCAGCCATGCGTGCATCAATAACTTCTACAGGATCTTGACCGCGGCCGGTAAGCCGTTCGCGCAATGCCTCTTTGGAGGGCGGAAGAATAAAAATAGAGACTGTATCTGGTAATTGTCGACGAATTTGGGCTGCGCCCTGCCAATCAATCTCCAAGATCACATCGATATCTTTAGCCAGCGTTTCTTCCACCCAGGCTGAAGAGGTCCCGTACCAGTTGCCAAAAACTTCAGCATGCTCCAGAAAGGCATTCTCCTGCAGCATAGACATGAATTGCTCTTTGGTTACAAAGTGGTAATTAACACCGTCCTCTTCTTGTGGACGCATAGCTCGTGTCGTGTGAGACACGGATACTTGCACACCAGCGGTGGAATTAATTAATGCTGCTACCAAGCTGGTTTTGCCCGCACCAGATGGAGCGGAGACGGTGTAAAGCGTACCGCGACTCATGAAATGTTCCTGTGAACGTAGGGAAAGGCAAAGATCATAACAGGGTTTGCTAAGGCAAAAAACAGCCCGTGAGCGTTAGGATACGTATAAATGACTAATGCCATTAGCCTGTCAGATGATGTAGGTAAAAGACTGGAGTAGGAGCGGAAGCTTTGCTGCGCATTTATTTGGAACAACCGCTAAAACGCCGACAGTATTTTTCGCTGTAACCTTTACGGGGGAAGTATGGTAGGGCCGATTTTTGAGGGTCAGCGCGTTTTCAGGCGGAATTGCCTTGCTCAAAGTAGATGCAACAGACCCCGGGGGCGGTTGCAATACCCCAGCGATTGCTATCATCTCGAGCGGTCGCTACAATTGGCCTTACCACCATGCCGGTAAAAAGAGATAAACACATGCAAATAATAAAACTCGCCTGCACGCTGCTCGTGCTAACTACCTTAAACCTCTGCCCTATCTTGCACATCCAGGCCCACGAAATGGATAGCGCTGCGATCGATGCCGGGCGAGTCAGTATTCCTTTAGCTACCGGTTGGAAATTTGTATTTGAGACCAAGGCAACCCAACCCCCGCTTGATGGTGAAGCCTGGCAAGAGGTAGCAGTCCCTCACAGCTGGAACCGGGTAGGCTATTACAATAATACTCTGGTTAATCACCTTCATGAACCCGACAATATCGATAAGCGCGAAGGGATCGGTTGGTATCAGCTGACGTTTCCAACGCCTGCTCATACCGAAAACAAGCGTGTGTGGCTGGAGTTTGACGCGGCGAGTCGCACAGCGGAAGTCTGGCTGAATGGCGTTCGACTTGGCGAGCACAGAGGTGGTTTTACTCGCTTCCGGTTTGACGCAACCGAGGCGATGAATACCGCGAAACCCAACACGTTGTTGGTTAAAACGGACAATACTAAACCCACAGCCACCTCATCGACTGGAGATGTATTACCTGTTGCCGGCGACTTTTTTGTACACGGCGGGATATATCGCCCCGTCCGCTTGGTGATTACGGATCCTGTGCATATTGATATGCAGGATTTCGGTGGTCCTGGCGTATACGCCAGGACCACCCAGCTTGATAAAGACCGTGCTGAAATTACAGTGCGCTCGCGCGTAAGTAATAACAACACCCAAGACCAGCAAGTGGAGCTAAGCACAGCGTTAATTGATGCCAACGGCAATACTGTGGCCAAACAGCAACGTGTTTTGACCTTAACGCCTGCACAAGTTACCGAATCAACCCAAGTGCTTACTGTCACACAGCCTAATTTATGGCAGGGCGTACACAATCCCTACTTGTACACCTTACAGACGGAAGTTCGATCTACAGATGCGCGACTGCTGGATAAAATCACCCAACCATTCGGCCTGCGCAAAATACAAATTGACCCGCAGCTAGGCTTTATTCTCAACGGTGAAGTTTATCCACTCCACGGCGTTGCCTACCATCAAGACCGAGAAGGTAAGGGTTGGGCCGTTAGTGCTGCCGATGTTGCTGAAGATGTACAAATCATGCGCGATATGGGTGCCAATACCATTCGCCTGGCACACTACCCGCACGGGCAGCCGGTACACGAACTGGCAAACCGTTATGGTTTGATTCTGTGGGACGAAATTCCTCTGGTAACCGTATGGACCTACGGTAGCGATCACGAAAAACAAAACCAGGCACTGGCCGCAAACGCCAAACTACAGCTACGGGAAATGATTCGCCAAAACTTTAACAACCCTTCTGTCGCAGCGTGGGGCATTGCCAATGAAGTTGATTTCGGTGCGGTTGTTCCCGCCTTTATTGGTGCTACTGCGGGCAACGTCCCCAGCCCGATGCCACTGCTAAGAGAGCTTGCAGCAATAACTAAAGCGGAAGACTCAGACCGCTACTCAACTCTTGCCAACTGTTGCGAAGCGGTACCATCTATGGCCCATGCGGACGTCCCCATCACCGCCCCTGCGGCTGAGGTTAGCGGACTAAATCGCTATTTTGGCTGGTATTACGGAGAGCCGGAAGATCTGGGCCCACACTTGGATAAACTGCACCAGACGCGCCCGCAACAGCCGATGTCAGTCTCTGAATATGGCGCGGGCGGTGCAATTTCCTTGCATACAGATAACCCACTTGGTGGCCCGGTAGACTCCAGAGGACACGACCAGCCAGAAGGCTATATGGCTTACGTGCATGAAGTTAATTGGCAACAGTTGGCTGCCAGACCGTACTTATGGGCCACGTGGATATGGAATAGTTTTGACTTCGCTACTACAGTGCGCAGAGAAGGCGATGCTATCGACATCAACACAAAAGGGTTGGTGACTTATGATCGCAAGATCAAAAAAGACCCCTATTTTTTCTATCAAGCCAACTGGAATCAGAGTCCAACCGTTCATATTGCCGGTCGACGTTACCGCGATCGTGCCTACCCAATGACTGCTGTGCGCGTATACAGTAATGCGCCAATAACTGAGTTGGTGGTCAACGGCAATTCTTATGGACGTTTATCCAACTGTCCGGACAAAACCTGTGTATGGCAGAACGTAGCGTTGCAAAGTGGCGCAAATAAAATTGAGGCACGCGGCAGGTTCGCCAAGGCAGAACAGGTTGACACCATCGAATGGCAACTCGCACCAGAGCTGGCGCGGAGCTACCACATTGATAGCGGCGCACTTATTGCTGCGCACTCAACGGACGCGGTATTTGGTTCCGACCATTTTTTTAAGGGTGGCAGTGCAAAATCTGCAGACACGCCGGGAAACTGGGGCAAACCGGCCGTATTGGCAACGATCGCCGGCACCAAAGATCGAGTATTAATGACGACCTATAGAGAAGGTGACTTCAGTTACCGGCTGCCAGTAAAAAATGGCGCGTATCAGGTAACATTGATGTTTATGGAACCTTCCAAAGCTGCAGGAGAAAGACTCTTTGATGTACAGGCCAACACGCAGCCGCTGCTGAAAAGTTTTGATATTGCCCGCGAAGCTGGCGGCATTCAAACCGCCATCACACGAACGTTCACGCTGAACGTAATGGACGGCCAAATCACCTTGGCGTTCAAGCCAGTACTGGGTGATGCACTGGTGTCAGCCATTATGATTGATCCTGTGAAAGAGTAGCCGCAGAGTAGTTGCTAGCTAATGAGCGTCAATTATCCTGTGCCCTTGCGGCTACCGTTGATACGGTAGCCGCTTTTTTTTGTAATCGATGGTTGGTCTCGGCTGGCGAGCCAATATCGAGTAACTGGGGTCAAGCCATTGCCAAGATTCAGCTGTTTTTTTGCTTGTCTCTATTAAAGATACGAACAGAGCGCTACTTTTGAACGTCCAAAACACTCGCCCTTTATGCGACTACAGGCCATCGTGCTGGAGTCGGTAGCTTTTCCAAGCAGGTCATCGTTTCCCAAAGAGGCAATGAGGCCTTACCGGTTTATTAAGCAAAAACCGAAAGAGAGCTTCACACTCCTGGTCACCCTAGCTGAGCTAAGCAACAGAACAACCCTGGTGGCACCCTTTTATTCCTGTGTAAATCAAAGGTAAGATACCTAACTGGTTAGACGAGTTAGCCAAACTTTGGAAACCCGTCCCCTCCTTTCACCAACCATTGACTCTATACCTTATGCGCATTGAAGCAGTAAAAGTTCGCCGGCTATACCTTGACGTTGCCAACCAAATTGAGCGTCTGATTAAGGATGGCGAGATTGCCCCTGGGGAGCGTCTGCCCTCTGAAAGGGATCTCGCGGTCAGTTTTGAAGTCAGTCGACCAACCATCCGAGAAGCGATGATTGCCCTGGAGATCGCGGGTCTTATCGAGATTCGTACCGGGTCTGGCATCTATGCCTTATCACCTTCACCAGAAGTCGGTCGCGAGATAATGGATGATGTACCAGGACCTTTTGAGGTACTGGAGGCCCGTTTAATTATTGAAGCGGAAACTGCATCGCTGGCGGCAGCACGGATATCCAAGGAGCAAATCAAAACGTTGGAAGAGGCGTTGGCTATCATGGATACCGAAAGTTCGAGCGAAAAAGAAAAGGAGCAAGCGGACCAGTTATTTCACTGCACCATTGCAGCTGCAACCAAAAACAGCGCGCTATTATCCAGTGTAAAGTGGCTATGGGACTTGCGTAATCGCTCGGAGATCAGTGCAACCTTCCACCAACGTGTAAGGGATTTAGGGATTCACCCATCTGTCGAAGAACATCGTCGAATACTGACGGCGATAAAAAATAATGATCCCGTGCGCGCCAAAAGTGCGATGCAGGCGCATATTTCCAATGCCATTGATCAGGATGTTTCAGCATTGGATTTAGCCGACTAGCCGACTGCTGACAACCGGCACAGGTTTAACTAAAAGCCCTTAATACACAGGCATAGGCTTGGTCGTTGGGCGCCTATTGCTTACCGTTGGCAACGGTATGTTTTCATGCTATATTTCGCACCCTATCTGGTCTTACCACCTTACCATATAGATAGATGTAAAGATTTCGATAATAAACAATAAGATTACATCACCGGAGGATGCCTCTCATGAAAGAACGGTCGCGTTGCCGAATGACAGCGATGTCAACTGCCATAAGTGCAGGTTTAATGTCTTTTCAATTACCGGCGCTTGCTGAGTCATTGCAATTGGAGGAAGTTGTAGTGACTGCTCAGAAGAGAGCGGAAAGCGTTCAGGATATTCCTGTTGCAATCACTGCGATTAGTGCAGAAACATTGGAAAACATGGGGTTGAATAGTTTTGAGGACCTTACGAAAGTATCTCCTTCGTTGACCATAACGGAAAACAACAACAAGAATGAAAACCCTATTGCGCTGCGCGGTATAGGTACTTTCTCATTCAGTATTGGTGTTGAACCCAGTGTTGCCGTTGTGATTGATGAAATTCCTGTTGCGCGATCAGGTGGGGCTTTTAATAACCTGGCGGATATTGAGCGTATAGAGGTATTACGCGGACCTCAGAGCACCTTATTTGGTAAGAATGCCTCCGCAGGCGTAATCAACATTGTTACCAAGGATCCATCTGAGGATCTGGAAACAACGTTCGAAGTAAGTGCGACTGATGATAATGAATACCGCACCTCTGGGGCGGTTTCCGGAATGTTGACAGATAACCTTGGCGCTCGTCTGAGTGCATATTACGGTGACCGAGAAGGCCATATCAACAATCTTACTGATGGCAGCAAACTGAATGGTTCTGTCAGTAAAGGCGCGCGCGCCAAAGTAGTTTGGGATGCTTCTGATGCACTCAAAGCAACCTTTATTGGTGAGTACAACAATAGTGTGGATCACTGTTGTGTACGACCATTTCGTTATGTATCACCGGATGCCCAACAGTTGGGCTTTATTCCCCAATCAGACTGGCTGCCCGGTATCACACCATCAGATACAAATACCAATGTTCGTATGGATGGTTCGCACCGTTCTGATTCCTCTGACTGGTTGGCCAGTGTAAAACTTGATTATGACCTGGGTGAATACACTATTAGTTCTATTACAGGTTACCGTAATTGGGATTATAAGTGGGCTATCGACTTCGATTTCACCGATGCATTTACCTTGAATCAAGCCGGGCCCTATAACACCACTCAGCTTACACAGGAAATTCGCGTAACTTCACCCGCCTCAGATATCCTCGAGTATGTGGCCGGGCTGTATTACACGGATACTAAAAATGAACGATCTTTCGAGCGTGGTCCTGTGTTTGCTTCAAAGTGGACAGGTACAGCAGACTCCGAAACATACGCGGTGTTTGGTCAAGGAAAATGGACACTGACGGATGACCTTTCATTGATCACTGGCCTTCGCTATCACCATGAAAAAATCAGTACATCTTTTGATGATCAATTACCGGATCGTTCTTGCTCTACTGGTTGTGTAGGTAGTGCCGATGATGATGTGATTCTCGGTAAATTAGCTTTGCAGTATTTCACATCTGATGATGTCATGTTTTTTGGGAGCTATACCCGTGGTTACAAAGGCCAGGCATTTGATATTGCCAGCTCTTTTAATCAAGACAGTGCCGACAATCCGGTTAAAGCAGAGACTTCCGATGCCTTTGAATTGGGTGTTAAAAGTACGCTCTTCGACAACCGCGTGCAGTTAAATGCGACCCTGTTCCTGAATTCCTATACTGATTTTCAAGCCCAAGGTGGCCGAGTGCTAGATGACGGCAACATTGAGGTTAAGTTGAACAACGTTGGCGATTTGGAAACCAAAGGCTTGGAACTTGACGCTGTTGGCTTAGTCACGGAAAACTTTCAAGTTAACGTTGGACTCGCTTATACCAACGCCACTATCAAAGAATTTAAGGGCGCTGACTGTTATCCCGGTCAAACGCTTGCCCAAGGCTGCGCACCGATTAACCCTGCAGTCCCATCCTCTCGCCCGGTGCAAGACTTGAGTGGTAAAGATTTGAGCAATTCACCAGATTGGAAGTTAACGCTGGGTGGCGATTACCAAATTCCATTGGCATCCATGTCATTTGACGGTTTTTTGAACTTTTCTTATAAGTGGCAGGATGAAGTTAACTTTAGTCTTGCGAACAGTCCGCTCACCGTGGAAGATTCCTACGGTGTGTTTAATCTAAGTGCTGGTATTGTTTCAAAAGATGACTCTTACAAGTTAACAGTTTTTGTTAATAATCTGTTCGACAAAAATTACGTTGATGGGATTGCTGACGTCAGATTTCTCTTCGGTAATGAACCTGTGTTAGTTCACAACATTCCACGTAGTGCTGATCGCTACATGGGTGTTCGATTAAAAGTGAATTTTTAATTTGATAGCAGGTTATTAACGTTTAAGAACGGCGTTAATTCTGATTGGCGGTTTGCATTTGCAACTGCCATATCAATAATATCGACACGGTCAGAAAGCACTAATTCGCTCGTCAATTGACAAAAATGCTTTATTCGCGGCTAGTGTGTAAACGCCCCGCCAACGCAATGGCCCAACCCCGCACCAGAACAATTGCGTTACACTGTGCCGGCAGCCCACTGTTAGACGCCGATAGACGCCGTAGGAAAAGCCGCACCTATTAATCTCCGCTTCAGTATCCAGGCAACCTCTTTAAGGCGCGATCATTATTATTGGTCGTTGGCACGTAATGCGGAGCGCGCAGCAACATCTATACGTCCATATAGATGTCCAGATGCTATAACTCTAGGTTATCGCTCAGTGTTGATTCATTACCAAATTACCCTGCGGGAAAGCGCAGATTCTTGTTAAGATACCTTAGCAATATCTCTTAAAACTATCGCAACAAGGCCTAGACATGCTGTTGAACTTCCGCCAGCTTGAAGTATTTCGAGCCATTATGATCAGCAAGACTATAAGTGGAGCGGCTGAACTCCTGCACGTTTCCCAGCCTGGGATCAGCCGGTTGCTCAAATATATGGAATACAAGCTCGGTATAGCCTTGTTTGAACGGCATAAAGGCCGCCTGATTCCAACACCAGAAGGCGAAGAGTTATTTAGAGAGTTGGAACTCATTTACGAGCGCATTGAAGACCTCGATATCACCATCAATCGCATCACCCAGCAGGACGACCTACAATTTCGTGTGGCCTGCACGCCAAGTCTGGCCGCCTATCTAATGCCACGGTTACTGGCGAAGGTCCGCGATAAGATGCCGGGTGTCAGTTTTCAACTGGAAACGCTGCCGAATGAGGCTATCGCAGAATATATTATTCAACGCCGGTGTGATTTTGCACTGGCGTTTTATGACCCAGACCACCCGCTGATTTTATCTGAACCCTCAATCAGTGTGGGAATGCAGTGTGTCGTTCCTGTCGACCATCCGCTGGCGAACAAGGATCAGGTGACTTTTGAAGAGATCGCACAATACGATCTGGTCATGTTTTATTCCGATACATTACTGGGTACACGCATGAATCAAGCACTGGAAAAACTGGATGTAAAACCTAAGGTTTCAGTAGTGATTCGATACGCCAACGACGCTTGCGCTATGGTGCAGCAAGGTATGGGAGTTACGGTCGTGTTTGAACATACGGTGGGCGCGGACCGTTTTCCAAAATTGCGGGCAATTCCTATAAACGGAAACAGTCAGCGCCTGCACTTTCTTCGTCACAACGGCATCTCAATGTCTAATAATGTACGCAAGCTTTATGAGCTGGCCAAAACCGAGATTCGTGCGCTGGATTAATGCCCGCCCAGTACACGCTTGTTTGTTGATCTCGTCTCATAACGTTATGTTATAGGGTGGCGACATTCCAGTAATTGAGTTTGTTCGATCTCGCTCTGTACCATTGGGCCATCAAATATCTACCTGTTGATGATATTTATAATAATTCCATATTTACAAACGGCCGTAGTGAGAAATAGCCGTAGTGACAAACAGGGTGCCCCGTGATTTCAGATCCGCTTGCCAATAATACAGTAGATACCCAACCTATCCTGCACTTTAGTTCTTACGACGACTGCGTCGGTAAGTTACGTGCTCTGGTAGACAACAACTCAATGTCCGGCTTGCAAATTTTGGTGGTGGTGATTTGTTTCGCCTTGAATATGCTCGACGGTATGGATGTTGTGATGATGTCTTATGCTGCCCCGGTGCTGGCAGAAGACTGGTCAATTCCTGCCGCCGCCTTGGGTGCCGTGTTCAGTGCAGCGTTGATCGGCATGACCTTTGGTTGCCTGGCCATCGCTCCGTATGCGGATGTTATTGGACGTCGTAAAATGATCCTGATCTCCGTGTTTGTCATTGCCACCGGCATGTTCTGGTCCGGGCTATGCCAGACTATCTGGCAACTGGCGGCCGCGCGCGTCTATACCGGTTTGGGCGTTGGAGCCATTCTTGCCAGCATGGCCGCTATGACGGCGGAATTTTCCTCTGAAAAAAGTCGCAATTTCTGCGTTGCCACCCTGCAAGCGGGTTATCCGATTGGTGCCGTCTTTACGGGTTTTGCGTCTGCCGCGATTATGCCGGAGCAAGGTTGGCGTCCCATGTTTCACTGGGCCGCCTTGGTGACAGGATTGATGTTTCCGGTCGTGTACTTTTTGATGCCCGAATCCCTTGAGTTTCTCGCTAAGAAGCAACCCAAAAATGCCTTGCGTAATATCAATAGCACACTACGTAAAATGGGTTCACCCGAGCTGGCAGAGCTGCCGCAACAACCAGACAACGCCCATCATAAAACCAGCGTTAAAGCACTGTTTGAAGGTCCGCGCCGATTTTCTACCATCATGCTCTGGGCCGGCGTGATGTTAGGTTTCTTTACCCTGTATTTTGTGATCAGCTGGATTCCCAAAATTGCCGTAGATGCGGGCTTGCCGTTGGATAAGGGTATCTACGCTGGTACCGCCTATAACCTGGGGTCGTGTATTGGCAGTATTTTTCTCGGTTGGATTTCTGCACGTTTCGGCCTGCAGCGCATGATCTTTATTTTCTTTTCCATCGCCGCAGTTATGTTGATGATTTTCGGTTCGGTGAGTATGGGTGTGTTCGCCATTCTCTTTTGCGCCTTCATTATCGGCATCACTTTAAATGGTGGTTTTAATGGCTTCTGGCCAACGGCAGCGCGATTGTATCCCACTGAAATACGTGCCACCGGTGTTGGCTGGGCGGTCGGTGCGGGTCGTGCCGGTGCAGTGGCTGGACCATTGGTAGGCGGATACTTGCTGCAATCCGGCGTTGGGCTTGCTGTTACCTTTGCAGTATTTGCAATTCCTTTGTTTTTAGCTGGTGTTGCAGCGCTGTTTATTCGCTCCAGTGACTTTGCCTAAACTAGCAAACTTTAGTTACATTGAGCTACCAAAATGGTGGCTCAATGTAGAGGGCACTACCCTCTTTCCCAAAACCAATCGTCATAGGCAATTGTTAGGGCTGGGCTCATGACTCGAGCCAGTCTTTAGGTAGTAGATGGTGATGCAGGCCAGGGAGGCGTTGCATCGATAATCGTGTATCAGTAGCTTTAAGAGTGCCGATTCTGTTCTTTATTTTTTCACTGTACTTTCAAACTCTCGATCGTTTTTTCACGCTGCCAGGCAAAGACGTTAAGCGTGTGAAGTTAACTTATGGGGGTTAAAATAACATTATGTTTTCTGTAACCAGCGTTTTACTAACTTGGCAATAATTTTTATTGACAGATCGGTCTAATAAAAATAGTCTTTAGCAAAGACGGAAATGACTCCCGTTTTTTTTAAAACTATTTATAGACCAATCGGTCTTTTATTTGCGAGGAAAGAAATGAATAAATCACTGAAAGGAAAGGTAGCACTGGTCACTGGAAGTTCGCGAGGCATTGGCGCCGCGATCGCAAGCCGTTTAGCTGATGACGGTGCAGATGTCATTATTCATTATGTTAACAGCGAGGTTGAGGCTTATGAGTTGGTCAACAATATTAAATCCAAAGGTGTGAATGCCTGGGCTGTACAGGCTGACCTGGCACGTAAAGATGGCGTTAAAAAGCTGTTTAGTCAGCTTCCTGTTAGTCAAATAGATATTTTTGTGAATAATGCCGCTGCAGCAATTTATAAAAATATAGAAGATACAACGGAAGAAGATTTTGATCAGTTAGTAACACTGAATAATTATTCAGCATTTTTCGCTCTCAAGGCTGCTATTGCGATAATGAAAGACGGTGGACGTATTATCAATACTTCATCTTGTGTGACACGTATTCATTTTCCAACAATAGCACTCTATGCTGCAACCAAGGGATTTATTGATACCCTTACATTGCAGTTGGCGCCGGAACTGGCTGCTCGCAATATTACCGTTAATGCAGTATCACCGGGTGCGACAGACACAAAAATGAGTGCATGGATTCATGAGCCCGGTGGTTTGGAAACGCTAGAGGCTTTGCAAGCATTACCTGGTGTGGGTCAGCCAGAATATGTAGCAGGCGCAGTTGCATTTCTCGCAAGTGCAGATGGCTGCTGGACGACGGGTCAAGTTATTGATGTAAGTGGAGGACTAAAGTTGTAACCCTTTAGTCATTATTAAAAGGAGAGGTATTTATGGATAACTGGAAGCAAGTCGAATTCGCAATAGTGGGTGCTGGTTTGGGTGGCTGTAGTATAGCTGCGCTCTTACAGTCTTATGGCTATAACGTAAAAGTCTATGAACAAGCTGAAAACTTTCTGAAGCTTGGCGCAGGAATACATTTAAGTCCTAATGTTGTAAAACTGTTAGAAGTCCTTGGTATTGATCAGCATTTGATTGATAAAGCTGCGAAACCCAATGCTTTTATAAGCCGAGACCTGCTTGATGACGGCTTACTTTTTTCTTTGCCATTGGGTGATAATGCACATTGGCGTTATGGCTCTCCCTATTTAACGGTTAATCGGGGTGACTTTCATGCAGCATTAATGTCGAAAGTCAAAAAAGATACTATTCACTTCGGTAAAAAGTTGACTCGGCTTGATAATCTGGGTTCTCAAAAATTGTTGATGTTTGAGGATGGCACTGAAGCGACCGCGAATATCGTAATTGGTGCTGATGGCCTCAACTCTAGAGTCAGGGCAAGTTTGCGGGGCGAAGAAGCCCCAAGCTTTGCTAATCAGGTTGTTTTTCGTGGCCGGTCGCCGATATCAAAAATAAATTATCCTGGTCGTTTCGAACTCACTAAATGGTGGGAAGGAAGCCGTTTTCTGATATCGTATTTTATGGAAAAAGACCCGGAGGCAATTTATTTTGTCGCGGGTATTCCTTGGGATGAATGGCTTTACGACGGTGCTTCTATACCAGCCAGTCGCGAAATGTTAATGGAATACTTTAGCGACGCTTGCTCTCCGATAAAAGAGTTGGTGGCCGAAACCGATCAGGTTAGTCTGTGGCCGCTTTATGAGCGTGAGCCTATTAACGAATGGGGTTCAGAAAACATTTTATTGCTTGGCGATGCTTGTCACCCTATGCGTCCTCACATGGCACAGGGTGCAGCAATGGCAATTGAAGATGCCTTTCTTTTTGTGCGCTTGTTAAATAGTGGTACGTATCAGAATCTGCAAGAAATATTGCACGACTATAGTGAACTGCGCTTGCCGAGAACACGTTTGGTGCAGTCAATTTCCAGTGTGAATAGTTGGTTAAAAAAACCAACCGATCCGGATTGGTTATACGGATATGATGTTTTAAATAGTGATATTTCTCTTTTAAAAACAGCTTAGCCTTATCTGTAGAGTAGCTCAGATAGAGGTCAGCCTTTTGGCTGGCCTCTTGGTGCTCAATCAATCTATAGTTTCATATTCCAGATTGGGATCAAAAAACTCGTTTTGTTTCAAATGCTCAACGATATCAAATTCCCATTTATTGTCTGGAAAGAAAGCGATGAGTTCAGCATCTTTCTTGTCCAAGTTCATAAAGGCATGTGGAACCATCGATGGGATATTAATAACGTACGGTGCTTGTACTTCAAAAATTTCATCACCGAGTTGATAGCGCATCTTTCCTTCAAGTAAAACATGACTCTCTTCTACAATATGGGTATGCAAAGGCGCGCCGCCGTTAGGTTGGGTTGCGGTAATGGCGACTGTAGAATGCGTGTAGTTATGGCGTTGGCCTTCCATAACATAAACGTATTCTCCCGGTGCAGGATTAATGACGACCATTTCGTCTTTCTTTATGACATAGTCTGATGGTCTGAGTAGTGGTGTTGGATGAAAATAACGGGGTAATGATCTGGTTTCTATCGGTGTTTTATCGTGGCTAAGTTTGTGGCTGTACCAGCGCTCAGAAAATTCCTCGATAGTATTAACTAATTCACCACCTTCGGTTATCACATCTCCTGATAAGGCGTCACTGGGACTATAGGTGGCTACTGGCTGAGATTTTTTGTTTTTGCTTTTATGTTTGGATTTATAGTTTTTATCGGTATCACCGGTATGAGTATCGGTATCGCCGTAATTTGTCACATTCAGACTGTGATCTTCATGGGCGATTGCCAGAGTACTGCTCAATAAAAGACTGGTTAGTGCGCCATACATCAGGCTTGAGTTGACAGTGTTCATAAGATATCACTCCATTTGATATCAGATTAATATTAAGTAACAACTTTCATGCATCCGCTGTCTGCAATCAGCAGTTTTATAATAGACCGATGGGTAAGATAATTATATGCTAATCGGCATTTGAGTATTACTTTGGCATTCAATAATTGGTTACAATAAAAATAATGAAAAAGGCGATTAACTTATGGCTAGAACGAAGAACTTTTCTCCCGAATTAATATTAGAGCGCCTGGCAGATGTTTTTACTAAGAACGGTTACAGCGGTACTTCGTTAAGCCTGTTAATGTCAGCCAGTGGGTTAAGCAAGCAAAGCCTGTACGATACTTACGGTAATAAACAGGCTATGTATTTGCAGGCGATTGATTGTGTTTTACAGCGTTATGAAGCGATCATGCAACGAATGCAAAATGCTGATTCAGGTAGGCAGGCGTTGCAGATTTTCTTTGACCAATTGGTTAAAGACTGTGCCAGTGGTGAGGCGTCGCGTTCAGGTTGTATTGTCAGTGGTGGACTACTGGAGTCACTTGATGAGGAAGAGATTCAAGCATTCCTTGAGAAAAAATGGCTATCGGTGAATGAGTTGTTGAAGCAGACCATCCAGCGTGGACAAAAAGATGGCTCTATTTCTAGCAAGCAACCTGCAGCGCAGCTCGCTGATTTTTTTATGGCCTTAATGAGTGGTCTTCGGGTAACCGGCCGCGCGGTGGCCGATAGCAAACAATTAAAACATGTGCTTCAAACTGGTTTTAAGGTGTTAGGTTAACGCTCGGAGGAGTATTAATCTGGCACTTCAAGTATTTTGCTTTTAGTGGTTCTGTATGCCCGTATTTTTTTGGTTTACGGGGTGCTCACCACAATTTTTTAACGTGTTAATTAGGTACCAAGTAATGATGGGCCTCTACAATATAGTTCATTGAGAATGGCGACCACGTCATCCGGTCCAAAACTTTAAACAGAATAGGTATCTCGTAGTTATCTGGTTAGGGTAATAGATGAAAGCAAGGCCAGAATGAACTGCAGCATTGTCAGTGGTTGAGTGATTGACGGTTTCGTTTTCTATTTTTTTGCCAGTGCCGAACGGCAGGCCAGCGATTTACCAGCATGGCCGCGAAAATAAGGCCACATCCACTGAGTTGTAATGCGTTCAAGGTTTCACCGAGCCAGATAACGGCCAATATTGCGGTCCAAACTGGCTCGACAGTCATAATAATGGCGCTATGGCTGGGCAGCGTAATCCCCATCGCTTTCGTCTGCAGTAAAAAGCGCAGGCAGGTAGAGATAATTAAACTGGCTAAAAACCAACCCCAGATTGAGGGCGGCTGTTGCAAATTCCAGTCTTCAAAGGGCAGAGATACCAGCCCGGTAATCAAGCCAGTAATAAACAGTTGAATTGCGGTTAATGGCATCGCTGGAATGCGCGCTGCGGCTCGGCTATTAAGGATAAACATCAACGCCAGAATAAACGCAGACATTAGAAAGCAGCCTTCTGCCAGCCCAATGTGGAATTCACCATCTAATGACAGACAGGCGAGCCCGCTTAAGGCGAAGGGAATTGCCCAATAAGCATAGCGGCCAGGTTTATCGCCAAATAATAGACTGATCAGCGGAATAAAAACCAGGCCCAGGCTATTCAGAAATGCGCCGATGCCGACATGGGTTGTTAATTTTAGACCCATCACCCAGAAAACCATGGCGACACCGAATAGCAAGCCAACCTGAACGGCATTCCGCCATTGTGTGCGATCGAGTGCGCACAGTGATGGGTAGCTCAATAGGCCAAGAATCAAGCCTGCCGCACTAAAACGCAATGTCATAAACACCAAAGGCGATAAGCCAGAAACGGCTTCGCGGGAAAATATCCAGCCAGCCGCCGCGAGCAGTGTCACCAGTAACAATATAAGGTCGGCTTGGAGTGCCGATAGTGCTCGCTGTGAAGACACGTTAACAACTCTGTTGTAGGTTTTCGGTGTAAGGTATTGCCATTAACCGGGCTAGTCGAGCCTTACTCAAGGTTTTGGATCTGCTCGCGCATTTGTTCGATTAACACTTTGATTTCTACCGCTGCCTGGGTAGTTTCACTAACGATAGACTTGGACGATAGCGTATTGGCTTCGCGATTCAGTTCTTGCATTAGGAAGTCGAGCTTGCGCCCCACGGCACCCGTTTGACCAAGACTGCGGCGAACTTCTTTGATGTGGGTATCCAGCCGGTCCAGTTCCTCATCAACGTCAGACTTTTGGATAATGTAGACCATTTCTTGTTCCAGGCGCTCTGGGTCCAGCTCTTGTGTCAAAGCTGCTAATTTTTCTGTCAGCTTGTTCCGGTGAGCGCTTAATATCGTCGGCATCACTTTGCGAACCTCTGTGACCTGTTCGGCAATGCCATCCAAGCGCTGATTTATTAGCTGGAAAATATCTGCACCCTCGCGCTCACGGTGGGCTACCAGTTGTTGTAAAGCTTGTTCGAAAGTGCTGGATATACTGGCTTTGAGGGTGTCGCTATCGACTTCTTGCTGTTGTAAAACACCCGGCCACTGTAAAATTTCAAGGGGGTTTACCGGGCCTGCTTCGGTAAGGCTGTCACGTACCTTTTCGATAGCTGCACTAATTTGCTGTACCCGCTCTGAGTTAACTTCCAATGCGGTGGATTCTTTGTTTAGGTGCAGCTGTAATCCGCATTCAATTTTGCCGCGCGCTATGTGTTTGCGCAGAGTTTCCTTAAGTGAGGGTTCCAAGTCTCGAAGTGTTTCTGGTAATCGAAAATAATTTTCCAAATAACGGTGATTAACACTGCGAATTTCCCAGGCGATTTGTCCGCCAGAAAATGGAGCTTCAACTCGGGCAAAGCCCGTCATACTGCGTGGCATGGGATTTTCCTTAGTAAAATTTTTATTGAAATGCACAGATTGAGCCTTGTCATCAATGACTGATGCTGATGGGTGTCATGTTAACACAGGGTTTTGCCCCTTCCGTTATGCCCTTTGCGGTATTCCTATCAGGTATACTGCACGACTTCGTAGCAAGTGCTGATGTTTTGAATCAACCGCGCTGCTTAAATTTTTATTCAAATTAAGGACCCAATATGCAACGACCAAGTCAACGTCAGCCAGATGAAATGCGTGCTCTGCGGTTTACTCGCCACTTCACCAAGCATGCTGAAGGGTCAGTATTGGTTGAGTTTGGTGATACACGAGTCATTTGCACCGCTAGTGTTGAAGAAGGTGTGCCCCGCTTTATGCGTGGAGAAGGTCGCGGTTGGGTAACCGCAGAATACGGCATGCTGCCGCGTTCGACAGGAAGCCGGATGGGGAGAGAGGCTGCGCGTGGTAAACAGGGTGGTCGCACCGTGGAGATTCAGCGTTTAATTGGTCGCTCGTTACGTGCGGCAATCGACCTGGAAGCATTGGGCGAGCGCACAATAGTAGTGGATTGTGATGTTATTCAAGCTGACGGCGGTACGCGTACTGCCTCGATTACCGGTGCATCGGTGGCGTTAGCAGATGCAATTAATGGTTTAATCGGTAAAGGTTTACTGGAAAACAACCCGTTGGCCAATATGGTGGCTGCTGTGTCGGTGGGTATTTATCAGGGCGAGGTTGTGTTGGATCTGGACTATCCAGAAGACAGCGCTGCCGAGGCTGATATGAATATTGTCATGGCGGAAAATGGTGGCTTGATTGAGATCCAGGGCACCGCTGAAGCAGATCCTTTTTCAGAAGAACAGTTTATGGCTATGTTGGCGTTTGCCAAAAAGGGAATCAAAGACATTTGTCAGGCTCAGCGTGCCGCGCTACTGGATAATTAAGCTACAAGGAAAGTGATACCGGGCTATCGGGAAAGATTGAGCTGCCAGAGCAGCTCAATCTCGATACAGGCAGGTGCGTTGGTTCAGGTGTTGTTAACTTAAACTTCGATATCGTAATCGACAATGACGGGTAAGTGACTGGAGAACACGTTGTTCTTGTTTACTACCGCGTATTCCACCTTTGAGCGCAGAGATCCCGACGCTATTTGCATGTCGGTGCGCCAGCCTGGGCCTGTACCAACTTCTCCGGATGGCCACCAACTGTATTCGTCCGGGTCATTGTTAGCCTGGCGGAATGCGTCTACGTAACCGATTTGTTGGAATACCTGGTCCAGCCATTGGCGTTCGTGTGCCAAAGCGCCGGAGGCATGCTGGTTGTCATCCCAGTTTTGTACGTCTTTGGGTTTGTGAATCATTGACCAGTTGCCACAAAAAATAAAATCACGGCGTTTGCGGGTGATTTTTTCCATATGCGCCTGGAGGTCGTCAAAGAATTTTATTTTGACTTCTTGAGACTCGTTTTCTGAGGACGCGCTGGGGGCTAGAAGAGAGCCAACACTGAGTTTTTCGAAGTCCACTTGAAGATATCGGCCTTCCATATCGACGCCACTGGAAAAGCCTAGTCCGTAGATGAGTGCTTTGGGCATTTCGCGTGTGTAGATAGCCACACCGTTGTAATGCTTTACGCCGGAATCGAAAATATAGGTGTTGTAGCCGTCCATATGGAACGGGCCATCGTCAAGTTCATACTCCAGAGCACGAAGGTCCTGAAGACAAATAATATCGGCGTCTTGGTCTGATAACCATTGATAAAGACCGCGCTGGGCTGCCTGATGGATGCCGTCAACGCTAAGACTGATGATTCGCATATTAGCCCCTTGGTTTTGGACTGTGTATCATACCCAGCTTTATGCGTTTTTGTTAGGTTTGAATGCCCTGATAGTGGGGTAAAATTTAAATATTCTTGCAGGATTGTGCTATGCAGCATTACCAACGTGAATTTATCCAGTTGGCAATTGAACAAGGTGTCCTACGTTTCGGCGATTTTAAGCTCAAATCTGGTCGATCTAGCCCTTACTTTTTTAATGCAGGGCAGTTCCAGACGGGTGCTGCGCTAGCGAAATTGGGCCGCTTTTATGCGGCCGCCATTATTGATGCGGGCATTGATTTTGATGTGGTTTTTGGGCCGGCTTACAAAGGCATTCCTCTGGCGGCAACCACGGCCGTCGCGCTTGCAGATCACCATGGCCGAGATTTGCCATACTGTTTTAATCGCAAGGAGGCCAAGGATCACGGAGAAGGTGGTATCTTGGTAGGGGCCCCTTTACAGGGACGAGTGTTGATTATTGATGATGTTATTACCGCCGGTACCGCCATTCGCGAAGTGATGGGGATTATTGCGTCCGTCAATGCTGAGCCCGCTGCCGTTGTAATTGGCCTGGACCGTCAAGAACGCGGTAAAGGCGAAAAGTCAGCCATTGCTGAAGTCGAAAGCGAGTTTGGGATACCCGTTGTTAGCATCATTAAATTAGATCATATTACTGATTATCTTAAAGAGCAGGCTGCCGATCCGGAATTACTGGCAGCGATTGCACAATATCGTCAAACCTATGGGATATGACGATTGCGCGTTACTGTGTTATTTATGTCTGCAAAGAGTGTTTGATTTATGACAAAAATGTACTCCAGGTTCTTTCATCGCTTTGTCGGCGGTGCGTTATGCGGTGCACTTTTTTTGGGTGTAGCAAGCAGTGTTGCGCTAGCCGCTGAGCGTGTTTTCTATCGTTATACAAACGAAGATGGGGTTAGAGTCATCAATAATTCTATTCCCCCGGAATATGCCCAGAAAGGATATGAGGTCGTAAACATGTCCGGGCATGTTTTGAAGACTGTTGAGCCTGCTGTAGCGCCGGAAGACGCTGCTCGCGCTAATGCAGAGCGAGAGGAGCGAGAGCGGCTGGCTGCGTGGGATGCTGATTTGCTTCGCCGGTATAGCAGTATTAAAGACATTGAAGCTGCTAAAACCCGCCGTTTGCGAGACCTTGAAACAAATCTCAGTATTTTGCGCTCAAACATTGCAAACCTTCAGACGCAGATTCGTGCAGAACAAGCCAAGGCTGCCGACCTGGAGCGCAAGGGGCGGCAGGTGCCTCAAAGTGTGTTAGTCAAAATCAGCAATTTGCAGATTGAAGTGGAAGATGCGCGAGCTCAAGTGGAGGTGCGCCTGAAAGACTATGATGCTGTGGCGGCGCGCTTTGACCGAGATATAGAGCGTTTTAAGACAATTCAAGCGAGAGCTGCCGCTCAGCAGTAGTTTTGTTGAATTGAATGCTGTTTGATTAGATAGGTTGTCCGGCAGTTACGGGTTGTGGCGTTTGTCGGAAGAAACCGTGCACAACGACTGGCCATTGATCCTGCCAGTATTCGGTGGGGGGACGTTTAAATTCACTGCGTACAAATTGTGTAATACGCCCTTCCGCCATTGCCATCATTAAGTTCGCCGCTGCGGTTACCGGCAGGTTTGGGCGAATACCTTCCCGCATTTCTGCCTCGCGAATGATTTGCTTCAGTTGTGTCTCAACCCGATCAAAAAATTGTACGACACGACTGCGCAGCCGTTCGTTTTCACCTGCCAGAGCGTCGCCAGTGAGAATACGGGTAATTCCTGGGTTGCGTTCTGTAAATGTCAGAATAAGAAAAAGAATTTTTTCGCAGCTTTCCAAAGCAGTGGTTTCGTCAGCCAAAATAACATTAATACGAGAGAAGACAGTTTCTTCGATAAATTCGATTAAACCTTCGAACATCTTCGATTTGCTGGGAAAGTGTCGATACAGCGCAGCTTCAGAAACGCCGACTTGTTTTGCTAAGGCCGCCGTTGTAATACGGTTGCCCGGGCTCGCCTCAAGCATATGTGCCAGTGACTCGAGGATTTGTTGGCGGCGCGATATTTTATTTTTGCTAGTTGTCATGGTTATTTGGCAAGGCTGCGTAGTCTTCAGTGAGTAAGGGGTATTGGGTCTGCGTTGTGAGAGATTCTCTCGCTGACCATTAGTTTGTTTGTCATCAAATACCGCTAGCAGAGTATCCTAGCGGCATCTTCTTGTGGCATCAATCACCAGTGAAGAGAAATTGCTTTCGTTGTCCCCCGGCCACTCCCGATTCTGTACCGCTGGTTCGATAACGGTCTATTAAGGCGATGAAGGGCGCTGATTTGATATGAGTGTGCCAACGCCTGAATCAGTGAAAATTTCCAGTAATACGGCATGGTCTACACGGCCATCAATGATATGCGCGCTTGTCACTCCGCCTTTGACTGCGTCCAGGGCGCAAGCAATTTTCGGGAGCATGCCGCCGTATATAGTGCCGTCTGCTATCAATTCATCGACTTGCTGAGTCGTTAGTCCAGTGAGTACTTCGCCGCTCTTATTCTGCAAGCCAGACACATTGGTAAGCAGCATCAGTTTTTCTGCTTGTAAGACCTCAGCCATTTTCCCCGCTACCAAGTCAGCATTGATGTTATATGACTTTCCTTCCTGATCGACCCCGATGGGTGCAATGACGGGGATAAAGTTACTATGTTGTAGCATGTCAATAACTTCGCGATTGATTGAGCGCACTTCGCCCACTTGCCCAATATCGATAATTTCTGGTGCTTGCATTTCTGGCGTTTTACGGCTGACGGTTAATTTTTTGGCTCGAATAAGCTGGCCGTCTTTGCCTGTTATCCCGATGGCCTGACCGCCGTTATGGTTGATCAAATTAACAATCTGCTTGTTCACAGTCGCACCGAGAACCATCTCTACGACATCCATGGTTTCGCTATCGGTAACGCGCATACCGTCGACAAAAGAAGATTTAATGTTGAGCTTTTCCAATAGCTGGCCAATTTGTGGGCCGCCGCCATGCACAACAATGGGGTTCATTCCCACGGTTTTCATCAAAACTATGTCACGGGCAAAACTATTCTGCAGTGCTTCGTCAATCATCGCATTGCCGCCAAACTTGACCACAATGGTCTTGCCGGTGAAACGTTGAATATACGGTAGTGCCTCTGTAAGTACATGGGCAATATTCATGGCGCTAGCTTGATTTAATGACATATTGGTGTTTCCAGTTACAGCATTTGTTAGTGGGTGTTGGCCTATTGATCAGGCAAAGTTCAAGGACAGTGTTGGGTCTATTTTCAGGAGTTCGCGTTCGAAGAGCTTTTGTAATTGAGTGATAACCTCTTCGGTCTCGCCCTCAAATCTGAGCGTCAGTGCAGCACTGGTATTTGATGCTCGCACAAGGCCCCAGCCTTTGGCAAATTCGACCCGAATACCGTCAAGGCTGGTGATTTTACCGGATTGGAAGTCACCTTGATCCAGTAATTTACGAATCAGATCGAATTTTTTCTCTTCGGCTATTGGCACAATGATTTCTGGCGTCACAGGTAGTGCGGGGAATGAGTCAAAAATACTGTCAATGTCTTGATCTCGCAGGCTCATGATTTCGATAAGGCGAGCCGCTGCATACATACCATCATCAAACCCGTACCAACGGTCTTTAATAAAGATATGTCCAGAGTATTCGCCCCCCAGCATCGCGCCTGTTTCCTGCATCTTCGCGCGCATATGAGCGTGGCCTGTACGTGCCATAATGGGCCGGCCTCCGTAACTGCTGACCAAGCTGTTGAGTTGACGCGTTGATTTAACGTCAAATAGCACGTCGGTCCCAGGGTTACGGGAGACAATGTCTTTCGCAAATAACATCAGCAACCTATCTGGCCAGATAATTTCACCTTTGGGTGTGACAACACAGAGGCGGTCGCCGTCTCCATCAAAGGCTACGCCCAAGTCAGCGCTGCAATCTTTGACTTTAGTGATAAGCGCTTGCAGGTTTTCAGCTATGGTTGGATCTGGGTTGTGGTTGGGGAAGTTACCATCAATGTCGCAGAACAGAGGGGTTACATCACAGCCTAGTTCTTCAAAAAGTGCGGGGGCGCAGCCACCGGTGATACCGTTGCCTGCATCGATAACTATGTGCATGTCGCCTGCAAGAGCGACGTCTGAGAATATGCGATCAATGTAGTCAGGAATTAACTCAATGGTGGCTTCTTCGCCCTGCCCCTGTGCGAAATCCTGTCGCTGCATCAGCAGGCGCAGGTCCTGTATCGCATCATCTGCCAGAGTGGTGTTGTTAATAACGATTTTAAAGCCATTGTATTGGCCAGGGTTGTGACTGGCGGTTACCATGACCCCGCTACTACATTCACTATTTTCTTCGATGCCGTAATAAAGCACAGGCGTAGGCACTGCCCCGGCGTTGATGACATGACAGCCGGTGCTGAGCAGGCCGTCTACCAACGCATCGCACAGCGACTCGCTGTGCAGGCGTCCATCCCGGCCTACCAGTATAGCTGTCTGATTATGTTGTAGCGCGGTTGTCCCGATGGCTGCGCCGAGCAGTCGAGCAAATTCTTCATTAATTTCCGGGCCGACGAGGCCGCGGATATCGTAAGAGCGAAAAACCTGAGCGGGGATACTAGCGGAATCGTCATCTATGGGCGGTACGTTAGCGGTGGCTGCGTTACCGTCCAGGCTGATCAGGTCTTCGTCTTCCAGTGAGACATCGACGTCGTCGATAGTGCGTTGCTGATGAACCGGGCTGTTTACGGCCGATGCAGACACGCCCATAGCGCTGGCTGTAGCCAAGGTGCTGCCCTTGATTTGTTGCTGTTTGTCACGGCGTTGCTGCAGAACGCGACCCAGGCTATAGCCTCCGGCGATGGCCAATACCAATAGTAGTACTATCCCAATAAGTGGGAATGTTGGGTTAACTCGGGATCCGTCGATTACCTGCATGGACGGGCGGTAATTTATTTGCCAGAAACCATTGCCTAGGGGTTCGCTGAAGAGCGGCCCGCTACCAGTTCCGCCTTCGGCGAGTATCTGCGTGTTCCGGCCAAATTGTTGTACGATTTCGACGCTGCCTGAATTGAGCTCAAGCGCATTGAGCTGGTCGACCATAGCGTTTTGTGACAAGCGAATAAAAATGGCGCCTAGACTGGGTTGTTCTGGATCCTGTGCGGGCACTTCAGCCGCGATATTGATGACGAAATCGGACCCGATTTGGCTGGCTTCGGGAAAAACTTTTTGTTTCTGTTGTGCTCTATTGATCATGTCGAGTTCGGCAAAGCGAATGGGATTATTTTCGCTGTCGCGGAGGCTGGCTTGGTCGAGGGCAAAAAATTCGCTGCTGTAGAGGTGTTTAAATTGATTCTGCAGCTTACTTGCCAACATTGGCCATTGCTCTGCCGGGTCTTCGCTAAGACCTTTCTTTACTACTGTAGATTCTGAAAACTGTTTGAGCTGTTCTTGCCAGCGATCAATAGCTGTATTCAATTGATTGGCAAAGCTCTTAACCTGATTCTCACTAATAACCTGCAGGTTGTGTTGGCTCTGTTCGTTAATAAAAGTGTTATATATCCAATAGCTAGCCCCCACAGCGATTGCAAAAAAAATAAAAACGGTTGCCAATAGCACGGTGGGAAGTGGTGCTTTCGACTTGGTTGCTGCCTTTTTTTCGGGGTCCACTAAACGATCCTTTTTGTCTATGGCCTGTGGGGAATGGCCCAATAACTTTGGGTGGTCGGTAATTTGTAACCGTTATTTACACTATTGGTGAGTAAAACCCTACCTGATTTTTAGCTTAGCCTAGGCGTTTGGCTATCAGTGCAATAATGTCACGGGCTAATTGGCTTTTATTGCGTTGTGTTAGCATCTGATTGCCGGAACCTTCTACTATTGTGACGGCATTATCCTCGGCGTCAAAACCAATGCTTTGATTTGAGACATCGTTGGCGATCACCATGTGGAGTTTCTTCCGAACCAGCTTATCTTCTGCGTAAGTCACGATATTCTGAGTTTCAGCGGCAAAACCTACCATAAACGGGGGTGATGGTAATGCAGCAACACTGGCAATAATATCTGGATTTTTGACGAGTGTTAGCGTCAGCGTATCGCTTTCAGTGGTTTTTTTTATTTTTTGTGTCGCTATGTCCTCTGCTCGGTAATCTGCCACTGCTGCCGCACCGATAAAAATGTCTGCCTTACTGGCTGCAGTGAGCGCTGCTTCGTGCATTTGTCGGGCAGATTCCACGTTTACCATCGACACTCGCTCTGGCGCTCCTAGTGCAGTCGGTCCACTGATTAAGATTGTCTTGGCACCCGCCTCCACCGCGGCTTGTGCGAGCGCATAGCCCATTTTGCCGGAGCTTTTATTGCTGATGTAGCGAACTGGGTCCAGTGCTTCTCGAGTAGGGCCGGCGGTAATTACGACTGTCTTGCCGCTGAGAAGTCCCGACTCAAACAGTTCTGCTGCGGCTTGGCAGAGCTGGTCTGCTTCAAGCATCCGGCCGAATCCGACATCACCACATGCCTGGCTGCCACTGGCTGGGCCAAAAAGATGTATGCCGCGTTGCTGCAGTGTCTGGATATTGTTTTGTGTGCCCGCGTTGGCCCACATGCCTTGATTCATTGCTGGCGCAAGCGCAATAGGGGATTTGCTAGCCAAACAGACTGTGCTCAGCAGATCGTTGCCCAGGCCTTGTGCAAGGCGCGCGATAAAATCGGCGCTGGCCGGTGCAACCAAAATTAAATCTGCCCAGCGCGCCAGTTCGATATGTCCCATGCCAGCTTCGGCTTCGGCATCGAGCAGTTCGGTATGCACCTTATGGCCAGATAGAGCCTGAAGCGTCAGGGGTGTAATAAAGGCTTGGGCGCCTTGGGTCATTATTACTTGCACTGTTGCGCCAGCATCCTGCAGCCGGCGAACGAGTTCTGCGGCTTTGTAGGCTGCAATGCCGCCGGTAATGCCCAAGAGAATCTGTTTGTTGGTTAAGCGTGCTAAGGGCTGCATATCGAATGCGGGTACCTGTCAAAAAGACCGAGCTCGTCAATATAGAGCCAACGGTGAGTTAAAGTTGCGGCTACGATAGCACTGCTATAGATTATTGCCAGCCCCGAATGGGCGAGATTTATTTTAACAAGGAAGTACTTACTAACCTCAAGGAGTGCGTAGTGTCGATTAGCGATTGGCCTATCGCGGAAAGGCCGCGAGAGAAATTATTACAAATGGGTCCCGGCAGTTTGTCTGATGCTGAGTTGTTGGCGATTTTTTTGCGTACCGGTGTTGCTGGCAAATCAGCCGTTGATCTTGCTCGAGATCTGTTGCTGCAGTTTGATGGTTTGCGTGGATTACTGGAGGCTTCGCAAGCTGGTTTTTGTCAGGCCAAGGGCCTGGGTGCTGCCAAGTATGCGCAGCTTCAAGCAGTGCTTGAAATGGCACGCCGACACATGTCCGAAACCCTGATGCGTGGCGACGCGCTGACTAGTAGTCAGGTGGTGAAAGAGTATTTACGGGCCAAATTGCGGCATTTACGCCATGAAGTGTTTGCCATTTTATACTTGGATAACCAGCACCGGGTTATTGATTACGAGGAGCTTTTTCGTGGCACTATTGATGGTGCCAGTGTTTACAGTCGTGAGGTAGTCAAACAAACTCTGCATTTTAATGCGGCTGCGGTTATTTTTGCGCACAATCACCCTTCCGGTGTAGCCGAACCGAGTAAGGCAGATCGGCAAATCACTGATCATTTGAAAATGGCTTTGGATCTCGTGGATGTAAGAGTGCTTGACCACATGGTGGTCGGTGATGCTGATGTCATTTCTTTTGCTGAGCGCGGCTGGCTCTAGCGTGAACGGGTAAAAAGTGAAAAAAACGGACAAAAAATCAACGCGGCGTTGCTATTGGTCAATGCTTCTGGTATAAATCGCGCCTCATTTTTTCCGTCGAGGCAAACGGCTCCCCGTTTAAGGCCTGACTGTCCAGCCTGAGTTACTGTGGAGTAAGTCGGCAGTTGATAGCAGGTTGCGAGTAATCGCATGGGCCCGGTGTAAACCATGCCTTTGCCGGCCCCGCTGGGTTGTCAGTGGGCCAGAAAGAATTTTGATTAAATTGGCGCCAGTGGCGGCTACTTACTTAATTTACGAGGCAAGAAGATGTCTAAGGTCTGTCAAGTTACCGGCAAGCGCCCTGTAACTGGTAACAATGTTTCTCACGCAAAAAACCACACTAAGCGTCGTTTTTTGCCGAACCTGCAATCTCACCGCTTTTGGGTAGAAGCAGAAAAACGTTTTGTTAAATTGCGTGTAACTGCCAAAGGCATGCGTGTAATCGACAAAAAAGGTATTGAAACTGTTTTGGCTGAGCTGCGTGCTCGTGGTGAGAAGGTCTAATCCTTCTCTAGCAATGCCTTAGCAACGTTGAGCGTTTAGCGCCTTCGCAAAGTTAACTGGGAGAATTACATCATGCGTGACAAAATTCGTTTGAATTCCAGCGCCGGTACAGGTCATTTTTACACTACGACCAAAAACAAGCGCACCATGCCAGAGAAAATGGAGATCAAGAAATTTGATCCTGTCGTTCGTAAGCATGTTATGTATAAAGAAGGCAAAATCAAATAAGGTTTTGTTTTTCTGAATACTAAAAACCCGCACCGTCTTTGACGTTGCGGGTTTTTTTATGGCTGCGTTATCGCAAACCAGCTAGTGCAAATGGTCCAATAATAAATTGCCGTACTTGTCGACCTTTGCTTGCCAACCTTGCTTTATCAGCGTGGTCGATACCGACTCGCAGATAAGTGCCGGACCGATGATCAGCGTGCCTGGCGCCAGGCTTTCGCGCTGATAGAGTAAAACCTCGCCCTCTTCAGGCAGCGCTATGCGTTGCACGGTGGCGTTTGTAGATATTGCAGACGGTGGTAATGCAAAATGTTTTTGCTCGGCAAAGACTTTCATGCGCACATTGACCAGTTCGATAGGAACGTCAAGGGAGTGTCCGTAACGTTGTTCGTGTGCGGTATGGAAATCCTGAGCAATGTTTTTAAATTGCTTGTATCCGATATTTAGTGTGTAGCTTTGTCCTTGGTAGCGAAGGTCAAGGCTGGGGCTTTGTTGGATAAGTTTGGCATTAACGCCTTCAGCAACCAGCTGCTCGATGCCGTGGTTGGCGAGCTTTTCCAGTTCAATCTTTAGCGCTGCCTCATCGACTGCGTCGATTAGTTTTTGCAGCGTTTGTGATTGCTGACGTTCTTGTGGCGCTACT
Organism: Cellvibrionaceae bacterium; assembly: GCA_050290265.1. Classification (GTDB taxonomy): domain Bacteria; phylum Pseudomonadota; class Gammaproteobacteria; order Pseudomonadales; family Cellvibrionaceae; genus JBNKFV01. The sequence continues at coordinate 140,482 of JBNKHI010000001.1, forward strand.
AACATGCCCAGTGCCGACAAGACACCCCCATAGACCGGCACCATGGCCTTTTTCATGTTTAACGTCTCTGCCAAGGCGCAGACATGAAGACCGCCTGCACCGCCAAAGCAGCAGAGACGAAACCCTTCGGGGTTATGGCCGCGTTGCACAGAGATCACTCGGAGTGCGCGAGCCATATGTTCATTCGCGATGCTGATAATACCCGCTGCAGCTGCCTCCAGGCTTAACCCCAGCGGTTTGGCGATAGTGGTTATTGCATTTTTTGCTGCGTCTAGGTCTAGTGTCATCCGTCCACCGAGGAAGTTGTCAGGCCGAAGCCGACCCAGGACTGCATTCGCATCGGTAACAGTGGGATGAGTACCGCCTTGCCCATAGCAGGCTGGTCCCGGTGCCGCCCCAGCGGATTCTGGGCCAACTTGCAGCATGCCACCCTTATCGATGAAGGCTATGGAACCGCCACCAGCGCCAATGGTATGCATATCGACCATGGGGACAGCGATAGGATACGGACCGAGGTGGCCTTCGTTGGTTAAGGTTAGCTCACCGTCAATAAGCGCAACATCTGTCGAGGTGCCCCCCATATCAAATGTCATGAGCTGCGGCATATCGCTTATGTGGCCCATGTATTGGGCGGCCGCGAGACCGCCCGCTGGACCTGAAAGTAGCAAGTTGACCGCGCGCAGTCCGGCTTGTTCTGCGTCAATGGTGCCACCGCTGGATTGCATTACGCCAACTGGGCAGGGTGCAACGGCTAGTTTTAAGCGTTTCAGATAACCTTGCACAAGGGGGCCTAAATAGGCATTCAGCCAAGTCGCAATGCCTCTTTCATACTCTTTGTATTCTGGTAAAACAAACGATGAGCGAGAGCAAAATAGTGTTTTGGGTAACGCGTCAGCAATAGCTTTCTCATCGCTGTCGTTGATAAATGAAAATAGTAAATTGATAGCGACTGCTTGCGGCTTAAGCGCATTAACTCGCTCGACAAGTTTCTCAACAGCGCCGGTATCGAGAGCTTGCACCGTCTCACCCTGCGCTCCTGTGCGGCAGTCGATTTCCAAACACAGTTCTGGTGGAACCGGTGCAATAGGTTGTGTCGGTTGTAAATTATAGAGCTCGGCTCTAGCCTGGCGCCCGATGCTGAGCGTGTCTTGCAAACCTTTATTGGTGATATAAACGGTCTTTACACCTTTGCTCTCCAGGGCGGCGTTCGTGGCGACGGTGCTGCCATGGAGAATCAATACTTCGCCGCGGGCAATAGCCTCATTCAGCCCGAGTTCATGAATGCCACGCAAAATAGCACTTTCTGGCGCTGTCGGTGTCGACAATACTTTGTGAATACGAATACTGCTTTGGGCGCCCGCGGTAAGCAATACAAAGTCAGTAAAGGTTCCGCCAGTGTCGACACCCAATAATTGCATGGTTAGCTTGGCTCCAAGGTTCATTCAGTAAAGCAGCATTGTAGAGGAGATAGCAGGTAAGCCAAAGGCTTGGGCCGATAAAGCGACTAAACTGACCCTGTTCTCAGCTGCAAAAATGCTGTTGAGATATTTTATGACAAGAGGTAACTGGACGATGAAAATTTTATATGCGCTATTGTTAACTACTTTGGTAGCGGGTTGCTCCACCGTTGACCGGACAACACTAACTGCCACTGAAGAGGCGGCCTCAAAAGGCTATGATTTAGGTGAGCCGGTTGAGGGTATTTACAACTACGATATTAATGGTTGGCTGTATGTCAGTCCTACCAGCCTGATTATTCCGTCGCGCCCCAGTCATTATTATCTGTTAATGCTGGACCGTCCTTGCCGAGATTTACGCTCAACGGAGGTTATTGCTACCACGTCGACCGTTAACCGATTGCGCGCTGGTTTTGATTCCATTCTGGTGAAATCTCCTTCGAGCCGTGTTCCTGAGCGCTGCTTGGTGACCGATATTTACTCGATTACCAAAGCCAAGCCGGAAGCTGACTAGGTGTGATTGTGAAAACTGTCTGGTCCGCTTGAGTTTGCTATGTTGCTTCGTTCGGGGTCACAGTACACTGTGCCCCGTCGTTAATAGCTGAAGAGATTTGCAATGCCAGAGTTGCCAGAGGTAGAAACCACTCGTCGTGGAATCGCGCCGCATATTCAACAGAAAATCGTAACATCTGTCACCGTTCGCAACCCTAATCTGCGCTGGCCTGTTCCGGTTTCAGTATTCCAGCTATTGGCGGGTAGTGAGCTCATCGATGTGCAGCGTCGAGGAAAGTATCTGCTACTGAAGTTTGCCCAAGGTTATGCCATGTTGCACCTGGGTATGAGTGGGAGCCTACGCATTGTTAAACAAGGTGAGCCACCCAATACTCATGATCATGTTGATATTGCTTTTGTTGACGGGACGGTATTGCGTTATCACGACCCACGGCGTTTTGGTTCATTACATTGGGTAGAGGGAGATCCTCTGTCGCATCAGTTGCTGGCGAAGTTGGGCCCGGAGCCATTGAGTGATGCCTTTAATGTGGATTATATTTTTGCGGCGTCGCGCAAGCGTAAACAGGCAGTAAAGCCGTTTATCATGGATAGCCATGTTGTTGTCGGTGTTGGGAACATTTACGCCACAGAGGCCCTGTTTAGTGCAGGTATCAGGCCTACCAAGCCTGCAGGCAGTGTCAGTCGTAAAGCGTTTGAACTTTTGGTTTCTGACATTAAGCAGGTTCTGGCGAATGCCATCACTCAAGGTGGTACTACGTTACGGGATTTTGTTGGTGGCGATGGCAAGCCGGGATATTTTAAACAGCAGCTCAAGGCGTATGGCCGCGGCGGTGAGCCCTGTGTTGTCTGTCAAAAACCTCTGAAAGAGGTTCGACTAGGCCAGCGCAGCACGGTTTATTGTACAGCTTGCCAACGCTAGATCAGTCTGTCTGCTGCTCTTTTTCCACAAACTTATCTTTCAATGCCTGTACGATTAGTGGTGGGACAAACTTGCTAACGTCACCACCGAGTGAAGCAATTTCGCGCACCAGTGATGATGAGAGGTAAGACAAGTGCTCGGCTGGTGTCAAAAACAGGCTTTCCATCTGTGGCGACAGCGCCCGGTTCATATTGGCCAGCTGAAATTCATATTCGAAGTCGGATACTGCGCGCAATCCGCGTACAACTCCTTCGGCTTTATGTTGCTTTACCAAATCGGCCAGTAACACATTAAAACCACAGACTTCGATATTATCTAAATGGCTGAGGACCGCCTTTGCTTGTTCGACGCGCTCTTCCAGTGTGAACAGCGGGTTTTTTTTGGTGCTTGCGGCAACAGCTAAAACCACATGATCAAATAACCGGCATGCTCGTTCCGCCAGATCAATATGCCCGTTAGTAATGGGGTCGAATGTACCGGGGTAAACCACCTTTTTCATAGCTCAAATTCCCTCTGTGGGGTTTTGTTAGTAGCCCCTGAAGGGCGAAAGCGAGTCTTTAACCGTAGCACGGTAGTTGTTGATCACGCGCGCTTGCACGCAGTTGCCGGATTACGTCGTTGCCCCTGGCAACAATAAGGCGGCGCGATAGTAAACAATTTTTCCGGTGGGCACAAAGTTTGGTGCTACTTTCCTGCATCACTATTTGTACTGGCCGCCCGGACAACGTACAAGGCAAAACGAACATTCCCGCTGCGTTTTTCGCGGTGTAACTCCCAGTGCGGTGGCACCGCGAGTAAATGTTGTACTGGAGTTTCAATGTACACAAATGCTCCGTCTGCCAGCCAGTAACCGGCGTCCAAGGCTGCAATACTGCTCGACCATAGATCCTCCTGAAAAGGTGGGTCCATAAAGACCAGGTCAAACGGTACGGCTGGTGTTTGCTGTTGCGTCAACCATTCCACTGATTTTCCATTGTAGACGTTGGCCAGTGGTCTGGCCTGCAATAAATCTAGGTGGGATTCCAGTTGCTGCGCAGCCCGGCGTTCCAACTCGACAAATTGCACATGTTTCGCTCCGCGAGATAAGGCTTCAAGCCCCAGTGCGCCGGATCCTGCGTACATATCCAGGCAGTGAGCTCCGGGAACGATAGGCTGTAGCCAATTAAATAATGTTTCGCGTACCCGATCACCTGTAGGCCGTAGACCTTCTACCGCTGGAAAGCTCAGTTTGCGGCCGCGCCATTGTCCGCCAATAATGCGCAGTTGCTGAATGCTTTGTGGGGCCTTAGTGCGCTGGTGCGCTGATTGACGATGCTTTGGGTGTGATTTGGGCACTAAAATTCTCGTTTATTTACTGTCGAGGTTTTGGCGTTAGCACTGTATAACAAGGCGCTGGTAGTGATTTGCTACCGACCCCTTTCCGTTTGGTGTTAGGATAGCGCCTTCTTAATTTGGCAGCTGGGAATTGTCCCCTGCCCGCCCTCTAGATTCCAGTAGTTTCACAAACATGTTTTTTAAACGATTTCGTAAAGATAAATCCAAATCCGATGTCTCTGAGCCTGAGAATGCATCGGCGACAGCCATCCCCGCAGAGACTTCTGCTGACGAAGTGCTGCCCATCGACTCAGCGATAAACCCTTCTGAGGTTGCCACGCCAGAAGCGTCTCCAGATCCCGTTCCTGCAATCGCTGAACCGGCGCCGCGGCCAGGATTGTTTGCCCGTATTAAGCAGGGATTGGCGCGCACCAGCAATAATTTTGCCAGTGGTTTGGGTAACCTGCTGTTAGGCAAGAAAACCATCGATGATGAATTGCTGGAGGAGTTGGAAACACAATTGCTGACAGCAGACGTGGGTATTGAAGCGACCACGGATATTATTGATGATTTAACCGATCGGGTTGGGCGCAAGCAACTTGCTGACGGCGATGCTTTATATGCGGCCTTAAAAACGGCTTTGCAAGATCTATTGACGGGCGTTGAGAAGCCCTTGGTTATCGATGCGACCAAGAAGCCCTACGTTATTTTGGTGGTCGGTGTGAATGGTGTTGGCAAAACCACTACCATTGGGAAGTTGGCCAAGCGGTTGCAGAACGAAGGCCGCAGCGTAATGCTGGCCGCTGGCGATACGTTTCGTGCTGCAGCGGTAGAGCAGTTGCAGATTTGGGGGCAGCGCAATAATGTAGCGGTGGTGGCTCAGCACACGGGTGCCGACAGTGCTTCCGTGATTTTTGATGCTATTCAGTCGGCCCAGTCCAAAGGTGTTGATGTGGTCATAGCGGATACTGCTGGGCGGTTACACAACAAAAGCAATTTGATGGAGGAGCTAAGCAAGGTGCGCCGTGTAATGGCGAAACTGGATGCTTCTGCGCCACATGAAGTGTTGCTGGTGCTGGATGCCGGCACTGGTCAGAACGCTATTAGCCAAGCTATGCAATTTCAAACTGCAGCAGGTGTTACCGGTTTGGCTTTGACCAAACTGGATGGCACAGCAAAAGGCGGTGTAATTTTCGCTTTGAGCAAAAAACTGGGTATTCCGGTACGCTTTATTGGTGTTGGTGAAGGGATCGATGATTTGCAGCCGTTTGTTGCGGACACCTTTGTCGATGCCCTATTTCAACTTTCAGTAGACAAATAACTCAGGGATTTAACTTTATGTCCCCCGTAATGGGCGCGACGGCGTGATTCGATTTGACAATATCAGCAAGCGCTACCCTAGCGGGCATGAAGCGCTGCGCAATTTAAGTTTTGAGCTTCCGGCACGGTCGATGGCTTTTCTGACGGGCCACTCGGGTGCGGGTAAATCTACTCTGCTCAAATTGTTGATGTTAATGGAGCGCCCATCTCAGGGGCAGTTGTTCGTTAATGGTCAAAATCTTTCACGCATGGGACGTCGTTATATTCCCTATCATCGGCGCCAGATTGGTGTTGTCTTTCAAGATCATCAGTTACTGTTTGATCGAACTGTTTTTGACAATGTTGCCCTACCGTTGCAAATCTCCGGTTACTCTGCCAGTGAAATCGGTCGCCGTGTGCGCGCGGCATTGGACAAGGTTGGGCTGCTGCCACTGGAAAAGCAAAACCCGATTACATTATCTGGGGGTGAGCAGCAGCGCGTTGGAATTGCGCGTGCCGTGGTCAATAAGCCGGTCTTATTACTCGCAGATGAGCCAACCGGTAATCTTGACCCAGCCCTGTCAGCTGAAATTATGACGTTATTCAGGCAGTTCAACGAAGTAGGCGTTACGGTATTAATTGCGACCCACGATATCGACCTGGTTAGACGCCTGCAGCAACGAGTCCTGACCTTGGGCGATGGCAAGCTTATTCACGATGGAGTGCTCAATCATGAGTCAGTCGCCACGCCGCTCTAGTCGCGGTACCGGCGCCAGCCGCAAAGCCACCCCGGCAGCAGCACGTGTAAAGGTCGGTGCCAGCCAACGGCGCACCGGACTTAGCGATCGCTTCGACGCCTACCTTTCGCATCATATTTATAGTGCCAGTAGCAGTTTGCAGCGGCTGTTGGCCAGTCCGCTACAAAGCTTGTTAACCTGGCTGGTGGTTGCTATTGCGATCGCCTTGCCCGCATTCTTTTTTGTAGCCTTAGGTAATGTGGAAGATCTCGGCCAGCGCTGGCAAGGGAAGCCACAGTTATCGGTTTATTTGCAATCGAGAGCCCGCACAGAGGCGATAACGGCTTTGCAGAAGCGTGTTGAGAGTCGTCCGGATGTGCAAACGGTAACCTTCATTTCGGCACAGCAAGCACTGCAGGAGTTTGAGACATCATCTGGCTTGGGGAGTGCTTTACAAACGTTGGACGAAAATCCGCTACCCCCAGTGTTTATAGTGCAACCTGCTAATTATGCCCCTGAGGCACTGCAAGCATTGCGCTTGGCACTGGCAAAAGAGGCTATTGTCAGTTCTGTGCAACTGGATATGGACTGGGTCTTGCGGTTGAACCAAATGCTCCAGATTGCTGAGCGCCTGGTGCTGGCGCTTGGCTTATTACTGGGTTTTGGCGTGCTCTTGGTGATTGGAAATACCATTCGCCTGGCAATCGAAAATCGCCGTGCTGAAATTGTTGTCGTTAAGCTGGTGGGCGGGACAGATGGTTTTGTGCGCCGGCCCTTCCTTTACACAGGGCTATGGTATGGCTTAGGTGGTGGTTTGTTAGCGCTGTTACTGCTGCTGTTGGCATTATTTTGGTTATCTGGGCCAGTAGCGGGTATGGCAACGCTCTATGGCAGTGCCTACAGCCTGCAAGGCCTTGGGTTTGGTGGGACCTTAGTGCTGCTGTTTGGTGCCGGATTGCTAGGTTTACTGGGTGCCTGGCTGGCAGTGGGCCGACATTTAAATGCCATTGAGCCTACTTGATCTGCAGCAGGCCAGCCCACGTAAATTCGCTATAAAATTGAACTATTACGGCGTTGGCAGTCTAACGAAGCGGTGTTAAACTCACCGGCCACCTGTTTGAAGATACCTTTGCATGTGGTTAATGAATTGGGGATTTATTCATGGGAAAAAGTTTACAGCCTGTCGGTGTTTTAGCACCTGGAGCTAACCTTAATGCGTATATGCAGGTGGTTAACAGCTTCTCTGTGCTTAGCGTCGAAGAAGAGAAAGAGCTGGCCGAGCGACTCTATTACCAAGAAGATCTGGAGGCTGCGCGGCAGCTGGTTATGGCTCACCTGCGCTTTGTTGTGCATATTGCCAAATCTTATAATGGCTACGGCCTGAATCAAGGTGATTTGATTCAGGAAGGTAATGTCGGCTTGATGAAAGCGGTAAAGCGTTTTAACCCCGAGCGTGGTGTGCGTTTGGTGTCGTTTGCCGTGCACTGGATCAAGGCCGAAATTCACGAATATATTCTACGTAACTGGCGTATTGTTAAGGTCGCAACCACCAAGGCGCAGCGTAAACTGTTCTTTAATCTTCGTGGTGCGAAAAAGCGTTTGGCTTGGTTGACTAATGATGAAGCCCTGGCTGTTGCGAAAGATTTGGATGTAGATGTCAAGCATGTACGTGAGATGGAAGGCCGCCTGAGCAGCACTGATATGGCGTTTGATGCAGGCGCTGACGACGACGATGACAGCGCATTTAAAGCGCCGACCAATTACCTTGAAGATCACCGCTATAATCCTGCTACCGCACTGGAAGATTCTGATTGGCAAGAAAGCAGTGTTAATAGCCTTGAACTGGCTTTAGAGGGACTTGATGAGCGCAGTCGCGATATTATTCAGCAGCGCTGGCTGAGCGACGACAAGTCGACCTTGCATGATTTGGCGGCTCAGTATGGTGTTTCTGCTGAACGTATTCGTCAGCTAGAGAAAAACGCCATGAACAAGGTTAAGGCGGCAATGGAAGCTTAAGCTTTCATCGTTACCAGTACCCAAGTTTGAAAAGCCGCGCGTTTGCGCGGTTTTTCTTTTTTGGGGGAATGAATAGCGTGTTGGGTTGCTCATAACAGGGGGAATGCAGGGTGCGTACTTTTTTGATCGTAGCGGCAATCAGTGGCTTTCTCGCCGTGATGCTAGGTGCTTTTGGTTCCCATGGCCTGCAAGGGAAAATTACTGAGCGTTTGTTTTCTGCTTATAAAACCGGTGTCGATTATCAGTTTTACCATACACTGGCACTGTTGTGTGTCGCTCTGCTCATGCAATGGAGACCCTCCGCAGCGTTTATGTGGGCTGGCTACCTTTTTATTGGCGGCATAGTTTTGTTTTCTGGCAGCTTGTACCTAATGGCCTTCGGTGGTCCCAAGTGGTTGGGGCCGGTGACGCCACTAGGCGGGGTATGCTTTATGTTGGGTTGGTCGAGTTTGTTGCTTGGCGCATTGAAAGCCGACTATTAATTTGAGATTGGCTCGCATTGTTTGAATGTATGTTGTTTAGGAAAGTGAATGTCTGAAGAAGAAGTTGAATTTAAGCCGGAATTTAAACAAAAGTCGATCCGCAGTTATGTGATCAGAGCTGGCCGTATGACTGAAGGTCAGCGGAAAGCTTTTCAGCGTTGGTGGCCGGTCTATGGGCTAAGCTTATTCAATGGTCCGCTGGATCAGAAGCAGGTTTTTGGGCGCTTGGCACCGCTGGTGGTCGAGATTGGTTTTGGTATGGGTGACTCGTTGTTGGAAATGGCACAGGCGAACCCGGATCAGGACTTTATAGGTATTGAGGTGCATCCGCCAGGCGTTGGTCGCCTGATTAATGAAGCCGGTCATGCCGGTGTGACTAATTTGCGCGTTTACATGGCAGATGCGGTAGATGTGCTGGAAGACTGTATTGCAGATGGCAGTGTTAGTCGTTTCCAGCTTTATTTTCCTGATCCCTGGCACAAAAAGAAGCATCACAAACGTCGCATAGTTCAGCCAGAGTTTATTCAACATGTGCGACCTAAGTTGGCGGCAGATGGGGTATTTCATATGGCCACTGACTGGGCGGAGTACGCGGAGCATATGCTGGAGGTGATGAGCGGGGCTGCGGGTTATCGCAACCAATCGCCAGTGGGGAATTATTGTGAGCGGCCTGTCTATCGCCCCATCACAAAATTTGAAAAGCGTGGCGAACGCCTGGGCCATGGTGTGTGGGATTTACTCTTTCAGCGTTCGGAGTAATCACGTAAACTTTTGCTTGGCTACGTTAGACGCCTGTCTATAATCAGACGGGTGATGAATAGATAACAATGAGCAGTGAGATATTACTATGCGCTTACTTTTAGCTTTATTGCTGCCTTGGTTGCAGTTTTTTACCATTGGCCGTCCTTTCGCGGGCATTATTTGTTTGATTCTACAATTGACGTTGATTGGCTGGATACCCGCTGCTATCTGGTCGGTTTATGCATTAAGTCAGTACAATACAGACAAGAAAATAGCCGCAATGCAAAACAAATAACGTGCCTTAAGAGGCACGTTTTTGTTCCTACCCTGTTTAGTCACTTTTAAGGATGATGGCATGACCTTTGTGAATTTGAGTCGTATGCGTTGTGTGCAATTTAGCTGTGCGCTCTTGGCAATCGTGTTTTTAGCCGGCTGTGAGTCGACCTATTACAACACGATGGAAAAATTTGGCGTGCATAAGCGCGATATTCTTAAGGACAGAATTGTCGAGGCTCGGGATGGTCAAGGCGAAGCCAAGGAGCAGTTTAGTTCTGCTCTCGAACGCTTTCGTACTGAGCTGGCTTTTGATGGCGGTGAGCTGGCGGATGTCTATGACCGACTGAATGCTGAGTATGAAGATAGTGTGGAGGCTGCGGCAGAAGTTCACGATAAAGTAGATGCTGTTGAGAGTGTCGCTGAGGCATTGTTTGAAGAGTGGCAAGATGAACTGGAGCAATACACCAACGCCAGTTTGCGCTCCCAAAGTCAGGCTCAGCTTAAAACAACGCAGCGCAACTACAAGCAAATGTTAGCAGCGATGCAAAAGGCGGAAAGCCGTATGCAGCCGATTCTGGATACTTTTAAGGATCAAGTATTGTTTCTCAAGCACAACCTGAATGCGCAGGCAATTAACTCACTGAAGGGGCAATTCAGCGGCCTGGATAAAGATATCAAACGCTTGATTAATGATATGGAAGCCTCTATCAAAGAAGCCGATAAGTTTATTTCTACCCTGTCCGCCAACTAGATTAGTCTTTAGTTGATTCGTTAAAAAGAAAAAAGCCTCTTAGGAGGCTTTTTTTGTGCTCGCAATCATAATTCAACCGCGTTAGCGGGGCTGCATTCTGATCGCGCCATCCAAACGAATGGTTTCGCCATTGATATAAGCGTTTTCAGTAATATGCAGGGCCAGAGAAGCATATTCACTGGGTAGTCCCATGCGCTTTGGAAACTGAATACCGGCCACTAAACCTTCCTGCACGTTTTCTGGCATTGCTAATAACATCGGTGTACCCATTATGCCGGGGGCAATGCTGTTGACGCGAATGCCCAGTGCGGCAAGGTCGCGAGCCATTGGCAGTGTCATGCCGACGATGCCGCCTTTACTGGCAGAATAGGAGGCCTGCCCTAGCTGACCTTCATAGGCGGCAACAGATGCGGTATTGATAATCACGCCGCGCTCTTTAGCTTCGCCAACAGGTTCATTTTTAGCCATTTGCTCAGCTGCCTGGCTGGCGAGGTTGAAGCTACCAATCAAGTTGATATTGATGGCTTTGGTAAAGTCAGTTAATGGCATCGCTTTGCCTTCGCGATCGAGTACTTTTTTGGCCGGTGCGATACCCGCGCAATTAATACACACATGAATAGCGCCAAAGCGCTCCATGGTTTTGGCAATGCCTTCTGCAACAGACTCCGAGCTGGTGACATCAACTTTCACGAATAAGGCATTCTCTGCACCCAGCTGTGCCACCTTGTCGGCACCTGCTTCATCGTTGAGGTCAAACAAGGCTACCTTTAAGCCTTTTTCAACAAAAAAGTCGGCAGTTGCACTACCCAGTCCAGATGCGCCACCACTGATAACGGCAATTGTATTGTCTATCTTCATCGTTGCGTCGTCCTAAAGTAGGTTCTATTTGAATTTGGGACTTCGTTTTTCCAGGAAAGCGGCTACGCCTTCCTGCTTGTCGTCTGAGTCAAAGGCTTGGCCAAAAAGTGTTGCTTCGAGTGCTAAACCTTGGGCCAGCGGCATATCGACGCCATCGTTGATCGCCAGGCGTGCCTGCTGCACGGCACTTTGGCTTTTGCTGATTATTTGTGTTGCGCGCTCTGTGGCTGCCGCGAGGAGTTGTTCTGGCTCGCTGATTTCAGCCACAAAACCAAATTCCATGCCTTGTTGAGCACTGAACATTGCACCGGTCAGTGTCATTAATTTTGCCCGGCCAATACCAATATTTCGTGCCAAGCGTTGAGTTCCGCCATAGCCTGGAATAATACCGAGGGAAACTTCAGGTAAGCCAAAGCGTGCCTTGGTGGAGGCGATTATGAAATCACAGGCCAGTGCCAGTTCAAATCCGCCGCCCAGGGCAAAACCGTTAACTGCTGCAATACTGGGAATGGGTAATTCTTGCAGGCGTTGAAATGTCTGCTGGCCCATTTCGGCCACTTTCTTGCCATGACCTTCTGGTTGATTGGTAAATTCTTTGATATCGGCACCGGCAACAAAGGCCTTTTCGCCGCTACCGGTAATAATCAAGCAGCGAATATCCAGATCTGGGACCTTATCAAAAAATTGATTGAGCTCAGCGAGTACATCTGCGTTCAATGCGTTGAGGGCCTGTGGGCGATTGATATGCAGGGTACCAATGGCGTCCTGTATTTCGAAGGTGAGCGTATTGAATTGCATAATTAGGTGTCCTTTTTAGAGGCTCGGAGCAAGAAGCTCGGTATGTTAAAGGTGAATTCGTTGTTTTTCGATATTGAGTCGGGCTCGCACAATGTGCTTACGCATAACAATTTCAGCCAGTTCGGCGTCGCGTTGTTCCAGCGCATAAACCAAGTGCTGGTGTTCCTTGAATGCCTGGTTGGAGCGAGCAGGCTGCCGGCTTGATTGATAGCGGAACATGCGTACTAAATAGTATAAATCCTCGCACAGCGTGCGGATTAACATTTGATTACGGCTGCCCTGAATAATTTGGTAGTGGAAGTCGATGTCAGCGTCAGCCTGAATATAGGTGCCGCCACTGGCTTCCATGTGCTGCTCAGCCATTTCCAGGAGTTGGCGTAGGTTCTGCAACTCCTCGTGGGTCATATTGACTGCGGCCAAGGCTGCTGCTTTAGCTTCCAGTGCTTCGCGTACGTGATAGATTTCAATGACTTGATCAAGTTCCAGCGTAATAACTCTTACGCCCTCTCGGGGGATGTAGCGCACCAGATTGAGTTGTTCGAGTCTACGCAGAGCTTCGCGTAATGGGCCGCGACTGATATTGTATTCCAGTGCAAGCTTGGGTTCACTGAGTTTGCTGCCAGGCTTAATTTTACCGGAAACAATAGCATCGCGAAGCGTTTCTGTGATCTGCCCAGCTATGGTATTTTCTGAAGCCTGCATGAGGCGTACCTCTTTTTGTCGACAACTACCGCCATGTTGACATGTTTTTCCGGCATTGTAGGCTTTTGCTTTCTAGATTGTCGACAGCTTTTGAGGTTTTGTTAGTTGTGCAATCTGATAGTGCCTAGTTAGCCAGTCCCCCTTGCGCGGCTTCTAACTCCTCTGTGAGTTCGAGCCAGCGTTCTTCAGCGATTTGTTGCTGCTCCTGCCATTTTGTTTGTTCTTGCAGTAACTTCAGTAAGTCACCTTTTCGTTCGTCTTGATACAGGTCTGTATCGCCGAGCTGTTCCTCCAGTGCTGCGAGCTTTTCACTGGCTTGCTCCATGTGTTTTTCGACGCGCTTGAGTTCTTGCGTTAATGGCTTAAGTTGCTCGCGTTGCGCTGCAGCAGCGCGGCGCTGGGCTTTGCGGTCTGTCGTTTCTGTCGTGCTGGCTTTTTCTATCTCGTCGGCTTGGGCATTCTTTTGTTCCTGGCTTAACCAACGTTGATAATCCTCCAACGTGCCGTCGAAGGGAGTGACGTTGCCATCATGTACCAGCAAGAAATCATCCACGGTATTGCGTAGTAAGTGGCGGTCATGGGAAATGATGACGACTGCGCCAGCAAAATCCTGGAGAGCCACGGTTAAGGCATGGCGCATTTCCAGATCCAAATGGTTCGTCGGCTCGTCGAGTAATAGTAGATTTGGTTTTTGCCAGGCGATCAGTGCCAGTGCAAGGCGCGCTTTTTCGCCACCAGAAAAGTGGGCGATGGTTTCGAAAGCACGGTCGCCCTGAAAGCCAAACCCGCCGAGGAAATTGCGAATTTCCTGTTCCGTGGCTTTTGGGGAGATGCGTTGAATATGCAGTGCCGCGGACGCTTGTAGATCCAATGCTTCTAGCTGGTGCTGGCTAAAATAGCCCAGTTTTAGATGTTCGCCGCAGCTGCGTTCTCCGCTTGTCGGCACCAGTTCGCCAGCGAGTGTTTTGACCAGTGTCGATTTACCCGCTCCATTGGCACCGAGCAGACCGAGGCGGGTTTCAGGTATGACATTGATATTGACCTTGTTGAGAATGGTCTTACCGGTGTAACCCAGGCTAGCTTCCTGAATACTGAGCAAAGTTGACGAGCTCTTGTCGGCACAGGGAATACGAAAGTGGAAGGGTGAATCAATATGCGCCGGGGCGATTTGCTCCATGCGTTCGAGTTCTTTTAAACGGCTTTGGGCTTGTTTGGCCTTGGAGGCTTTAGCGCGAAAGCGGCGCACAAAATCGTCGATTTCTGCTATCCGCTGTTGCTGCTTTTCAAAGGCCGCCTGCTGCTGCATCAGGCGTTCAGCTTTTTGCGTTTCATAGGCGGTGTAGTTGCCGCGGTAGGTATGTAGCTGGCAAGCGTGAACGTTGATAATTTGTTCGACCACATTATCGAGAAAGTCGCGGTCATGGGACACAATCAGCAACGTACCCTGGTAGCGGCGCAGCCACCCTTCGAGCCACATGGTGGTGTCTAAATCCAAGTGGTTCGTCGGTTCGTCCAACAGTAAAAGGTCGGACGGACACATCAGTGCTTGAGCCAGATTTAAGCGTATACGCCAGCCACCAGAGAAATCAGCAACTTGTCGCTGTTGATCCATGGTGGAAAAGCCCAGACCTTGAAGCAATTGTTCGGCGCGATTGCTGGCCTGATAACCGTGAATCAGCTCCATCTCTGCATAAAGTTCTGCCAGCCGCGCATCACTGGGGTGGCTGTCGATGGCTTCTTGAACGCGCCGTAGCTCGGTATCACCATCCAGTACGTAGTCCAAGGCACTTTGTTTGCTGGCACCAACTTCCTGGGCCATATGGGCTATTCGCCAGTGATTGGGAATTTGGTAGCTGCCAGCATCTGCGTGCAATTCACCCGTTAGCAGTTTGAACAGGCTGGATTTGCCACTGCCATTTGCGCCAATCAGGCCAATTTTTTGGCCGGGATGAATGCGCGCGCTGGCGTGCTCAAGGAGTACCTTGGTGCCGCGCTGGAGTCGAATGTCGTCTAGGTTAATCATGGGCGCGCATTGTACGCGTGTTCAGCACTGTTTCGAAAGAAAGTTCGCATGAAGGGGCAAACGAAGTGGAAGGCAAGCCTGTTTATGCTTTATTAAGCCAGCTGCGCTGGCGCCATTAAAACCCGACCGAAGCCGGGTTTATACTAAACATGATAGGCATCCGCATTAATCAAACAGGCTGCCTGTTGAAGGTGTCTGTGGCGTTGGGGTTGTTTCGGTAGCGGCCTCAGTTTCCGTTTTTTGAGGTGTTTCCGATACCGTTGGTGTTGCTGTGGTCACAGCCGCAGTGTCTGGCGTTGCTGGTTCTTCAGCGGTGCTGGACAGGTTTGCAGTGTGGTCTGCTTGAGGGAAAAGCTCCTGCGGTGCCAGCACTGGTGCTGCTATTTCGGGAGTGGGAGCGGCCGGTGCAGCAGCGCTGGGAGGCGTAGTTATTACAGCCTCTTCTGTGCTTAGTTTGGTCGGTTTTTTTGCCGGCTTTTTGGCAGCTACCTTTTTCGGTGCTGGCTGGCTTTTAGTTTTGGTTTTCGTGGCTGGTTTTACTGCTGTCGTTTTCACCGTCGTAGCTTTACGTGCAGGCTTTGCCGTTGCTTGTGCAGTATCTTTTGCAGGTGACGCTGCCGCTTTTGGCTTGCGATCTGCCGCTGGCTTTTTCACGGTGGGTGCGGGTTTGGCAGTGCTTTGCTTTTGTGCAGCCACTTTTGCTTTTGCGGGTTTAGTGGATGCTATGGCCTTGGCTGTTGACCGAGCTTTTGTTGGCGCTTTTTTAACAGGTTTGTTTTTACCGTCAAAGGCTTTAGCGGCCGCCGCTTCAGCCTTAGCCAATTGTTTAGCCACGGCAATTTGCTGCTTAACGGCTGCGATTTGTGTTTTTGCAGTCTTCAGTCGCTCCTGACTCTCGGCTACAGATGCATTAATTTTAGCGACAGCAGCAGAGGCTGCGTCCACTCGCTTTTTGTTTGCCGCGGTGGTTTTGTTTTTTAACGCAGTTTTCGCCACCTGGAGTTTAGATTTGGCCTGAGCGAGCTTCTTTTTGTTCGCGGTTTGCGTCTTTTGTGCGGCAGCCATAGCTTTTGTCGCTTTGGTAAGCTCTTGTGCACGCGCACTGGCCAGTGACTTCTGTAGCGTAATAATCTGTGTTTCCAGTGTTTCAATAACGTCAAAAGATTTCTTTTTAGCAGCCATGTTAAGCTCCCGGTTCGCTAATATGTTCGAGGGTAAATGTGCGAGCTACCAGACGCAGAATCCTGATTATCTCGAAATAATCAGGATTGACCAGTGAACCCAGCTGGTATGCCATGGTCTAGAGTAGCTGCGAAATTTGTTTGCAGTAATAAATCGGGCGAATCATACCGCCCTTGGCAGGAAAAATGTACGTTTTGATGATTAAGTTCACAGACGGTTCATCTGTAGGGTGTATTTTCCCTAGTAAAAGCCACAGCGGTTTTTGCTAGGGTCGATAAGGTAAACTTGTGAGACAAAACACTGCGCATTTTGAGTTTCTGCGTTAACATCGGCGTCCAGTCAGTTGGTTCTGCCCTGCTTGCAGGGGATGTGGTATTTGCATTCGCCGATTGGGACGCTATTTTGGTTGAATAATCTATGGGAAGAGTACATGAAAGTTAAAATCATTGGGGCTTTGTTAGCAGGTTCACTAGTCTTGGCAGGGTGTCAAAAAGACGCTGATACAGAGGCGGAAGCAGCGGCCACCCAAAAAGAAGTCAAGTTGGAAACCCTGACGCAAAAAGTCAGTTATATCATTGGCTGGCAGGTCGGGACGAATACTCAGCGTGATAATTTGGAGCTCGATGTTGATGCATTCGCGCAGTCTTTACGTGATGTGCAGCAAGGCGTTAAATCGCGTTTAACGCAAGAGGAAATGCAGGTTGTGATGCAGGAGTTCCAGACCAAGCAGCAGGCCGCTCAGGAAGAAGCTCAGGCCGTTGTTGCGGAAGCCAACAAAAAAGAAGGTGAGGAATTCCTGGCTGAGAACGCTAAAAAAGAAGGCGTCGTCCAGTTAGAAAACGGCATGCAGTATAAGGTATTGGTGGAAGGTACTGGGCCAAAACCCAAGTTGTCTGACACGGTTGAGGTAAATTACCGCGGCACGTTAATTGATGGTACTGAATTCGATAGCTCATACAAGCGTGGAGAGTCCATCTCTTTCCCGTTAACCGGTGTGATTGCGGGCTGGCGCGAAGGACTTCAGTTAATGCCCGAAGGTTCTAAGTGGGAGTTGTATATCCCGTCCGATTTAGCCTATGGCCCTGGCGGTACTGGTGGCCCGATCGGTCCTAATGCAACGTTGATTTTTGAAGTTGAGTTACTTAAGGCGAGTGTTGAAGAGTAAGCTTGCCGGCGTTTAGTCAAAAAGAAGAAAAGGCTGGCTCTTGCTGGCCTTTTCTTTTTACGGTGTCGAGGTAGCATCAATTACTGCTTAAGTTGATGGACAAAACCATTGCTGGCGATTGCATAAAAGGCGTTCCCCTGTTTTGCGAAACCAACAGCCACAACGGCTGCGCTGGTCGGTTTCCAGGCATCTCTTTTCGGTAATACCCAGCTTTCAATTTCTTTAAGCGTGCGGGTATCCCACAGCTGAACAATCTGATCAGCTCGGCCGGTCAACAGCCTCGACCCGTCAGCATTAAAACGTGCAGCGGTAAAGCGCAAGCCGCGATTAACTTTCTCTGCAGACAATGGAATTTCACCCAGAATTTTGCCTGATCCCGTTTCCCAGACGATGGCCTTGTCGTATTTACTGGCCGACATGGCAAGGCGTCCATCAGGGCTCAGAGCCACCATTTGCACTTCTTCTTTGTGCTTGATGGTGTGGCGGGGTTGCAGGGGTTGATCTTGATTCGCCAGATCAGTGAGGCTCCACACTTTTGCGGTGAAGTCTTCTGAACCGGTGATGACAAGATTGCCCTGTTCACTCAGGTCGACACTACGGACGCGGTTATCGTGGTTGAATGTGCGTTTTATACCGCCGCGTTTGACATCAAAAAGTACGGCAGTATGGTCATCCAAGCCAAGCAAGGCATAGTTTCCATTAGGGCTGAGAGACACCGACAAAATCTGACCAGGTGCGGTCCAGAAGCGCGCTGCCTCCCCGGTATTCGTGCGCCACAAAACCAATGTGTGGGGATCTGCTGTTAAAGCCCAATCGCCATCCGGGGAAAAGTCTGCGGCGATAATGCTGGTGAGTTCTCCAGCGTTGTGGTTCCAATTGTATAGACGTTCACCGTCCCGCGTACGCCATAGGCTGCCACCTTGGTGCACGGCACCGATAACCGCGTATTCGCCGTTATCACTGATAGCCCCTGCGACTACGCCCTTGGACGCTACTTCAAAACTCGTTGCGGGTTCCTTATGAGAACCGCAGCCGATTAAGGCAGCGGTCAGGGCTGTCAGCGCCAGGAAATTGCAGCGGCTTGACTGGGCAGTGGGCATAGGCGTGTTAGACCACCAGCGCTTTGTGGGCTGTGTGTAATACTGCGATCATCTGATCTTCAGCTTCAAACCGTGTTTCTATTTGCTCACCCAGTAAAGACAAATCCAGTGCCAGTGTACTGAGGTCATCTGTTTCCTGATACTTGTCGTTGAAGTCCAATAGCTGTTCAGTCGTGTCATCAACAATTTTGTAGAGCTTGGCAGCTTTTTGCAGCCCGGCTTCATCGTTAAAGTCTTGACCTTCTTTTATGAGCTGGTCGTAAACTTCGAAGTGGCCCGCGGACACATAATCCACCATGAGTTGGCACAGCTCTTCTACCGTTTTGGCTTGTGTTTGCTCGTCCTGATTCGCTTCAGTTAAAGCACAGAACTTAACCAGCAATTGCTTTCTCTCCAGGAGCCAGCGGTCAATGATAGTATTTACGCCGCCCCAGCGTTCCAAGGCAGACTGACAGTTATCTAGCATGTGGTGGATCCTTGTACATCTTATTTAATCCGGTCCGCGAACCTTTAATCAGGTGCGGCATAGGTATGGCTTGGTAAAGCCTCTGACGATATTACCCCAGTGCCTCATTTCCTACCACTACCGGGTAAGTTTGAATTTTGATTCGGATCAGCGGCGTTGGCCTGCTCTTAACCATTGCCAGACATTCAGGCCTAGCAGGCCTAAAAAGGCTACCAGTGTCCACACTGGAATACTTAACCCAAGAAACGTCCACACGACTTCAGCGCAATTACCGTCGCCGCGCAGAAGCAACTCCAATGCCTCCCTAAGCGGGAAATTCTCCAGCATATAGTTGATACCGGGGCCGCAGGCCGGCGCTTGATCTTCTGGCAAGCTTTGCAGCCATATTTGCCGACTAGAGAAGCTTCCGCCAATGATGGCTGCGAGTGCTCCAAATGTAGCGTAGATGCGCAAGCCGAGGCTGCGTGGGTGATGCAAAAACGCTATGAGTGCAATTACCCCGGTAGCGATAATAAAAACACGCTGGCTGATACATAGGGCGCAAGGCTCTAGCCCCAGGCGATATTGCATGAATAAGCCGGTCAAGATCAGGCCGACACAGCCGAAAAAGATAATGAGATTGGTCAAGCGAATAGTGGGCACGGCGATACTCCAGAAAACTTTTGCATACCCTAGGATAATTTGAGCGGCCAAACAATCTAAAAGCGCAGCTTTTGGTAAATATTGACTATTGTGAGGCTCCCGTCGCTGGAGAGCACCGTTGCGTCTGGTGCAATGTGTTAAGCTAAGGGAAAGCTGGCTGGGTAACTTTGGTGTTGTTTTTAAGAGGTTTTTTACATGAATACCATGAGGTTGGGCAAAACGTGCGGTTTGGTTGCAAGCATGATCTTGTTGTTATGCACTTTACCAGCGTGGGGGCAGGATGAAGAGAGTGATGGCGCCATTGTAGGACCTTCTGCGATCTATATCCCGTTAAAACCAGCCTTCGTTGTGAATTATGGTGGCCAGGGTCGATTAAAATATATTAAGGCCGAAATTTCAGTGCGTGTAGTGGATGCTGATGCCGCTAATACGATTCGTCATCACATGCCTTATATTCGCAATAACCTGGTGTTGCTGCTCAGCAGTCAAACGGAAGAAAGCATTGAAACAACGGAGGGAAAAGAGCTTTTGCGCCAAGCTGCTGTCGAAGAGATTCGTAAAATCCTCGCAGAAGAAGGTGAAGTTGACGGCGTTGTCGATCTCTATTTTGATAATTTTATTGTTCAAGGTTAGATAGACAAGGTTAGACCTTGGGACAAGGATAACGACTTACTGATCCGCTAGTTGTTGTGCCAGGGTGTTCGCTTTGTTTAATAGTCCTGGGAAGTACGCAAGAAAATCTGACTCAAGTGCCGTGTAGTGTTGCGGTAGTTGCGAGATGCAATTGTGCATTAACTCAGGGTGTCGCATTCGGCCACTCAAATATCTGAGCGTACGTTCCACGTTTTGCCAATCCTGATAGCTTTCAAACAGCTTATTTGCTTGTGCCCGGTCTAAAAATCGCTGGGCTGGTGGCGGTAGAATATGTTGATAGCCCCTGATCAGTGCATAGGTATTTTGGCAGTAGTCCGTTAATGTCTGGTCGTGAAACCGGGACCAGTGGCGACAGAGGAAATGGTCCATGCAGACATCCATGGCAATCGACGCAACACGCTGCACGTCACGACCCAACCGGGCGCGGCTTATTTTGAGCTCCGGATAGTTATCGGTAATAGTGTCGAGGCGTCGGTGTAGTTTTATACCGTGTTTAACGGATTGCGGTAAATGTGAGGCCCGCGGACTGTCTAGCGGGCCTTTGACGAAGTCACCTAAAAAGCCGCCGGCTCTCAATGCGGGATTGGGACCTGCGGCGAGCTGGTGTGCCAGGTAATTCATTCGTCACAGTTACAGAAGGTATATTGACTGTAGTAACTTGCGAGGTAGCTTTCGAAATCGCCGCTGTATTCCTTTTCCAGCTCATGCTGCTGCTGAATGCTCTGCTTGCTTAACTGTTCAAAGCGGTGGTTAATATCTGCGGGTAGTGTCTGACTGGCAAAGTAGTCACTCAGTTTCCGCGCCTGCACTAAACCAAATTCTGCGTAAGAATAATCCTTATCATGCAGCTCCTGAAGCACTTGAGCGGAAGGCGTGAGTGCCGGGTTGTTGAGCTTTTTGCGCTGCTCTTCAAGCGCGGTTGCATAATCGCGGCTCTCATAAGCATTATCGAGCATCTCTGCTACGGGTGCTAACGATTCAAACAAGCACTCGCCCCACTCTTTCACTGTCCGGGTTTCGTTGCCAAACTGCAGCGTAAGCGCTGGATCTCGGCCTCGATAAACGATACTGCGCTGATTGTCTAGAATACGGTGATTTTCATCCTCATCTGACAGGGGGCTCTCAGCCAGCAAACAAAATAATAAGAATGTGTCGATAAAGTGCATCTGGCTACTGGAAATACCCAGAGGCTCGAAGGGGTTTAGGTCTATGCACCGAACTTCAATGTATTCTACGCCACGGGAGTGCAATGCTGACAATGCCGTTTCACCGGATTCTGCCGTGCGCTTGGGGCGAATAGCGCTATAAAACTCATTTTCGATCTGCAGCAGACTGGTATTTAATTGCTGGTAGTTGCCGGCATCATCCTTGACGCCAATTTTTTCATAGTCGGCGTAAGGTTGCTGGATGGCCTGGCAAAGGGTTGCCAGGTATTGCTCCAGGCAGTTGTAGCTAACAGAAAGCGAGCTTTGAGCATCACTTTGGTAGCCGAGGTCCCCCATTCTCAAGGATGTCGCAAAGGGTGCATAAAGGGTCTTTTCATCCCGCTGTTCCAATTCATGGTTGCGGTTTTTGACAAAGCTGGAGCTGACCGCTGGCGACGCACCAAACAAGTATATGAGTAACCAGTAGTAGCGGCGGAAATTGCGGATCAAATCGAAATAGCGTTCGGTGCGAAAAGCCTGAAGGTTTTTGGTACTACCCTCGCGATTGTGGAGCCAGGCCCAAAAAGCGGACGGCAATGAAAAGTTGTAATGAATGCCGCTAATGGTTTGCATCATTCGACCGTAGCGATGCCCCAGGCCTTCGCGATAAATGGTTTTCATCTTACCGGGATTGGAGCTTCCGTACTGTCCCACGATGACCTCTGCGTCGCTACTGATCTCACAGGGCATGCTCGACACCCATAGGTACTCATTCTGCAAGTGGTCATAGGTGAACTTGTGGATATGCGTTAACTGCTCAACCAGTGCATCAATACAATGGTTAGGCGGCGTGATAAATTCCAGCAGTGCCTCGCTGTAATCCGTTGTAATGAGGCTGTGGGTCAGCGTTGACCCGCAAGCTTCAGGATGAGGTTTTTGTGAAATGCGGCCATCTTCATCTACGCGCAGACTTTCTTTTTCCAGACCACGTAAAATCCCAGTCAAAAGCGGCGAATTGACGGGCTTGGACAGATCGCGCAACAACGGTTTTATATCAACAGGCAATGTGGTGTCCTCTGAGGGCAGGCCTTGGTTCTAAGGCTGTATAGATGTGTATGTGTTGGCTTCTTCAACCTTATCTGCCGGCGCCACGTCAGGTTGGTCGTCTAATGCCTGGTCCGGTGCTGTATCTGCAACCAACTGAGTGTCGTCGGTTTCTTCCAGCGGTTCTTCATTGTCCGCGGGTCGTGGTGGAGGTAACTGCTCTGCGGCGAGCTGTGGATTACCTTTTTCGTTTAAGTCGCATTCAATAACGTGGACGCGCTGAGTGTAGTCTTTTGCAGTGATTTCGACGCACTGATTAACGGCTTCGTCTTTATGCTCGGTCCGAAAGAGTATTTTGGCATCTCGGCCGTCGGTCCACTCGCCTTGCTTACTGTAAAAATACTGTTCTTGGTTTTGCAGAATAAATACTTGTGTCATAACCACTCTGTCGGTCAGGTTACGTTTCCAAACAGGCACTAAGTACTACGAAAAGCGGCGCTGATTGACGTAATCAGAGGTTAGCCGATTGCTCAAATAAGCGCTGGTGCCTGCAACTCGGCGCACAGTTTAGCTGGATTAGTGAGCTTGCGACAGCCTTGCGTAGGTTAACCGGGCCTTGCAGTTTTGGTCGACTAGCCGTTTCGCCGCGATCGTCATCCCTTTGCAACAAAGGCCGAGTACAGTGCGCTGTTTTTCGGCCTAGCAGGCCAGAAGTCTGATCTTTTACTTAAAAATGTGACGAAACATAGCTATTATCATTTGAAAAGTTTATAAAGTAAGCTTCGTAAGTCTGTGATGTATAGGGGAAAATTAAGTATTTTCCTGGAGAATACGCGCGTTGGCTACACTTAGATTTTGCTCGCCAATTTGAAGACTTGGCGAATTAACACTGTATTCCGGTAACAAATTACCCGCATGAATTATGTCAGCATCAATGAGCTTACCCTCAACGCACAGATACACACCGCCGCCAGCGCAAGGTTGTTGCTAGCATGAATCAGGACATCGCTAATTCTCAGTCAGTGCCTTTTGGACAGCGTGTGCAGCAGTTGTCGGAGTCTCCGGTGGTCTGGGAGTGGGTGCGACGCGCGTTGTTACTAGTGATTTTATTGTGGCTTTGTATGAGCGTTGCAAAGCTTATTTTAGTGCTATTGCCTAAGCCACAGTTACCTGCTCCCCCGCCTACTGTGGCAGGTCTCCAGTCTGGCAGTATTGGTGATCCGGCACCGGCCATCAATATTCAGCAGCTGGTGAGCCTCAACCTGTTTGGTAAGCCTGGTACGGGACAAGTTGCTCCGCCGCCTACGGAGGTGTTGTCATTACCCGAGGTGAATGCCCAAGACACGAAATTAAATCTGCAACTGCGTGGTGTTTTAATGAGCACAGATCCTAAGTCTGCCCGCGCCATTATCGCCAGTGGCAGCAAGCAGGATCTATATGCCGTGGATGATGTTTTGCCTGTTGGCCGCAATGTAAAGCTGGCCAAGGTTCTCGCTGAGCGCGTTATTCTCAGTAATGCAGGTAAACCCGAGTCCTTGTGGCTTTATGATGAGACCAATAAGTCTGGTCATAGTAGTGCGGTGAGCTATGGCTCACAGGCGCAGCCACCGGTTCGGAGGGCTAGCTCTAGCTTCACGATACCACCACAGAATGATAATGATATGGGTGACAGTGATACCTCTGATCTGGAAGACCAGGTGGAAAGCGTCACTGGCGTTAAAAACCTGACCGACGTGGTAAAAATGTCTGTTGAGCGCCGTGATGGCCAGGTGGTTGGATACAAGATTCGTCCGGGCCGTGAGGCAGATTTATTTACAGAACTAGGCTTGGAGGCTGGCGACATTGTCACCTCAATTAACGGCATTCAATTGGATAGCTCAAATAAAGTGATGCAGGTCTATCGCGAGCTTAAAGATCAAACCTCCGCTACGTTAATACTTTTGCGTGGTGATGAAGAAATGACAATGGATATAACACTATGATCGTCGCCATACCCTTTTTTCGCTATCTACGTTGCGTAATCGCCGCTAGCTTGCTGACCGGGCTGATGATTACGCCACTACAGGCTGATGAACCAAAGTGGACCGTCAATTTCAATGACTCCGATATTTCTGAAGTCATTAAATTTGTCGCTGACGCTACCGGTAAAACCGTGGTGATTGATCCGCGGGTGAAAGGAAAGGTACAGGTGATTTCTGCGAAAAGCCTGAATGCTGAAGAGTTGTATGACTTATTTTTGTCAGTACTGGAGATTCATGGTTTTGCGGCGTTTGAATCCGGTAATGTGGTTCGCGTAGTGCCCAATAAAGAAGTTCGTTCGTCGGCAATACCGACGCAAACCGGTGCTAATTCTGGCGATGAATATATGACGCAGGTTATTCAACTGAAAAATATATCAGCCGCCAAAATTTTACCGGCGATTCGGCCGCTGGTGCCTCAGCATGCTCACGTTGCAGCCTACGATCCCAGTAATGCCATTGTGATTACTGATATCAAAGCCAATATTGAGCGTATGCGCGAAGTGATTCGTTTGATTGATAACGCGGCCGTTGCCAGCACTGAAGTGTTGAAGTTGAAGTATGCCAGTGCCAGTCAGGTCGTCACCATGATCAACCAGCTCTACCAAAGTGGTGATGCCGCAGGCGGCAATCTTAAGTTAATCCCCGACCCTCGAACCAATACCATTATTGTCGGTGGTGATGATTTGCAGCGTCAGCGGGTTAAAGAGTTGCTGGCTCGTATTGATCAGCCACAGGCGCAAAGTGGCAATGTGCGGGTTGTTTATTTGGAGTATGCCAAAGCGGAGCAAGTTGCCAGTGTTCTGAGCAAGCTTGTGCAGAATATGGCGAAAGCTTCCGGGCAGGAAAAAGACAGCAAAGTAGCACGCGCTACCGTAGAGGCCGATGAAGACACTAACGCTCTTTTAATCACTGCCGAAGGCGATGTGCTGGAATCCCTTCTCGCGGTGGTTAGCCGTTTGGATATTCGTCGCGCGCAGGTCTTGGTGGAAGCGATTATCGTCGAGATGATTGATGATGTTGGCAAAGAGCTGGGTATACAGTGGTTGTTTCAAAACAACAGTGGTGGCGTGGGTAGTTCCAGCGCGGGTGACGGGTCTTTGGGCGGGGTTGCTGCGGCGGCCTTAAGTGACGATAACGATGCGCTGTCAAATTTAGCCGGTGCTCTCTCGTCCATCTCTGGCCAGACTTTAAGTTTTGGCGATACAGAAGGTAATAACAGTTTTGTTGCATTAGTTACGGCATTGAATGCGACTACCGGTACGAATGTGCTGTCCACACCTAGTTTGTTGACCTTGGACAACAGTGAAGCGTCTATCTCGGTGGGTAGTGAAGTACCGTTTGTGACCGGTTCTTATACTACGTCTAATGGTGATGCTTCCAACCCGTTCCAGACCATCGAACGGCAAAATGTGGGTATCGTCTTAAATGTGACGCCGCATGTGAATGAAGGCAACAAAATTATTTTGGATATCGAGCAAGAAATCTCCAGTGTCAGCGAAGATGCGCGCGCTTCCGATATCGTGACCAACGAGCGCAAGATTAAAACGCAAGTACTCGCCAGTGACGGACAAATTGTTGTGCTGGGAGGTTTGATTAAGGATAACGCAGTTCTCTCCGAGCAGCGCGTGCCTGTGTTAGGCAGTATCCCCGTGCTGGGTCGCTTGTTCCGGAGTGAAAGTAATAGGGTAGAAAAGACTAATTTGCTGGTGTTTATCCGCGCGTCGGTGATTCGCGATGACGAATCGATGACCGGTGCTACCGCAGAAAAATATAAATACATTCGCGATCAACAGTTAAATCAACGTAGCAAAAACGCCTTGATGCTGGATGAAAAGTTATTACCGTTATTGCCGGAACTGGATCAATACCTTAACCCAACCGTAAAGGCTGCAGAGGAGTAAGTTGTGTTAGCTGACCGCTTGCCCTTTAACTTTGCCAATCAGTATGGCGTGCTGCGCGACGGCAATGTGCTGTATCACAAAGCGGGAGTGACGCTAGCAACGTTGCTTGAAGTGCGTCGTGCGCTGGGGCCTGGCTGTGAAGTGCAGCAAGTCGATAACGAGACGTTTCAGCGACACGTTAAAGAGCTTTACCAAAGTACTACGGGTATGGCGCAGCAAGCTGCTGATGTGGTGGACGATCTGAGTGGTGATGTGGATTTAACCTCTCTGGCGGATGAGTTGACCCATGACCAAGAGCTGTTGTCGGGTGACGACGACGCGCCGGTGATTCGTTTGATCAACGCGATTTTGTCTCAGGCCGTGCGTGAGCGCGTGTCGGACATCCATATCGAGCCCTACGAACATCGTGTTGCGGTGCGTTTTCGTTCAGATGGCGTATTGAAAGAAGTGCTTTCTCCGGAATCTGTATTGGCCCCACTGTTAGTTTCGCGCTTGAAAGTCATGGCGCGTCTCGATATTGCCGAAAAACGCTTGCCGCAGGATGGCCGCATCAGCGTCAAGCTGGCGGGTCATGGTGTTGATATTCGTTTATCGACTATCCCCTCTGCGCATGGTGAGCGGGTTGTGTTGCGTTTGCTGGATCAAACGGCTGGCCAGTTATCATTGCCGCAGCTGGCAATGCCTCCCGCTATGGAAGAGCGTTATGCGGCGGCACTGCGCAAGCCGCACGGTATTATTCTGGTTACCGGGCCTACGGGTTCTGGTAAGACGACAACGCTGTATGCCGGCCTCACGCATATTAATGATCGTAGCCGTAATATTCTGACCATCGAAGACCCAGTGGAATACCTGCTGCCCGGCATTGGTCAAACCCAGGTGAATACCAAAATTGATATGACGTTTGCACGAGGTCTGCGCGCAATTTTGCGACAAGACCCCGATGTTGTAATGATTGGTGAGATCCGTGATACGGAAACCGCTAATATTGCCGTTCAGGCCAGTTTGACCGGCCATTTGGTACTCTCTACGTTGCATACCAACACCGCTATCGGTGCGGTGTTGCGGTTGCAAGATATGGGCGTTGAACCGTTTCTGTTGTCATCCAGTCTGGCAGCCGTCATGGCTCAGCGACTGGTGCGTAAGCTTTGTCCCGAATGTAAACAGGCGGATACACCAACGGCCAAAGAGTGTGAACACCTGCACCTGCAGGAAAGTGATGTGATTTATCGAGCCGTTGGCTGCGAGTCCTGTCGTGAAATGGGCTATCAAGGTCGGTTAGCTGTTTATGAATGGATCGATATCGACGGCAAAATGCGCCAGTTAATTCATGAGCAAGCCAGCGAGCAAGCCTTGGCGGCTGAGGCGCGGCTGCAATCTGTATCCATTTATGAACACGGTCGTCAGCGTGTGCTGGCGGGCGAGACAACTATTGAGGAAGTGCTGCGGGTAACCGCAGCTAGTTAACCGTCGTGGGCGCCTATAGTTACACCGCATTGAACAGCGCAGGGAAAACCATGCGCGGCATGATCGAGGGCGACACTGAGCGCCACGTGCGTAATCTTCTGCGTGCCAAAGGTTTAAAGCCTCTGGAGGTAAAAAATACCCGCCAATCAAAGGTAGATATCGCCCGTAACGGTTCGTCGCTGCTGGGTGTTTTACGCCGCCAACCGCGCTTGAACAGCAAGGAGCTGAGCTTGTTGACGCGCCAATTGGCGTCACTGGTGATGTCTGGTTTGCCACTGGATGAGGCCCTGCACACCGCTGCACAGCAAAATCCGCGCGCTAATGCTAAATCGATTTTGTTGCAGGTTCGCAGTAAGGTGCTGGAAGGCCATTCCTTGCATCAGGCGCTGAGTGAGCACCCGCGTAGCTTTGATCATATGTACCGCGCTATGGTGCGTGCTGGTGAAAGTGCTGGTTATCTCGGCGAGGTGCTGGCGCAGTTAGCGGAATATATTGAGCGCAGCCAGTTCACCCAGCAAAAAGTCAAAATGGCGATGATCTATCCCTTGGTGCTGGTGGGTATCAGTGTTCTGGTTATCGGCGTGCTGATGGCTTTTGTTGTGCCTAATCTGATTGGCATGTTCGAACATAGCAGTCGTGAATTGCCTTTGTTAACTCGTATTCTTATTGCCAGTAGCGATGGCATTACTGCTTATGGTTTATATGCGGTGGTCGTTCTCGCCATTGCGATCTATGGTTTGCAGCGTTGGCTGCAAGAGCCAAATCGGCGCCGGCGCTGGCATCGGTTAAAACTCAGATTTCCCGTTTTTGGCAGTGTTATGTTGCAAGCGGACAGTGCTCGTTTTGCCGCCACGTTAAGCTTGCTAACGTCCAGTGGTGTGCCATTGCTGCAAGCCTTAAAAATTGCCACTCAAGTCTTAAATAATCAGGTCTTGCAAGAGGCGTCCAAAGGGGTGACTCAAACTGTTCAGGAAGGTGGCAGTTTCAGTAAAGCATTGCGTCAGGCGGGCTGGTTCCCGCCCCTTCTGGTACAAATGGCCGCCAGCGGTGAGGCGAACGGTACCCTGCCCGCGCAATTACAGCACTGTGCACAAAATCAGGAACGAGAACTGGAAATGATGATCGGAACCACAATGGGGCTTCTAGAACCCTTGATGATTGTTTTTATGGGCGGCATGGTCACACTCATTGTGTTAGCCATTCTGCTGCCCATTTTCCAGATGAACTCATTTGTGAGTTAAGAGGCAACGGCCGGCTTTATATACTGTGCCCTGGCCGTTAACAAATTCGTAAACGCATTCGTCGATAAGGTAAAAACTAATGCAAACCGTTACCACCCAAAAAGGCTTTTCACTGATCGAAATTATGGTCGTGGTGTTAATTATTGGTCTGTTGGCCAGTATTGCCGCGCCATTAGTACTGGATAAGGCCGATGAAGCGCGGGTTCAAAAGGCGCGCGCGGACTTTAAAAACATCCAAACTGCGTTAAAGCTCTATCGCCTGGATAACTTTGTTTATCCTACCAGTGAGCAGGGGCTAGAAGCGTTGGTTACCAAACCAACCTTGGACCCGATTCCAGGAAAATGGAAAAAATCAGGTTACCTTGAAGAGTTGCCACAAGACCCTTGGGGGCGTCCTTATCTTTACCTGAGTCCTGGTGAAGAAGGTGATTATGATCTGTATACCTTGGGCGCTGACGGCGTTCAGGGCGGTGAGGATCAAAACGCCGATTTGAGTTATCGCACCGAAAAAGCCGAATAAGGCTGCTTAACCATGCGCACCGGTGGGCAACGGCTAGCCGTTAGTCGATTTGCGGCCAGGGGTTTTACCTTGGTTGAATTGCTCGTCGTATTGCTAATTATTGGTTTGAGCCTGGGCGTTGTGGGGTTAACCATGTTGCAGTCGGATGATACCGACGCGTTATTGGAAAGTACTGACGCGCTGGTTGTTCGCGGGCGTTGGGCTGCAGATCAGGCATGGAGCAGTGGGGAGCCCTTGGGGTTGGTTTTTATACCGGTTGCCGAGGACGGAGAGCCAGAACACTGGCAGTACCGCTGGTATCGATTTCGTGACCAGATTTGGCAGCCAGACTCCAGTGCGGCAGAAAACTTGCCTGAGGATATGGATGTCGCGGTCCAGAATGCCGAGCGCGACTGGCTGGATTTACGAAAAATCGGTACTGCTGAGAAGTTAACGCCAGTCATCGTTTTTTATCCGGGCGGTGAAGCAACACCGGCCAAATTGGTGTTGGAAAGTCGCAGTAATCCTGGTGTTCAAAAAGTTATTTGGATAGACGTTATTGGCCGAGTAGAAACGCAAGCGGAACGGGATGAGCGGATTGATGCAAAACGGTAACAGCCAAATGTACTCTATTCGTCGTGCGCAAGGTTTTACGCTTATCGAGGTCATGGTTGCCCTCGTGGTTGTGGGTTTGGCGTTGCCGGCGTTGCTTACCCTGGTGGGTAACCTTTTGGACAGTAGCGGGTATGTCCGTGAAAAAACTTATGCTCAATGGGTAGCGCAAAATCAGTTGGAAACCCAGTATTTGCGGCGGCAGCTAAAAGGCGAAGTTTTAAATGGCTCCGCCACGGGTGAGAGTCAGTTGGCTGGCCAGACGTGGGTATGGGAAATTGTGGCGGAGCAAACCAGTGTTCCTGGAATGCGCCAGTTACATGTTAAAGCCGGCCGGGCACGGGATAACTACACTGCTGAATTACTCGGATTTGTATATGCCAGCCGCAAGTAATGGCCGCCGAGCTGGCGCCGGCTTTACCTTGGTTGAAGTGCTTATCGCACTGGCCATAACCGGTTTGATTGCGGTCATTTCACATCGTGCATTTGTGACTGCTGCAGACAGTAATGAGCAGTCGGGGAAAATTCTAACAGCCTTGGATGAGCTGGATCGAACATGGCAGCGGTTGGCATTGGATTTTCGCAATATCGTGCTGGTAACCGGGGCTGTAGACGCTGATGGTGAGGTGATTGCCTCACTGACCACAGAGCCGGAAAATGACTATGTCGTCCGCCTTGTGCGGGGTGGGCGAGCCAACTTGCAAAACTTGCCAAGGAGCAACCTGCAAGGTGTGGGCTATCGATTAGTGGACGGGGTGCTGTGGCGCGACGTGTGGGAGCAAGGCTTTTCAGCACGGGATACCAGGCCGGTAGAAGTGGATTTACTCCATGGCGTTGAACGCGTTGAATGGCGTTTTTTACCCGTTGGCGCAGCAACAGTAGAGGATAGCGGCTGGGTTGATGAGTGGCCAGTTAATGGTGCGAGTGGCGAAGTCCTGCCCTTGGGCGTAGAAATTACCATGGAAGGAGAATCGTTCGGCGAGATTCGCCGTGTTTTTAGTCTGCTACCTGGGACGAATGGCTAATGGGAGCAAGTCGACAGCGTGGTGCCGTTCTTATCCTTGCCTTGTTGATCGTTGCTTTAGTGACGGGGCTGTCGGTCAGTTTTGCTGAGCGTTTTGAGCGCAGTTTGTGGCGTGCCGAAAGTCGCTGGGGCGGCGATCAGGCGCGCGCTTATATTATCGGCGCTGAGGCGTTGGCTGCGTTTGTGTTACAAGAAGATGCCAAAAATGATGGTAATGTCAGGGTTGATGACCTGCAGGAAGATTGGGCCCAACAGCAACCGCCTTTTGAGCTGGACGGCGGCTGGCTACAGGCGTCACTAAGCGATGCGCAGGGGCGGTTCAACATCAATCTGCTTGCCGACAACGTGAATGCTCAGGCGGCGACAGTCGCAGAGCGATTTACAGAGAACCAGCGCCGTTTTATTCGTTTATTGCAAACGTTTGAGGCTTACCCTCTGGATCAAGCTCAGGCGGTTGAAATTACAGAAGCCGTCATCGACTGGATAGACGCAGATGATGAGCCAACGGGCTTTGGTGGCGCAGAATCGCTATATTATAGCGGGTTAGAGCAACCCTATTCGGCACCTAATCGTGCGCTTGTCAGTGTGACTGAACTAATGCGGGTTAAATACATGACCCCTGCCTTATATCAGTTACTGGCACCGCATCTGGTGGCCTTGAATGAGTTATCTGGGCCGAATGTAAACACAATGAGTTTGCCTTTGTTGCGCAGTTTAAATGTGGCAACCAGCCTGCAGCCACTTGCGGTGACTGATGCTCAGGCCTTGGTTGACGAGCGGCAGCTGGGGCCGTTTGAAACGCTGGCGGATTTTAGTAGTAATCCGGTGGTTGCCGGGTTAGGTTCAGCGGATAAGCCTGTGATGACAGAAGGTTTGCTGACCAATAGTAAATACTTCTTGTTAACAGCGTTAGTACAGGTAGGTGAGCAGAGACGTCATGCACAAAGCTTGCTGTTTCGAAACCCGGATCAAAACAACCAGATTAGCGTTTTGCGTCGCAGTGACTATCAGCTATAGGCTATAACAGAAAAGATAACGAATGGCGTTTTTCGAAACGCCCAATGAGGCAGGCTCAGACCTGAAACGAAAGATCCATGGATAAACTAATCGTTCTCGCCCTCTATCGTCAGACGGTGGAAATTGAAACGGAGCTCCCGTCGGAATGGCCTGCCGGTGAAGACATTCCGGTTTTGTCCCCCGCGTCAAACTGGCAGTTTGTCTGGCGCCGTTATCGCGCCGAAGACCAGCATTGGTATGGTGCACCAACCCAGGGAGATATTGCAGACCTGACTGAGGCTGCTGCTCTTGATCCCGCGGTTGTATGGTTATTGCTTCCAAGTGATGTGCTGGTTACGCGACGTTTACAGTTTTCCAAGGCTGAACGTAAACACCTGTCCAAGCTTTTGCCGTACCAACTTGAAGATCAATTAGTTGACGATGTCAGCAATATCTTTGTCGCACTCGGGCACATCGATGAAGATGAGGTCAGTATTGCCTATGCAGACCGCACTTTAGTCACCGAGCTGTTTACGGATTTTGACGCTGCCCAGATCGATATCGATGCCTGTCTGCCACTAGGTTTGTGCCTGAACTGGGCGCCAGCGCAGTGGAGTATTGCACTCATTGATAATGAGAATGAACAGGCAGTTGTGCGCTGGGCCGAAGATCAGGCCTTTGGTGTTGATCTGGCTTTATTGGCACCGGCCCTTGAGGCGCTGGTGTCTGAGCAAGGTTGGCCAGAGCAGATAGCCATTATTGCCGAGACTGAAACTGACCTGGATTGTCTTAGAGCTCTCATCCCGGAAGGCTTTAACGGCAGTATCGAACCACAACAACGCAATGTTTGGCAGGCCTTGAGTGTGCCTGACCAGCCGGCCATTAATTTACGCCAGGGTACGTTTGCGCGTCGTCTGCCTATACAGCGCTGGTGGCGAGAGTGGCGCACCGTGGCCTATGCCAGTGCAGCAGCACTGTTGGTTTATTTGGGGGTGAATTGGGCGGCATATTCAAGTTACAGCAACGATTTTGATCGTGCTCAGGTTGCCATTAGAGAGGCGTATCGAAGTGCGGTGCCTAACGGTGCTTTGGTTGATGCTGAGCGCCAGTTAAAACAGCAGTTAGCGAAGTACGAAACGGTGGGCGAAAGTGGTGTGAGCTTGTTGACCATGTTGCAGACAGTTGGGCCGGTACTGGCAAACAGCAATGATATTGCGTTACGTAATTTAAGTTTTGTGGCGGGTGATATGCGCTTGAATTTGGAGGCGAAGAACTTCCAGCAGTTAGAGCAAGTACGCAGCGATCTAGCGGCAAAGCAAATGCAAGCTGAACTGTTAAATGTCAGCCGCACGGGTGATGGGCAACAAGCTCGTCTGCGAGTGCGAAATCTTTAATGCAGTCCAGGCTGAGTGCAAAGGTACATTATGAAAGCATATTGGGATAATTTAACACGGCGTGATCAGCTCGCGTTGTTGATTTTGGGTGGGGCGTTAGCGCTCTACTTATTATGGTTAGTCCTGTTGCGTCCCGTCGCAGCTACTGTTGATGAGCAGCGTATCCGAGCCATTGCGGCAACGGAATCCTTAGGCCGTGTACAAGCAATGGCCGCTAAGTTGGCGGCCTATAACGATGGATCTGCACAAGTGCAAACGCCAACGGGTAACCTGGCCGATGTCATCAATCGAAGCCTTCAGGCAAATCAAATCGCCATGAGTGGGTACACACCAGGGAAAGATTCCGAAGCGCGTTTACGACTCGACAACGTACCCTTTAATAAGCTGTTGGGCTGGTTATATCAGCTGGAGACGGAGTTTGGTGTGGCCGTGTTGGAGCTAACAGTCAATCCCAGCCGCGATGCGGGTTATGTGTCTGTTAGTGTGCGATTGCGTAAGGGTTAATTATGGTTTTGGAAAATGACAGCGCGGTTGCGGCCACGGATTCTCGCGCTAAATGGTTTCTGATGAGTCGGATACTATGGGTTGCTGCGGCGTTGGTAATTATTTTTGGGCTAGTGATCACTCGCTTACCCGCCAGTTGGTTCGCGTATGGATTGACCCAGGCTTTACCTGGGCTTTATCTCAATGGAGTCAAGGGCAGTTTATGGCGTGGACAAGCGGCTGTGGGAACACTGGTTATTGATGGCAAGGGACTGGCCTTGGGTCGTGTTAGCTGGGAGCTCTCCCCTTTGAGTTTGTTGGCCTTCTCGCCTTGCGCCGATTTACAGACCGACAGTAAAAGTTTGCAATTCAGCAGCCGAGCTTGCAGTCAGGGTGGCTCGGCGTTAAAGCTGGAAGATGTAGATGTATCCCTCCCTGCCAATGTGTTATCTGTCTGGTTACCGGTGAAACTACAGGGGCAGATCTCCCTCTTGGCGCAATATGTAGAAATTGACCAGCAGAAACTGCAGTCTCTCGATGGCAGTTTAAGTTGGCGCGATGGCTATTTTCACAATGGTCAGCAGTGGTTGGACTTGGGTGGTTATGGCGCGCGATTAACCGCTGATGGCCAATCGGGTGTCAATGCTGAGGTAACGGATTTGGGTGGTCCGTTTGCGACAAAACTCAATGTAAATCTTAATCCCACGCTGCGCCCGAACAGTTTTACTGCATTGGCGGTTAAAGGTGAGCTGACGCCACGGGCGACAGCGGCTGCTGAATTGACGCGCTGGTTACCCATGCTGGTGCAGATTGGTGCAGCCCAGACTGAGGGTGAGGGTTATCGCATTGATTGGATCGATAACTAAATCTACCTTGGCGGGGTTGGCGTTACTGTTTACGGTGGCGACGTCCGTTGCTGAAGAGTCTGCGCCCGGATATGGCGAGTGGCACCATGAAGATGCTGCCATCATGGGTACTCGTGTCAGTGTGACCTTCTGGTGTGAAATCAGTTTTGATGTCTGCGAATCCCTACTCGCGAAAACCCTGAATGAATTTCGACGGTTAGATCAGCTGCTAAGCCCCTACATATCCAGTAGTGAACTTAGCCGGGTAAATCGCACTGCTGCTACAAAACCAGTGGTGTTGTCCGATGAGCTTTTTGATCTTGTTCAGAACGCACTTTATTACAGCGAACTTAGCAATGGTGCCTTTGATATTACGTTTGCCTCATTGGGGCAATACTTTGATTATCGCGAAGGTAAGCAGCCTGACACCAAGTTGGTAAGGGAGCGTCTGGCGGCAATTAATTACCATTGGCTGACGTTGGATCGCAAGCAGCGCACACTCGCTTTTAAACAACCGCAGGTAAAAATTGACCTGGGGGGAATCGCAAAAGGTTATGCCGTTGACCGTGCCATGCAGCTTCTACAGGACGCAGGCATTGCGCACGCGAGTATCAGTGCGGGTGGCGACAGTCGAGTCTTGGGTGATCGCAATGGTAAACCGTGGCGTGTTGGAATTAAAAAACCGCGCGCTGATGATGGCCAGCCAGCGCTCGTAATTCCCATGTTAAATGAAGCGATTTCTACATCGGGTGATTACGAGCGTTATTTTATCGATGCCAGTGGTAAGCGCATTCATCACATTTTAAATCCTAAAACCGGTACTGCGGCTACCGGTGTTGTCAGTGTAAGTGTGCTCGCGCCACTGAGTTACACGGCAGATCCATTATCGACCACTGTCTTTATATTGGGGGTGGAAAAAGGGTTAGCTCTGGTTGAACGCTTGAGCAATGTTGAAGCAGTGATTATTGATAGTAGCGGTAAGGTGCATTTTACATCGGGCCTTACGAATCCCCAGTAAGAAAACGTTAGGTGATGCCGTACAGATAATGTAGGCAGTAAAGACCGAGTAAAGTAAGTCGTAGCCGAGCGTTGTGTCCTCGTTATGATCGATAGCGCTAGCTTGCCATTTCACAGAGTAGACATAAAAAAACCGGCGGGTTGAACCGCCGGAAAGAGAGATCATATGCAGTTAATACATTTGAAAGGGTTTAGAAGTCGTACTTGACCGCTAAGCCAATGGTACGTGGGCGAATACTACGTTCCAATATCGTTGTTGAATCGCCATAGATTTTCGTTCTTCCCAATTCAGGTGCTGTGTTTGTTAAATTCTCAACAAACATTGATACATCGAATTCCCCTAAATAAACACCAGCGCGTGCAGATGCTTGAACGATGGATTCTGCATGTCTGATTTCATCGGGGGTCGAGGCTGCGCCTTCAACGCCGACAGGAACACCGCGAGTATAGGAACCGGTATAAGTTACGGAAAGGTTGCCATACGTGTCGTAGTTATTGATATTGCCGTTGTAGAAAAGGGTCGCGTTACCCATCACCTTGGGTTGGTTAAACTCTTGACCATCCAAAGAATAGATTTTGCCAAACTTTTCTGAGGTCTTGCTGAACTCACCTTTAATGTAGCCGGCAGACACGGTAGTTTTCAGCGTTTCAGTGAGCTGCATTTCAAACTCTAAATCCAAGCCGTCAACGGTTGCTTCACCCAGGTTATCGGTGTAGTAATTCAAGCATGTTGGCAGTTGCACTGGGCGCTGAATATCGGTCCAGTCAATATGGTAAACACTGGCAGACAGTTGTGCTCGGCCATTAGCGAGTCGATTTTTGGTGCCTAGTTCATAACTCACCAGCTCATCAGACTTGAACTCCAGCGGATTGCCTTCCGGTCCTAAGTCCACCGCACACAATGCATTGCCAGAGAAATCCTGGTTCGAGCCGCCTAAGCGAAAGCCTTTGGCCGCAGTGAAATAATACATACTTTCTTCCGTTGGCTCGTAGGTGACATTGATCCGTGGTGTAACAGGGCTATCTTTCTGCACACCTTGTATCGCTGAATAACTGCCCGCCCATGTGCCATCTTGAATTTGCGTACCATCAAATTCAGTTTTAGATACGCGCGCACCAAGATTGATTTTTAGTTCGTCTGTTAGTGCGTACCCTACATTCAAAAATAAGGCCTTCTCTTCCTCTATATTGATCAAATTTTGATAATAAGATACCGGGCCGAGCGTATCGGAAAGTGGGCCAGAGATTAACGGTGCCCCGAATATAAATTCGGCTGGGCTAACTCCTGCTGGAATATCAGAGGCCGGTACACCGTAAAAATCTAATACCACGGCGTCCAGGTCCTGATATTCATTTCGAACGAGTTCAAGTTTATTGTGTTGATAGTAAAGACCAATTAACCAGGACAGTTTAGAACTGCCATCATCAATAGACGCAAACCGGAATTCCTGGGAATAGGCTTTCTGATTAACATCCCAGTACATGCGACCTTTAAAATCAGGCAGAAACCGTTGTACGCCACCAAGAGCTTCCCCATCGGATTCGGTCCAATCCCGGATAAGATCGGTTTCGCGATCCATATAGGAGGTCACGGATGTTAATGTGAAGCGGCTAGCCTCGTATTCTGCTTTCACGTTAGCCAGCGTAAAGGTAGTGTTTTCTGGTTGTTTACCACGGGTTCTGGTGGTGAAACCAGGATCCTGATCCCAGGTTAAGTCGCGGTCCTTACTTTCGCCCTTTTGGTACTGAATGGTCGGAGTGATGTCCAGTTGATCTGTCACCGCCCACTTCAGCGTGCCGCGAATCGCATAGGTAGTGACTTCGTTTACGTCTTTGTCGATAATTTCACCGGTAAAACGATCAGCACGATCAACATAGCCGCCCTCGTCCCGGTAAAATATACCGCCGCGAAAACCCAGTTCGTCATCAATTAAGGGTAAGCCACCCACGACCGACACTTCATAGCTTTCTGCTCCTTCATCGGTATAGGAGAGTTCACTGCCCACCGACAATGAGCTTTCATTGAGGCTGGGTTGTCGTGTGATATAGCGAATGGAGCCGCCCATGGAGCCCGCGCCGTACAGGGTGCCTTGTGGACCGCGCAGAATTTCCACACGCTCTAGGTCGAAAACGTGGGGGGTGACTTGATCGGTGCCATCGTCGGCGCGTTGTAAAAGAGGCATTTCATCAAGATAAAAACTGGTGGTAGCAGAGCCTACATCGGCACGGATACCACGGATAGCAATGGTTGGCCCGCCGAATTCGTTAGCGTTTTCAAAGTTGACGCCAGGCGTCGTGGTGCTTATATCTTCCAAGTCACGCAGACTGCGCTGTGCTAATACTTCGCCACCCAACGCTGAAATACTGATAGGAACATCCAACAAACTTTCGCTACGTTTTTGTGCGGTAACAACAACTTCTTCGAGCATCATAGCCTCTGATTGGGCAAATGCTCCGGTTGCGGCCATTAGAAAACAGGACCCTATGGCATGAGCCAGGGTTTTTCGTTGTCTAAGGTTTATGGGTAGAGACGTATTCATACTTGCTCTTTTCATGCGTATTCCTCTCGTTTTTATTTTTTCATTGTGCGGTGTTATGTGTAGTTACGTACTGAGGTCGTTGATGGCGAAACATAACATGCCTATGATATTGATCAGTTGACTGAATATAACAAAAGTTATAATCGGTTCGGTGATCCTAATATCTTGGCAGATTTGGATATATAACTAATTTGGGTAGGTTCGATAATTTTTTTATTGTGGTTAAGTAATTAAGCTACGAATAAATAACGTAATTATTTTGATAACAAAAATTGCAGAGATTTTAATGAGAAAAAATCTTCCGATGCATCGAGTATTTATACTTTTATTAATCACATTGTCGTTTGTTTCCGCCACAAAAGCTGAACCTAACGAGAACACATATACTAATACTAGTAATGCTGTATCAATAATTCCAAGTGAAATAAACGCGCTTGAGAAACAAATTAATAATTTAAAAAATCAGGTTCTGTTTTTAGAAAATTCTAAAGCAATCAAACGGTTACAGCGTAGCTATAGCTATTATATGGACGCTG
>JBNKHI010000002.1:0-176143 GCA_050290265.1 Cellvibrionaceae bacterium
CCTAATGAGCCTCTACATCAAAACTAAAACTACCATCATCATGCAATATGATCCGGTTATCCTCACATACGTATTCATTGATTTTGTAACTGGCATCTTCTTTTTTGTAACCGATGGTAAATTTATAGGGTTCTTCAAGAACACCAGGGTCCTCAATGGTTATTTCATTTTGTAAAAGGTTCGGCGCGGTTAAGTAAATCCGCTCAGTCACTTTCATATTTTCACTATGTGGAATATCAATAAATTGTACGTCTTCTCGAATTCCAATAGTTTGAACTTCCAAAACGTCACCCTTCCAATGACCAACTGCATAACCATTGTATGTCAGCGTCAACTCATCCAGACTTGGTAATGCTTCATTCATATAAATACGACGAGTCTGATCCATAAATTCTGCCAAGACAGTAACTTGACCTGGATTTTGCAAAATCTGTAATGCGTAATGCGCTTCCATAATCGTTGGAACGCCTTCTGCCCGGCACAAGCTACTAGGCGTAGCTAAGGATATATTTTTTTCTTCGGCTTCTTTTTGACGTATTTTTATCGCTTCATACTGACTTTTGTAGGGTTCTTTCAGCTTAGGCTCGCCGCCAGGTGGAGGAGGATCAGGAGAAAATAAATCAGGATAAGGATCTGGATAACGATTCCAAATTCCAGAAATATTGGGTTCTGAAAAAACGTCAAAACTTAACACGCTCAGGGTGAAAAAAATTACTGCCAACTGGACTGTAAAAGCATTTTTTTTAACTTGCATTGAGATACTCACTTATTAATGTAGACAACATAAATGCCACGTATATCCATGGCACTACTCATCTAATAACGACACTTACCAAGCACTCATCTTTGTGCCATCAGGCAATGTGATGGTTAACAGCATTCCGCCGGGCTTACCGTTGCGCAATGGATGATAGGCAATAGAGACATCATCACCCGTCTTAATACTTTTTCGATTCCAACCCGAGTGGCTCAACAAGTTTGGACTACTACCCTCAAGTACATAACTTACTACTTCACCTGTGTCATTAGGCATATCAACAACAACAAACACATGGGGGTTTGTCCATCGAAACTTGCTGACTTTGCCTTTCAGGGTACTAGTCACATCTTTATCAAACATGGTGAAAGAATGATGTGCATAAGCCGGCTCAGCGGAACCTAACCCTAATAAAACAACACAGGTTATTACCGCAAAGACAGAAAAAATGCCTTTTGATTTCATAAGATACTCCAAGAATCTATTTTTAGAATGAGCCTGACCAGAGCGCGATATCCAACACCTAAGATAACGCGCTCAATGGTGAAGCGTAAATTATTTACGCATAGTTAAAGTAATGCCGACTGTTCGCGGGCGAAAGGTCCCCGCTCGGAAGAATTGTGAACCAGCTCCATCATGAGTTAATGCCAACTCAGGCTGCTCATTAGTAATATTATTTACAAA
This sequence comes from Cellvibrionaceae bacterium, assembly GCA_050290265.1. Taxonomy (GTDB): domain Bacteria; phylum Pseudomonadota; class Gammaproteobacteria; order Pseudomonadales; family Cellvibrionaceae; genus JBNKFV01. Next base: position 1,442 of record JBNKHI010000002.1, read on the forward strand.
CAAGCTGATGTCATAGTCCTGGAACCTACCACCAAAACGGAGGTTCAACTGCTCAGTCGCAGGAGGACGCGGTAAATCAGGATCAATCAATGGAGAATTGACATCAACTGGTTTATCTTCTTTCGTTGTTTTGGTGTAGTCAAAACGTCCATAGTAGTCAACGTCTTTAATAGGCAATACGTACTCAGAGTTAACACTCCACGACCACGGTGCCACATCGAAAGGTTCACCAGCTTGACGAATAATGGTACCGCCCTCACCAAGGAAGTCAGTGGTGTAACGGGCATCAGTATAAGCAACAGCAACACCGATAGTTAAACCATCGAGTGGCCGTGCAGCTAGTGCGATATTTAAACCGTCTATTTGTGCATCGCCTTGATTAAGGGTTGCAAATTTCTGACAATTAGGTAGAAGGAATTGAAACTGCACATCACTCCAACGCATTGTGTAAAGTGCTGCATCAATATTTAATTTACCACCCATCAACGTATTTTTACTGCCTAACTCATAACTCCAAAGACTGTCTGATTTCACATTAAGTGCAGATGCAGCATCAAATCCAATGGCGGCACCCTCGGCAGCACAAGTTGAACCAGCTGCTTCGGAAATACCTGGACCACGAAAACCTTTGGCGGCATTGGCATAAAAAAGATTGTTATCATCCGCTTGATAGGAAATACCAAACTTCGGCGTTACTGGAGAACTCGATGTATTTAATGCCGAGCGTTTACCATTGGTTTCATAATCCACAGGGTTATCAGGACCGGCAAACAATGGGCCCGCAATAAAACTGGTGTAATCATAATCCGCTTTGGTATAACGCAAGCCAACAGTTGCCGTTAACTTGTCCGTAAGGTCATAATCGATTTGACCAAAAATGGCCGTCTGCTTGTCGGTATGAGAAATATCTTGAGAAACAAAGTACTTACCTTGATAGAGTTCCACACCCCACACATCAGACACTGACGTGATATCGCCCGGAAAAAAACCGGAAGCAGGGTCATCTGGAAACGCATAAAGTGAACGTCCGTTTAGTACTGCCTGCTCTGCACCAAATTGCATAACATCCAACAGGCGCTCATCACTTCCATCAAAAGAATCCTTTGTCGTTGCATCTATATAATGCACACCAACCACCCAATTTAAACGTGACTCCATGCTGATGCCTTGCAAACGCAATTCTTGTGTGAATACACGCTGCGATGTATCTGATACCGTGCTTGGAAAGTATTCAGAAAATTGAGCGGGGATCTGGTCTGAGTATTCAGCATTAAGCGCTAATGAAAGCGCAAGATCGTCAGTTCTACTCGACGTATCACGACTCAAATACGACGTATTAGAAATTAATGTCATATCATCCATTTCGTATTCAATTTCTAAAGCTGGAAGGTAAAACTTGTCTTTATTGTATTGAGGAAAGGCATCAAGACTGGTCGAAAAGTCACTTGCCGACGCATTAGATGCAGCAACTTCATAACGAGAACTATCATCGATTTCCAGGTCTTGATAGAACAAAGAGGGTGTAATCGTTAATGTATCCGTCGCTCTAAATCCAACCGCAACTCGACCAACCAACACGGATTCACTATTAATATCTTCATCTACCAGCTGATCAGTCAGGCGATCCAATCGATCAATATAGCCGCCATCAGTACGCGTAAAGATACTCCCGCGAAATCCCACTTTATCTTCAATAATCGGCGCTCCAAAGGCATAACCCGCTTCGTAACTTTCACTACCATTTTTGGTAGTAGATGCTTCTGCTCGAGCATACATGGAAGTTTCATCGTAAGATGGTGCAGGAGTAATAAAGCGCACTGCACCACCCATCGAACCAGTACCAAACAACGTGCCTTGAGGCCCATTCAAAACCTCAACTCGCTCAAGGTCAAAAATACGCGGATAAGGGTTGCTTAGAGAAGGAGTCACACCCGTTCGTATTTGAATAGGTGCATCATCAATATACACACCTGTTGTGGGAATACCTGAAGACGAAGCGATACCACGTATCGCAATTTGCGATTGACCGGGACCAAAATATTGTGCCGATTGACCAAAGGTAATGCTGGGCTGAAGCCTCGCCAAATCATCGATAGACCTAACACCTTTCTTATCCAGACTAATCTGAGTCTCAGCTACGATATTTAAAGGTACGGTAGACAGGCTTTCTGAACGGCGCTGCGCGGTTACCGTAATTTCTTCCAAAGCGTACCCAGAATCTTTTTTATCTTCTTGTGCATTTACTCCCGCAGCAATACAAAACGCTGACATGCCCGCAAAAAATATTTTATCGACTGAACGATATTTTGACATTTTACTCTCCCGTGAAGTGATACAGCTTGCATTATCGATTACGATAAGAACGCCGTTTTTTGTCAGGCCACCGGAAAATTTTGTATTGCTCAACATAATACTGAGCGCTTCTTTAACGCCATACTTACCTACAACAGGATTTATTCCCGTTCTAATTTCAAGGTAATGAGGATACAGCAATTGGAGTTTTGTCGTCTGAACGAATTTATCTAATGCCCGCCCAAGAGTTTTTTCTTCAATATCAAAAATATATTGATCGTTATTATATTGATCATTAACTATTGGAGTAACAGCATTAGCTACAGATACGGTTGCATACCTCAACAGCAAGGCACAAAAAACCAATAGCAAAAATAATTCAAAGACCATTCTTGCCAGTTTGCAAACTCTATACTCAGAGCGTTTTAAAGAATTACAATGTGATTTTCCACTGACCTTCATAACTAAAGACATCCGAGAAGAGGAAAACAGACAAAAAAAGTATTTTTCGAATGAACAAACAAAAAGATAATAGATGCCGACACTGTATAATCTGAATACCAACGTTAACAGAAACTCATGTACCGTCAGCAGCATCTGTGCCTAGATTTTTATCCGACGAGCGAGCATTAGTCACCAACTCGCTTGTCGACAAGACTGAATACCCAGCTATCGCTAAACACTAACCTAACTATAAAAAGGTCAACACAACTGAGTTTCGCCAAACTAAAAGCCTGCCTTGACTTATTATTTTTATCCCATTGATCCATAGCAGCACCGAAGAAATAACGTAATTACGGCAATGTTAACGGTCACAACCCCAAAAATTTACTACCACATTGCCATAGACGGACTTTTATTCAATGTGCGAAATCAACGAAGCTAACAGATAATAATGCACAATTAGCCCTTATTTTTCTTCGATAAGACGACTTGATTGTCACTAACTCTTTCCACATCGATTCCCAACATTACTTCCAATGCATCAAACATCGCTTCCACCTCACCAACTTTAAAATACCCTGCGACAGGCAAGTCACGAATATTCTCGCCACGCAGTTCAATCCGAACATTGGTATAGAGGCTCATTTCATCAATGAATTCAGCCAAAGACTCGCCAGAGAAAGCTAGCAATCCAGTTCGCCATGACAGCCTACGTTGCTGTTCCGCGGTATCGAGAAATTCTACTTTGTCCACTTTATCAGTAAATATCGCAGCCTGTTGTGCAGTTAATTCCACCAGAGTATGCGACAGCGCTATATCATTTTGTAGCGCCGCAGACTCCGCCATACTATATTCACGAGGCGTTGACGACAGCGCTACACGCCCCTCAGCCACGACAACACCAACAGTATCAGCGCGATAGGCCACAGAAAACTGCGTGCCGACAGCTGTAACAACCCCCTTACCTGAGAAAACTGAGAATGGCCTGGTTTTATCGTGTGCCACCTTAAAAAAGGCCTGACCAGTTAACAACTGAATGCGCCTGGCACTTTCTGTAAAAACAACTCGGATTTTAGAATTGGTATCCAGCTCCACAACAGACCCATCCGATAAATTAACAGTTTTTTGTTCACCCACTACGGTTAGATAACTGGATACAACGGCAGGCTTAACGTTGAAAACACGCTGATAATACATGCCGGCAAAGACTAGAAAAATAATGCAAGCAGCGCTTGCGATCAGTGAGTATAACCAGGGGCGCGATTCTGAACCCGCAGTGTTATCTGGAGAATTAACAGATATGTATGACTCTGCTTCGGGATAATCATTCAATGCCTCAACCAGATCCAAAGAGCCCCAAATTGGAGCCATCTTTACAAACGCTTCTCGATGATACACACTTTTATTTCGCCACTGCTTAAATTGATTAACCTCTTCAATGGATACATCACCTTCATCAAGGCGTATGAGCCATTCTGCGGCTTGCTCTTCGAGGGCGTCGATATCAGGCAAAGATACCACTTTATTTTTATTACTCATTAGGTTTACCAAAGATCACCGAGCCGAACGAAAAGGCAATGGGGTTACCACCTTCCGGTTCCCATTATTAGATTTTTCACGCCGCTTAGCAGGGAAAGCATCAAGCTCAGATAAATCATACCCCCGTTCAGCCAAATAATTTTTACACGCTACCAAGGCTCTCACCACTCTTTTTTCAGCTGCCTGCTTGGATATATTTAACTCGTCTGCAATTTCATTAAATTTTAGGTGATCCATCTTTTTCATTAGCAATGGAATACGATATTCAGGTGCTAAGCTAGCGATTGCTTGAGAAAGAACATATAATTTTCGCTTACTGTCTAGATCGTCATCCATTGATACCTGCTGCCCGTCAATAAGCGCCTCCATTCCGCCCACAGTATCATCAGCATAATCAGTTTTTGAGTAAGCATGTTTCTTAATTTCATAAAGCGACAAATTTTTTGCAATCTTCAATAGAAAGGCTTTCGGATCCCTAATTTCACTTTTTAGTTCAGCAGCAAAGGCTCTAAGAAAAATCTCCTGAGTCAACTCGTCAACATCTTCAGGTCGAGGACAATACTTCGCCACTACTCGTCTAATGGTAGCTTCATTTTCAATGAATGCTTTTAAGATATTTGACATGCTAGTATTTTCAACCCAGTCATTTTCCTGTAATTAGACGAGACTAGCATAAGCACAATTTTCGAAAAAGATCACCGCCACCAATCAAACCTGATCTACACCACCTCAAAATTTTAAAATGAGTTTATCCAACCACACTCAAAAATCTTCGCACGCCCTAAATATCAATATTTTTTACAAGAAACCTCGGCAATCCCGCAAAAACTGCCATAAAAAGGTTTCTACCCAAAGTATGACTGGATCAACTATATATTTGACAGGCACACAATTAAGTTTAAATATGCAACACTGTGTTAGCAATTTGGATTGAAAACCATACTAAAAAAGTCTCGTTAATTACCGTCCTTCTGCGCTCATACTAGCTAGTCATCACCACGACAGCCCCCTTCCCTATAAAATTAATGAGAGTGAAAGGTTTCAGTTATCGATACAGATAGAGAAAGCTTCATATTTTTTTCGCCAATAATACCTACGTACATACTTATAACCACACTTAACCATTTGGCTTTTAACATTTTTCAAAAGCCGTAAAAATCCTACTACCCTTTCGACGAAGATCACTAGCTGCTTTACAGACTTTTAACGACACCAGTCAATGCAGCTGATCCAAAGCCTAGTAAAATCAATGCAATCCAACATATCAAATTTAGGCCTACAAGGATTTCACCCATATCGCACACTGAGCCCGCATAGCGGTATCGTCAGATAAAAAACTTATTCAAAAAGCATAAAACTAAACATGACTGGAAATATTCTGACCTTTTCTCAATAAGAAAATCATTGCGAGAACCATTTGATTCCGTAATCTCTAGCAGATATCCAAGCCATATTCCCACCGCAGTCTTTAAACAACGAAAATGACACTCCTAGTAAATTTATCTTTTGTACGTACATCTAAAACACGTCAATAGCCAACTAGAGCAGTGCTATCACAACAATCACAAAAACTGGTGTTGACCATATAACTGGGATCAACGGTTTTTCTGGTATTGTTAAGCTGAGCGAGGCGTTACCCATCCCATCAAAATATTTTGCATAAACTTAAAGCATTTATTTATGAGTTATATTGTCGTGAAAAATGCATATAGGTGCGAGAAATTCGCAACTTCGCTTTACGAGGCAATTTCTATTTCTGTAGCACCTTCGCTATTCAACTAATTCCAATTATAGTCACAGCTATATTCGATGATGCGAGAGGAGAAACATTCATTAATTGCACTAAAAATCAGTGTTTAATGAACAGCTATACTAATACTAGCAGGGGAAAGGGGTTGGCCCGCAGCACTATTGCGCAATACTGGCGGGCCTAAATAACACGAGTAACTAGCAGGAGGAAGTAATCACGCGAGGATCAGCTTCGTCGTGAAACAATACCTGAATCAGATCGGGCCGATTACGCTCCAGAATACGGCGATTGAGAGTACCTTTTTGGGTGATTTCCCCAGCCGATTCAGATGCAGGCTCAGTCAACAGTACAGCGCCCACCAGACGATTAGAGCTGCCGGTTCCGGTGCGGCAAAATTCACGAATATGCTCTGCAAACAAAGACTTCACCGCAGGATGCTGCCCCAGCTCAACTTCGCCCAGCTCTGGCTGATTATCCAGCCCCGCAGCACTACGGCAGGCGTCCCAATCGGGAAAGATCATCAAACGAACATCTGACTGACCATCACCAACTACCACGAGATCATTTACCAGACTCTGCATCTGTTCCAGTGCTTTCAAACGCAAAGCCCCCGCCGCAACGCGAGTACCAGAAGTCAGTTTAAAGTCTTCACTTTGACGGCCTTCAAAACGCATGCCCAAGCCAGGTTCATTTTCATCAACGAAGCTCACCAGGTCGCCAGAAAGGAAGTACCCTTCGTCATCGAACGCTTCAGCCGTTGCAACCGGGTTACGCCAATAACCTGGTGTTAAGTTTGGACCTTTGTAGCGCGCTTCATAATGCCCGTTACCGGCATCAATTAATTTCATGCGCAGACCGGGAGCGGGCAATCCCACTACACCAGGGCTACTCGCCTTTTTATTACCAAACAAGGCGATAGGAGCTGTTTCAGTCATCCCCAAGCCCGTGACAATAAGCAGCCGTTTGCCCAACGCCTTGATCGCCAAACGCTCAATAGCCTCCCAGGTAGCTGGCTGCATCGCAGCGGCGGCATACCAGATAAATTCAAGATCTTTAAAAAAATTGTCGCGCAGCTGCTCATCTTTTTCCATGTAGGGAATCAATGCATCAAAACCCATAGGCACATTGAAATACAAAGTCGGTGACACGCGCTTAAGGAGCTCTACCGACTTACTGATCAGGTCTTTGGTCGGCTTACCTGGGTCAATATAAAGCGTACCGCCATTGTGTAACACCAAGTTAAAGTCACTGTTACCACCGGCAGTATGATTCCACGGCAACCAATCAACTAACACCGGTGGCCTTTCGCCCAGGCTTTTGCATATCTGACGTTTTTGCTGGGAGTTTACACACAGCATGCGATGCGTATTGATAACAGCTTTTGGCGCACCAGAGGAACCTGACGTAAAGAGGAACTTGGCAATCGTATCGCCGGTGACAGCCTCTGCAGCAGCTTTCACCGCATCAACATTGCTGCCATCGCCCATCATATTTTGCAGCAATGGCGCGCGATCAGTCGGATTGCCTAACGACATTACCGGTAATGCCGCATCAAAAGCGTTGTCGATGGCTTTGGAAAAACGCTCGCCATCTTCAACAATAACCAAGCCAGGCGTGAGAATGTCAAACGTTGTGTTCAGCTTGGCGTAATCGTTAGTCTGTAACGCATAAGCAGGCGCAACGGGCGACAAAGGCACGCCCACATAAAGTGCAGCCAACATCACCAATGCATGCTGGATACTGTTATCAGCCATGATGACAATAGGATTTTCTTGCCCTAGCGAAAGACCGAGAAACGCCTCACCAATTTTTAAAACCTGATCTTTCATTTCGCCATAGGTGAGTATTTTTTCACCCTCAGCTGTTTGCTCTACGATATAGGCTCGATCAGGACACTCTGCACTCCACTTGTCTATCCAGTCACCAATACGGGTATCGAAGTCACCTAACGGCTCGGCGATATCCATCAACAAGACATCATCAGATTGCCTGGTGATAGTCACTTTAGATTCAATAAACGATACGTCGCGCAAAGGAAACTGTTTTAGATCCACAACACTGTCGGAATTAGTCATGTTGCTACCATGCCTCTATTAGTAAATTATTCTTTATGACAGACATATGCAGGGGCAATTTTCACCGCTAAGCCCTCATCTGCAGCCCAAGCCAGAACCGCGATCACTTAACTATGTTTAAGTTCGATACTGCCATCGCGCCGATTAGTCAGCCAACGACCATCTTTCCACACCAGATAATCCGTAAACGTCCCAACTAAAATCGGCCCTTCTGATAAGGCTGGCGCATCGCCTTCCGGCACCGGCCCGGCAACCAACCAAACACGACTTGTCGCTGTCACTTTGGTCGGCTCAACAATATCAAACACTGTATTCCCCAGCAGATGAGCTGTAATGCGTGGTGGGCGATTTTTAAATGACGCCAGGATCGCATCTTTACCTACAATAGGATTATTCGGATCACTTGGCCGAGCCAACACGGCGTCTTCCGTATAGCAGTCAGCCAGAGCTTCCCAATCAGCGCGATCAGTCAAACTGGTGACCCGATTTAGATGCTGCTGGCACTCCATTTGGATAATAGCTTGTTGAATTCGCTCTTCCGTCATAAAACCTCGCTAAAGCTTCGTCATTACATTAATCAGCTGTTCGCTTTACCAACTGCTTATTTGACGAGTCTATTCTTGACAGACAGCGCCTGTTTGCGTCCTCCCAACTCATATAGAGCCAAGCGACGCTAGCGGTCATTCATTATTTTCGAAAACAATATGACCCAGGGCTGTATTGGAAATCGGCACATGATAATGACGATGAATTTCATTGATATTTTCGTTCAATGCACCGCGCATAATTAACCACATAACCATTTCACAACCTTCGGTACCCGTTTCCCGAATGTATTCGGTCTGTGGAATAGCGGCCAGCTCTTCGTAATCATTGCTGAGTTTATCCAGAAAAGCAGTGTCCCATTCACGATTAATGAGCCCGGCTCTTGCACCCAGTAACTGATGACTCATACCGCCCGTACCCCAGATCTGCACATTCAAGTCGCCATCAAATGATTCAACGGCTTTTTTCAATGCACGACCTAAATTCAGACAACGCTGCCCACTGGGTGCAGGGTACACCACTGTATTCACCGCAACAGGTATCACCTTGCAAGGCCACTCTTCTGGCTGCCCAAACATCATAGATAAAGGTACCGTTAACCCATGGTCAACTTCCATTTCATTGATAATGGTTAAATCAAAATCCTGCTGAATCACTGACTGCGCGATATGCCAGGCCAACTCAGGCTCACCTTTAACGGTGGGTACCGGTCGAGCACCGTAGCCTTCATCCGCAGGTTTAAATTCCTCACCACAACCAATGGCAAATGTTGGAATGATTTTCATATCAAATGCAGTGGCGTGATCGTTATAGACCAGAATAACAACGTCTGGCTTTTCTTCAGCGATCCATTTTTTGGTAAAATCATAACCGCTAAAGATAGGCTGCCATTCTTCCGCTTCAGTCTGATTGATATCAACAATGCGCCCCAAAAGCGGCACATGGGATGTACCCACGCCTGCTGTAATTTTTGCCATTATGACTTTTCCCCTATATAACGATTACCTATTGGTGAACGCCCACCATTTTTCATCATCTGCATATAATCATCTGCATTCATGTCGGTCATCGTTGAAACAGCCGCTGCAACACTCAAACCATCGGTAGAACTAATTTTTACCAAATAATAGATATTGCCGCCCAATTCAATTAAGCGCGTAAAGTCACGATCCAATACGGCCTGTCTCTGCGCCTCAGTCATCGGCCAATTTTCAAGATAGGCACGCTCATCCGCCTTAAAAAGCGTACGATTTTCTTCTTTCATTAATGACATACAAAACTGATTCAAGTGGTAACCCTTACGCGCCAAATCACCATCAAATACAGTCGTGCCAGGTATATCTGAATAGGGCTTGTTTAATGCCATAACGTTCTTCTCTTAGTTATACCCACCAGCAACCCTCCGTAGACCCATAAGTCCCATCGTTGCCAGAGTAAAAAGCGGATTCCAGATGGAAAAAACTCGGCTATCTGTCGCCAGGTAGCCGAGAAGAAGCCAAGCAGTTCACACAAGCGCAAACCGCACCTGGAGGCTTAGAAACTAGTCCTGCTGTTCACGCCAGCCTTTAACACCAGAATAGCTCTTACGAACCACTTCAACGTAAGGCACAGGGCTAACAGTCGCACGCAGTTTCATTTGCTTGTGTGGCTCAACAGTCGGCTTAGTGGTACCGCCATTTTCTTCACCCCAAACAAATACAACTTCGGTACCAGGCTCAGCATATTCTGGATCGACCATGGCCAGCGTTAACATTGCACGTTCGTTTGAACTGTAAGCAACCCAGGTAGAAACACCTACGACTTTGCCATCAGCCAACACTTGGTCGAACGGATGCATACAATAAACAGCAGAAGGGAAATCAATAAATTTACCGCGCTCATTTTCTTTGCCGTACATTGACATCACCACGGCGGCCACATCTTCGTCGTCTAACTTCAATGTAACTTTCTTACGCTGCTTTTCTTTAGCCATTTTTTCTAGTGCTTCACGACCAATAAAGTCATGGTCAAACTTCACGAAAGCGCCATAACCCAAATCCCAAGGCGTTAAGTAGTAGTCTTCAATATTGTCAGACAGGAAACTACCGCCCAGAGAACAGGTACCTTCATAACCATCGGCAGGCAACCATTCGCGATAGGCTTTCAAACTGTCGCCGGTATAAACCGCAGGCAGTGGAGAAGGAATCCAACCAGACTCGATAGTGTTAGATGCGTAGGTACGGCCACCCACTTGGCGCATACCAAACTCTTCGCCCGCAGCAACCAACGCCGCTTTTACGGCAGCGCCATCTTCCCAGGGACCATACAATTCAAAGCCAGGCTGCCCCGCCATACCGTGACGCAATGCACCCACAGTTTTACCGGCGATAGTGATTTCGGTCATATCAAAAAATTTCAGCTCAGGCGGCTGTTCGCCCAATACTTTTGCCATGGTTTTCATGGCATTGGGGCCTTGCACCTGATAACGGTAGTGCAAACGATTTTCCTTGTCTGGACGCGCTGCGGTGCGCTGATCCAGAGTACACTTAACATCCCAGTCGCCAGTTTCGGCATGGAACATCACCCAGTTTAAAGTTGGTGCGCGACCAACAAGGTTGAACTTGTTTTCGGCCAAATAAAACAGAATAACATCGCCGATAACGTAACCCTCTGGCGTACAAGGCACGAACTGCTTTGCCTTACCAGGCTTGTAATTGTTGAAGCTGTTAATTGCCAACTTCTCTAACAACTTGAACGCATCTGGACCTTCTACCAGCAAATCAGCCATGTGGTATGACTGATCGAACAGCACACAAGTCTTCTGCCAAGCCTGCTGCTCATCACGCCAGTTAGTGAACTCTGGCGGCACACCAGGGTATACATTAGGGCCAACCTGGGCATTGCGAAGCATTTCGACAATATTGCCAGCTGACGACAATTTTTCTTCAAGATTTTTATAAGCCACGACGGACCTCCTGCTTGGGCAAGCGCGATTTAGGCGCATGTATTATTGATATTGTGTTACGAACTTAACTAACTGGCAGCAAAGATACCCTCACAACCCCAAACAATCAATATTGGATCCATTTATTTTTCCCTTAACGCACCAAAAATACAATAAAACAAAAACATAAAGACCCAAAAAAACCCGTTAAATTACTATAAATAGCTATAAAAATACAAAAAAACAGGAAATAAATGTGAATTAATGGAAAAAACATAGCGATAAGGCACTTATATTAAAAATAATGAATGTTTCCCAAAAAACAAATATAGCCACACTATTGTATCCAATATAAAGATATTGCTAATCCTAAATAGCCTGAGAAAATCATTAATAACCACTCTCCAGCCAGTCGATCAGGGCCCAGACACGAGAACATTGAAGAACCCTGGCATGCTTGCGCCAACCAACCTCTGACCACATCACAGACAAGTAAGGCAGGCCGCGCGCCCAAGCACTGAAATAGCGACAACCACACCAATTGGGACACGGGCAGCACAAGCTAAACAACGTTGCGGTGAATCTCGCTCTCACCAAATAACGCAAGGCGTACGAAAGCAACGACTTGAGACCATGGCACCAAAAGCGCAACCAATATCACAAAAGATTTTGGGGAAGATGCCGATGTAGTCCGATATAGGATATAGATGGTGCCAAAGGATATAGAGGAAGCGAGCGCAGCATGACTCATGCCTATGGAATCAGTGGAGTCAAACCATTCTCAAACTTAACTTACTTGACGACCACAACATTGACACTAGACTTAATTACATTAGAAGAACGCTGCCATAAGTGAAAAAAAACGAGAGCGGGCAACACGGCAGAACACACTCATAGGAGAGCTGTTTTCGTACATTGCTGCTAGAAGGACCCAAACTCCGCTATAACGATACCCTGCTTAAAGGATACTCCCGTGACAGATACATTTGCTTGGTTTCGCAACATGAGCATTACGATTAAAGCCATGTCGTCCCCGGTTTTAATTATTATTTTATTAATCATTCTTGGTGTAATCGCTTTCATCAAGTTAGAGGTCATTGATAATGACGTATTCGGAATCACTCAAGATTTGGCCCCCGATGCAGGCACAGCATCTGAAATCATGCGGCAGATCTACCGCAAACGATTATATGTAAAAGACTACATAAAGACCTCCAACCCAGAAGACATTAAGAAATTCAATCAGGTGGAGGAAAAGCTTCAAAAAATTCTAGCCGAAGCGCATAACAATATCACCAACCCCAAGCGCGTCGAGCTGCTAGCAGCAATCAATACATATAATGACGAATATACCGAGACTTTTCACAATGTCATTGTCAGCAATATGGATCAACGAAATGACAAAGTAAAAAATGTACTCTACGTGCAAGGACCGTTAATTGAAAACAACTTATCCGAGGTTATGGATTCTGCTTACAGAGACAATGATCCCCGTGCTGCATATTTTGCTGGGCTCGCTCAACGCCATTTATTGTCTAGCCAGTTATCAACATTTCACTTCCTTGTAGACAACGATGAAGAATCCAACCAGAGTGTGATCAGTCAGCTAGACCAGACCGAAGCCGCCCTGAAATCACTGTTAAGCGAGCTACAAAACCCCAAGAGACGTGAGCTAACACTGCAGGCCATAGACGCACTAGCGCTATACCGAAACGCTTACCAAGATGTTTACACGTTTATTCAATTACGTAATGACGCTATGGCCAACATTATGGACAAGCACGGCCCCATTATGGCCGATGATTCGGTGGCATTGAGTGATAGCGTCTTCGTTTCGTTAAAGGAAGTGGGTAAATCTGTCGAAAACGACATCGCCACCACGCTAAAAAGTATTGGCCTGCTGACTTGCATTGCCACCATAACAGGTCTTGCTGTCGCTTATTTTGTGACCCAGGGAATCGTCGGTCCCTTAAAGCGAACCAATGCAATGTTAAAAGATATAGCCGAAGGTGAAGGCGACTTAACAAAAAGAGTGCCCGTCAATAGTTCGGATGAGGTCGGCGAACTGGCCTTAAATTTTAACGCATTTGTGGAAAAACTTCAGGGCGTCATTAGCCAAATAGTTTCAGCAACGCAGCAACTAGCCACATCCGCCGAAGAGCTTTCCAACGTTACCGACCAAACTAAAGCCGGCGTTGTAAATCAAAAAAGTGAGATAGAACAGGTAGTAACCGCTATAGAGGAGATGACAGCGACCGTGCAGGATGTGGCCAGAAATGCAGAGCAGGCAGCGCTTGCTGCCACCGAGGCTACAGAGGCATCCGAACGCGGAGACAGCCAAGTTCAAACAACCATTACAGCCATTAGCACACTGAGGAAAGGCATAGATAACTCTTCATCGGTGATCGAGAAGCTACAGCAGGATAGTAACAATATCACCACAGTGCTCGATGTTATTAAGAGCGTTGCCGAGCAAACCAACCTGCTTGCGCTTAACGCAGCGATTGAGGCTGCCCGCGCTGGCGAGCAAGGCAGAGGCTTCGCGGTCGTTGCAGATGAGGTGCGCACCCTAGCACGCAGGACACAAGAGTCCGCCGGCGAAATTGAAAACCTAATCAGCGTACTGCAAAACGGGGCAGGTCAAGCAGTCGATGTTATGGGCACCAGTAGAGAGAGCGCGCAAACCGTTACGGAAGAAGCCGGTGCTGCTGGCGAAGCACTTGCGCTAATCACGCAATCAGTTACCACAATTTCTGACATGAACACGCAAATCGCTTCCGCAGCTCAAGAACAGAGCGCAGTCACCGATGAAATAAATCGCAACGTGCTTAACATTCACGCTATTTCGGAACAAACCGCTGCGGCGACTGAGCAAACGAATACAGCCAGCTTGGAGCTGGCGCAACTAGGAGCCACTCTACGCAATTTAACCAGCCAATTTATCGTGTAGCTGTCCGCGATAATCGCAAGAAAATACAATGTGTTAAAACGGTTTATTTTTTAACATAATCAATGTTCGCTAAACCTACACCAACCATGATGCTCTTTTAGCCAAATTGGCTGAAAGAGCATTTCGAATAGATACGAATGAAAACAAGCGCACACCATTCGCTATACGTTTTCCACAGACGTTAAATTATTCACCACACGCTCAAAGCCGCACGGGAGCAAAGACCGCTCAAACATCTATTTTAATCTGCCAAGCATATATTTTGATCAGGACAGTATCGCTCCAGCCCATTCCACTCGCGCACAAAAATGCCTTCTGATATACCGTGTCTAACGGTTTATCAGCCCGAGCTTAAGCACATCGTTAGCGAGCCAGCATTCTGGTAACCTATCGCTTAATAGACGTTAGCCATCCCAAAACGATATACTCCTGCAACAAAAAGATCTCCGCCAGCTATTGGCATTTCGGAGCTATGATGAATTTAAACCCCTTACACCAATTGCGTGAAATGATTCTCTCCGGCGAACTCAAGCCCGGTGAACGCATTACCGAATCTGGCCTGGCAGAACAATTAGGTGTATCGCGAACACCAATTCGTAATGCGCTGCCAGCCCTCGAGGCAGAGGGCTTTATTGAACCTGCGGGTAAACGTGGCTACTCCGTAAAGGCGTTTGTGGGGGAAGAAAGCCTGCAAGCGTTAAATTTGCGAGCGGCCCTCGAAGGTATAGCCGCCAGAATGCTGGCAGAGGCCGGGGCCACACCTGAAGTACTCGCAAAACTCGAAGAATCATTAACACGCGGCGATGCCATATTTAAAAAACACTCAGTCACGTTTGAAGATGAAGACTTATACGGCGAGATTAATGCCGAATTCCATAACACTATCGTTAACAACTGCGGCTCACCAATGCTGATCACGTTTGTGGAGCGACTGAACAAGGTACCTTTTATTGCTCCGTCGGTATTAGTCTTCAATAAAGTGGGATTGGATCGCGCGTATGAGATGCTGTTTCGCGCCCATGGTCATCATCACGCTATTGTCGAAGCAATTCGCGACCGCGATGGTGCCCGTGCAGAAAGTCTGTTTCGGGAACATGGCAACGCTCAACGACAAAGCATGTTTTCGCGCATGGAAAGCAGCCAGTTCAGCGTCTAGAGTTAAGGGTGTAATCCACAGTTGCCGCGACATAAGGCACATTATTTTTTTATGCAGGAATAAAAGCATTGTCTAGCTTAACGCGCTTACTCTCTGTACTGGATTTATTTTCAGAAGAAACCCCTTTGCTTGATGCTGAAACTATCGCACAGCAACTGGAGCTTTCCATTCCCACAGCGTATCGCTACATCAAAGAACTGACCAGCACTGGAATTCTCACCAAAACGGGTAATGAATACGGCCTAGGTCCACGTATTATTCAGCTAGATCACCAAATGCAAAAATGTGATCAGCTGATACATCAAGGGCGTCCTATCGCCCACGAGCTATCGGAAATAACCAACAGCACAGTCCTATTAACCAGTGTTTACGGTGATGAAACTATCAACGTTTACGAAGCCAGTAGCGACAGAAAAATTCATCCTTCATTTGGCCGCGGGCACAAAATGCCATTAGCCAAAGGCGCATCAGCACGCATCATCCTAGCGTTTATGAAGCGCACTAAATTGAAAAAGCTCTACGAAAAACATATCGACAACCAGGATATCCAACAACTGGGGGCAGACTGGACCAGCTTTCAGAAAAACATGAATGAACTTAGACGCAAAGGGTATGAAATATCTGAAGGCGAACTAGACACTGATCTGTTTGGCATTGCTGCACCCATCGTCGACGCTGATGGCAATGCCTATGCGGCACTGACTATCATAATGCCTATTCGTAAAGCACGGCTGTACGATTGGCAAACACTGGCTGACCACGTTATGCAACAAACTGCGCAAATTTCAAAGGCAATGTTAGAACTAAAGAGCGCTTAACCCGGCCGCAAAACCCAGAAAAAAGGCATCGCCAACATCGTTAATCAACGATCCTGACAATGCCAACTGGGATGAAACGATTAGCGGCTTAACCGCTCGGTATTACCAATACTGCGAGCAAATTGGTTGCGGGTAATCACATACTGCCGGACAGCCTCAGCATCTTCCGGCGACACTTCTGCGCCAAAACTCACCATACCGCGCTCACTCAAAACACCGTCTATCACAACCTGCTTCCAAGCTTCTGCCGACATTAATAGCGGCGAATAACGCAAATCTGGTGTCACACCACCACCAACGGCACCGGTGCCATGACAGTTAATACAATAACGATCAAATACCGCAAACCCTTGCTGGGCAACCGCAGGGTCAACCTTAGTCTTCGAAAAGTCCGGCAGTTGACGCATTGTATTGCTCGCTTCGGGTAATACAGCATTGCCACCCAACTTAAAGGTAAGCAAGCGACTGCGATTAATAGGCTCACCATCTGCTGAGTCATTCGTGAGCGGCCCGGTCATCAATGGGAAAATGCCACCCCACCCCACATTAACACTGATATATTGCTCACCATCCACACTGTAAGTAATAGGAGGCGCGACAACACCCGTTTGTGCGGGATACGCCCACAGCTTTTCACCATTGCTAGCAGCATAAGCATTCACGAAACCCGTCGCACTCCCCTGAAACACCAGACCACCAGCAGTCGACAACACCCCACCATTCCAAACACCAGGGTATTGCACACGCCACACCTCTTTCTGCTGAACTGGATCCCACGCCACCAGCTGACCATTTACCGATTTTTTAATCTGCTCAATAACGTCAGCATCATCCGGCATATCGTCTACCTTGGTATCAACACCTAAATTAGAGCCAATTTTTGAAGGTTTTTGATTATCTTCGGCAAGATAAACATACGCCGAGTCTTGAGTCGGCAAATAAACCAGTCCGGTTTCTGGGTCGTAAGACATTGGATGCCAATTATGTCCACCCATCCACGATGGCGAGACCAATGCAGGCTCTTGAGTTTTCCAGTATTTCGCTGCGGGATTAATGACGGGGCGGCCCGTAGCCATATCCACATGACTGGCCCAGGTAACGTTCACAAAAGGTTCTGCAGAAATAAGCTGTCCGGTTTGACGGTCAATCACATAAAAGAAGCCGTTTTTAGGTGCTTGCATGAGCACCTTCCGAACCTCTCCATCAATGGTTAAATCAGCCAGAATAATGTGCTGGGTAGCAGTGTAGTCCCAACCCTCCCCTGGCGTTGTCTGATAATGCCAACGATACTCTCCCGTATCCGCATCTACTGCAACGATGGATGATAAAAACCAGTTATCGCCTTCACCCGCGCTACGAATATTCGGATTCCATGACGAGCCATTACCCACACCAAAATACAGTAAGTTGGTTTCGGCATCATAAGCCATAGAATCCCAGACTGTGCCGCCACCGCCAAACTTCCACCACTCACCATTCCAGGTAGCTTTTTGTGCCGCCACCGGCTCCGTACCCGTAGGATCATCCGGACCACCAGGAGCAGTATAGAAGCGCCAGACCATCTTGCCCGTGTCAGTATCATAGGCAGACAAGTAACCTCGAACACCCATTTCAGCGCCGCCATTACCAATAAAAACGTTGTGATTCACAACTCTGGGGGCGCCCGTAATCGTGTAGCTTTTCGTTTGATCCACAGTAACAACAGACCAGAGCACCTTGCCGTCCTCTGCGTTTAACGCAAGCAGCCGACCATCCAGAGTGGCTACGAATAACTTGCCATTCTGATACGCCAAACCTCGCGTAACGGCATCACAACAGGCTTTTGCACCCACGGATTTGGGAACCTTCGGATCAAAATTCCACAACTGTTCCCCCGTGACAGCATTGATAGCATGTACATGATTCCATGCGGAGGTGGTGTACATAACCCCATCGACTACTAAGGGCGTTGCCTCTTGACCACGCTGCTCAGGCAAATCGATATACCACGCCAATGACAGATCTTTTACGTTGGTAGTATTAATCATATCCAAGGGGCTAAATCGTTGCTCATCGGCAGTTCGGCCATGCAGCAACCAATTTGCATTATCTTCAGGCGAACTCAACGCCTGGCTATTAGTTGCAACTACGCTGGCCTCTTCCGATCCACAAGCAGATAGCAAAAAGCCAATGAATAGACACGTTAAAACCCGTAATGACGATTGAAAAAATTGGCGATTAGACACTCTCACCTCTTATCATCTAAATTAAGTGCATACGCCTAATAAAAAGCGCACCCGGCAATTCTGACACTGCCACCGCTGCCGCAAACATCACTCATTAACAGAAGCTATGGCAGGTCAAGGAAACTTAGAACCTCCACTGCCCTTCGACTTGAAATTCACGACCGCGAGCGTAAACACCTTCGGTCACACCCACCGCACCCAAATCGGAATAACCGGTAATGAGATATTCTTCATCCGTAACATTGGTAAAGCCCGCTTGTACTGACCATGTTTCGGAGTGGTCTTCATAGCGCAACCCCAGATTCAGGGTGTCGTAACTGCCTTGCACCAATAACGGCGTATTAATTGCGTCGTTGTAAACTTCGCTGCGATAAAACCAATCCAATCGAGGCGTTAACACACCCGGACCAATATCAAAATCGTGAGCCAGACCGAATGAAAAAGTAATCTCCGGTGCATTCACAAATTTACTATTAGTATTCACCAGACCCGTACCGACAGGAATTGGACCCGCAACCGTGTTCAATACAATTCCACCACTGGCAGAATCATAACCAGCATCCAGATACCCCAGTGCTGAATTGATCTGTAAACCACCTAATATGGCAGTAAGTTCAAATTCGAGCCCTTCAATAGTGGCTTCGGCAGCATTCAAGGTAAACGGATTAGGTAAGCCTGGAGTCAACACGTTTAGCTGAATATCTTCATAACTGGTATGAAAATAAGCCATATTTAAACGCAGGCGGTTATCCAGCAACTCAGATTTCATACCCACCTCGATAACGTCCACAAACTCTGGTTGAAACGCTGGCGGCTCAATAAAGGGAGGGCCAGACAAACGTTGGGTAAAGCCACCTGACTTAAAGCCATCGCTGGAACTGGCATAGACCATAATTTCTTCGTTAATACGATAGGAGATATTCAATAGATAGTTCGTTTCGTTCACATCCAGCTTACCTATCGCGCCGGGTAAAACTTGCGGCGAACCGGCAGCAAGAACGCCGTCTGGCGTCACGAAATCTGTTTTATAAAATTGATCCGGCAGGAACATTTTATCTTCTTTGGTTTTACGTAAACCTAAGGTTACCGACAAAGCATCAGTGAAATCATAGGTTAACTGACCAAAAATCGCAGTCGCATCGTTATCCACAGAACCGCCACTTTGTAAACTACCGATGGAAAAATCGACATCATTAATATCCGTGCCTTCCTCTTCAAAATAATAGAGCCCCGCAATCCAGGTTAGATTGTCTAAAGATCCAGAAATTTGAAATTCCTGCGAATACTGCTCATGCGTATAATCATTAGCCGTATGGTCAATCACTAGAGGACTGTGGTCGTGATCGGTGGCAAAAACGGACTCCAAATCACGATAAGCTGTAATCGACTTTAATGTGAAATTATCCGTATCCCAGGTAATACTCAAACTGGCACCAGTGATATCCAAATCGGAGCGAACGGGACCGGTACCATTTTCACTGGTGGCGTTGCCGGTCACAAACTGACTGTTATAGCAGTTAGGAGAAGCCGGAGACGGCACGCTGCCACACTCAGCACCGTTCAGCGCAAAATTGTGATAACTGGCAAAAGGCGCGGTTTCATCGATAAAAAGAGCCGTTGTCGGTGCGCCATTCTCACGCTCTTTCAATTTCTCCAAAGCTAAATCCATAGTGACAGAATCACTTGGCAAAAAACGAAAATCTGCACGCAGCCCTAAAACATCGTCATTGCCTAAGTCGATACCGTCAGCTAATCGCTCTACATAGCCATCACGCTGCTTTGAGAAAATAGTGAACTTACTGAGCGCTTTATCAGAAAATGGAATATTAATTACGCCTTTAAATTGCGTTAAGTTATCCGTACCCAAAGACAGCGATGCGTAACCGGACAATTCTTCCGCTGGTTTTTTAGTTGTTAAACTAATTGCACCACCAATGGTATTTCTACCAAACAGCGTACCTTGCGGGCCCCGCAAAACTTCTACCTGCTCTAAATCAATCAAATCCATTGCCGCGCCAACGGAGCGAGCAACGTAAACGCCATCAATGTAGAGACCAACACCTGGCTCAGTATTTTGATTAAAATCGGTTTGACCCACACCGCGGATAAAGATAGATGCAGCGGCATTACTACCCCCGATAGCCTCTACATCATCAAAAACCAAATTGGGAACAGCTGTATCAATAGAACCCAGACCATCGATTTGCCTCGCTGCCAAGGCATTCGCAGAAAAGGCCGACACAGCAATAGGTGTGTCTGACAAGGATTCTTCGCGTTTACGTGCTGTAACAGTCACTTCTTCCAACGTCTTGAATTGTTCAGCTGCGGCCACAGAACTAACGGCAGTGAACGAAATTGGGGCAGCCAGTGCCACAGAAAGAAGCGTTTTGTTAAACCGTAACATCGTTGGCTTGCATCGCTGTTGGTGCATTTATCTCTTCCTCTCTTTTTTTGTAGTTAGTACTTTCAATCCTCGACTCTAACAGCAAAAAATTTTTCCCATTAGCCAGATAAAGACAACATCATCCACTAAACGAAAAAATCGAGCTTGATCATCAAACACACAGAAAGGTATTATCTATCGATGATTTTATTAGCCGTGTAATATCAGGATAAAAGTTATGGGAGCCATTCCGTTAGCGCAATTTGAGGTGGTAAATACAACTCAGCCAGATGAAGCACATGAGGCTGCGTGCTCCACATTTACTCGACATAAGCTAAATCTGGAAAGCAATATTAATAGTTTCCATAGCCACATATGCAATGCAGACCTAGATGATATATCGCTAGCGTTTGTTGATTACGGTTCACCGGTTGTCATTGAGCCGGGAGAGCTTGAAGATTTTTATCTTTTGCAAATTCCGTTAAGCGGCAGTGCTGACATTTATGCCGGGTGCAGCCGTTGTATGACTTCACCCAAAACCGGATCCATCATTTCTCCCAATCAAAACTTCAAAATGGACTGGAGCGCAGACTGCTCCTTTCTATCAGTAAAAATTAACCAAAAAGCGGTAAAGCGCAAACTGTCTGATTTACTGGAAGACCCGGTGGATCAGACTGTTATGTTTGACGTGGCAATGGATCTGAATGCACCTCATCTAACCTCTCTCTTGCACCAGGTTAAATTTCTAAAACACGAAGTAGAAACAGCGTTTGACTTCTTATCCAAAAACTATATGAAAAAAAGTTATGAGGACATGCTCATAACAGGCTTATTATTGTCGCAGCCCCATCAGTACACCCACCTTCTTGAGGCATCCAAGCCTGGAATTTCACCCAAACATGTAAAAAGGGCAATAGATTATCTACAACAAAATCTACATGAAAAAATCACCATGCAAGACCTCTCCAACGCAGCTGGCGTTACCGCACGAACACTACAAAATTCCTTTAAAGAATTTAAAGGAATTTCACCCATGCAATACTTATGCTCCAAACGTTTAAGCTGCATTCATGACGAATTACGCAAACCTAACTGCAACAAGACGGTGACAGAAATTGCTGAAATGTACGGCATTACTCACTTCGGACGCTTTGCCAAAGTTTACAAAGAGCGCTACGGACATCATCCATCAAAGACATTAAAAATGTACCAATAGCACTCTATATACGCAGACCTATCCTTAACTGCTTTGTTATTAATTTTGTATCTTCAATCACTTATTTAGCAGCAGAACACACCCTTCTATTTAAAACCCATTCTTACCGAATCCAATACGTCATCACACTTATCACACAGAACAAGCGTAAAATTTTCACCTGGTAACGCATTAGGAATAATGCACATCGAACCGGACAAGACAACGTCACCTGCGCGAATCGTTTTACCGAACACTGCAAGTTTTTTGACCAACCAAAGAACGCTATTCAAAGGGTTTCCTAATACGTCTGCCGCAGTGCCTCTACTGACAACATTGTCGCTTTTTATCATTTTCATTGTGCAGTGGGAAAAATCGAATTGCTTCGGATCCAGTGAACGTTTCGACAACACAAAACAATAACCCGCTGCGTTATCCGCAATAAGATCGACAATATTAAAGCTTTGCTGAATACGCCGACTGGCAAATTCAAAACCTAGCTTAATGTCAGAAAGATAATGAACAAGCTGCACGGGAGTAACACAGTCCGGAGGACAGTCTTGACCAAAAACAAAGGCCAACTCGCCTTCAACATGCACAGCCAAAGGATTGGGATGCGCCACTGGAGATTCCAATCCTTTTTGCATAGTTGAAAAGAGTGGCGCAAACACAGGTTCCGTCATGCTAAATCGCTGTTGTGCAACTGAATTTGTCAGTGCGATTTTCCAACCAATCTGTGATTTCCCAGACGCAATCTGCTTTTGGGAAATGAGATCCTGGACAGCGTAAGCTTTATCAATATCCATTTCTGGTTTAATGCTGGATAACGACTGCTCGCTAACTGCATTTGTATTGATAGCCGTATAGAGATGCTCTATGAAATTTTCTAACATAAGGTCACTCATTAAAACACATGAGAATGGGTCAATAGGTGTTGTAACTTTTTCAGCGTCTCTTTAAGCCGCTCAGGCGAAACAATCGCTGCGACGTAACGGTCAGGGCGTAAAATAACAATGCTCTCGTCTTGCTCTTTAAACCAGCTAAACAATTGACCATCAACATCTTCCACCGCAACGGTGCCGTCTCCGCTGACAAGGCGGTCATTATACGAGCGACCGCTGCGAGAACGGTTGACCTGAATATACCGCGTATTTAAACCAGCCCAAAATTCCAGGTCGTCGGCGTCTAACAGCGCTTTAGGATCAAGTGCGCACCCAACAATAGAGAACCACGGCCCCAACACCTCATCAAATTTTACAGACTGCCCCTCTTTATCCTCAACATTCGGTTGAATAAAAAGTTGACCAACACCAGACTCTTTCCTAGGTTCATTGTTTTTATGTAATACAATGCCCCTGGGGAATTGGGCAATAGGTTTAAACTTAAACTCCAAAAGATGTTCACGTAATGCTGGCACGCCGTCGATAGCATGAAAAACCCAATCCCGCACACCGGCAATTACTGAATCAGTTAAGCCTAAAATAGCACCCATGTTGTCAGCCAATGCAATTAAATCGATTGCATGTCCACGTCGCTCCAAATCATAAGTAGATAAAATACTGGCCGGCAACATACCTTTGGCAGCAGCTGCGACCTTCCAGCCGATATTACCAACATCGCGCAAACCCGAGTTTAACCCTTGCCCCGCCCAAGGCGGTGTCAGGTGTGCCGCATCGCCTGACAGAAGTACTCGTCCTTTACAAAAATTTTCTGCGACTCGTGAGTGATGGGTATAAGCTCGAATACGCAGTAAGTCGAGTTGGTCCGCCTTATCCCCAATATGACGACGAATCATATTCCGAACAACAGGCTCCTGAATCATTTCCTCTTCTTCCTCACCGGCAAACAACATAAATTCCCAACGCCGATGTTGGTAGGGTAAATAGATACAGACAAAGGGTCGAATGGGGTCTGCGTGCAAAGCCGTATAAGGCGCATCCAGGTCGTCATTAACCGCATCCACCACAACCCATTTTCGAGGATGGGTAACACCCTGTAATTTAATACCTAACAAGTCTCTTACTGTTGATCGACCACCATCAGCACCAATAACGAAATCAGCATTAATACTATAAAGATCGCCACTGCTATTTTTAACTTTTAGCGTAACGCTCTGCTCGTCCTGCTTCAGTTCAACTAACTCGTGCCCCAAGCGCAGATCAACATTATCAAAACGCTCTAATCCTTCGCGTAATGTCACTTCCGCTAATTGCTGCATAAATATATTGCGCATCGGCCAACCATTTTTACGCGCGCTCGGCTTAACTTCAGCAAAACATACGCCCCGGCCATTGTAATAACGCAGTGGAACATCCTGAATCATATCTTTTAGGCAAGGCTCTGCCAGTCCGACCGTTTGCAGCACCCTCAACGCCTCATCATCCATACCTACAGCGCGGGGAAACGGCAAAATATCGTGACTTAATTCCAATACAATTGTTGGAATATTGTAAAGCCCCATATAATTAGCCAGAGCAATACCGTTAGGACCCCCGCCAACAATAACAACACCGGTTTGTTCAGAGTTCATGTGCTTTTCCCTTAAAATAAGTTCAGCGGATCAATCAAATATTGGCTCCAGGTCAATTAGGTCGCTAGGCGCATTGAGATCCTTAAATATTTTTTTCGCTTTTTCGTCATCGTGTTCAGTTTCAAGAAAGAACTCCAGGCGATGCCCATCTGGATCTTCAAAGTAAACTCCACGACCGATACCGTGATCAGTCGTCTTAACCACACCGACACCCTTTTTCAGCAGCATGCCGTATAAACGCCGCAAAACTTCTTCGTCACCCTCAATTTCCAAACCATAATGCTGAAGCTCGTTACCACCGTGTATGACATGATCAGTTTCAATCAACGCAATATCATGATGCTTTTTCCCGAACCCCATCATCGTCCAGCGCTCGCCTTCTGCCGTGATTTCCATGCCAAGGATGTCTCGGTAAAAATTTGCCGAGGCCGCTCGATTAGTCACAAACAGTGAAATATGCGTACGTACTATTTTAGGTTTTATCATCTCTTCACCTTATCTAACCTTCACGAATTAAATGTAGATACCACGTGTCATACCACCATCAATACCTAGAGACTCTCCTGTAATCGAAGCGGCTTTAGGCGATGCTAGAAACCCTATCAACCAAGCTATTTCTTCCGGCTGTAGCGTTCTGCGAATCGGTGTATTGTCGATATACGCCTGTTTAACTTCCTCAGGCGTCTTTCCCTGCTTAACGCCTTCGCGTTCGTAGAGTTCTTGAATATGCGGCGTATCAACAACACCAGGATGAATAACGTTCACTGTGATGCCATCCGGGCCCAACT
Source organism: Cellvibrionaceae bacterium (assembly GCA_050290265.1). Classification (GTDB taxonomy): domain Bacteria; phylum Pseudomonadota; class Gammaproteobacteria; order Pseudomonadales; family Cellvibrionaceae; genus JBNKFV01. The sequence goes on from JBNKHI010000002.1 coordinate 27,056, forward strand.
GATCGGATAACGTTTTATTCATATGCACAATTGCCAAGTTGCGCATACCCGAAATAATTTTGCTGGCTCGAGCAGTTAATCCACCAATATTAATAATGCGACCAAAACCCAGTTTTTTCATATGCGGAGCAACCGCTTGGGCACAACGGAAATAGCCAATAGTTTTGGTATTCAAGTCACCGAGTAACTCTTCTGGCGGTGCAGAGGCCAAATCATTGCGAACCACACCTGACGGTGCAGCAGCACTATTCACAAGGATATCAATACGTCCAAAGTGGGCAGCAACGTCTTCTACCATTTTTTGCACAGCTTCTGTATTACTGGTATCGCAATATAGTGGATACACTTCAGTACCGGTCGCTTCCTCTATTTCTTTCGCTGCGGCTTCCAGCACTGACAAAGTTCGCGAGCAAATAGCGACCTTACAACCCTCTTCAGCCAAGAATTGCGCAACGGCTTTGCCGATACCCATACCACCACCCGTTACAATGGCTACACGATTTTTAATTTCTAAATCCATAACATCCTCTATCGTTTATTGACTATTTCAACTTTCTCGGTGTGCTTTATTTACTGCCCAACATATCGCCAAACTGTGATTTCACGTACTGGTCTAAAAACCGTGAATTCTCTTGGGTCGCTCGTGCAGACTTATCGGTTACAGATGCCAGCCAAGCGCCAACAAAGGCCAGACTGAGTGACATAAGTGTTGGATATGCATACGGGTATATTGGCGACTCAAAACCCAAGACACCCACCCATACCGTTGGTCCCAGAATGATGAGCACTACCGCCGAGATCATGCCAAACAGACCACCCACAATTGCGCCCCTAGTGGTAAAACCACGCCAGTACAGAGCAAGGAACAAAACGGGAAAGTTAACGGAGGCAGCAATTGACGTAGCAATTACCGTCATGACGGCGATATTCTGCCCTTCAAAAACCAGGCTTAATAAAATACTGAGCAAACCCAAAACCAGCGTCGCTATTCTAAAAACGCGAACTTCATCCTTGTCGTTAACCTTGCCCTTCTTCCAGAGGGTAGCAAACAGATCATGAGATATTGTTGAGGCTGCAGCCATCATTAAGCCAGAGACTACAGCCAGGATAGTTGCAAAACTTACCGCAGCCATAAAGCCGTAAAAATATTCACCGCCCAACACTTTCGACAGATGAATAGCGACCATATTGTTACCGCCAATTAGCTTCCCATCCACACCATGATATTCTGGATTATTCGTCAAGTAGGCTATCGCTCCCAGCCCTATGACAAACACTAAAATCATAAAAAACCCAGTAATACTAATAGCGACACCCGCAGAAATTCGAGCCTGACGAGCATCGGGCACAGTAAAAAATCGCATCATTAAGTGTGGAAAACCTGCTATGCCGCAAACAAATGCTAACTGCAAAGAGATCATAGAAATCGGATCGCTATAAAGTAACCCTGGGCCCATAATCCCCTGCCCCATTGGATGCTCTCTGACAGCAGCACTCGCCAGTTTTACAAAGCTGAAATCATTAGCCATCAAGATAAGGAGACTTAGCAAGGTGGTCCCACCAATCAACAACGCAGCTTTAACTATTTGAATCCAGGTTGTAGCTAGCATCCCACCAAAGACGACATAGACAACCATTAGGCCTCCGACCAGAAAAACTGCAGCCGCGTAATTAATCCCAAACATCGATTGCACCAAGGTTCCTGCACCAACCATTTGGGCAATTAAGTAGGGAATGCATATCACCAGTGTACTAAACGATGCGAGCAACCGAATCGGCACTTTTGCGAGTCGAAAGGACACAGCATCGGCAAATGTAAATCTTCCTAAGCGACGCAGAGGTTCTGCAATCACAAACAGCACTATGCCCCAACCCAACGTTAATCCCATACAGAATACCAACACATCTGCACCCGCCAAGTAGACTAAACCGGTCTGACCTAATAAGGCCGCAGCGGATAAAAAATCACCGGCAATGGCAACACCATTACGGGCACCACTAATCTTGCCGCCCGCCGCGTAAAATTCTTCAGCAGATTCCGTTCGCTTAGATGCCCATACGGTAATCAGTAATGTCATCGCCACAAACAGAAAGAAAACAACAATAGCAACACCGCTGACAGGCGCTTTCGTTTGATTAATTGAACCGGGTTCTATAGCCAAGACTGAAGACGCAATGCTTGATAACGCTATAGTTAACAGTGGAGCTATCATTTTTTGTATCAGGTTAACACTCACGTTTTGGCTCCTGCTTTTAACAATTGCAATCGCTTTTTGGCGTCTTGTCTTGCAGTTTCAAAATAATTATTCATTACGTATAAATAAATAAGTGACACCAGAACAAAAAACACAATAAGGCTTAAACTGATTACCACACCATAGGTCACTACCCCGGATTCGGAAACAGTTGCACTGAACCACTCTGGTGAAAACACCGATATGATTCCATAGCCAAAAAACAAACAGGAAAATATTCCCGCCAGACCAAAAGCAAATAATTGTTGCAGGCGGCCAAGCTGTTTAAAGACAGGGTCGTCAACCAAAGAAACATCTACGGATTTACTGTCATCGTTCATTTATCCAGCCTCCAAAAGTTTTAAAAAACGAAAGGGTAGCCAAGTTTATTTGACTACCCTTCGCCAAGCTGGGGATTAAAAGAAACGTTTTACGGACAAGTACATTTCTCGCGGACGCGCATACACACCTTCGGCAATACCGTAAGCATCATTTGTATCTGCAGAAATCAGGTACTCTTCATCAGTAATATTGGTTGCGCCGGCAATAACCTGCCATTGCTCGCTGGTGTCCAAAAACGTAAAGCTGACATTGGCAACATGGTAGCCAGGCTCACGAGTATAGGGTGAGTTGCGTGATTCATTTTCGAATTCGGAGGTATAACTCCAATCAAATCGCGGCGTTAAAGAACCAATATTTTCTATATCAAAGGCATAAGAAAGACCAAGATTAAATGTCCACCTAGGCGCCTTAAGCAATTTGTCGGCTACCGTAACCGATACAACCGAAGCGTCGATTTCTTTGTATTTCGCATCCAGGTAACCTGCACCGCCTTCAATCATCAACCCTCTAATGGGCGTAAAAGTAAGCTCCAGTTCAGCGCCAGACATTTCAGCTTCGGCTGCATTACCCGTAACAGTGTTGGAAACATTAGGAGGGTTAAAGCTGACCTGAATATCGGTATAAGAAGAATCAAACACAGCTCCGTTTAAGCGCAACCCTTGTTCCGGCCATTCCGCTTTAAAGCCAAGCTCATATGTATCGACGTATTCGGGATCAAACGTTAACGGCTTTCCACCTTCCATCGGTCGCTGATAGCGCTGAGTAAAGCCACCACTTTTAAAACCTTTGGAAAACGACCCATAGACCATAACGTCATCGCTGATATCGTATGCAAGAATAGCCCGCGGTGTAAATTCAGAAAAAGACTGTGTTGACTCGACTTTATCCAACAAGCGCAATCCGGCCGGTGGGGCACCGGGCACGGGTGTATCCAGGTAGTATTGATCCGGTGTAAAACGCTTGGTTTCTTCGGTGTAGCGTCCCCCCAAGGTTAAAGCCAGTCTTTCAGTGAGCGCATAGGTAGCTTCACCAAAAAAGGCGAAGTTGTCGTTATCAACGGAACCCCCTGAGAGCTGCCTAAAAATGGAGGTATCCAACGTGTTCGGATTGTCCGCTTGCTCTTCAAAGTAGTAAGCGCCCATTACCCAGTCAAGGCTGTTATCAAAAGATGAGCCGGACAATTGAAACTCCTGACTCAACTGCTCCTGTTTCATACCGTCTGTGCTGTGGAATATTACCAGGGGTGAATGGTCTGCATTCCGTGCAAAAAACGCATCCAGCTCACGGTAAGCAGTGATAGACGTAAAGAGAATATCTTCACTTAACTGCCAATTTGCTGTGAAGGATAAACCCCATGACTCCATTTCTGATTTCGAGGGACCGGTTTCATTGGTTTCATATAAACCAGACGTTTCCCATTGGCTGTTATAGCAAAGTGGGTTACCAAAAGCTGAGGCTGGCGCATTACCGGTACCTGGCCCAGCAAAGTTCTCATAACATCCAGGCGTTCGGTCGTTGTATAGCGCCGCGAAGGGAAAGCCAGCCGCATTAATATTGATCGGTACATTCGGCGCAGATTCCTCGTCTTCTTTCGTATAGTCTGCAATAAGGCGTAACTTAACGTCATCATTAGGCTCAAAAATTACTTTTGCCCGCGCCGCCTTGGTATTTTCATCGCCTAATTTTATGCCGTCTTGTAAACGGGTGACGTAACCATCGCGCTGTTTACTTAGCAACGCTACATTCGCACGCCACTGATCATTAATGGGTAAATCGACGGTTGCGCTGACATCGATTCGCGAGTCCGCACCCACTACCACCGTACCGTTACCGCCCAGTTCAGTGCCAGGTTCCTTTGATGTGATATTGATCGCACCGCCAATAGTATTTCGGCCAAACAACGTACCCTGAGGCCCACGCAAAATCTCGATGCGCTCTAGATCCAACAAGTCCAGTACCGCGCCTACACTACGTGCGTAATAAACACCGTCGACGTAGATTCCCACACCTGGGTCAGTATTGGGTGTGAAATCATTTTGACCCACACCGCGTATAAACACTGTTGCCGCAGAAGAACTTCCAGAAATAGGAGCGGCCACATTAAACACCATATTTGGTGTCAGATCACCCACGTTGGATACATCAGACAAACCGCGTTGCTCTAGCCCTTCACCCGTGAACGCTGCAACGGAAATAGGGGTATCCTGTAAACTTTCTTCGCGTTTTCGGGCGGTAACCGTTATCTCTTCTAACAGTGACTCGCCTCCGGCATATGCGGTATTCGGCATGGCTACCGTAGAAGCAATAGCCAACATATTTCCAAGCGCAACAGCTTTACTTAATCTGCTACGCACAATAAATTTTACTGCCTCTTTACAACTACTGGTCATTTGCTCTCTCCCGGTTTTATTTATCAACTAAAGATATTTTCTCGTTATGTGATAATAAAACCACCATGCATGATCTATATCAATACAAATTTTATAGCTTTTATCTTAATATGATACTTTTATAATATAAAAATTTTGAGCTCTTATAGCCATAAAGAATAAAGAGATATGTTTTCAAGTTGCCAAGCGCTCTGGAGCCCACGTATTACGCGGCTTTCGCACAACTGAACCTAAAGCATTCTACTTCCACAAGGTGAGTCGCCTATTGAGCGTCAAATCACACAATTCTGACATTGTGATAAAAACGCAAAAAGCGATACCAACGACAATGAAATAGCACGCACAGGCAACATCGTGTTTCAGATCCAGCAAATTAGGATCTACTGCGAGGGATAGGGACAACAGGCTGCACAGGAATAGAAAGACTTATCGCAACTTATCGGGCGACTCACATGTGGGAGCACGAAACCAGCTCAAGCTTTGCCCGCTTAATTTGTCGCGAGCCGCTCAGCGCTCTTCCAAGCGAAAAAGCTCCCGTACAGAAAGAATCTCACGACTAACGTTCTTCACGGTATCAGGTAGGACAGGAACAGATGGGGTAAGGGTTAAAGCGTCGCAGGTTAGCGACGCTTTAACCCTTAGTGAAATTCAAGTCGGTATTGAGATAACGTTACGCTAAACCAAGAATAACGGTCTTAGTTTCGGTGTAGGCTTCAACCCCATCGCGACCGTTTTCCCGGCCCCAACCAGAGTCTTTCATACCACCCATAGGAATAGCCGGATCAACACCAGGTGGACCACCATTAATGCGTACGGTACCCGACTTGATATAGCGACTCAGATTAATGGCTTTGGTGACATCCTTACTCCACACACTGGCATTCAAACCATAGCGAGTGTCGTTCGCCAGCCCCGCCAACGCGGCTAGATCATCGTTATCAGCGAACGACATCACACAAAGTACTGGGCCAAAAATTTCTTCGTCGACAATTTTCATACCCGGCTTGGTATCGGTAAACACCGTAGGCTCGATAAAAAACCCTTGCTCGCCTACACGACCACCGCCCGCTACAAGCGTTGCACCTTCAGCTTTACCGCTATCGATATAGCTCATGACTCGATCAAACTGAACCTGACTAATCACGGGCCCCATCATCGTACCAGGCTCTAGACCTCCGCCGACTTTTAGGTTCTTAGCAAAGCCACAAATGGCCGCAACCAATGCATCATGAATACTCTCATGAACAAACAGGCGCGAGCCCGCCGCACAAATTTGGCCACTATTGGCAAAAATGCCCATAGCAATTGCTGGTGCCACTTTTGCCACATCAACATCGTCGAAAACAATCACCGGGGACTTCCCCCCCAGTTCCAGAGTCAGCCTTGTCATGGAGTCTGACACTGAACGGATAATGGATTTACCCACGGCAGTTGAACCGGTAAAGGAAATTTTATCGATCAACGGATGCTGCACCAACGCCGAACCCGCATCAGCCCCATAACCGGTGACAATATTTACAACACCTTCTGGAAACCCTGCCTCGATAATGAGCGCTGCTAAATGACACGCACTCAGAGAAGATTGCTCAGCAGGCTTTAAGACCACTGTACACCCTGCAGCCAACGCCGGCGCAATTTTACTGACAGTCATTACAAACGGAACATTCCAGGGCACAATGGCCCCTACCACACCGATTGGCTCGCGGGTTGTGTAAGCCATAGACCCTGTGCCAGACGTTGCTGGCGCAACAGTCTCGCCATAAATCTTGGTGGCCCAACCCGCGTTATAACGCAATTGACCAACCGCTCCCAACACTGAACCAAAGCGTGCCATCATAAAGGGCATACCGTTATCCAGTGACTCGGTTACCGCTAATTGTTCTGCATCTCGCTCGATAAGATCGGCTAGTTTATTCAGCAACACCCCACGCTGCAGAGGAGGCATCGCGGCCCAAGCGCCAGAAAAGGCTTTATGTGCCGACTTCACTGCCGCATCAATATCATCCGCAGCGCCAGCAGCAATTGCACCTAACCGCTCTTCTGTTGCGGGGTTAAAAACATCAATGGTTGCTCCGGATGCTGCCGGAACCCATTGACCGTCAATCAATAACTGACAAGGTTGCTGTGCGTATTTTTCTTTTATCAACGCAACAGTTTCTTGCGAAAACGGTGGTTGTTGAGGCTGACTCATATTTCTACCTTTATAGAATTGCGCAGTGTTTTAAATGTAAATACCAACACCACTTACGTTATCTTATGGCTTTCCTGGGATATGCAGCGCTGGCAACGGAGGTTTTCCGGCAATAATATCAGCGGCTTTTTCGGCAATCATGATTGTTGGGCCGTTGGTGTTTGCACCTGGTACTGTCGGCATTACCGAAGCATCCACTACACGCAGGCCTTCCAGGCCGTAAACTTTCAACTCTGGATCAACCACGCTCATCGCATCTTTACCCATTTTGCAAGTTCCCACGGGGTGCTGGGTAACTTGTGACTGCTGACGGATATGTTCGATCAGCTGCTCATCCTGCACGTGCTCGCTACCTGGCAATATTTCGCTGCCAATTAAATCCGCTTGCGGCTGCGTACTATAAATTTTCCGCACCGCTTTTATGCCACGAATAGCCGTGTCGATATCCGCTTTTTCGGCGAAGTTATTTAGCGTAATTGCCGGAGAATCTTCTGCACGGTTAGATCGCAGCTCTACCCAACCACGGCTTTCCGGGTGCAATAAGATAACGTCGGCAGTCACAACATCCTGCTGGCGTTTCACCACACCCGGAAACCACATATGTGCATCCATACGCACTGGGTTACACCAGAGTTGGATATCCGGTTGAGACAAATCTTCGCGGCTGCGCAACATTGGGTTACAACTGTTAACCTGATTCGCAAAGGGACCAGTACCGAACAAGCACCAGCGCAATACGCTCGCAGCCACGCGGTCAAAACGAAGCTCATTCAAAAAACTTACCGGTTTTTTTAACGTAAAATGCATCGGCACTCGCGGGTGTTCCGACAGGTTACGACCAACACCGGGTAAATCATGCAGTACCTCTATGCCTTTATCTTGCAGGTGCGCAGCAGGACCCACTCCCGATAACATAAGTAATTGCGGCGAATTAAATGCGCCACCGGCTAACAGAACTTCGCCACTATCTTTTGCGTGGGCACTAACCAAATTATCAGATACTTTATACTCAACTCCGACAGCTTTTTTGCCGGAGAATAGAATCCGCTGGGCTAGAGCGCCACTAATGACCGTTAAATTCGAACGATCCATCACCGGCTCCAGATAAGCTCTGGCGGTACTACAGCGACGCCCCTTCTTGTCGATGGTTAATTCACCGCGACTAAAACCTTCCTCATTATCGCCATGAATATCGTAAGTCACGTTATAACCTGCCGATTCGGCAGTGTTCATTAATGGCTGATGCAAAAGACGCTGATCATCGACCTGGACAATAGTTAACGGACCACTATCACCATGGTACTGATTAGCACCCCGCCAACTGCTTTCCATTTTTTTAAAATAGGGCAACACATCACTGTAACCCCACCCATCACAACCCATTGATTTCCACGTTTCAAAATCAAGGCTGTGGCCACGCATAAAAATCATGCCGTTAATCGAGGAGGAGCCACCCAGCAACTTGCCCCGCGGCATAATAATTTGACGTCCATATAAATGCGGTTCAGGTTCAGATTTATAAAACCAAATATATTTAGGCTTACGTAAAGCCTTCAAAAACCCTAACGGCATATCAATAAGAAAATGCTTATGGGAATGCCCTGCTTCAAGCAACAGAACCTGTTTGGATGGATCCTCGGAGAGGCGATTGGCCAACACACACCCTGCTGAGCCGGCCCCCACAATAATGTAATCGTAGGCTAGTTGATTCATAACGTATTTTGCCAAAAGAAAATTGCAGCACAAATCAGTGCAAGCACTTGCCTGATAATTAAATTTATTTCACACAAAAATAATGAATACAGTTTGCGCCTGGCGTTTTTTCTGCAACACCAACAAAAATATGTTTACTCAGCCAATCGTGTGGTCCGGCTGGCACATCAAATTTTGGGCTTACACGCATATAATATTCAGAGAAATCAACCGGCTCATTGCGTTTTTGTTTTTCCAATACTTCATCAGAAGCCCAGCGATAACCACGGTTCTGCATGTAGATATCAGTGCCATCATCCAGCTTAAGCATATACCGCGCATCAAAATCGATAACATTATCCTGCCGTATTAAGGGCCAGTCACCGCCACTCATCGGCACCACAATACCACTAATTTTGCCGCTAATAGTGCCTTCTTTTGCATAAACTGCAGCACGTACCTGTCCGGTTACCGTTGGCTTCAAGTAGGTAGCAGACGTCAACGTAATGGCAATAGAGAATGCATATTCCAGCTCAGGTTGGAATGGGTGCTTGTCGTTAGTCACAGGATTATTCTCCATAAGGATCTCCTCATTATTATGATATTTTCAAAACCCAGCAAAACTTCAACAGACAAGCATAATATCGATATATCGTTGCCTAGACAACAAATTGAATGCACGCCAAAGGGGTACAGCCGGTCCACTGGGGCTTGCGACCAAATTGAAACCCCCCGTTCCAACAGAAGGTATTGCGCTAGATCATTTGACAGGAAATAATTCCATGAATAATAAAAACGAGCAGCCGACCCATTGGCTTGCAAAAATAAAGGCAAAAATATGCAAATAGCCCGCACAGACAGCGCTACCGGCCCCGTAGTATATTCATGGGATCCCAATTCCAATGCTGGGAAGCCACTTTTTACCTTGAATGAAAAAGGGGTGCCGTTCACGCACGCCTATATCAACATTACAGATTTTGAACAACATACTGCCGAATACCTCGCTATTAATCCGGCCGGAACAGTACCTACGCTTGTGCACGATGGTATTACACTGACCGAATCGACCCCCATGTGCGAATATATCGACGCTGCGTTCGACGGCCCATCATTGGTACCCCAGGACCCTTACTTACGCTACGAAATGCGCCGCTGGTGTCGCCGCACCGACAAAGCCGCGGAAGCCATCAGCGTAATTGGCTGGCACCGGTTTTTAGGCCCGATGGTACGCGCCAAATCAGCCGAAGAATTAGAGCGCCTACTGGCCCGCATACCGACTCGCGAACGCCGGATTTCATGGGAAAAAGCCTCCCAGGCTACATTTTCAGAAGCGCAATTGGCGGATGCCACCGCAAAAGTGGGCGCTTATGTGAAAGAGTTAGACACCGCCTTAAGTCAATCAAGCTGGTTAGTTGGCGATCAATTTACGCTTGCCGATATTCTCACCTTTGCAAATTTTTATGCTTTGCCCATGAGCTTTCCGGACTTTGCTACCGATGAATACGCACCCCATGTACGAAATTGGCTGCTACGCATATACCAGCGTCCGGCTACGCAAAAGACATTTGGTTTAGCGCAATCCATTGCCCTGCGCTGGAAAGATATTTGTAAAATACTAAACGTCGACATTCAGGAGGCCGAGCCATGTTAACGTTACACTGCGGCGGCCAGGACCCTGCTTCATTACGCGTAATTACCACCTTGAGCGCTCTCAACCTGAAAGCGCAAACCCAACTGATTAATCTGCAGCAACTGGACAACTGGCAAACTGCCCATCGCACATTGGCTCCGCAAGGTGAGTGTCCTGTACTGGTTGACGAAAGCCGGACCCTGACAGATAACGCATTGATAATGCTCTATCTCAGTGAAAGGCAACAGAACACACAATTACTGCCACAAAATCCGGAGCAGCATTACCAAGTGCAAGCCTATATCGACACAATGGATGCTGCGTTCATGGATGCAGTCAATTTAATAGGCTGGGCAAGCACAACAAACGAACAACAACGAGACCACTTTCGCCAACAGCTCAACGCAGTTCCAAACCGAGAGCTACCCGCCGGCTGGAGCGCAGTTTGGCAGGATGCGGAATCTGACCAACTGGCCCGCGCCAAGGATAAAATAGTGGATGCCATCAACATTTTGGAATCTGCGCTGAATGCCCGTACCTGGCTGGTTGGCGACGCCATGACCCTTGCGGACATCTCAATCTGGGCACAAACGCGGACGCTACCGACACTCTTGACGGATGCCGTTAACACAGAAAAAACACCGAACCTACTGCGCTGGCTTCAACGCATGGAAGAACAACCCTGTTGTGCTGCCGCGCTTACACAAACAGCTACTGCGGCCCCTTACGCCCCACCACGATAAACAATACCCGGCTGATAACAACTAGTCTGGATGGAATAACACAAACTATTGCTGCAGTGTTTTTTGCAGTATCAGGATGAATATTATGGCTCTCACACTTTACCACGCCGAACCTGTGGCAAATTCGCTTAAAGCATTAATACCACTGCACGAAAAAGGCCTGCCGTTTACTAGCCGCTATATCGACCTCGCAAAATACGAACAACACGAACCCTGGTTTGTGGCAATTAACCCTGAAGGGCAAGTACCGGTACTTGATCACGACGGTTTGATTATTACCCACACCACGGTAATGAATGAATACCTAGAAGATGCCTTTCCCGATACTCCCGCCCTGCGGCCTAAAAACCCAGGCGGCGCTGCGCGCATGCGCTATTGGAATAAGTTTATTGATGAGCACGTCATGAACTACGTATCTATTCACGGCTGGCGCCGCCGCGTTGCCTATATCGCACAAAATACTGATGCCGAAACCTTTGAAGAAATGGTCGCGCGCATTCCATTAGTCGAACAACAACGCAAATGGCGTAAGGCCCGTGAAGGGTTTGATCAAGCAGAACTCGACGAGGCAACACGAAAAGTCGATGTCGCACTAGCAAAAGTAGAAGAACAGTTACAGAAAACACCCTGGCTGGCAGGAGAAGAATTCACCTTGGCAGATATCAATTTTTACTGCCACTGCGGCATGATGGCCGAACGACTTTTTCCAGAGTTGGCAAGTCGTGAAAAGCTACCCAAATTATTTGACTGGATTGATAGGGTTACACAACGCCCCGCTGTACAAAAGGCACTAGCCAGTGAAGATCGAATGGATACCAAAGCGGTGACTTATGTAGCCAATACCAAAGCCTGATCTGCATAAACAATACAATCCATAAAGCCGCTGAAAAATGGGACTGCTTTCAGCGGCTTTTCAGTGGTTTTTCAGTGTTAAGCACCTGGAATCCAACGTTCGCTCGTTCAAGCCAACTTATGCTTTTTAGACTCAACACCCATCAATGTAGATTCATCGTTCACTATCGCGCTGTGCTTTTTAGCTAATAAACTGTAAAGACAAGGCAGCACAAATAACGTAAAGAATGTACCAATTAACATCCCTATCACCAGAATAAGACCGATACTATTCCGCGCCTCTGCACCTGCACCAGTCACTAGAACCAGCGGAAAATGCCCCAGCACGGTTGCGGCTGTCGTCATCAGTACCGGACGCAAACGCAACTCCGCGGCACCGATCGCCGCCTCTAATTTAGTCGCCCCCTGTTCCTGTAAATGATTGGCAAACTCCACAATCAGAATACCGTTTTTTGCCACCAGGCCTACCAGTGTTATAAACCCGATCTGCGAATAAATATTCACGGTAGTTAACCCCAGGAATGGGATGAGCAGTGCACCGGTTAGCGCTAATGGTACCGATCCCAGCAGTACGACCAATGGATCGCGAAAGTTGTTGAACAAAATAGATAGCACAAAGTAAACGAACAGTAGTGCGATGCCCAGCACCCCCATCAAGGTATTACCTTCTTTACGAATCTGCCGCGATTCGCCAGCATAATCCAGCGTGTAGTTTGCTGGCAAAATATCGGCAGATGCTTTTTCCAGGACTCTCAACGCTTGCTCTTTACTGGTACCCGGCAAGGTGGCAGCAAGCAAACGAAATGAATTTTTCTGCTGAAATTTTCCGAGAACTCTTGGCGCCACAGTACGTTGCAACGTTGCAATACTGGAGACTGGAATCAACTCCCCACTTGGTGTTCGCAACTGCAAATCTAACAAGGCCTCTGGATTATCACGATGCTTGCCACCAACCATGGGAATAACCTGATAAGCCTTGCCGTTTAAATCAAAACGGTTGATATAGTCGCCAGACAATAAAATACTCAGCTGATCACTAACACTTTGCAAATTCAGGCCCAAGTCAGCAATGCGTGCTTTATCCAGCATAATGCGCACTTGAGGTTTATCAATTTTCAAATCCGTCTGCACAAACATAAAACTGCCACTGGCATTTGCTGCTGCGATTAGCTGGTCAGCATAGGTCTTCATTTCCTTTAAGGTTTCTGGCGACTTAACCACAAACTCCACATCAAACCTGCCAGCAGAAGGAAGAGCTCCTGGCAACAAAGGAAAAACACTCAAGCCCGGCACTTGACCAAGCCGCTGAAACACCTGCGGCAATAATTCCTGAACACTGAAAGGTCGATCATGGAAGGGGTTCATATTAATACCGCCAAAACCGCCCTCATTGCTTGCGATCTGCCAGACAATATCTGTACCTTCAACCTCCAATAGCTTGTTGGCAACCTCCTTGGCACGAGCGCCAGTGTATGCCAGCGAAGCGTTAGGTGGCGCTTCTGTCACAAAAAAAATGGTCCCTTGATCTTCCACCGGCGCGAGTTCTTTTTGCGAAAACAAATAGAATGGCACAGACAGTAATGTGACAAACAAGGTAAAACCCAAGACCTGGGTGCGCCAGGGTAAAATCTTACGCAATAATTTTGCGTACGCTTCCTGCAGGATGCTAAAACGCTGATTAACCCACTGCGTCACCTTACCTTCGCGCCCCCCATCAGCTGTGACATAGGCACTCATAATTGGCGAGAGCGTCAGTGCAACGATGCCGGAGATCAACACAGCAACGGATAAGGTAAAGGCAAACTCTTTAAACAAAACACCGGTTAGACCAGAGAGAAAACCTATAGGTGCATAAACCGCTGCCAGCGTGATCGTCATACCAAAAATAGGCGCCGCTAACTGCCGACAACTGGCCAATGCAGCATCGATGCGGGACATCCCATCACGCCGAAAATGCGCCACGTTTTCCACCACAACAATGGCGTCATCCACCACTAAACCGACCGACAGCACAATTGCCAATATCGTCAATAAGTTGAGGGAAAAACCCATCAGCGTAATAACCGCAATAGCGCCTAAAATTGACACAGGAATCGTGATTAAGGGCACCAGCGAGGTACGAAAAGCTCCCATCAAGGCCAGTACAACAATCCCAACTAATAAGATTGTTTCCGCCAGTGTAATAAAAATGCCACGAATAGCATCGCGCATATAGATGGTGTCATCAGCGGCATACCGAATATGCATTCCATCGGGCAATCTGGGATTGATTTGGTCAACAGCTGCGTAAACCTCATCACCAACGGCAATTTCGTTAGCGCCAGGCTGTGGCCAAATGGCCAGATAAGGTGCGACTTCATCGTTACGCAACGTATACGCTTGCCCCTCCTCTTCACCCATTTCCACCCTGGCAATATCGCCCAACCGTATCAACGCACCGTCAGCCTCCAAAATAACCAGTTGCCGGAAATCTTCAGCAGTCTGCAACGTAGTATTCGTCAACAAATTAATACGCTGCAGGTTGTTTTCAGTATTACCAATAGCCGAGATTACATTGTTATTGGTTAATGCCTGGCGTAAATCTTGTGCACTCACATTAAACGATGCCATTTTTTCAGCATCTAACCACAAACGCATTGCCGGGTTGCGACCGCCACTAATCTCAACTCGCTGAACCCCTTCCAATGAAGATAATTGGGGTACCACAAAGCGCTGCAGATAATCGGTGATTGCCGCTTTAGAGAAGGTACCTTCGGCCACATCCAAATAAATTAATGCAGAGCTACGATCTGCACGTTCGACCTCAAGCGAAGGATCGCGCGCACCTGCGGGTAATTCATAGCGAATCTGACTCAGGCGCGATGACAATTCAGCCAGTGCCGAGGTGCTGTCCTCATTTAACTCTAGCCATACCGTCACCGTACTTAATCCAGCAGTGGTTGCAGAATCTACATAATCAACGCCCGGAACCGTGGCTGCCACACGCTCAATGGGATCGGTTACAAAACCTTGAACCATCTCAGC
The DNA here is from genome assembly GCA_050290265.1 of Cellvibrionaceae bacterium. Lineage (GTDB taxonomy): Bacteria > Pseudomonadota > Gammaproteobacteria > Pseudomonadales > Cellvibrionaceae > JBNKFV01. The sequence continues at coordinate 42,154 of JBNKHI010000002.1, forward strand.
AGAAGCGCCCACATAAGCGGTAGTGATAACCAGCGCGGAGCTTTCAATTTTGGGATATTGCAATATTGGAATCTGTGTCGCTGCTTGCAACCCAGCGATCACCAGGATCAATGAAACCACAATGGCCAGGACAGGCTTCTTAACAAAAATATCGATTACCGACGACTTGCCGGCAGCACTGGGGATTTCTGTCTGTGTAGGCGTATGGTCACGGGCTGAGTGTTCACCGGGTTGCTCCATGCTCATTACTCCGACACACCCGTCATTGCACTACTGGAGGCATTGAGACTCTTGTCATTGGCAACAAATATCAAAAGGCCATCACTTAATTTAAATGCACCTTCGCTCGCAATAAAACTCCCTTTGGCCAGCCCGTCTTCTACCACAGCGGCATCATTCGTTTCACGTCCCAGGGTGACAGGTTGTCGTTTAGCCCGATAACCTTTTGCCGCCTCATCCGCCGTCAAACGAAAAACATAATCACCCATCTGATCTTTTAACAAGGCTGACTTTGGCACTTGCACTTTAGACTGCACCCCCAGCGAGACACTCACATCTACAACGGTATTAGGAATAAGCGCAGGTACTTGCGGCAACCTAGCCCGGTAATGACGGTTTCGTGACTCTGAAGATAACGCAACGTCAGCGGCAACTACTTTACCCTCCAGCGTTTCGCCGGTGTAGGGAACCACTATCGACACTTCTGCATCAATGGCTACCTGTGCTTGTGCAATCGGCAAATCAAAGTCCACCCACACATAACTATTTTTGCCCATCAACTGCGTTAACTCCGTATTAGGATTCAAATACTGCCCTACTTCTAGTGTGTGTATACTAACAAACGCATCAAATGGAGCTGTTAACGTCTTTTTCTCTATTAATGCCTGCAGTTCTGCAACAGCTGCATCAGCAACATCGAGTTGCGCGCGAGCGGCATCAACTTTTTCCTGACTGGTAAGATTTTTTTTAATCAAATCTTCTTCACGGCGTAAGTTCAGACGTGCAAGGTGTGCAGTTGCAGTGGCGGCTTTTAACTGAGCCAGTTCTTGCGCTATATCCATTTGCAACAGCAGATCCCCTTTTTTTACCTCCCCGCCAGACGGCAGGCTTACTTTGCTAATCCGACCACCTAATTCATTGCGCAACTCCACAAATTGCGGAGCAACCACTTCACCAATGGTGTTCACATAAAATTCAGTATCAACCTCTGTTACTGTGAGGGCATTTACTGTCGCCGATGACTCTGGATAAGACTTACCAAAAGCAATAGCAGCTTGGATTTGGGAATATTTGACCGTAGCCAGCACTACAAAAATAGCGACACAAACCAAACCGGTAATCAGCCAGCGACGAAGATTCATAAGATTTTCACTTTATATAAAGATTAAATGATAAACAGGTAACCATACGCTGTCCCAGTCCTAACCGACCAGTTACAGCTCCTGAGGCGCATACATTGTTCTAACTCACATAGCCCCGCGCAAACCCTACTCTATAGGCACGTTAATTTTATGTTAACGCTTACATTAATGTTTACCCCTTCTTAGCAACAACCAAGCACGGGATAGATACTTTCTTTACTCAAAATTAACAATAATATGAGACAATAAACAAACTCGCAGGAAATGAATACCGCACCACGACCCCTGTAAACATACCAATATCAATTTTCGCAGATCGAACATCTCCCGTTTTCTGGCGTATGCTTCGACGACGCACATAAACGCAACCATGTTTAATCCAACCTCGATAACAGGTTATGCAAAACAGACTTACTTTAGCGCATTACAATACTATGGAGTTTTTAACTAGCATGAAGCCCAAGACCTCAACAATTGGCGCGACCTACTCATCACTTAAAAAGATCTCTGTTGCTTTACTAGCGGCCATTGCTTTCCAAAGTACCGCATCGGCACAAGACATGGCTACCCATGCCCCCAAGGTATCAGTCGCTGTGGTAAAGCAAGCAAAGGTTCAAATCTGGGATGAATTTTCCGGCCGTATTGAGCCAGTTTATCGCGTTGAACTACGACCTCGTGTAGAAGGTATGATTCAGGCGATTCATTTTCGCGAAGGCGCCTTCGTTAACAAAGGCGATCTACTCATTACCATTGACCCCTCACGCTATGCGATCGCAGTAGAACAAGCGCAAGCCGTTGTTTTGGCTGCGCAGGCACGTGAACAGCAAGCTCAAACTGAACTTAAGCGTGTGAAACGCCTGATCAAAGAAAAAGCCATCGCCGAAAATGAATTGGATCAGCGTACTAACAATCAATTAGAAGCCGCAGCTAACTTGGCCGCTGCTCAGGCTGCATTGAAGACCGCTAAGCTCAACTTAAGCTACACAAACGTTGTTGCGCCTATTTCCGGGCGTATAGGCAAGCTGCTAATCACCGAGGGCAACCAGGTTTCAGCAGGGCCTGATGGACCTATCATGGCAACATTGGTGTCAACATCACCTATTTATGCCAGTTTTGACGCAACTGAAAATACACTCACCAAACTCAACGGTGCGCGCGATAATCTGGATCAGGTACCTGTGCGAATGACAACAGCAGGCACACAACCCCAAACAGTAGAAGGTCACCTGCAGCTGATCAACAATGAAATTGACCCTACCAGCGGTACTGTAAAAATGCGTGCTAGTTTTGCTAACGAGAATGACACGCTAACACCAGGGCAATTTGTACGGATTCAATTAGGTGTGCCTAACCCGCCCCCTGTCTTGCTGATTAATGAGCGCGCTCTGGGTGCAGATCTAAACAAACAGTATGTCCTGGTGGTCAATAGCGACAACAAGACTGAGTACCGAGAAGTTACCGTCGGCGCGACCATAGATAGCTTACGCAAGGTCACCAGCGGTCTGAAAGCGGGTGAGCGGATCGTCGTAGATGGCCTACAACATGTTCGCGCCGGTGCGCCAGTCACACCTAACCTTGTGCCCATGGACTATCGTGCAGAATTAGACAATCAGTCTAGTGCCCCTGCCGCTGAGTAAACATCATGAATATCTCCAAGTTTTTTATTGATCGTCCTATTTTTGCCGGGGTAATTTCTATTTTGATGGTATTGGGCGGCTTAGTGGCTGTCGGCAATCTTGCCGTGTCTGAATACCCTGACGTCGCGCCTCCAGAAATCTCTGTGAGAGCCAGCTATCCTGGAGCCAACCCACAGGTTATCGCTGATACCGTGGCAACACCTCTTGAAGAAGCTATCAATGGCGTTGATGGCATGATCTACATGGGCAGCCAGGCGAGCTCCGACGGACAACTCAATCTGACCGTAACGTTCAAGCTCGGGACAGATCCGGATAAGGCTCAACAGCTGATACAAAATCGGGTCGCTCAGGCCGAACCACGACTGCCGGAAGAAGTTCGCCGACTGGGTATATCCACAGTGAAAACGGCCTCCAATATCTCGATGATTATTCATTTAGTATCGCCGAAAGGCCGGTACGACATCGACTATCTCAACAATTACGCCATCATTAACGTGCGAGATCGTCTTGCTAGAATTGAAGGTATCGGCCAAATATCAGTCTTTGGCGGTGGCGACTTCGCCATGCGTATTTGGCTGGACCCCGAAAAAGTCGCTTCGCGCGGGCTGTCGGCAAGCGATATTGTGGCCGCAATACGTAGCCAAAATATACAGGCGGCGGCAGGTATAGTGGGCGCATCGCCGGCGACGCCTGATGTGGATCGACAATTATCCATCAATGTACGCGGTCGTTTAGAAACGCCAGAGGCCTTTGGCGATATTATCGTCAAATCAGGCGACAACGGCGAAATTACGCGCTTGCGTGATGTAAGCCGTATTGAACTCGGCGTTGCTGACTACTCCATCCGCTCCTACCTGAATAACAGCGGCACCGTGAGTCTGGCTATCAGCCAGGCACCAGGTGCTAATGCCCTGAGTCTGTCAGCCAGGGTTCGGGAATCCATGGCGGAAATCAGTAAAACGTTACCGGAGGACATAGAGTTTAGAATTGCCTACGACCCTACCGAGTTTGTGCGCGCATCAATCCAATCCGTGATTAATACACTGTTGGAAGCCATCGCTCTCGTGGTACTGGTTGTCATTCTATTTCTACAAACATGGCGCGCATCAATCATCCCGCTGTTGGCAGTGCCTGTGTCCGTAATCGGCACCTTCGCGGTAATGTACGTGTTTGGATTTTCAATCAACGCACTGACGCTGTTTGGCTTAGTCCTGGCAATTGGTATCGTCGTTGACGATGCGATTGTGGTGGTCGAAAACGTCGAGCGTAATATTGAAGCCGGCCTTAATCCACGTCAGGCAACCTATCGTGCGATGCGCGAAGTTTCCGGCCCCATCATTGCAATCGCACTGGTATTGTCCGCCGTATTTATTCCGCTGGCATTTATCACAGGGCTAACCGGCCAGTTTTATCGTCAGTTCGCACTCACCATAGCGATCTCAACGATTATTTCGGCGATCAACTCGCTGACGCTGTCACCCGCCCTGGCAGCATTGCTGCTGAAGGACCACGGTGCACCCAAAGATGCGTTAACCCGAGGTATGGACAGGATCTTTGGCAGAGGGTTTAACGCTTTCAATAATATATTTAAGCGCGGCTCTGAATCCTACGGCAGAGGCATCCAAACAGGTATGCGCCGCACACCCATAATGCTTATGCTATATGCAGGTCTGCTGGTATTGTCATTCACACTATTTAAATCTGTACCCGGCGGTTTTGTTCCCGCCCAGGACAAACTCTTCCTGATAGGCTTTGCGCAATTACCCGACGGCGCTACGCTTGATCGCACAGATAACGTGATACACCGTATGATCAAAATAATGGATGATGATCCGGATATCAAAGCCAGCCTTGCCTTTTCCGGGATGTCGCTTAATGGATTTAGCGCGAGCCCTAATTCAGGGATCGTTTTTGCAATACTGGAACCGTTTGAAAAACGTGAGCGCAAAGATCAATCCAGCATGGCAATAGTCGGGCGACTCAACCAGGCATTTGCAGGGATAGAGGAAGCACAAGTAGCGATATTCCCACCGCCCCCCGTCGATGGCCTGGGCACCACGGGCGGCTTTAAACTGCAACTGGAAGACCGCGCGGGGCTTGGTTACCAGCGTCTTGACCAAACAGTCAATGCGTTTATCGCTGAGGCCTATCAAACTCCCGAACTCACAGGCGTTTATTCCAACTGGAAAGTCAATGTGCCGCAATTGTTTGCAGATATAGACCGCACCAAGGCACGCCAGTTGGGTGTTGCTGTTACCGATATCTTTGAAACGTTGCAGGTTTACCTTGGCTCCCTTTACGTTAACGACTTCAATAAATTTGGCCGGACCTACTCTGTACGCGTGCAGGCAGATGCAGAGTATCGCGCCCGAGAAGAAGACATCGGCAAACTGAAAGTCCGCTCATCCAATGGCCAAATGGTTCCTTTGTCAGCCCTGCTCAACACTGAAACCATCACCGGCCCAGATCGCGTGATGCGTTACAACGGCTTTCTGGCGGCAGACATCAATGGTGGACCTGCACCCGGCTACAGCTCCAAACAGGCGCAAGATGCCATAGAGCGCATTGCCAAAAAAGTCTTGCCGAGTGGAGTTTCCTACGAATGGACGGAGCTCACCTATCAGGAGATTCTGGCTGGCAATTCTGCCGTGTGGGTTTTTCCTATCGCGATATTACTCGTATTTTTGGTGTTAGCCGCATTGTATGAAAGCCTGTCGTTACCGATTGCCATTCTACTGATCGTACCGGTTGGCTTGTTAGCCGCAATCACAGGAGTTTGGATTTCAGGGGGTGAAAACAACGTATTTACTCAAATTGGCTTGATGGTAGTGGTAGGCCTGTCAGTTAAAAATGCTATTTTAATTGTCGAGTTCGCACGAGAATTGGAATTTGCCGGGCACACACCACTTGCTGCAGCCATTGAGGCAGCCAAACTGCGTTTGCGCCCAATTCTAATGACATCAACGGCTTTTATTATGGGCGTATTACCGTTGGTTCTCGCCTCCGGCGCAGGCGCAGAGATGCGCTCAGATATGGGGATAGCAGTATTTTCTGGGATGATTGGTGTGACTATTTTTGGTTTGTTCCTGACTCCTCTATTCTATGTTCTGGTGCGCAAAGTGACCGGCAACCATGCGCTGAAACTGCACGGTGCTGAGATTCACGATCAAGAGGCATTTGCGGGAACAGAAACCATCATGATTGAAGATGAAAATGCTGTAACCTCGAAGTGATCTGATCGGCCAATGCAGTAACTAAGGCCTGTTCACGCTAAACTGCACTGCCACAAATACAGCCCGCCATTTGGCGGGCTGTATTACATTCGCCCCAACCGCCAAAGTCCTACAACCGCCAAAGTCCTACAACCGATAGCGAGCCCATAAACCTGTCACGCGTTCCAGCTATTCCATTAGCAAATGACCGAAAATGCGGGTTATTTGTCATAGCAGACATATTCCTCTAGGCCTACTCTAGCCCTGCTCCCTCGCGACAGCGTTTCTCGTCGAGGACAACAACAACCTACCCAAGAGGCTAGCAATATGAGCATGACTTACGGAATTTATCTGTTTCAACACGTGGCTGCGCTGGATTTTGCCGGACCTTACGAAGTATTTGCACTCTCCAATATGCAACTCAACGAAGGCCGTGTAATCACTATCGCAGAAACCAGCGACCCGATTATTTGCGCCAATGGCATGAAGGTTATTCCGCAGTACACCATTGCCAACGCCCCCGCCTTGGATGTACTGCTAGTGCCTGGCGCTAATAATTTGGAGGCCGCCCTGCAAAGCCCGCAAACCATCGAATGGATACAGGGCCAGGCAACTCACAACCGTTATACTACAGCCGTTTGCACCGGCGCTTTGGTGCTGCAAAAAGCTGGACTGTTACACAACAAAAAAGCTACCACCCACTGGAAACTGATACCCGAACTACGCAAAGATGAGCCTATTACGGTATTGGAAGAAATGCGGTACGTGCGCGATGGCAATATCGTCACTGCGCAAGGTATTTCTGCCGGCATCGACATGGCCCTATGGTTGATAGGCGACATCCACAGCCCCGCCCATGCGCGGGAAATACGCAAAATTTTGCAATATGACCCAGCTCCCCCCTACACTGCCGAGGTATAAATTTGCCCTTGATCAATAGCAAAGGAAAAATGTGAAAACGGTAGAACTGGTTATTTTTCCCGGTGCCAACGGCCTGGATGTTGTTGGGCCACTGGAAGTATTTTCAGTGGCCAGCAAAATGCTGGCCTCACACAACCAGGGCTATCAAGTTTTGTTTACCGGCGAAACGACCGGACCGGTCCAATTGGAATCCGGTCTGACCGTTAATGTAGATCAAACTTGTCAACCCAGTAGTGTCACCGACTACTTGGTCATTCCCGGTGGCAGTGCACCACAACAATTTTGCGACAACCCAGCCCGACTCGCCTACCTCGCGCAACGGGCCAGTAAAGCCAAACGTATTGTTTCTATTTGCACGGGCGCTTTTATGCTGGCAAAACTGGGCCTGCTGAAGGGCAAACGCTGCACCACCCACTGGGGCTATGCACAGACTCTGGCGCAGCAGTACCCGGATATATCAGTATGCGAAAATGCTATTTATGTCGAAGACGGCAATGTGTTTTCCAGTGCCGGTGTCACTGCTGGCATCGATTTAGCGCTGGCTTTGGTAGAACAGGACTTTGGTTCTGAAGTGGCCATAGAAACCGCCAGAAGTCTGGTGCTCTATTTACGTCGCCCCGGCGGACAGTCACAATTCAGTGCGCCCATAGAGTTACGCAAAAAAGCCGGCAACCGCTTTCAACCTCTGTATGACTGGCTACAGCAACAAATTACCCAACCGGATCTACAGGTAGACGCACTCGCCGAATTTATGGCCATGAGCCCGCGGCATTTCTCCCGTAGCTTCCGTCAACAAAGCGGCATGAGTCCCGCCAAATTTGTAGAAAACATTCGCCTGGAAAAAGCCCGCGAACTGCTTGGCAATACCGTACACCCCATCAAAGCTATCGCGTATTTATGTGGTTTTCAGCAGGAAGAACGCATGCGCCGGGTATTTATCAGGCATCTGGGTATTACACCCTCACAATACCGCTGTCACTTTGGCCTTAGTGCAAATAACCCCGGAGCGTCTAATTAAGCCTGGGTTGGATTTATAGTTGATAAAAGACTCCCCAAGCCTTGATGTCGTCCTTCGATCTACAGAGTGCAATACAAGGCTCACCCCGCTTATGGTGGCTATACTATCGAACGGTTTCTTATACTTTTTAAAGGCATTCTCACCACGCACACTGGCACCAGTGTGGCAATTGAAAGCGTTAGAATAGGAAGGGAATAATACAGATAAAAAAAGGCCAGCAGGAATTAACCTACTGGCCTTTTAATATGGTGGGTCGTGCGCGATTCGAACGCGCGACCAATTGGTTAAAAGCCAACTGCTCTACCGGCTGAGCTAACGACCCGAAGAGGCGCATATACTACTGATTTAATTAGTAAAAACAAGCACTTTTTAAAATTAATTGCAGTTTTTTGGCAATTTAATTCTGTTGTTTTCAATGCCACTGAGTGGCTGATAATAGACTTGCACACCCCCTGCACAAATTGAACAGGATTAGCTCAAATCAGTATTATTTTTAACCGGCACGCTGGTAGCGTGTTGGATCTTTTATACCGGCAGCGGTAAAACCTTCACGCCGCAGGCGACAACTGTCACAACGACCACAAGCTTCACCGTCAAGGTTGGCCTGATAACAAGACACCGTCAGGGCATAATCAACATCAAGCTGAATACCGGCCTGAACTATTTCCGCCTTGGTTAAATCAATTAGCGGCGTATGAATCCGAAATGGCACCCCTTCCACGCCAGCTTTGGTTGCCAGATTGGCCATTTTCTCAAAAGCACTGATAAATTCTGGCCGACAGTCTGGATATCCCGAATAATCCACGGCATTCACACCGATAAAGATATCCTGCGCACCCAACACTTCTGCCCAGCCCAAAGCGATGGACAAAAACACGGTATTACGCGCCGGCACATAAGTTACTGGAATACCGTCGGCTGCCTCTTCCGGTACATCGATTGCGTCATCCGTCAGCGCGGAACCACCGATAGTTCGTAGATCCAGCGTGACCACTTTATGTGCCTTTGCACCGAACGCAGCAGCCAATCGCTCTGAAGCCACCAACTCGGCTCGATGCCTCTGCCCATAGTCAAAGCTGAGTGTGTAACAGGTAAAACCTTGCGCTTTAGCCATCGCCAGTACGGTAGTGGAATCCAGACCACCAGATACCAACACTACCGCTTTCTTTGTTTTGTTAGCTGCTGCTAATGTCATCCAACCACCAAATTCTATCGACCAGGCTCGTCGCCCCAGAGTAACTTGTGCAGCTGACACTGGAAACGGACCGGTAAATTATCTTCAACTATCCAATCAGCCAATTCGGTTGGCACCACTTGACCGTGACTCGGCGAGAAAAGCACATCACCAACTTGTGAAGCTAGATTATATTCGGACAACTTGAAACGTGCCCACTCATAATCCTGACGGCTACAAAGAACAAATTTCACCTGATCAGCCAGCCCCAGTAGCGGTAAATTGCTATAAAGGTTGCGGTGCACCTCTCCTGAATCGGGGGTTTTTAAATCGACCACCCGAGAAACCCGCGAATCGACGTCGGCTACCGACAGCGCACCACTGGTTTCCAATGATACTTCATAACCCGCGTCAGCCAACGCGCGCATCAAAGGATGCACGTTCGGTTGTGCCAGCGGCTCACCACCAGTAACACAGACATAACGCGGCTTATAGCTTGCGACTTTTTGCAGAATGGCCGCAATAGTGAATTTTTCACCGCCATAAAAAGCATATTCCGAATCACAATAATGACAGCGTAGCGGGCAGCCGGTAAGACGCACAAAAACCGTCGGCAACCCGACCGTTCTAGCCTCACCCTGAAGGGAATAAAATATTTCAGTAATTCTTAATGTGGCGTTTGTCATTTCTGGCGCGGTCAATATGGAGCAAATTCAAGGGGCGCGCATTTTACCCCAACTCAGCAGGATAAACACGAAAATGGCAGTTTTTTAATCAAAATGATTGGTTTAAAAACTGATGACGACCACTAGGATGAAAAAGCCTTTGCGAGGTAATCGCGCGCTAATTGAGCTGCCGTTGTATCGGAGCCTGCAACTTCCTGCAGTAGTTTCTTGGCCTTGGCATCTTGTCCCAGCTGATGATAAACCGTACCCAGCTTATATTTTGCATCGGGAACTTTGCTATGGGAGGAAAAATCCGTCAGAAGGCGATTGAACCAAAGTTCAGAATCACTTAACTGCCCGCGCAACAGGTAAATCTCACCCAGCCAATACATCGCATTGGGTGCATACAACCCCTGGGGGAAATTATCCAGGTAACTGACAAACTGAGAGGCGGCTTTATCGTAGTCCTTTTGCTTCAGTACAAGATTAATAGCCTGGCGATAAAGCTCTCGCTCATCTAACCCATTGCTATTCGTGCCATTAACAGCACTATCTTCAGCATTCGATTGTGACAACGATTCAGAACCATTCTGCGGCTCTGGGCCTTGGGAAACAGGTTGTCCAGACAGTGCAGCAATGCGCTTATCCAGATCAACATAATCATCCAGCCTTTGCTGCTTGAGACGCTTGATCTCGTGTGAAAGCTCTTCCACCTGTCCTCGAAGCTCAAGGACTTCCTGCTGCAAAACCTGCATTTGATAGAACATCTCACCCTGTCCTTGCGATGCAGGGCCAGAAAAAACTGCGGCCGCTGGCGCCTTAGGCATCACGGGCTGCGAATCCACTACACTAACTTGCGCTAACGCAGGAACAGAGGCCGCAGCGAAAACTGCGGCCAATGAAAGATATTTCATAACAGAAAATTACTTATTTCAGTTCAACACGACGGTTTTTGCTGTAGGAGCTCTCATTGCTACCAATAGCAGCCGGACGTTCTTCACCGTAGCTAACAGTTTCAATCAAGCTACCATCAACACCTTGAAGTACGAGGAAGTCACGTACTGCATTGGCACGACGCTCACCTAAAGCCATGTTGTACTCGCGACTACCGCGCTCATCAGCATGTCCTTCCAGACGAATTGCCTTTGGTGACGCCTTCAGGCGCTCAGCATGGGCAGTTAACGCAGCACGGGCTTCAGCATTCAATAAAGACTGATCAAACTCGAAGTAAAAAACGGTTTGCAACATGGCAGCTTCTTCTTCTGCCAATCGCTTAGCTTCCATTGCAGCAGCTTCTTCTGCAGCGCGAGCTTCAGCCGCTTCAGCAGCAGCCTGAGCCGCTGCCGCATCTGCTGCGGCCTGATCGTCAGTTGTTTGCGTGCTAGAACAACCAGCCAAAAAAGCCAATACCAACGCAAAACCTAAATTCTTATTTAACACCTTAGTCACCATATTCCACTCCAGAATTATTGTGAGTCAGAGAACACCGCGTTCTCATTGCTAAAAACCGCGCCTAGTATGCCACAATTTCATATAAATACATCGTCCGCGTTGCGGAATTCGTGAGATTACAACAGTCAAATCGCCTTTAATCAAAATAAGGGGACCACGCTGGCTCACGAACATCCCCCTGCTTGGACGGCAGACGGAATTTTATACCAGCATCTAGCGATACTGCCGCGAGAATTCCTTTGTCTCCAGCTTTTGTCGCATAAATCAGCATTGCTCCATTAGGTGCAACACTTGGCGATTCATCCAGCGGGGTTTCCGTTAAAATCCGGATAGCACCGGTTTCAATGTTCTGGGTCGCGATGTGAAAAATATCTGTTTCGCGATGCACCATCACCAGAGTTTTACCATCTGGAGACAAACGCGAACGCGCATTGTAGTTGCCGTCGAATGTTAATCTCTCTACGCGACCACTTGCCAAAGTAACTTGGTATATTTGCGGCTGACCACCTCGATTAGAGGTAAAAATAATACCTTTACCATCGGCAGTCCAATTTGGTTCAGTATCAATCGCAAAATGACGGGTAACCCGAGTAAATTGTTTAGTCAGCAAATCCAGCACGTAGATTTCCGGGTTGCCATCCTTAGACAATACCAGCGCGAGTTTTTTACCATCTGGCGACCAGGCCGGCGCGCCATTTAAGCCCTTAAAGTTTGTCAGTTGTTCGCGCTTAGACGTCGCAATTTCCTGTCGAAAAATAGCTGGCCGGCCCGTTTCAAATGACACGTAAGCCACTTCTTTTCCATCCGGTGACCAAGCCGGAGACAGGAGCGGCTGACTGGACTTCAACAACAGCTGTGGTCTTGCGCCATCGGCATCCGCCAGCATTAAACGGTATTGCGACTTTCCGGGGGTCTCCGACAGCATTGCTTCAACGTAAATAATCTTGGTGGAAAATGCACCACGAATACCCGTTATTGATTGATAGATTTTATCAGACACGAAATGAGCCATATCACGGAGCTGCCCTACCGCACCAGTGATACTGTGCCCCTCTACGCGACGCTGACCAAGTACATCGTATAGTTCGACGTTCAACCGCCAGGTACCTGCAGCTTGCTGCTCTAACTTACCGACAACCAGATATTCAGTCCCGAGCATGCGCCAGTCACGATTAAAAATCTCTTTTACCGTAGACGGGAAGGCCAACATATCGCGCGGTGCCAGCGGCGCAAACTGACCACTACGCTGGAGATCCGCACGCACAATCGCAGCAACATCTTCGGGCAATGCAGCGCCGCCCTGTACGGCAAAAGGAACAACCGCAATCGGCGTTGGATTGTCCGCTCCACGCTCAATGACAACGGTTAACTCTGCCCGAGCCATCAAGGGCAAACAAACCAAAAAGGCCACAAACCAAACTCTAAAAACACCCATATTCACAATCTTAAGTCCTGAGGATTAAATACTAAACGCAACTGTCGAAAGTAGCGCTCAAAAATTTCTGGCGGCATATCTTTGATTTCTACGAACTGCTCGATTTTTTTCACGGCCTGTTCTGCTGACCGATCAAATGCTGCATTACCGCTGCTTTTTACCACGCTTACACTAACTACCCTACCGGTTGGCACAAGTTGCATCAACAATTCACATTTCATTCCGTTACGGGCTGAAGGCGGGCGACTCCAGTTCTGTTCAATACGCTCGGCGATTAACGCCACATAGCTTTGCGCTTCCTGCTCTTGATCAACAGCAGCCATGCGATTGGCCTCTGCTTCCAGCTCTTGCGTCATGGCTTGCTCCCGCAACTGGCGTTCGAGCTTTTCCTTTTCCGCCTGAGCTTTTTCCCGAGCCGCTTTTTCTGCAGCCAGCTTTTCCTGCGCAGCTTTTTCACGTTGCTTGCGCGCCTGCTCCTCTTTGGCTGCTTTTTCTCGCTTGCGCTTGGCTGCCGCTGCAGCGCGCTTTTCTGCTTCGAGCTTTTTCTTAAGCTCTTGCGCCCGGCGCTGTTTGGTCAGATCGACCTTATTCGGCGCCGGCTTGGCAGCGGGCTTGGCAACAGACTTAGGCTTGAGCTCGACTAACTTTGCTGGCACATAATTTGGCCTAACTTTTCGCTCTGGTGGCTTATTTCCACCCCAGCCCCAGGTAAAAATAAGGATCAACAAACCGTGTAAAGCAAGGCTTATTAGCACTGCCAAAAGGGAAAAGGAGGAGCTCGAGGATGAACGCACAGGCACTGATCGAATCGCCACAATCAGGGTACCGGAGGAGGCTCAGTGACCAGTCCCACAGACGGAGCACCAGCATTTTGTAATTCAGACATTAACGAAACAACTTTACCGTATGCTACTTGATGATCCCCCCAAACCAGTACTGGCGTGTTCGGTTTCTGCCGTAAAACCTTACTCACTACATCTTTGATCGTCGCGAGATTTTTTTCTGCTTCGCCGTCGCCGCCTACATTCAAATAATAACTCCCGTCTTTTTTGATGGAGACGATCAACGGTTCATCATCTTTTTCATCGATGGGTGCGGAGGGCGACTGGGGCAAATCAACTTTAACCCCCTGCATCAACAGCGGTGCAGTCACCATAAATACCACCAGCAGCACTAGCATAACGTCGATATAGGGCACGACGTTAATTTCGGCGAGTGGTTTTCTTTTCGCTTTTTTTGACCAAGTCATGGCGTTAGCTCGACTTACTGTGGACTTGGCGATGCAATATTGAAGAGAACTCTTCAGCAAACGTCTCGTAGTTGCTACTCAATGCTTCAGCCCGAGCAGAAAAGCGGTTGTAGGCTAAAACGGCTGGAATCGCAGCAAACAGGCCCATTGCAGTCGCCACCAGGGCTTCTGAAATACCTGGCGCAACAGTGGCCAGAGTCGCCTGATGCACACTGGCTAAACCGCGAAACGAATTCATAATCCCCCACACCGTACCAAACAACCCAACGTACGGACTCACAGATGCAACACTGGCTAAAAAGGGCAAATTTTCTTCGAGTTTTTCTTCTTCACGCGCCAAGGCAACTCGCATAGCTCGCTGCGTACCTTCCATGATGGCATCTGGATCCCCTGCACTTTGCTGACGCAAGCGGGTAAATTCCTTAAAGCCGGCGCGAAATATACTTTCTACACCTTCTACTTTCTGACCCGACTGACCTCCACCCTGACGGTACAATTGTGTCAAATCGACACCGGACCAAAACTGATTTTCAAACGTGACGAGGGCTTTCTGCGCACGACGCTGATAGACCCCACGCTGAACAATCATGGCCCAAGACACCACGGACGCGAGAAATAACAACAACATAACAATTTGCACCAGCAAGCTGGCGTTAGCGACTAAACTCCAGATAGAAAGCGGCTCTGCCTGACCCATAAATAACTGCCTATTTTAGATAGCTTGTAAAAATTACTGAATTTGTTCGTAGCAATTGCACTCACCGCGCTGAGAACTTATGTTAAGCCGAGCCCCCAGATACAAATAAAGCGCTTAACGCGCCCAGTCTTCAATTGCTTTAAATAGTTGCTTTGGCATCGCCTGAGGCTTCATCTCTAACTGTGATACGCAAGCCACTTTTATTTCGCCTTCGCACAACAGCTGATCACCACGAAAGACACATTGCTGAAAAACCACATAACTACGTGCTAATTTTACAACTTTCGCAGTCACGTGTAATTCGTCATCTAACTTAGCTGCTCGTTTGTATACCACGTTCGCGGAATGCACAACCAGTAGTAGCTGGTCGTCCAAAATTGCCGGCTTATCATACCCTAACGTTCGCAAAAGTTCTGTGCGTGAACGCTCCATAAACTTCAAATAATTTACGTAGTAAACGATACCACCGGCATCCGTGTCTTCTATGTAGACGCGCAAGGCTAAAGAAAATTCCTGCATTCTAGGTTTCCAGGGTGTATTGGTATTAATTGTTGAGGAATGGCTGCAATTTGTCTGGCACGTCAATACCAAAATGCAGGTAGGCATGCGGTGTTAGAACCCGCCCTCTCGGAGTGCGCGCAATATACCCCTGCTGAATCAAAAATGGTTCAAGCACGTCTTCGATGGTATCGCGCTCTTCACTAATCGCTGCCGCCAACGAGTCAACGCCAACCGGACCGCCGCCAAATTTTTCCATCATAGCGAGCAATAATCGTCGGTCCATATGATCAAAACCACTGGCATCCACATTCAGCATATTTAAAGCCAGGTCAGCAATTTCAGACGTGACTTTGCCATCGCTTTTAACTTCTGCGTAGTCTCGAACCCGGCGCAACAACCGATTGGCAATGCGCGGCGTTCCACGCGAACGTTTGGCAACTTCGCCCGCACCCTCTGCACTCATTTCGATACCCATAAGATTGGCGGAGCGTGCCACAATGTGAGTTAAATCCTCGACATTGTAAAATTCCAAACGCTGCACGATCCCAAAGCGATCACGTAACGGCGAGGTAAGCAGCCCAGCTCGCGTAGTTGCTCCCACGAGCGTAAATGGCGGCAAATCAAGCTTAATCGACCGGGCAGCCGGCCCTTCACCAATCATAATATCTAATTGATAATCTTCCATCGCCGGATAAAGAATTTCTTCTACCACTGGGCTTAGTCGATGAATTTCATCAATGAAGAGCACATCACCAGGCTCTAGGTTGGTCATTAATGCCGCCAAGTCACCGGCTTTTTCCAGCACGGGTCCAGATGTACTTTTTAAATCCACCCCCATTTCTGCTGCAATAATATTCGCCAGCGTAGTTTTACCCAAACCGGGCGGACCAAAAACCAGGGTGTGGTCTAATGCTTCTTTACGGTTTTTCGCGGCGCTGATGAATATTTCCATCTGCTCACGCACCACTGGCTGACCAATATAATCAGCCAACCGCTTGGGACGCACAGCGCGATCCTGTACGTCTTCTTGCACATTGGCCACCGGAGCCACTATTCGCCCCGCACTAAGCTGATCTTTTTCGATCATAAAAAGCTACCAAATTGACGAAATAAACGTGATGTATCTAAATACGCTAAGACTGAACCATGCTACGCAATGCTAACCGGATCAGCTCTTCACTGCTTTCAACGGTCTTGCCTTTGCTAGCCGAGGCGATCATTTTAGCAGCCTCAGTAGGTTTATACCCCAATGCCACCAATGCGCTTTCTGCTTCAGCCAACTTATCATTCGCTGTCATCGCAGCCACCTCTTTGGGCGCTTCTCCAGCAGCTGCCAACAATGGCAGATCAATATGCCACTCTTTCAGTCGATCGCGCATTTCAATCACTAACCGTTCTGCGGTTTTTTTACCTACCCCCGGAACTTTTACGAGCGCGGTAATATTGTCATCCATAACACACTGTACAAATACTTTGGCTTCCATCCCCGACAAAATGGCCAGTGCCATTTTGGGGCCGACACCATTAACCTTAATCAAAGCGCGAAACAACCTGCGCTCATCCAGCGAGGCAAAACCAAATAGCTGATGGGCGTTTTCGCTAATATTCAAGTGCGTATGTAACGTCACGATTTCGCCAACGGCCGGCAGTTCATAGATACTGGTCATCGGCGCAAGAATTTCGTACCCCACTCCATTAACATCGACCAGCAGATCAGGCGCCTGTTTTTGCAGCAGCACCCCGTGAATACGTCCTATCATGTTTTAACCTGTTCTCTACGTTTTCAATTACAAATATATCTATACCATACGACCGCGACGAAACGAGCGAGCCGACGTAATCCGAATCATGTGATGCTGGGTATTGGCATGACACAAGGCTACGGCGAGGGCATCAGCAGCATCTTCCTGGGGGCAGGCGCTGAGCTTAAGCAGCTGCTTGACCATATGCTGAACCTGCAACTTATCAGCACCACCGTGCCCAACGACAGACTGCTTTACTTTTTTAGCTTCATACTCGGAAACCGGCAGACCTTGATTAACGCCAGCAACAATGGCTGCTCCTCGAGCCTGTCCTAACTTGAGTGCGGAACTCGCACTTTTCGCCATAAACACTTGTTCAATAGCCATTTCTTGCGGGCAATATTCCTGAATAATTTCAGTGACCGCATCAAAAATAACTTTTAAACGCTCAGGTAGACTCACCGCAGGCAATCGAATAACACCGCTACCGACGTACTCGCAGCGCGTACCCACCTGATTGATAATACCAAAACCTGTTTTCAAGGATCCGGGGTCCACCCCCAATATCAGAGCCATGTGCGATCATTCATTGGTGAAGTTAGTGGTTGGGCGCCAACGGCGGCGCAAAATTACTGTGCATTTATCCAGTGCGCAGTGTCCCAAGCCTTGCCAGCCAGGTCAAGCCGAGAGATGAGGGGAATCATTAAAGAGACGGGAAATAGAGGAAATAGCAAGAAAGAATAAGTCGGGTTTACGCTGTGAGCCAGACACAGTGTAAACCCGATTAAGTTTGTTAACGCTTTTTTACAAGCCAGCTCACCAGTGGTTGAGGTCCTTGATGCAGCGCTTCGCTAACCAACTGATAACCAGCGTCTTTTGCGGCATCACAAAGCAGTAACGCATCAGCATAGTTACAGAACCCTGCAACAATATCGCCTGGCCTGCCGCTCCCGAACAGAGCTCGCCCAAAACCAAAGCGATCACCGGTCAACGGCAAGACCTGGGTCGCATTTGCCGACGCGTTAGCAGCAAGTAATCTGGCATCAGGCAACTGCTCGTCAAAAACAACCGTCATTGGAACAGCGTTAACACCAGAATTACTGTCTGCCAAAGCCAGTGCGGCCATAGGAAAACTTGCGACCCCGGTTACGCTCAAAGAACCTAACAGGAACCCTCTTCGCGACACCGCATTCGACAATCGAGAAACCTTATACATTACACGCTCCCTACTCTGATTTCGGTTTTGGCTTGGCAAGGTATTCCGCAATCGCCCGCAACTGCTCATCACTGGCTTCGCCGCGCGGAATAGCAGGCATATTACCCAGTCCGTTGCGAGCAAAGGTAATCACGTAGTCGACCATCAAGTTATCGCGTTTTTCCAGCTCCGCTGGCTGAACTCGACGCTCTAACAAACCGGTCCCCATACCGATCGGCCCATGGCACATTGCGCACTTTTCGTGAAACAGAGTTTTACCATCTAAAGCCGCCGAAGAGGCCTTCGCTGCCGAACTGTCGGCGACGCTGCCGCCTTGGGTGCAGGCAGCGGTCATTAACAATAGCAAGGTGAGAAAACATCTATTCATGACTGTCGCTCCTTCGCATAGTTGGCCGGCCACACACCACTCTTGCCCGGCGCAATAATGCCCGCTGGATCAAGCGCATTTTTAACTCTCTCATTTAACCGGCGCAACGCATGGTTATTAAAATCATAGGTTTCGGCAACCGTATCCATCAAATCTAAATGTGTACGGTATTCAGCGTATCCGCGAGCGCGAGCATCTTTAATCAACGTTTGTATAAACGGATCAACCTTCCCCATCATTGCGGGATCATCTTTGTTAAACAACACAGCATTCACATTAATCAAATGTCGTTCACCAAAGGCAAAACTGGCCTGATAATCCATACCGAATTTTTTATAAAGCGCATAAGTGCTTCGAAACTGCTCCATGGCCAACTTGCCGGACTGCGGCAAGATCGGCGAAAACCCAATGTGCCCACCTCGGCCACCATGCCAATTAGCATTCTGCATAGGAAACGTAATGGGCACACCCATCCAGGCTCCGGCAAAGGGTGGAATCGGATCCCCGCGTCGCCAGCTAAATCGCTTCATACTCAGTGGTTTTAACTTGCTCAGCTCTTTTTCAAGAATAGACAACTTCAGCTTGTTGATGTCATCACGCTCGAACAAGCGCAAACTGACACTCCACCAACCCATATTGAATTTACGACGAATCGCAGTAATCACGTCATCGGACAAAGCCCCAGGCTGATCAGTCCACTGATCACGCGTCGTTAATATGGCCGCAGCACGTAACCAGTTGCCAATTGTTGGCGACTGCTGCAACAGCCCTTCACGACGCAAAGGGCCAAGAGTATCGATAAGAGGGCCAAGGTCTTCCTGGCGATCAAATTCTAAATCCAAACCCAATACCGACTCCGGCTCGGGCATCAACCAGAGCCCCATTTTAGTCACAACACCAAAGTTTGACTGCACAAACAAGTGATCCCAGGAAGGACCAAAACCAAACCGGTATAACTGCCAGGTATTGGCACCCTCCATAGCACCCATGCCTGTGCGAACCAAGTCACCGTCAGGCAAGACCACTTCCATGCCGCATATCTTTGTAGCGTGCTCACCGTAGGGGGTGTAACCCACACCGCGATCCAGAGCGTTGCCAACAACAGACCCCCAGCTATTCCCTGGAACCGAAATCCACAACGGCAGGTTGCGCGACTGCAAATAATCATAAAGGTCGAAAAAGCCCACACCCGGCTCCAGAAGAACCGTGCCATTTTCTTCATCGACTTCTATTTTTTTCATGCGTGACATATCGAGCAACACGCTGCCACTCAATAACGGCGCAGAGCCACCGTAACCTAAATTTTTACCACGACTGATTGGCCACAATGGCACATTGTATTCGGCCGCAATTTTGACGATAGCTTGCACCTCTTCTGCCGTTAGCGGCGCAAGCGCCCCCAAGGGATGATGCTTACTGTCGTCTACCGCAAATTTATCGCGATAACTTTGGCGATCAAGCTCGGTAAAAAAAACATGCTCACTACCAATAGCGCTCTCAAAGTGGCGCATCGCCTGGCGTAGCTTTTCTTGCGTTAATCCGGGGGGCAATGTCGGTTCAGACATAACATCTCCTGTTTGCTGGCAACAGCCGTAGCTGCCTAGCTCATGATCGACGCCCTGTTAGGGCAGTTATTCTTATTCACACCGTTTACGTTTAAACAAGTACTGCAGGACTCTCGATATCGACAGCCCTGCGCCTGTTTTAAACCCTATAATGCCGAAGGTTCGCTCTCCAGAATAATAGCCTTGGTTTCAGTGAATCCTTTCAGGCTGGAAACGCCACCTTCACGACCAACACCAGATTGCTTGAAGCCCCCGAATGGCAGAGTAAAGTCCAGTCGGAAACCACCTTGTGCAATCGTGCCAGTACGCATTTTACGTGCTATTTGATAAGCCTTATCAACGTCGTGAGTCAGTACCGAACCAAACAAACCATAGTTTGACTCATTGGCTATGCGGATTGCATCGGCTTCGTCTTCATAGCCAATCAAACACAATACAGGACCAAATATTTCCTCCTGCGCAATCGTCATGGTGTTATCGACATCGGTAAATAGTGTCGGCTGGATATAGCAGTCACCTTCTACGCCCTCAGGCATCCCGCCACCAAAAGCCAGTGTTGCCCCTTCAGCTATACCGGATTGAATCATTGCACGAACCCGGTCAGCCTGACGCTTCATCGCTAATGGCCCCATCTGTGCAGCAGGATCATAGGGGTCGCCAACGTTGACTTGCGCCATTTCTTTAGCGATCGCCGCAGCGAGTTCCGCCTGCAGATGCTTGGGCACCAGTGCACGGCTTAGCGTCATACAAACTTGACCGCAGGCCAACGTAATTGTACTGGTGAGCATTTTTGCCGCAGTTTGCAAATCAAAGTCTTCACGAATAATAGCGGCAGATTTTCCACCCAACTCCAAAGTAAAGCGTCCTATACGCGCCGCCATGGCTTGACCAATCTGCTTACCGGCCACAGTACTACCGGTGAAACTGACTTTATCTACAGCAGGGTTTTTCACCAAATGATCCGACGCATCCCTGTGCCCCGTGACCAGATTCAAGACACCAGCGGGCAGTCCAGCGGCCTCACCAGCTTCGGCAATAAGATATGAATCCAAAGGAGTTTCTGGGGACGGCTTCATGATCACCGTACAGCCCGCCAGTAATGCCGGGGCTACCTTACAAATCATCGTACTGAAAGGCGCATTCCAGGGTGCAATGGCAACCGCCACGCCAACGGGCTCGTGCACCACATACCCTTTGGTAGCGGGGTCCATTGCTGGAGACGGCTCAACAAATTTGAAACCACCCGCACCGCCAGCCATAAACTCCAACGCCATCAGACCAACACCGGTCATCATTGGAGCCGCACTCCGGAGAATACCAATTTGAACGGTGGCACATTCGGCAATGTACTCTGCACGAGGGCCGAGGTACGCCAGCATTTTGGCTAGATACTCCGCACGCTGCTCGGGCGTTGTGGAAGCCCACGGGCCGTGATCGAATGCCGCTCGCGCAGCCGCAGCCGCTTTGTCCATATCCCCTTCCGTTGCCTCTGCAACGGTGGCGGCCACCTGACCGGTGTGAGGACTCACTATCTCAATAAGACCCTCTTTCTCAGGAGCTACCCATTTTCCATTGATAAATAATTTGTGGGGATGCTGCAATTCAATTGAACCGGTTTGTGACTGACTCATAAGCCCTCCTGTTATAACTCTTATATTTATGAGATCTGAAGACACCCGAATTAGTCTGGTAACTGCTAGATCAATAATAACATTTGTTATTATTGATCTAGCGCCAAGAGAAATCAACCACTGATTAGGACAGATTTATTGACTGCAACAGCTCTGCAGCAGCCTTAATGTAAGCACTCACAAACAATAAAAACCCTATACCGAGGGAAAAGAAAGACGCTTAATGTAGAGCACGGTTTCACTAACCGTTACGTAAGGTAGGCCACAAAAAAAGGCAATATCAAAATACTCAGGAAGGTAGATACAACAACAATACCGGCAACTTCATCAGGCGCCTGTTGAAAGCGCAGTGCAAATAAATAGTTGTAAACAGCTGCAGGCATAATTGCCTCAATCAAAATGACATTTTTCAGTAAGCCAGACAAACCCAAAACTGCACAAGCACCCACTGCCACCACCAGATTAATGGTCTGGCGTGCGGCAGATAACCAAATCGCACGCCACCAGCGTCCCACTTTAAGGCTAACCAGTGCCGCCCCTAGCGCCATCAGCATCAAAGGAACGGTGACACCACCAATAAGATTAACTGTATTTTCTGCCCAGACCGGCAGCTGTACACCCGTTGCTACCAGGCCAAGTCCAAGCACCATAGCGTAAATCATGGGCTGCTTTAGCAAGCCTAATATGGCTCCCCCTAACGTCTGCTTACCATCCTGTACCAGCACAAACCCCAAAGTAAATTGCGCCACCATCATGAACAAAAAGTAACCGATAGCCAACGTTAAACCTGGTTCACCAAACGCAAACAGACATACCGGCAACCCCATATTGGCAGTATTGGGAAAGATCAGAGTAGGCATATAAGTCGCGGAGCTTAAATGCGCAGCCCGCAATACAATCCACCCAATACAAAATGTCACCACCATAATCAGCAAACCAACATAAACAACATCTAACATGGCATGCAGATTTACGGGTGTTGAAATAAGGCTTTTGACAATTAAACATGGCCCCGCCACGTTCATTACTAACAGACCAATAAAGTCAGAGGGATAATTTAGCCGGCAAAGTTTCCAGCCAGCACCCACCATGGCGCAAATCACGATGGGCGCAATTACCGCTAATACTTGCTGCAACATAACTATCTCTCTTGCGTTTTGTAACGGGTAATAACACTGGCTAAGGAGCTAAATATAGTGACATTTAACACCGGACTCTACTGCGAGCGCCGCCATTGGGAACATGGTGATTATCAGAATCACCAACATAGTGAAAGCTTTTTAAGCGTCTCGAGCATGTCGAAAACGTCGAGAATTTTTGAGTTTCTTGCAGATAGCTTATTCCAAATGCAAACAAGCTCTTAACCATTTGACGAACACCCACTGCCTGGTTCAGGTCAGGCAGCAGGTGCAATCACGAGGCCGACAACACTATCAATCAGCCTTGGCAGCGTCTTTGCTCTCTTCTTTCTTGCGTAACTGAATATTCAGTTCGCGCAATTGTGCTTTATCAACAAGTCCTGGCGCGTCAGTCATGACACAAGCCGCAGATTGCGTTTTTGGAAATGCAATAACGTCACGAATAGACTCACTGTCGGTCATCAACATAATCAGTCGATCCAACCCGAATGCCAAGCCGCCGTGAGGAGGCGCACCAAACTTTAATGCATCCAATAAGAAACCAAATTTCTCGCGCTGCTCTTCAGGTGTAATGCTAAGAATATCAAAAACTGCTTGTTGCATTTGCTGGTTGTGAATACGAATGGAACCACCACCTAATTCAGTACCGTTAAGGACCATATCGTAGGCGCGAGACAACGCTTCGGCAGGGTTCGCACGAAGGTCTTCAGGAGAGCAATTGGGTGCAGTAAACGGATGATGCAAGGCCGTTAAGCTACCATCGTCAGTTTCTTCAAACATGGGAAAATCGACAACCCATAGTGGCGCCCACTCACAAGTGAACAATTCCAAGTCGTGACCCAATTTCACACGCAAGGCACCCAGCGCTTCGGTAACCACCTTAGTCGTATCCGCACCAAAAAATACAATATCACCGTCTTTACCGTTGACACGTTCAATCACTTTCAAGGCGACGTCTTCACCCAGGAATTTCACGATTGGCGACTGCAAACCTTCCGCGCCCTTGGCCAAGTCGTTAACTTTAATCCAGGCTAGGCCCTTCGCACCGTAGATACCAACATACTTGGTATATTCGTCAATTTGTTTACGGGACAATTCTGCGCCGCCATCAACTTTGAGTGCAGTAACACGGCATTTTGGATCGTTAGCAGGACCCGAAAATACTTTAAAGTCGACATCTTTCAGCAGGTCTTTAATCTCCACTAATTCAAGTGGAATACGCATATCGGGCTTATCAGAACCATAACGCTGCATCGCTTCGGCGTATGTCATATGCGGAAATTCGCCCAGTTCAACGCCTTTGATATCGCTGAACAACTTACGAATCATACCCTCGGTAACAGCTTGTATCTGCTCTTCATTCATAAATGAAGTTTCAATATCAATCTGTGTAAACTCGGGCTGACGATCAGCACGCAAATCTTCGTCACGGAAGCACTTCGCGATCTGATAGTAACGGTCAAAACCAGACACCATCAGCAATTGTTTAAACAGTTGTGGCGACTGTGGCAAGGCAAAAAACTTACCATCATGTGTGCGCGAAGGGACAAGATAATCACGTGCCCCCTCTGGCGTTGCCCGAGTCAAAATTGGCGTTTCAATATCCAGGAAACCATTGTCATCCAGATAGTTACGAATAGCGGTGGTCACTTTGGAGCGAATGCGCAAGTTATTCTGCATAGTCTGGCGACGCAAATCCAGATAACGATACTTTAAACGTACATCCTCTCCCACATGGGTGTGCGCATCCAGCTGGAAAGGTGGCGTCTCAGCCTGGCTCAGAATATCCAACTCCAGACCATAAACCTCAATTTCACCGGTCGGCATATTTGGGTTTACAGCTTCTGGCGCACGAGCACGCACCTTACCTTTTACCTGCAGTACATATTCTGAACGCACTTTGTCGGCCAGCGCGAAGTTGTCTTTTCCGTCAGGATCAAACACCACTTGAACGATGCCGTCACGATCGCGCAGGTCAATAAAAATTACACCGCCATGGTCGCGGCGACGATCTACCCAGCCACACAGGGTTACGTCTTGGTCGATGAAGGCGGCGTTAAGTGCGCCACAGTAGTTACTGCGCATAGGAAATCCCGTTATTTGTTACTTAAAACATTCTATTTAGCGAAGCGCCTATTAATCACTTAATAGGCACTCAGCTCACGAAGACGAGCTGGTACTTGCCGGGGTACTGCTTTTAGTCGCGGCGCTATCACCCGCCAGGTTTTTCTTTTTCCCTGATTTAAAGTCAGTTTCGTACCATCCGGAACCGGCTAACCGAAAACCGGCCGCAGAGATTTTTTTCTTTAATTCAGCTTTATTGCACTCAGGGCAATCGACCAAAGGCGCATCGCTCATTTTTTGCAATGCTTCCAACTCATGGCCGCAGGCCTGACATTGATACTCGTAAATGGGCATGGTGAATTACCTCAACCTTGGTTACACAATCTGGCTTAGAGTCAGCATTCTTAAAAAACCAGTGCACCGGCGTAAACAGAGGCAGCCGTACACATTGCCGATAGACCAAAAAGCCGCGCATTATACCTCAGCTTTTCACTGGCGATAAACATCTTGCAGCACTATTACGTCACTATTGAGTAACGATTAGGCCACTCCTCCACTTGAATGCTCCGTCAGCAGATCCTCGAGTGAGGCAGATTCGACCACTACCGGATGGCAACCTAAAGCCTTTTCTAAGAATGCTCCCCGTATTTGGAGTCAAACCGGAAAAAAACAAGTCAGACACACTTCCACGATGCCAGGAGTACCAAGAAACATCGCAAAATTGTGCTATGGCGCATCTATCTCTTATTTTTCAGCGTTTTTTGCATTTTTATATTGCTAGGCCGTTTTTTATCCTTTATATATAGGCTCAGCCAAAGCAGACTGTCGCAGAACCCTTTAAATAAAGGCTCTTCCTGCCGCCAAGGCAAACATTATTTGAACTTCATCCGCCATTTATTTGCTCACAACACTGAAAAGGAATAAAACATGGCCGCTAAAAAAGCAACCGCAAAAAAAGCCGCTCCAGCCAAAAAAGCCACCGCAGCCAAAAAAGCACCGGCTAAAGCTAAAGCTGCAGCAGCTCCAGCGAAAAAGATCAAAGCCATTTCCGAGCGTTACAACAAAACTCAAATTCTGACTCAAATCGCCGAAAACACCGAACTGACCAAAAAGCAGGTTCAATCGGTATTGGACGAATTGTCAGACATCATGGAAGGACACATCAAGAAGCGCGCTGTTGGTGAATTCGTTCTACCTGGCCTGTTAAAGGTTAGCACCGTTAAGAAACCTGCCCGCAAGGCTCGCAAAGGTATCAACCCATTCACTGGTGAAGAAACCACATTTGCAGCAAAACCTGCCAGCATTCAAGTTAAAGTACGCCCACTGAAAAAGCTGAAAGAAATGGCTGACGCTTAAGCCGCTTCTCTTCAGAAGACAAAAACAGGCAGCCAAGGCTGCCTGTTTTTGTTTATAACCCACCTTTTATGGCGGGCTTCTATGACGACGGGCTTCAAAACCTTTACCGACTAGCACCGACCAACGCTCAGTAAAACCTGCCAGTAAGACTCAAGGACTAAACGTATCGTGGGAAGTATTGGCAGGCAGCGAGTCAGAAACCTTAAAGTCACTGCGCGCCAAAGCACTGCGCAACCGCGTAACCCGATCCGTTAATTCCTCTGCCTTATATTCCGCCGGCTCAACCATGCCCCAAACAGCACGCGGCCAAGCAGGATCTGTTTTATAGCGCGCAACGTGGTGCAGATGCAGCTGCGGCACCGTATTGCCCAACGCACCAATATTCATCTTGTCCGGCGCAAACAGTGAATCCATACCCTCCGCAAGGTAGCAGGATTCCCGCATCAGTCGCTGGCGATCTTCTTCGTCCAATTGATAAATTTCACGAATATCTTCACGCATGGGTACCAGGATACACCACGGAAAATTAGCATCGCGGCTAAGCAATACCGCCGACAATGGAAAATAACCGAGAACAACGGTGTCTTGTACTAACTGTGGATCCAGCTTAAACATACTGCAGCCCTTCCTTAATAGTAAAATCCGGGAGCCAGAAGTAAATATTGCCTAAAAACAACCTGGCTACCCAAGTTTGACGAACCAATGCCTAATTCGTTCCAGCTTACCGTTAAGTGTAGCGTCTGCGCCAGCTGCTCGCACGCTCAAGCTGTTTATTCCAAAAATAACCTCCGCCGCCCAAAGACTTACGACTAAAGCACATCGATTTAAGCTCTGCCTCTGTACCCAATATGCCTAGCACCGTAAAATAGCGCCCTCCATTCTGACACTGTTCTGAGAATTTGACGTTTATGCGAGCTAGCGAATACCTGATTGCCACCTTAAAAGAAACTCCCTCTGACGCTGAAGTCGTTAGCCACCAGCTAATGCTGCGAGCGGGGATGATACGTAAACTCGCATCAGGGCTATACAGCTGGTTACCCGCAGGCTTGAAAGTACTGCGCAAAGTCGAAGCCATTGTTCGCGAAGAAATGAATAAAGCCGGCGCCCTCGAAGTACTCATGCCGGTAGTGCAACCCGCCGAACTCTGGCAGGAATCGACTCGCTGGGAACAGTATGGCGCAGAGTTGCTGCGTATCAGTGATCGCCACAATCGTGAGTTTTGCCTCGGCCCAACGCACGAAGAAGTGATTACTGATCTTATTCGCAATGAAATCAGCAGCTACAAACAGTTGCCCGCCAATTTTTATCAGATACAAACCAAGTTCCGCGACGAAATTCGCCCGCGATTTGGCGTGATGCGCGCGCGCGAGTTTTTAATGAAAGACGCTTACTCCTTTCATCTGAGCCAGGACTCCCTGCAACACACTTACGATGTAATGCATCAAGCGTACTGTAATATTTTTGACCGTATTGGCTTGGATTACCGCCCCGTACTTGCAGATACAGGCTCGATTGGCGGTTCCAGCTCCCATGAATTTCATGTATTGGCTTCCAGTGGCGAAGACGACATTGCCTTTAGCAATACCAGCAACTACGCCGCCAACGTTGAAATGGCAGAAGCGCTGGCCTTAAGTAATGAATGCCCGGCTGCCAGTAGCGAATTAACAGAAGTAGCAACACCGGACCAGCATACCATTGAGGAAGTCAGTGCTTTCTTAAAGCTGACGCCAGCCCAGATTTTGAAAACCCTGATCGTATTAGGGACTGCCGATGAAGAAGGCAACCAACCTCTGGTAGCACTGGTGTTGCGTGGCGATCACACATTAAATGAAATCAAAGCCGAGAAGCTGCCTCAGGTAGCATCACCCCTGACCTTTGCCAGTGATGAGCAAATTCAGCAGGTTATTGGTTGCAACCCTGGCTCAATCGGCCCCTGCAATCTGGCAATCACAGTGATCGCGGATCGCACGGCTGCAGTAACCGCTGACTTTGCCTGTGGCGCCAATAAAGATGGGTACCACCTTACCGGTGCAAACTGGCAGCGCGATGCTAATTACAGCGAAGTAGCTGATATACGCAATGTTGTCGCTGGCGACCCAAGCCCCGACGGCCAAGGGGAACTGGAAATCAAACGCGGCATAGAAGTTGGCCATATTTTCCAACTTGGCAACAAGTACAGTAAAGCAATGAACGCCACAGTACTCGATGAAAATGGAAAAGAGCAAGTGCTTACCATGGGTTGTTACGGTATTGGTGTATCCCGTGTTGTTGCCGCTGCGATAGAACAGAACCACGACGACAATGGCATTATCTGGCCTGAAGCCATTGCACCCTTCCACATTGCACTTGTGCCTATCAACCCACATAAATCGCCCGCAGTGGCCGAAAAATGTGAAGCACTGTATAGCGAATTAACGGCTGCAGGCTATGATGTACTGTATATGGATGAAGCAAAAGCGCGCCTGGGTGTAATGCTTGCAGATACCGAACTCATGGGTATCCCGCACCGAGTTGTTGTCGGGGACCGAGGGCTCGAAGCCGGCACACTGGAATACAAAAAGCGCACCGATGCAGACAAACAGGAAATTCCAGCAGACACCTTGCTGGAATTCTTAAACCAACAAATCAAATTGAACTAAACCTTATGCTAATCACAGGGCCTGCAAGAAAGATCTTTTCAGGATGTTGCAGAGCCCTGTGTCGCACACTGGCGGCCTGCGCCCTGCTATTTGCCGCCAACGGGGCATTCGCAGATACCACACCGAAGATCGACGCAGAGTTGCGCGCAGAGCTCAAAAAAGCAGTCACTGAATCCAGTAGTTTTGTCGACAAATATGACGCTGAAGTCTGGCTAACAGCCATGTCGTCACGTCTCGAACCCTTTATAGAAAATACACCCCAACGTCTCGACTTTTTGCGCGCGGTTCACCACCACGCAACCAAAGCAGGCCTGCGCCCCGAAATCGTCCTGGCGGTTATTGAAGTTGAAAGCCGTTTTGATCGCTATGCCATTTCTCGGGTCGGGGCACAGGGCGTCATGCAGGTTATGCCCTTTTGGAAAAATGAAATCGGGCGCTCAGAAGACAACCTGATTGAACTGGATACCAATCTCAAATATGGCTGCACCATTCTCAAGCACTATCTAGACAAAGCTGAGGGCCGCCTGGCTGAAGCATTGGCCCGCTACAATGGCAGTTATGGCAGTTACCGCTATGCGGTGAAAGTGATGGATGCCTGGGAGCGGCGCTGGCGCTAACCCCACCCCACCAGCCCGGCCTTGCCACACCCTCTTGCCACTTCCTACTACACACCGACGCCCCTTATTATTGTTCACTTTCTACGCCTGAAATATACAGCCTGCTGCCCCTATAGCAGACACTATCGCGCTTCCTCTTTCCACTCCTCACCCTCTCACTACCGCCCAAAAGTGTTGACAATATATGTGTTCAAATAACAAAAAATACGTTAATATCACTTGATAAACAAATAATTGTCGACAATAATGCAAAACTACAAACGTAGGCGTTAATCCCCACAAGCCGACAAATAGTCTTCGGCCCGCCATACGTGGCTCACCACATCCCTTGAATACTGCAAGCAAAAGAGAACTATTCATGAGTAAATTATCCCCGGGTGCCAAATTTCGTCGCGCGTTAGCGGCAAACAAACCTCTACAAATTGTCGGCACCATCAATGCCTACACCGCAATGATGGCGGAACAAATCGGCCATCAGGCGATTTACCTTTCCGGTGGCGGTGTTGCCAATGCGTCTTACGGTTTGCCAGATCTGGGGCTAACATCGTTAACCGATGTCATTGTTGACGTACAACGCATCACCTCAGCATCCAGCCTGCCATTAATGGTGGATATCGATACTGGCTGGGGTGGCGCATTTAACATTGCCAAAACCATTCGCGATATGGAGAAAGCTGGCGCGGCAGCCGTTCACATAGAAGACCAGGTTGCCCAAAAACGCTGTGGTCACCGCCCCAACAAAGCCATCGTGTCTTGCGAAGAAATGGTTGATCGAGTCAAAGCCGCGGTAGATGCGCGTACCGATCCAGACTTCTTTATCATGGCGAGAACCGATGCCTTCGCCCAAGAAGGTCTTGAAGCCGCATTGGAAAGATCAAAAGCCTATGTTGCCGCTGGCGCCGATGGAATTTTTGCCGAGGCCATACAAACCGAAGAACACTACCGCGCTTTTGCCGAGGCACTGGATGTACCTATTCTTGCGAACATCACCGAATTCGGTAAGACCGAATTGTGGAACAAGGAAGAATTAGTCGCTTGGGGTGCCGACATGGTGCTCTACCCACTCTCTGCATTTCGCGCCATGAACAAAGCCGCAGAGACGGTATATAAGAGCTTACTAAAAGAAGGTGACCAGAAAAAAGTAGTCGACATCATGCAAACGCGCATGGAGCTATATGACTACCTTGGCTACCACAGCTATGAACAAAAGCTGGATCAATTATTTTCCGAAAACAAAAACATCTAGAGAGCCGCGTTACGGCTAATGCGTTGTAAAAAACAACCCAAGATAATAAAAGGACAATTTTATGGCTGAAGGTAAAAAATTAAACGGTGCAGGTCTGCGCGGTCAAGTTGCTGGTAAGACAGCCCTATCCACCGTTGGCGTCTCAGGTTCGGGCTTAACCTATCTCGGCTATGACGTTAAAGATCTCGCAGAAAACTGCACCTTTGAAGAAGTGGCGTATTTAATTTTAAAGGGCAAACTACCCAACCTGGCAGAATTAAGCGCCTATAAAAGTAAGCTCAAAACCTTGCGCGGACTACCGCAAGCATTGAAAGATGTATTGGAGAGAATCCCGGCCAATGCCCACCCCATGGATGTCATGCGCACCGGTTGCTCCATGCTGGGCAACCTTGAAACAGAAAAAGATTTTTCCGAACAAGGTGACGTTACTGACCGCATGCTGGCTGTTTTTCCGTCGATCATCTGTTACTGGTATCGCTTTACGCACGATGATGTTCGCATTGATGAAAAAACCGATGACGATTCTATCGGCGCTCACTTTTTACATATGCTGCATGGTGAAAAACCTAATGCACTGCATGAGCAAGTCATGAACGTATCGTTAATTCTTTATGCCGAGCATGAATTCAATGCGTCCACATTTAATGCTCGTGTGTGTGCCTCAACACTGTCAGATCTGCACAGTTGTATTACTGGTGCCATTGGCACCTTGCGCGGCCCACTACACGGAGGTGCCAACGAAGCAGCAATGGCATTGATCGAAAAATTCAACAGCCCAGACGAAGCTGAGGCAGGCTTAATGGGCATGCTCGAACGCAAAGAAAAAATCATGGGCTTTGGCCACGCTATCTATCGTGAATCTGATCCTCGCAACGACATCATCAAGCAGTGGTCAGAAAAGCTGGCTGAAGATGTGGGTGATAGCGTGTTATTTCCGGTGTCAGTTCGCTGTGAAGCCGTGATGTGGCGTGAGAAAAAATTATTCTGTAATGCAGATTTTTTCCATGCATCGGCCTATCACTTTATGGGCATTCCCACCAAACTGTTTACCCCGATCTTTGTGATGTCACGGTTAACCGGCTGGGCCGCGCACGTATTCGAACAGCGTGCAGACAACCGTATTATTCGTCCATCTGCCGAATACGTGGGCGAAGGTATGCGCAAAGTAATCCCCATTGCAGAACGTTAAACCCTAAGCCTGCTCTGAATAATTCATCCCAGCGTTATTCAGAGCACGAGAACCGAAAATGCCATTTCCGGCTCATTTACAAAATCAGTAACCTATCGTTATCGAATTTGGCGGTGCATCTCTGCACCACGGGTACCCTCCTCATATTTCAGAGGCACCCTAATAATCGTTGGCGTAGTTTGAAGCGAAAATTGAAGGCTGAATATGAATCAGAATTACCGTAAAGCCCTGCCAGAAATGGGCGTGGATTATTTCGATGCGCGCGAGGCTGTTGAAGCCATAGCCCCAGGCGCTTATGACGGACTGCCCTACACCTCCCGCGTACTGGCAGAAAATCTGGTCAGACGCTGCGACCCATCAGACCTCACCGCAGCATTGGGCCAACTTATTGAACGCAAGCGTGATATCGATTTTCCCTGGTTTCCCGCACGCGTGGTTTGTCACGATATTCTGGGCCAGACAGCACTAGTCGACTTAGCCGGTTTACGCGATGCCATCGCAGCCGAAGGCGGCGATCCCGCGAAAGTGAATCCAGTGGTTCCTACACAGCTGATTGTGGATCACTCTCTGGCAGTGGAGCACGCCGGTTTTGACAAAGATGCCTTCGACAAAAACCGCGCGATAGAAGACCGCCGCAACGAAGATCGCTTTCATTTTATCAACTGGTGTAAAACCGCATTCGAAAACGTGGATGTTATTCAACCGGGTAACGGCATCATGCACCAGATTAATCTGGAAAAAATGTCTCCGGTTATTCACAACCGCGGCGGTGTCGCTTTTCCGGACACATTGGTGGGAACCGATAGTCACACCCCACACGTCGATGCACTGGGGGTTATCGCCATCGGTGTTGGTGGCCTGGAGGCAGAGAGCGTCATGCTCGGTCGCGCGTCGTATATGCGCCTGCCAGACATTATCGGCGTTGAATTAACCGGCAAGCGCCAACCCGGTGTCACCGCAACGGATATCGTATTGGCATTGACCGAATTCTTGCGCGAGCAACGCGTCGTGTCTTCTTATCTGGAATTTTTTGGCGAAGGCGCAAACAACCTGACACTGGGCGACCGCGCAACTATTTCCAACATGACACCAGAATATGGCGCCAGCGCAGCCATGTTTTATATCGATCAACACACTATCGATTACCTGACACTCACCGGTCGTGACGCGGCACAAATCAAGCTGGTAGAAACCTACGCAAAAACCACCGGACTCTGGGCAGACGCTTTAACCAACGTCGATTACGAACGTGTGCTCACGTTTGACCTCTCTTCTGTTGGCCGCAATATTGCCGGACCTTCCAATCCTCATCGTCGAGTAGCGACGGCGGAGCTGGCGAGCAAAGGCATCGCGGCACCGTTCAAACAAGAAGCAGGTTTAATGCCTGATGGGGCAGTCATTATTGCCGCCATTACCAGCTGCACCAATACCAGTAACCCGCGCAACGTTATTGCGGCAGGCTTACTGGCGCGCAATGCCAATGCATTAGGCTTAACCCGCAAGCCTTGGGTGAAAACGTCGTTGGCACCCGGCTCTAAAACCGTACAACTGTACTTGGAAGAAGCAAAACTGTTACCCGAACTGGAACAACTGGGTTTTGGTATTGTGGGTTTCGCCTGCACAACCTGTAACGGTATGAGCGGCGCACTGGATCCGATGATTCAACAGGAAGTGATCGACCGCGATCTCTACGCCACCGCAGTATTGTCCGGCAACCGTAATTTCGATGGTCGAATTCATCCCTATGCCAAGCAAGCATTTCTGGCGTCGCCCCCTTTGGTTGTGGCTTACGCGATTGCCGGTAGTATTCGTTTTGATATTGAAAAAGATGTACTGGGCACCGACGCCCATGGCAACCCCATTACCTTGAAAGATATCTGGCCAACGGATGAAGAAATCGATGCAATCGTTAAAGCCAATGTTAAACCCGAACAGTACAACCAAGTCTATATCCCAATGTTCGACATCACCGATAACAGTGTACGCAGTGCCAGCCCACTTTATGACTGGCGCCCAAAAAGTACGTATATTCGCCGCCCGCCCTACTGGGAAGGAGCATTAGCAAAACCTTGCTTGCTCAAGGGTATGCGGCCACTGGCGATTTTTGGTGACAACATTACAACCGATCACCTGTCTCCCTCCAATGCCATTCAACGCAACAGTGCGGCGGGCGATTATCTGGACAAAATGGGCCTGCCCGAAGAAGACTTCAATTCTTACGCAACCCACCGCGGAGACCACCTAACCGCCCAACGAGCAACCCTGGCGAACCCGAAACTGTTTAATGAAATGGTGAAAGAGGAAGGTCAAGTGGTACAAGGTTCATTCGCGCGCGTTGAACCCGACAGAAAAGTATTGCGCATGTGGGAAGCTATAGAAACCTACATGGACCGTGGGCAGCCGCTGATTATTGTGGCCGGTGCCGACTATGGGCAAGGCTCATCCCGCGATTGGGCTGCCAAAGGTGTGCGTCTGGCCGGTGTTGAAGTTATTGCAGCCGAAGGTTTTGAGCGTATTCACCGCACCAACTTAATTGGTATGGGCGTTCTTCCATTGCAGTTTAAATCCGGCACAACCCGTCTAACATTAGAACTCGACGGCACAGAAACCTATGACGTCATCGGCACGCCAACACCCGGGGCAACATTACACCTGCAGATTACCCGCACCAATGGTGAATGCTTGCAAGTACCCATGCTTTGCCGTCTGGACACGGAAGAAGAAAAACTAATTTACGAAGCCGGTGGTGTTTTACAACGCTTCGCCAAAGATTTTCTAGCGACAGCAACCAACACTTAAACAACGGCACTACGTTAAGCTGACGTTCAAAAGGTAACTTATGTCTCACTCGCCACAAATTAAAATTCGCGCTACCTATATGCGCGGCGGCACCAGCAAAGGTGTGTTTTTGAAGTTACAGGATTTACCCGCAGCAACAAAACAACCGGGGCCCGCCCGCGACAAATTAATGCAGCGTATCATTGGTAGCCCAGACCCCTACAGCCAGCAAATCGATGGCATGGGTGGAGCAACATCCAGCACCAGCAAAGTGGTTATTCTTTCCGCCAGTGAGCGCGACGATCACGATGTCGACTATTTATTCGGCCAGGTATCCATTGATAAATCATTTGTCGACTGGAGCGGTAACTGTGGCAACCTAACCGCAGCAGTTGGCCCATTTGCCATTCGCAGAGGCTTGATCGAGCCAGACAAAGTTCCCAAAAACGGCATCGCCACCGTGAAAATCTGGCAAGTGAACATTCAAAAAACCATTATTGCCCGTGTCCCTATCACCAACGGTGAAGTGCAAGAAACCGGTGACTTTGAATTAGATGGTGTGACCTTCCCCGCTGCTGAAATTAACATCGCGTTCAGTGATCCCGCGGAGGGCAACGCATCCATGTTTCCCACTGGCAACCTAATAGATGACTTGAATGTACCCGGCATCGGCAGCTTTAAAGCAACCATGATCAACGCCGGTATTCCCACCATATTTCTCAATGCTGAAGCACTGGGCTACACCGGCACAGAATTGCAAAAAGATATTAATAGCGATACAGCAGCGTTAGCAAAATTCGAAACTATTCGCGCTTATGGCGCGTTGCGCATGGGTTTAATCTCTGCCTTGGAAGAAGCTGAAACACGCCAGCACACGCCCAAAATAGCCTTTGTAGCCAAGCCCGCCGACTATGTAACCTCCAGCCAAAAAGCATTGACCGCCGACGATACAGACCTCCTTGTACGCGCGCTATCCATGGGTAAACTACACCATGCAATGATGGGTACAGCTGCCGTTGCTATCGGCACCGCCGCTGCAGTTCAAGGTACATTGGTTAACGCAGCAGCCGGCGGTGAAGAACGCACATCGGTATGCTTTGGTCATCCTTCAGGCACACTCACCGTGGGCGCAAAAACCTATCAAGAGGACGGCGAATGGAAGGTTAGTCAGGTAACCATGAGTAGAAGCGCACGGGTCCTGATGGACGGCTGGGTACATGTCCCGGGCGATGCATTTTAGTCTATTGCAGTCTCCTAGTCTGGCCATTCGGCCTATTCATAGCCTCTAGTAACTACTCAGAGCAAGTCCGAATAAACCTATAGATTTCCTGTGCAGCGTTGACGGTTATAAAATGAGTAACCGTCAACGCTCTTTTGCACCTATTATTTTCTAAAACAAGCTTTACTAAAAATAAGCTCCAACACAGGCTCTAACATTATGGTTGACTACGGCGAAGCATGTCCTATTTCTATGGCGACGTCTGTTCTCTGTGAAAAGTGGACGTTGCAGATTGTGAGAGAACTATTTTTCGGATCTACGCGGTATTCTGAAATACAGAAATTCATCCCTAATCTTTCACCTTCACTCCTACGAACTCGTTTGCGACTCCTTGAAGATAAGGGAATTGTGTTGCGGAAATCCGGTCCCACAGGGGGCCACCCCGAGTATCATCTAACCGCTTCAGGTAAAGCCCTTGCTCCGGTTTTGAATGAGCTGGGAAGATGGGGTATGCGACATG
The DNA here is from genome assembly GCA_050290265.1 of Cellvibrionaceae bacterium. GTDB lineage: Bacteria > Pseudomonadota > Gammaproteobacteria > Pseudomonadales > Cellvibrionaceae > JBNKFV01. The sequence continues at coordinate 78,764 of JBNKHI010000002.1, forward strand.
CCCGTGAGGGTATGACTGACAAGCCAAATGCTGCGCCTAGTTTGGCTAGAGATATTGCGGGAGGCATCAATGCAGATGAACTTCCTTCTGGCGATACAGTGATCCAGCTGAATTTCACTGATATTACCTCTACCGACAAGCATTACATTTATGTTCGCGACAATGCCGCCAGTGCCTGCCCCCAAGACCTTGGATTCGATATCGATTTATATATCACAGGGACAACCACAGCCCTAACCAAAATATGGTATGGCGAAGTCGATATACATCAAGCTATCGATAATGGGGATGTGAAAGTGGTTGGACAGCCTGCTTATCTCAAGTCTATCAAGCGCTGGTTTGGGATAAGCTCCTTCACAACCGACAACGCCCGTCCCTTCCAATAACTTTTTACTTCAAAATCTGTAGTGAGTTACTACAGATTTTGCCATGTTTTGCTCGGCGCTCTTTTCATAGACTTATTTCAACCAAAGCAATTTGGTTCGAGAATAATCAATTAAAGGAGAAAAATCATGAGCAACGAAACTACCGATCTCATTATTGTAATGACCAAAGGTATTTACGACGAAGTATCGTCAGTGGGCCTGACTATTGCCAATGGTGCGCTCACATCAGGAAAGACTGTTGGGCTTTTTCTTACGAGCAGCGCTATTGACCTGGTTCGTAAAAATGGCATAGATCATACCCACGTCCACCCCATGGAGAGCCTAAAAAGTTTGCTGGACTCTTTCATTGAGCGCGGCGGCGAAATCTGGGCATGCCCACCCTGCACAACAGCCCGCGGTTATGATCAAGAGAGTTTAATTGACGGAGTTGTCATTCATGGTGCCAGCGTAATTATGGAACGTATTAGTAATGGCGCAGCCACCCTGACGTTTTAGGTATAGAAGACTGGGATAAAAATAAGACGCAGTATTGAGCTTATGTAGCTGCGCCTATTTTACGAAAACGAATAAGTGGGATCAGATAAAAATTACCAAAACGTTTCATCTGATCCCACTTATTACGTATAAATCTACACGTTGGTAAAAAATGTCCAGCATTCGCAGTCACGAATACTTAAATCAAGCCAGAATTGCCCGGCATGTCTATGCCGGTTTCTCTCTCTACAGGTAAGTTAGCAATTGGATGCTCGCCACAATGCCACGCCGTAGTGACATCCAAATTAGGCTGATACAGCTCAGTTTTCACCCCCATCATGCCCAATAGACTGTGCGACAAGACATCCTGAGTTAAACCACTTGTTTGCTGCGCCATACAATTGGGCTGCCAAAAATTATCGTGTTGATACTTACCAGAGGCCCAAACCAATGCCGGCACATGGGTTTGCTCCGATGGTGCCATGCTATAAGGCATACCGTGCAGGTAAAGGCCTTTTTCGCCTAACGACTCACCATGATCAGACATATATAGCATGGCTGTATCATACTCATCGGATGCAGCATCAAGCTGCTCGACTACTTTTGACAAAATATAATCGGTGTAACGAATCGTATTGTCATACGTATTTTGCAACTGCTCATGAGTGCAATTTTGAATATCACTGCGCGGACAGTCCGGTGTAAAAAAGCGCTGGCTTTCGGGGTAGCGACGGAAATAGGTTGGCCCATGGCTGCCAATCAAATGCAATACAACAAGCGTGTCCCGCCCCCCGGCATTTTTTAAATAATCGGCCAGATAAGGCAGCATGACCTCATCAAAACAGTATTCGCCATCGCAGTTAGGGTTATCAGCAGACACATCAACGCGTAGGCTGGCAACACGTTCACAGACCCCTTTACAACTGCTGTTATTATCAACCCATTTTACGGTCACACCGGCTTTGCTTAACACATCGAGGACATTGTCTTGTTTTTTAGCCTTCTGCTTGTCGTAGTCGCCGTGGGTTAAAAAAGAAAACATACAAGGTACAGATACCGCTGTCGCCGTGCCGCAGGACTCAACAGAACCCAGCGACTGTAAATGTAATGGTTTGGTAAAGCTATTGGTGGCCCGCGGATAGCCGTTATATTCGTATTCCGTGGCGCGTGCAGTTTCACCTAGCACCATCACCATAAACGTCGGTTTTTGCGCGACTGAGTGACGAACCAGTTGCGCGTCATCGCCTAGCGACTGAAAAGGCTGTGGTGAAGACAAATAGTTTTTATTGAAATAATTGATAGAACTGTAAACGTATTCCGTAGGAATAATATAGCGTTGCACGCCCTTATTGTTACGCCCTGCTGCAGCATAATCTTCGTAATAGCCCCACGCCACGCCACCAAAAACCAGCAAGACACACAACTGTGTTCCTATGCGTATGGCGCACTCTTTCCAAAACGGGTAGTAAGTGATTTCTGCACGATAAACAAAGTAAGCAGGAATACAACCCAACGCAAATACGTAAAAGAAAGACGCTAGATTAAAATAACTGGTAGCCTCGGCTACATCGGTCTCCACGACATTTTCAATCATGCCGTAATTGAACATTATTCCGTATTGTTGTGAGGCATATGACACCCCTGCCGAAATAAGCAGGAGTGGAATAAAAAATATTTTCGTGAGGCCCTTTATGACAAGCAACGAAAATACAAAATAAAGCAAGGTAAAGAGAAAGACAGGAATAGACAGTGCAAATCCGACACTGTAATCCTCAAGCAGGAATATATAACCGTATAGTTTGGACAAAAAAGGCCAATTCAAAACCAGAGTAAAATAGCCCGCTAAAATAGCAATTAAAACATGGCTTTTAAGTACGATTCGATCTTTCATGTATACCCTCACCTTATAGTGGGATACACAATACTGGAGCAAGCTTAAAGGAAACTTAAAAATAAAAAGAACTTTAAAAACAAAGCAAAACAGCTGGCCCGGCAGAACACCCGTTAATCAATGATTACTCGCTTGCGGGAAATGGACAATCTAATAAGTCTGCCAACAAATTGAGTAAGAGCTGCTCTTCGAAGGTTACCACGCCATCGGCATTAATCGTGGCGCTCACGGCCTTAAGCAGCTTGGGCTTTTGCAAGGGTTTCAAACGTTTCAAACGTTGCAAAGCAGCGTCAAGTTGCTCAATGGTTGCCAGTTGTTCTGGGAACTGTTGCCGCATCGAAAATCCCAGCGTCTGTAATCCGGTATTCAGGGCAACCAACGTATCCACGGACTTACCGTAGCTTGCCAACGCTGTGAGTAAGACCAACGCTGGCTTTTTAACCTGTGAGAGGTTCATAGCCAAACTGCCATCTTCACGGTTGAGATGAGAAAACACCAGACGGTATACACACCATTCGAGAAAATCGAGTTTGCCATCGTGCTGAATTAACTGCAGGCAGTTTTTCTTAAACACGGTATATTGTGGTGCAGACATTCGCCTTAATGCGGGCATGCTTAAGTTAATGAGTGTCAGTAACTCTGCTTTTGACTGCGCTTGTACAAGGGGCCAGAGGGCTTCCATTTCTCGATACGTGACAGGATGAGCATTGGCTTTTAAACCCGCCAATTGTGCCTGCCGCCCATCATCGATGCGATCAAGTAACAAGCTGTAGATCACTGCTCTGGCCAGATAAGGTTCGTGACAGGCATGGTACAATTGGACGGGCAAACCCTCTATAAGATGACTCGCAGCACTGATACTTGCTGGAGATGGCTCAGCCACTTTCTCCACGAGCGCCAACCCCGTAATCGCGCCAACTACCGCGTGACCAAAGTTAGGTTGCCCCAGATCTGCTACGTCCGCACCGCGATAGTCCTCTTTATAGATAGCGACTTTTTCACGTTCAGGCGTAATAAACTGATTGTCCCAGCGCGGCTCAATTCGTTTTATTCGATCAGCCAGTGGCGGATGGGTAGCCTGCCAACTCAGAAAGAACGGCTCCATGCTTTGGCCGAAATAAAGATGACTGAAGGTTTCGGCATTGGGGGCTAATAAACGCGAACCCTCCATATGCCCACCAATTTTCTTGAGCGCGCCAGCAATACCATCCGGGTTACGGGTAAACTGTACCGCCGAAGCATCCGCTAAAAACTCCCGCTGGCGACTGACCGCAGCTTTAATTAACGAGCCAAAGAAAGTACCGCCATAGCCAATCGCCATCAACGCGAAACCCGCGAGCATGGCGCGACCATCACTGCGTTTGCGACTCCGAAAGCTCGACCCGCGAACAATAAAATGGCCAATCAAACCAATTAACAAAATGCCATGTAACAACGCAATAACACGCATATTCAAACGCATATCGCCGTTATGAATATGGCTGAACTCATGGGCAACCACGCCCTGTAGTTCATCCCGACTCAAATAACGTATACATCCTTTGGTCACACCAATCACGGCATCGTGGCGAGTATAACCCGCAGCAAACGCATTGATGGCAGCATCATCGATAACGTAAACATCAGGTACTGGGTTGCCCGAAGCAATGGCCATTTCTTCAACCACATTGAGAATTTTACGCTCATCCAATTCGGTGGTATTCGGATTCACCAAAGTGCCGCCCAACGCTTCCGCTACTGCTTTACCGCCGCTGCGTATTTCAAGCCATTTGTAAAAGGCGCCAGCGACAACCACAGTCACGACACAGGCCGTTACCCAAAAACCCACTTCCGACGTAATTAAGTCAAGGAAATACTGAAGAAAACCGTAATCCGGCGATTGTATATAATCAGCCGTTTGCTGCGGGCTGGCGTAGATATAAAAGCCAACGGCCACGACGAACACGGTGATAAGAATTAACGACAGGGTGGCTGCCAGCAACAGCCCTACCAGTAGCCGCGTGCGTTTACGTGCGGCATCCTGGTGTTGGAAAAAGTTCATAAGACGTTTTAAAACTTAACACTGGGCGCAGCTTGAATAGCTGCGGAATCCTCAAACTTAAGCAGTTCGGCGTTAGTCTTATGGCCAAACAAATTGGCAAAAAATACCGGTGGAAAGCTTTGTCTATACGTGTTGTATTCAGTGACGGAGTCATTAAACCCCTGACGCGCAAAAGAGATTTTATTTTCAGTGCTGGTTAGTTCTTCTGTGAGCTGGGCCATATTCTGATTAGCTTTTAAATCCGGATAGGCTTCAACCACCACATTCAATTTACCCAAAGCACTGCTCAACATGCCTTCAGCACCCGCAAGATTCTGCATTAGTTGTGCATTACCGGGATTACTGGCAGCCGCTTTCAAGTCATTCACTGCACCATTGCGCGCAGCGATCACTGCTTCCAGTGTTTCTCGCTCGTGCTTTAGGTAGCCTTTAGCAGTTTCGACTAAATTGGGAATCAAGTCGTAACGACGCTTTAGTTGTACTTCTATCTGCGCGAAGGCATTTTGGTAGCGCTGTTTAAGGGCAACCAGCTTGTTGTAGATGGCTATGACATAAACGACCAACACTGCCAGTACAATTAAGGTAATCAGGCCTGATGACATAAGTACTCCCTCTTCTATGATATTGGGTAATCTTCCTATAACTATACCGACTATTCTGTAACAGATGCCTCATTCTGCGCATTCGTGTTGTCTACCCAGCGCAACGGCGCAGGGTGCAGCTGAGACAACGGTATTGACAAGCTGTTTTCCATCACGATGCGCACATGCTCCCGGCGCAACTGGCGCGGTTCTGACACGCCACAGGAATGCGCGATTATCGCGACGGCCTTGCTGGTATTGGCGTGATACTGAGCCACCCGCTGCGCCTTGTCGGCGGGTACTAACCCGTACTGTAGCTCTTTGTTATGGGTGGTAACACCGGTTGGGCAGGTGTTTTTATTACATTGCATCGCCTGAATACAACCCAGTGAGAACATAAAGCCGCGGGCGGTATTAATAAAATCTGCACCACACGCCAATGCCCAGGCTATTTTGGCCGGCGTAATTAACTTACCTGACGCAATCACTTTAATGCGATCGCGCAAACCGCGTGCCTGTAACTGATCCACCAGCCACGGCAAACTGTCGTTTAACGCGAGCCCAACATAATCCAGCAACGGTTGCGGCGCCGCTCCCGTGCCGCCGTCGGCGCTATCCAGCGTAATAAAATCCGGCGCACTGCCAATGCCGCGTTCATGAATCTGGCTAAACAAATCGTTAATCCAACTCTGCTCACCCATCACAAATTTAATACCCACGGGCTTACCCGTGGCTTCGCGAATCTGGTGAATCCGATCCAGCAGATCTGCCACACAATGAATATCGGTATGGCCATTAGGACTGATAGATGCGTGACCTTCGGGAATGCCACGAATAGCCGCAATTTCCGCAGTAACTTTTTCAGCAGGCAAAATGCCACCCTTGCCGGGTTTTGCGCCTTGGCTCAACTTGATTTCAAACATTTTGACTTGTGGGTTTTCGCCCATGCGCGTTAACTTGTCGAAATCTAAAGAGCCATCCGCACAGCGGACGCCGTACTTAGCCGTACCGATTTGAAAAATGACATCCGCACCGCCTTCAAGATGAAATGGCGACAACCCGCCCTCACCGGTGTTCAGCCAGCAACCGGCCTGGGCAGCACCCGCACTCAATGCCTGCACAGCGGGTTTTGATAGAGCGCCATAACTCATGGCAGAAATATTGATTATCGACCGCGTGGTATAAGGTTCCCGGCAAAAAGGGCCGATAGTGACCGGTGCTGGCAATTCAGCGTGGTTGTCCATCACAGGAAAGCCAGCATTCATAAACAGATAAGAACCCGTTTTGGTAATGTCACGGGTTGAACCAAAGGCCAAGCTCATATCCAGGTTTTTTGCCGCTCGATAAGCCCAACCGCGTTCAGCGCGATTAAACGGCAGTTCTTCCCGATCCATCGCAAAAAAATACTGGCGAAAAAATTCACCGAGATGTTCAAATAAATAACGAAAACGGCCAATAACAGGGTAGTTACGGCGTATGGCATGCTGCTTCTGCCGAATATCAACAACATACATCACTCCAATGCAGAGTAATGCAATGCCAATAGCGATAACAAAAGCAACTGCCAGAAATGAAAAGATAGACGTGGCGTACTCAGACATAAAAAATCCTTAAAGGATTGCTGTCATCTACTGAAGTGTAAGGATAACAACAACGCGGTTTATTCTATTTAATCACCGGCATATACGCGCGCAACTTCTTCCGCAATTAATGCCACACCTTTTGCCAGCTGTTCTGGCGGCAAGCAATAACTCACCCGCAGACATTCCTGCTTATGCTGCCAGGGTTCATCCAGCCCCATAAAAAACTGTTCGCCAGCCAAAACCAGAACTCCGCGATTTTTCAATCGTTGGTATAGTGCCTGACTGGAAATGGGCAAATCCTTAAACCAAAGCCAGAGAAAGAATGCTCCCTCCGGCTTATGGATGCGCACCGGGTAGTCTGCCAATGCCCTACGGAAACCATCCAAAGCTCGATCACAGGCACTTCGATAGAAAGGCCGCAAAATAGTTTCTGACAAGTAGTCAATCGTACCATCGGCAAAAAAGGGCGTAGAAAACTCCGTACCTGCGCTACCTACGGCCAAATTCATTATCGTATTAGCCTTCACAAAGGCGCGAATCACTTCCGGCCGCGCCACAACAATACCGGTGCGTAAGCCTGGTAACCCTAACTTGGACAAGCTTAACAATAAAATAGTGTTGTCATTCCAATGCGGCGACGCCTGTGAAAAAACAATATTCGGAAACGGCGTGCCGTAGGCTCCATCGATAATCAGCGGGACATCTTTGGCCCGTGCCAATTCATCCAAATGCGCTAACTCGGCATCAGACACCATATTACCAGTAGGGTTCGTAGGCCGGGATAAACACAGCGCACCAATGCTTTCATCGACATTTAGTGCTGAGAAATCCACATGATATTTAAACAATTGATCCGACAATTCGGTAATGGTCGGTTTTGCTGCACGGAAAAAATCCGGCGCTAACCCGGCATCCGCATAACCTATGTATTCGGGCGCCAAGGGTAATTGCACACGCCGAAAACTCCCATCACTGGTCTCACCGCAAAATAAATTAAACAACACAAAGAATGCCGACTGACTGCCATTGGCTATGGCAATATGTTCAGCCGTTACCGGCCACTGAAAACGGTCTCGTAAATATTGAGCAACCGTTTTCAGAAATGCAGGACTCCCCTGTGGTGACTGATACTCAGCCAGTAATTTCTTCGCCTGTGTAGGTGACTCCGCCAACGCTTTTAAGCGAGCTTGAAAAATGTCTGCAGCCGCAGGAATAAACGCAGGATTGCCACCGCCCATCATCACCATATCGGGATTAACATGCAGTGCATGACCAAGGTCATCCATTAGCGAAACAATTCCGCAGTCTGCAGTCATTTGTTCACCCAGGCGTGACAACTTCATAACACAATCCTTTTAAACCTGTTTTGCAATTCTTATGTTTTCGATACTAACCTGATTGTACTGGCGGGGCATTCCCCATCAAGCATACCAACGTTATCCGCTTACGCTTAGATAAGCGTTATCGCACACAGTATTAACAAACCAATATTAGCGAGTAGAGCGACAAGGTAAAAATAACTTCTCGGACTCGGGTTTTTCTCTGTGGAGATGGCGTAGTACAACACCATATGAATAATGCGTGCGAGCGTAAAAACCCATAATAGTGAGGCCGTCCAGACCGGATTTGCATGCACGACAACAGCGAGAAATGCAGCGCCCAGAAACGCCGGAAAATTTTCCAGCGAATTCATAAACGTTCGATTTGAACGAAAGACAAAAGAGGAATGACTCAAGGATGGATCTATTTTGCCAGGGATAGCACCAGGCTTAGACGCTTTAGTACTTGCCGCGACAAGCCCTTGTACCACCAGCGTTAGCACTGCAACCAGAATAGCCCAATAGCTAGCAGTAGCCCAATAACCTGTCGCATAAATATCGATCATTGTTACAACCCTCTCTGTCAGCCATTAGTTAAATGAAAGCCTACTGTAGCAGGTAACCAATAATACCAAACAGGGCAATAGGCAACCGGTCAAAGAGCAGATCTAAACCAGCGATCCCCACAAATCGTATTCGTCAGCGTGTTCTATCAACACATTGACAATATCGCCGGGCGCTACCGACTCCTCACCATTCAGGTAAACCAGGCCATCAATTTCCGGTGCGTCGGCCTGCGACCGGCCAATAGCCCCCTCTTCGTCCACTTCATCGATGATCACCGCCAGAGTTTTACCAATTTTACGTTGTAAGCGTGCAGCCGAGATGGCTTGCTGGGTTTCCATAAACCGTTCCCAACGCGCCTGTTGTATATCTTCAGGGATATGATCAGGCAAATCGTTAGCGGTGGCGCCATCGACCGGGGAATATTTAAAACAACCTACGCGGTCGAGCTGTGCTTCTTCCAAAAAGTCCAACAGCATTTGGAAGTCTTCTTCCGTTTCACCGGGGAAGCCAACAATAAACGTTGAACGAATCGTGAGATCCGGACAAATTTCCCGCCAGCGCTTGATACGTTCAAGCACCTTTTCGCTGTGGGCGGGCCGCTTCATTAATTTAAGAATACGCGGACTGGCGTGCTGAAAGGGAATATCCAAGTAAGGCAGTATTTTGCCTTCTGCCATTAACGGAATGACTTTATCCACATGCGGATAAGGATAAACATAGTGCAAGCGCACCCACACACCCAGCTCACCCAGCGCCACCGCCAAGTCTTGCATGCGGGTCTCCAGCGCCTGACCATCGACAAAGTTAAGCTTGTATTTAACATCGACACCGTAGGCACTGGTGTCTTGTGAAATCACCAGCAATTCCTGCACACCGCTAGCCACTAACTTCTGCGCTTCGGTTACCACATCCGCCAAGGGTCGACTGACAAGATCACCGCGCATAGCCGGAATAATGCAAAACGTACAGCGGTGATTACACCCTTCCGAAATTTTCAGGTACGCATAGTGCTGAGGGGTCAACTTGATCCCCTGCGGCGGCACGAGATCAATCAGTGGGTTGTGCTCCTGTTGCGTAGGCGGAATGAATTCATGTACCGCATTCATCACCTGATCATAGTCAGCAGGACCACTGACACTCAGCACCCCAGGATTAGCCGTTTTAATCGCCTCTGCATCCGTGCCTTTGCCCATACAGCCAGTGACAATAACCTTGCCATTTTCACGCATGGCTTCGCTAATCGCGTCCATGGATTCCTGTTTCGCGCTATCAATAAAACCGCAAGTGTTGACCACCACTACATCGGCATCATCGTAAGTTGGCACCACTTCGTACCCGTCCAGCTTGAGCTTGGTGAGAATTCGCTCTGAATCCACGAGTGCTTTGGGGCAGCCAAGGCTGACAAAGCCGACTTTTTGACGCGAGGACGGAGTGGTGTTCGACATATCAGGTACCAGCATAAGGGAAGTCACAGGGGGCGCCATTGTACAGAAAGACAACAGCCGGAACCATCGGCTTTAGTGGCAAAAACCCAATAGGATAACAGCAGCTTTGAAAACCATAAAAACACCCGGTTTATCTGCAAAATATATACTTACAGCTAGCTACTGTTTAGAACTGCGTCGACCTACCTGATTTGGTGGCAAACGAATAATCATTTGCTAAACTCAATACTGCGTTTACGCGTAAGCCCTTAAATACCGGTAATAAATTCAGCCCTGCACGTCACTTATACCTGCCCCCCAAGGTCGGGGCGTAGACGTAGGATCCGCTCAGTTTGAAAGCAGTATTGTAGATACTATCGCGCTGGCGGCGCTAAGTTCGTTTTGCTCGAAGCGAAAAACATTTTCTCTTCGACTGATCAAACTCCTAATAGCAACATAAGGAAGGTGAGCCCAATGAATGTCTTATTAAATCAACTGACCATCAAGAAGAAGTTGTTTCTGTTTGCGGCACTGCCGCTCCTGACCAGCGTTATTTTAGGATTGCAGATGGCCAGTGATCTACTGCAAAGTAAGCAGCGCGCCAGTCAGGCACACCTGCTAGTGCAATTCGCCAATCGTCTCGATGCCATTGCCCATCAGCACGCCGTCGAGCGCGGATTAACAGCGGGATTTCTCGGCAGCCAGGGTGCTTCTGGTAAAGAAGCGGTACTGCAACAACGGCGCAATGCCGATAGCGCCGAGCAGGCCTACAGCAACTTTCTCCTTGCGCACCCTGAACTGACCGCATTGATTGGCGACAATAAACTGCAGCGCTTTAAAACCCTGTTGGAGAAGAAAGACGGCATACGCAACAAAGTTGACCAACTTGCCCGTGACAACGGCGCCTTTGATTACTATTCCAAGCTTAACAAAACCGCGCTGAATCTGATCAATAACAGCATTCATCTGGTGAATATTCCGACCCTGCGTGAAGACTTGCAGCAACTGACCAATCTGCTATGGATGAAGGAGCGGGCAGGGCAAAGTCGTGGCGCCATCAACGGCATGCTTGCCCGCGGCAGCGCATCGGTAGCACAGTACGCGAGCATTAATGTTTATATCACCAGCTTCAATACGGTGATGAACAATCTGATCAGTGCTGAGCACCCGGTCATCAGCACCGAAGTCAAAAATTTCCAGACAACAGAAGCCTATAAGAAAGTCGCTACCATTGAGAAGTCCCTGATGGAACAGTACGCCAGCCTTGATCAAATCAGTGGGCCAACACCAGCAGACTGGTTTCCCTTGGCCACTCACCGTATCAGCCTGATCAAGGCGATGGCCGACGACGTTACTCAGTCTCTGCTGGACAAAGCGGACCAAATTACCACCTCCTCTACCCACAAAATGCTGCTTTCGATCAGCCTGTTAGTTGCGGTTTTACTGATTTCAATGATCATTTTACTGGGCATCGCCAACAACATTGCCCGCCGCCTGCAGTCATTACGAACCACGTTGCGTCGCAGTACGGAGAATAGTGACCTGAGTATTCAAGCGGACAGCAGTGGCAGTGATGAAATCGCGTCGATTGCCGCCAACGTGAACCTCTACATCAGCTGGCTGAATGAAATGATTGGCAATATTCAACAGATTGTCGTGCAACTCAATCAGCAAACTCAGCAGTTCAACAGCCAGTCTGAAAACAATCGCCAGGTAATGACCGAACAGAAAGATCAAAGCCACATGCTGGCTACCGCGATGTCGGAAATGCAGCAAAGTATTACCGATGTTGCCAGAAGCTGTCAGAATGCTGCAGCATTATCAAATGTAGCCCAAAACAACAGTCAGGACGGCCTCCTCTCGGTGCAACAAACCGCCGAGGCTATGACCAACCTGTCTGCCAATATTGCCCGGTCGGAAACCATTATTCAGGCACTGGATGCCAACACGCAACGCATCGGCACAGTCCTGGATACCATCCGTGGCATTGCGGAACAAACTAATTTGCTGGCCTTGAATGCGGCGATCGAAGCTGCACGCGCCGGCGAACAAGGTCGCGGCTTTGCCGTGGTGGCCGACGAGGTGCGCAGTCTGGCCCAACGCACTCAGGAATCCACCGCAGAAACCCAGAAAATGATCGAAGCACTGTGCAGCACTGCTGAACAGGCGACACAAAATATGCAGCAGAGTCATGTGGAAGCGGAAGTGTGCCTGGCACGTTCGCGTGAAACCGAGGAAAAGATCAAGGAAACTGCAAAAAGTATTGAAGAGGCGGATTCGCTACTGGAACAGATTGCCGCCGCTGCCGAGGAGCAATCTACGGTTTCCAATGAGATTAATCGCAATGTTTATCAGATTGATGAATTCTCCAGCCAATGCCTCGAAACAGCCAACTCTATCGACCAGGGTAGCCGCGCGATCAGTAAAATTTCCGAAAAGCTACATCACCAAATCAGCGGCTTTAACCGTCCGCTAGCCGAATAGTTTTTTCGGTTTTTAACAAAAAAGCCGGCATAACTGCCGGCTTTTTTGTTACAGCAATTTTGTCGACTAACAAATGGCTGCCTTTGCCGCAACTGCTTTACTGTCAAGAAATTCGTCGTAGGTGCCCTGGAAATCCAGCAGGCTATTGTTTTTAATTTCAACAATACGGGTGGCCAGTGACGACACGAACTCGCGGTCATGGCTGACAAAAATCAACGTGCCGTCGTAATGCTCCAGCGCCACGTTTAAGGCTTCGATAGATTCCATATCCAAATGGTTGGTGGGTTCGTCCATCAGCAATACATTGGTATCCATCATCATCAACATACCAAACAACAAACGGTTCTTTTCCCCACCGGAACACACCTTCACTTTCTTCTGGAAGTCATCGGCAGAAAACAATAAACGCCCAAGCGTTGCACGCACGATTTGGTCATCATGCTTGGGTTTGCGCCACTGGCTCATCCAATCGAACAGGGTTATGTCCTGATTAAAGTACGCAGTACTGTCCTGCGGGCAGTAGCCCAGAGTTGCGTTTTCAGCCCATTTAATGGTGCCTTGCTTCGCTGATAATTCATTCATCAGCAAGCGTAACAGCGTACTTTTACCCACACCGTTTTCGCCAATGATGGCCAATCTGGCGCCAGCTTCCAAAATCAAATCGCCTTTGCTGAACAACTGCTCTCCCTCAAAACCGTGGCCGAGGTTTTCCAGCGTAACCGCCTGACGGTGCAACTTACTTTCCTGTTTAAAACGAATATAAGGGCTGACACGACTGGAGGGCTTAATTTCATCCAGTTTAATTTTTTCAATTTGTTTAGCGCGCGATGTGGCCTGCTTGGCTTTTGAGGCGTTCGCGGAGAAGCGGCTCACAAACTGTTGTAAGTCAGCAATTTGCGCACTCTTTTTCGCATTCTGCGCCTGCAAATATTCACGGGCTTCGGTAGACGCACGCATAAAATCGTCGTAATTACCGGGGTAAACCCGCAGTTCGCCGTAGTCGATATCGGCCATGTGTGTACAGACCGAGTTCAGGAAGTGACGGTCGTGCGAAATAATAATCATGGTGCTTTGACGCTGGTTTAATTCACCTTCCAGCCAGCGGATAGAATCCATATCCAGGTTGTTGGTCGGTTCGTCCAACAGTAGTACATCCGGGTCTGCAAATAGGCTTTGTGCTAGCAAGACACGCAACTTCCAACCGGGAGCCACTTCGCTCATGGGGCCAAAATGCAAATGTTCTGCAATGCCCGCACCGAGCAAAATTTCCCCAGCACGGCTTTCGGCACTGTAACCGTCCATTTCCGCAAACTGCACTTCCAGTTCTGCCACGCGCATACCGTCTTCTTCCGACATATCCGGGTTGGCGTAAATGCGCTCACGCTCCTGCTTGACTGCCCACAGTTCGGCGTGGCCCATAATTACGGTATCTATTACCGAAAATTCTTCAAAGGCAAACTGGTCCTGACTTAACTTACCGAGACGAATATTCGGCGCCAACGACACATTGCCGGCGGTAGGCTTAAGGCTACCGTCCAGAATTTTCATGAAGGTGGACTTGCCGCAACCATTGGCGCCAATCAGACCATAGCGTTTGCCATCGCCAAACTTGACGGAGATATTTTCGAACAACGGCTTAGCGCCAAATTGCATGGTGATATTTGCAGTAGAAATCAAAGGACTATCCTGAAGCGAAATAAATTAGGGGAACAGCTAAAACGTCATCAACAGCGGGAGCAAAGGAAATTGACGGAGCGGCTAAAACGACGCGCACTATACGGAGTTAAGGGACTAAAGTCGAGGAAAACTGGTTATTATTCGGTCAAAGCCAGCTGGCTGAAACGGGAAATCCGCGGGAAACAGCGGCAGGCTAATCCTCTTCGTTAGCCGCGCGAATACGGGCCTGTCGCGCCTCCTCTTCCTCCATCGCATCCTTAATAGCCAGCAGAATATTATCCACATCAGCCGCTTCACCGTCGTCTTCAAATTCACCGGTGAGCTCGGTTTCCGGAAACAGTTCGCCCTCTTCATAAAGAGCCCACATTTCCTTGGCGTACTGGGTGCTCAGGAGCTCAGGTGCGTACTGCCCGTAGTACTGGGTCATGTTGCGCACATCGCGCGTCAACATGGCTTCGGCATTGTTATTGGCAGAGGCATCGACAGCTTGTGGTAAATCAATAATCACCGGGCCATAAGCATCAACCAGTACATTAAATTCCGACAAATCACCGTGGATAATGCCTTCACATAACATCAGCTTGATAGATTCCATCACCTCAGCATGGTCTTCGCGGGCCTGTTCGGCAGACATGGACACGTCATTTAGGCGCGGGGCGACATCACCGTCGTCGTCAGTAACCAAGTCCATAAGCAAAACGCCGTCAAAGCAACCGTAGGGTTGAGGCACACGGACACCGGCTTTGGCAAGACGATATAAAGCATCCACCTCGGCATTTTGCCAAACTTCTTCCTGTTGCTTACGACCAAACTTGGAGCCTTTTTCCATGGCCCGGCCCCGGCGGCTGTTACGCACCTTACGGCCTTCCTGATACTGAGCCGCTTTTTTAAAACTCCGCTTTACCGCATCCTTATAGACTTTGGCACAACGAATCTCAGAACCGCAACGAACAATATAAACCGTCGCCTCCTTGCCGCTCATCAACTGCGATATCACTTCGTCAACCACCCCGTCTTCTATCAAGGGCTCAATGCGTTTGGGGGTTTTCATAGCGTATTCTGTAAAAGGGCTAGCGGAAATCTGGCAAGAATAACGGGGAGCACATAGCGTAAAATACACCTCAAACCAACAGGCTAAAGGTGCCGCAACCAGGATTAAGCCCGGTATTCTACAGAAATACCGGCGACTTCTCTATCAACATACCCCAGAGAGTTTAAGTGAGTTGATTGGCAAACTGCTATAGGCTTGTCGACAGTATCAACTAAATGGCTATTGCTGAATTACCTTTTTTACTGAACTACCATGCCCAACCAACACCACTGGACGAGTGATGCCCCAGCACTTTCACATTTTTACCGACGGCAGCGTCAACCCGCAAACTAAAACCGGCGTGGGCGCCTGCTTGATTACCGACTCGCTAACCAAACCGCTGGTAACACTCAGCACATACCTGTGCACAAAACACTTTGCTGACACCAGCTCCACACAATTGGAGCTACTCACATTCCTCTGGGCCTTCGAACTGGCCACTCAAGGTCGCGAGATGACGGCTGAAAGCGAACCTTACGCGCAGCAATACACGTTCTACACTGATTCGCAAAACATTGTCGACCTGCCCAAACGGCGCGAGTCATTGGAAAAAAAGCATTTTCTCAATAATCGGGGTGAACCACTCCATAACCATTTACTGTATCAACAGTTTTTTGCCTTAACGTCGAGGGTTGAATGCGAATTGATTAAAGTTAAAGGGCATCAGCGCAGCAGCCACCGCCATGGGGTTGAGGACATTTTTTCACTGGTTGATAAAGCCTCGCGTAAAGAATTGCGGGAACTAGCCGACTAACTAGATTAGGCAAGCTAACTATATAGTAACCAGAGCTTACCCACGGCCTGAAACTGCAGCAGTATTTTGTGACAAACAGCCTGTTGAGCTACATTTAATTAACGCAACACGAACTCGTCGCTTTTTATACCCATTAGCAGAACATTTTCCGGAGCAGGAAATATGCGCCATCTCGCCTTACGCTCTAAGTTATTAATCATGACCCTTTGTATGATCGGCGCCATATCACTGGTTCTCACCTGGCAAACGTACAACGGGATATCCAAGCTCAGCAGCCAGCTTAAAGAGCAGTCACAAAAACAACTAAAAAGTGCGGCCATTGACCGGCTGCAAATCAATGCTCAGGCTTATAGCGAAAAAATCCTTAACCACATAAACGTTCTATTTAATACACCCTCAACACTCACTGAAATCATTAAAGGCAGCATGCAGGGGGTAGCCCAAAATAAGCTGACCCGCGACCAGGCCTCGCAACTGGTTCATGCTGGTATGGGTTTGAGCGCCGATATCGGTTCTTTATATATTTTTATGGAACCTAATGCCTTTGATAATGAGGATGCCCTCTATACTGGCGAGGGTTATAACCACTCGATAACGGCGGATGGATCCCTCGCCATTGCCTGGCAGCGAGAGGCGAATGGCGATGTTATCGAATCACATTTTGATGCATCCGACTTTAAATACCTGGACACCCCCGATGAATTTGGTCAGCGCGAATCAGAGTGGTATTTATGCGCCAGAGACACCTTAAAACCCTGTGCGACAGAACCTTACTTGTTTGCAATTTCTGACACCTACAAGGAATTAATGTCCAGCTTGACCGTCCCCATTGTTATTGACGGCAAATTTCAGGGCATCACGGGTGTTGACGTTACCTTACCCGTATTTCAGGCAATTACCGATTCATTGAGTGCAAGTCTCTACGATGGACAGGCCGAAGTCACACTGCTAAGTAAAGGTGATTTAATTGTTGCTTCCAGTACCTACAACAAGTTTCTTGGCCAGCGATTAAGTAAAGCATCACCACAATTAGCGCAGGATGTTGCAACAATGAGGCAACACAATGGGCTACTGGAGACAGACGATAAATTATTGGTATCGCACACACTCACCATCCCAACGTCAGGAACTGAATGGTCCTTGATCATCGAGCTGCCAACCAACGTTGCATTGAAGGCGCTGGAACAGCAGCAAACGCTGGTTAGCCAGCTTAAGGGCGAAATCATCCGCCAACAGATTATGGTTATGGTGATTCTGGTACTGCTGGCGATGGCATTAATGTGGCTGCTGATACGCTCGGTAGTCAATCCGCTGCAACAACTTAATCAACAGGTAGAACAACTGTCTGGTGCGGAAGGTGATTTAACTCGCCAGTTACAATTGGATACCCACGCCGAACTCATTAACCTCAGCAAAGGCTTTAACCTGTTTATTGAAAAACTGCGGGAAATGATTAATACCTTAAAAAATGTTGGGCACAATGTTCGCAGCATGGCCGCTGACAATGTCCGCATCAGTGACGATATGAGTGACAAAATTAATCAGCAGGAACGAGAGGTGGATAACGTTGTTGCAGCAACCGAAGAAATGTCAGCAACAGCACAGGAAGTAGCGCAAATTGCCAACAATGTTTCTGCAAAATCTACCGAAATCCATGATACCGTTTTTAGCTCGCAACAATTGCTGATCACGTCGACCGCTACAGTGCAGGAACTGCGACAAAGTATGATTCAAGCCAGCAGCTCGATTCAGCATGTGTCAGAACGTTCAGATGCAATCAATCGAATCATGGAAGTCATTCGCAGCATTGCAGAACAAACAAACCTGCTGGCGCTGAATGCTGCAATTGAAGCCGCAAGGGCCGGCGATCAAGGACGGGGGTTTGCGGTAGTTGCAGATGAAGTGCGATCCCTAGCCTCCAAAACCCACGCATCCACCAGTGAAATCGATGCTCTCATTTCCAGCCTGCAAGAAGAAGTCGCCAGTACCGTAACAGTTATCAAGCAAGGTAGTGACAAGGCTGAAGGTGCAATGCAGTCAAGCGAAGAAGCTAACAAATCTTTAGACGAGGTGGTCGGTATGATTGGCGAAGTCGCTAACCACATTGCCAGCGTTGCGACTGCAGCCAATGAGCAGAGCAACGCCAGTAACGATATCGCCCACCGACTGGCTATTATTGGAGAAGCAACACAGCACCTTGCAACACTTGCTCGAGATGCAAGTTTGAGTAGCGGCAGTGTGAATCAACAGCTGGATCAATTAGATGGACAGCTGAATAAATTAGCTACCTGACGCTCCCCGCAGAGACTGAAACGCAAACCCACTGCTCCGTCGTGTTCAAACATGGCGTGAGCAATTTGGCGTAAACGACAGTGAAAACAAACTGAATAACGCATCCCTGGCACCTCAGTTACAGCAATGTAATTATCGTTGTGTATCACCATTGCTAACAACTTCTTACCATATTGATAAATAATAAAAACGTTAGTCTTCGCCAATAAGCTGGAAAAGATCCACATTCCCACCGGTTGCAGTGGTATTAACAGTAAACGTTTTTTCCGTAGCAAAGCGAAATAAATAACGTGGCCCACCTGCCTTTGGCCCAGTACCCGATAACCCTTGCCCACCAAATGGGTTTACCCCCACAACAGCCCCCACCATATTGCGATTAATATACGTATTACCCACCCGCGTTTGACGAAAAATTTGCTGTGCTCGCCCCTCAATACGAGAATGCAAACCTAAGGTCAAACCATAACCACACGCATTAATTTGCGCGATAACATTTTTCAGCTCGCCACGCTTAAACCGTACCACGTGCAACATTGGACCAAATACTTCACGCTCCAATTGCGCCATGTTATCCAGCTGAAAAATATGAGGGCCAACAAAAACCCCTTGAGCCGGCATTTTTTCTTGCGGGTAGGCGTAAAGCAGTTTTGCATCTTCACTCATGCGGTCAATGTGAGCTTGCAACATCACTTGCGCTTTAGCGTCTATCACTGGGCCTATATCAGTAGACAAATCCCACGGCTGCCCCAGTGTTAATTCGTCGCAGGCACCTTGTAGCATATTCAAAATTCCGTCAGCGACGTCGTCTTGAACGAACAGAACCCGTAACGCGGAGCACCGTTGCCCGGCACTCAAAAATGCAGACGTGATAACATCATCAACAACCTGTTCTGGCAGCGCTGATGAATCTACAATCATCGCATTCATACCACCCGTTTCAGCAATCAACGGAATTATGGCTCCATCGCGCTCTGCCAACTGGCGATTAATCTGCTTTGCGGTTTCTGTTGAACCCGTAAATACCACACCGGCAATGCGCGGGTCTTCAACCAAGTGCGGACCCATCTCGCGACCGACACCAGGAATCAGTTGCAGCACATCGCCAGGAATACCGGCCTCATGCATCAATTCAACAGCGCGAGTGGCAACCAGTGCCGTTTGCTCTGCGGGCTTAGCGATAACGCTGTTACCGGCAGCCAACGCCGCCACAACCTGACCTGCAAAAATCGCTAACGGAAAATTCCACGGACTGATACACAAGAATACTCCGCGGCCTTGCAACGCTAATTGGTTGCGCTCCCCCGTAGAACTGGTCAACTGCTCAGCTTCACCAAAATGTCGGCGTGCCATTGCCGCATAATAATGACAAAAATCGATCGCTTCGCGTACTTCAGATAATGCATCATTGAGTGTGCGTCCAGCTTCACGACTGATCAAACCGATCAGTTCGTACATATGCTCAGCTAAGATCGCACCCACCGCATCCAGTAAATCAGCCCGCGTATTTCCACCTTGCTCATTCCAGGCTGCAAAGGCTGCTTCAGCACCGGCTATAGCGGCATCAATATCACTGGTGCTGGCATTGTGCACAACACCCACAGACAAACTCGGATCGGAGGGGCTTGATACTTTATCTCCGCCATTCCTCAACGCCTTACCATTAATAATGGGTGCTGCACGGTAGGCTTTATCAGAAGACTTTTTCATGCCGGCTAACAACTCCTCCGCCATTAACGTATCTTCTATGTTGATACCTCGCGCATTCTCCCTTGGAACTTCACTGTTTTTAAATAGTTCAGTTGGGGCTGGAATCTTAGGATGTCGCTTTGGCTCAAAGCTGTTTACTTTAGCCATAACGTCTTCTACCAGTTTATGGACTGGCGTTTCATCGTTGAGGAACCGATTAACAAAAGAACTGTTTGCACCGTTTTCTAATAAACGACGAACAAGATAAGGGAGTAAATCGCGATGCGCACCCACCGGAGCGTAAACGCGCAACCCCGGCATTACAATACCGTTAGTACGACACTGCTCGCGTAGCTGTCCGTAAAGTAGTTGGCCCATACCATGTAAACGTTGGAATTCAAACGCCTGATTCGACTTGGCTATTTGCATAATAGACGCAATGGTTTGCGCATTGTGTGTTGCAAACTGGGGGTAGATCGTATCCGACGCCTGCAGTAACTTTTCTGCACAGACTAAATAGCTGAGGTCGGTGCTGGCTTTGCGGGTGTACACGGGGTAATCCACCAAACCCAATTCCTGAGCGTGTTTGATCTCAGCATCCCAGTAAGCGCCTTTGACTAAACGCACCATAAATTGACGCTGGGTATCACGGGCCAAAGCGATTAGCCAATCAGCAACATACGGCGCACGCTTTTGATAAGCCTGCATCACAAAGCCGAGACCATTCCAATTGGCCAATGCCGGATCACGGGCAAGCGCCTCAAAAATATCCAACGAAATATCTAGCCGCTCCGCCTCTTCGGCATCGATATTAAAACCCATATTGCCAGCGTGGGCCGCAATGGCTAAAGCACGTACTCTGGGTAGCAGTTCATCCATCAATTTTGCACGCTTACTGTGACGATAATGAGAATGCAGTGCCGACAGTTTTATCGAAATACCGTCAGCACTGATAACGTCTTTTTCGCCACTTCGCAGCGCGGCAATTGACTCAATAGCTTGTAAATATGAATCAAAATAGCGCTGCGCATCGGCATCGCAACGCGCACCTTCGCCAAGCATGTCATAAGAAAAACGTGTGCCTTCTACGTTTTCTGCCGGCCCACGCTTCATCGCCTCTTTTATCGTTCGGCCCAACACATACTGCCCGCCCATAATACGCATCGCCTGCATCATCGCCTGGCGGACTAATGGCTCCCCCACACGACTTACCAAACCGCGAAACCAATGATTGGTAGTCCCGGTAATATCAGCGTCGAGCTCGACAATTTGTCCAGTCAGCATCATTCCCCATACAGAAGCATTGACAAACAATGAATCAGAGTGGCCACGGTGCTTACCCCAATCACCGGTGCGCACTTTTTCCGCGATCAACGCGTCAGCAGTATCTCCGTCAGGGATACGCAACAATGCTTCCGCGAGGCACATTAATGCCACACCTTCGCGATTAGAAAGACCAAACTCTTCAAGGAAGGCATCCTGCGTTCCGCGCTGACTCTTTGCTTTGCGCGAGCGGCTCACCAAATCAGCAGCTTGTTGATGAATAGCTGCCGATACTGCGTCGTCTATATTGATTAACGTAAATAGGTGAGCAACACTCTGCGTTTCGTCAGCATAAGCGTGCTGGCGCAATTGGCTACGAGACTCATTGAGCATACTCATGCTAGACCCTCTTGATTAGCGAAAATGTAGACTGCCTTATTGTTTGGCATTATTGCGCTTTAGCTACCAAATCTGTCGCTGACACTTTCCTGCTGGACCCGCAGCCAGGCTGAATCTTTTGTATTGTCGATAATGTGGTGATGTTTTTTTGTTTGTGTACAATACGTGTCCGACGAAGCCGGTGCCGGCAGTCAACGCTTACCCCGTACATCACCTATAGGACAGAAATGGATGACACAAGGCGCCGTTGACTAATGGGCACCTGATTTTCGCCCTATAAAATCTGCACTATCACCTAATTTTATATGGCTTTGTCTACGTCGAGATCTATAGAAAAAAACAATTCAGGATTTGGTAGCATTATTTCTCGATACACCAAATTTATAGCGCTAAAAAACAGGAATAGCAAAATTTTACATTGCCAATATTGTGTAACTTATCTTTTTAAGGTAAGACCTTCAGTATAGAGTAGAACGGCAACATACTGAAAAAAATGACTTTAATTCAAACAGTTAGCCAAACAACTGGCGCGCAAACAGCCACCATCAATAACCGGACTAATTTTAAGTCGTACATTGCAGTGATCACCTTGATCAACGCCATGCGCACCCGGTGCCAAAAGGATATTTAACCATGCCAGAGAATACCGAACACTGGTCTGAAACATTTCAAGAACTGACGTTATCCGGTACGACACTGGAATACGTCACCTATGAAAACTGCACCTTCAAACGCTGTGATTTTAGTGATGCCACATTTGACCACTGTAAATTTGTGGACTGCGAATTCACCGAGTGCAATCTGAGTCTGGTGAATCTGGCTTATAGCAGTTTTTCGGATGTGTACTTTCATGGATGCAAAATGGTGGGTATAGATTGGACAAAAGTTAGCTGGCCAATGCATTTATTTGCATCGCCTATCAAGTTTAACGAATGCATCATGAATGATTCGTCTTTTTATGGACTCACCTTGCCAGAAATCCTTATCGAAGCCTGCAAAGCCCACCATGTCGATTTTCGTGAAGGCAATTTCAGTCATGGAAATTTTCAATACACCGACCTAACCGACAGCCAGTTTGGTCGAACCAATATTGCGGATGCCGATTTTTCCGAAGCAACAAATTATGATATTGATGTACTCAACAATGTCATCAAGCGTGCAAAGTTCAGCCAGTTTGAAGCATTGCGCTTACTCAACAGTTTGGACATCGAACTCGTAGATTAATTAAATTAAAGCATTAATTAAAAAGGCCCACTTCCGTGGGCTTTTTAATGGCGCTATCTGGCAACAATGGTATGTTCCGGATACTACTTTTTGCGCGGTGCTGCCGGCGTTTGTTCCAGTGCATAATGCTCAAGACTGGACAAACTTGGCTCTTCCCACTCGGTTGGCGCTGCCAGATATTTTGGATAGTGTTTCGTGATGTAGGCAACGGTATCTTCCGGGAACTCAGCTAATGATTGTCGAGTACCCATATTACCTAAATACGTAATATGGCCCTGCGCCTGATCCATCAACATCCATGGCAACCATGGCGTAATACGACTCCATACCAAGTTACTCGGCACGTGAGTCAACTCTGGATTTTCCAAATCTTCACGGCGAATAAAGTAACGGAACATTTCCGATACACGGCTCATTTTCCCTGGCGATTCACGTGGCCATTTTTCTGGCTGCAATGCACTTGGATAAAACAAGTGAATATCAGCTTCCAAGGTGATGGTATCACCGGAACCAACGCCCCAATTTAACAAAAACGGGCGCTTAACCGGTTTGCTTTTATTCAACCCACCGTAACTGGGTGGCTGGGGAAAGTATTCAGAAATGGTGTAATTAAACGGGTCATTGGCGACGTCAACCACACGAACACGTTCGCCGGTGTAAGGGTTGTCCCATTCGTTCATGATTTCATTGGTTTTCAGGTCGCGATAAAGCACAACTTCGCGGCACAAACGCTGATAACTGTTGTCGGGTTGACGAATCAAGCGAATGGTACTAAAAACTTCAAAGCGCATTAACTCTTTTACTTTTTCGTTGTCGCGTACGCCACACACCACACCCGTGCCGGTGCCAAAAACAAATTTGTTGGCATCTGTGTGCGACTCTAAGCGCGCCTTGGCTTCACGGTTCCAAATCGGATCTTTAAAATCAATTGGGATAATTTTTTTGGGCTTAGCACTGGATGCACTCGCAGATGCAACAGTTGAGGCTGCCATTAACCCCAAACCTGCGGCCGCAGCATTCTTTAAAACATCTCTACGACTTTTCGGTTGATCACTCATGGATATATACCTTTTTAGTTTAGGAATAATGTTTTCAACGGGTCTTTAGCGCCGACCAAAAACCACAACGCCCGGTTCTTGTGCTATTACTGCCGTATTATTCAGGCGCGCAAGCTTATCCTTGTCGTTTTGCAGATAACCGGCAATAAATAACATCGATATTGATTGCAGGGTTTTTAATTCTTTCGTAGCAGGCACATCAGCACTGTTTGTGCGCCCGATCTGATCATTTAGATAATGATTCATACCATCCAATACCAAAGCATAATTTTCCCCCGGCATGGCTGACTCATAAGAAATCAAATGCCCTGTGTAGTCCTCCCAAATGCCTTTGAAATAGTCTTCTGTACCACTCACGACTAATTGCGGGGTTGTCAACACTGCCCAGGTAGCACTGGACAGGAAGCCGGGAATCACGCCGGGTGGCGACAAAGCAACGACAGCAGCAACACGAGAATCGGACAAGGCTGCAGGAATTTCTTTTTTACTGTTACCCACACGTTCAAGAATAGCGCCACCTAATTGCTGCGCCGTTAACGCACCGTAAGAATGACCAGCGGAAATAACCTTATCGGTACTGACGCGACCAGAAAAGCCAGGCAAGTCGACCATTAGCCGGTTGATGTTGTCGATAGCAAAGCGTAATTCCAGCACGCGAGACGCAGTTACCCAGTCACTGCCGTAGTCTTTTTGTACTGCATTGGCAACATCACGACCACCGCTGTCCAAATGATAAGGAGCCACAACCACGTAGCCGTGACTGACCCAAAAATCAGTCAGGTTAGTGTAAGTGTTCGCGTCTAACGCATTGCCGTGAGAAAACACAATTAGCGGAAAAACCCCTTCACCCTCGGGGTAGTCTATAAAATATCTAACATCATGATCGGCAGAAAATGCTAATGTTTTTTCAGCGTGCCGTACTGGCAATAATGCGTTACTTACAGACTGCTTTTCTGCCGTGGCAATGTTATTCACACAGGCAGTTATTAACAACAAAACACACAGAGACAGCGTAACCGGAAAAACTTTAATAAACTGCCAAGATTGAAGCATATTGAAACCTCTTTCTGCCCATCAAATAATTCTGTATGTAACGCTGCATGCAATGACGCTGATGTAATTTATACTGTTACAGGTAATCAACACGTTAAGCTAACCCTTGTTGATTACCTGTAAAGGACATAGATATGACTGCACGTTTTATAATGGTTTGGTTGCACCAAAGAACGCGACAGTGGCAATACCAAACCAGTAGACATAAGCCAGTCTTCTTGAGAAATCGATCGACTTTTCCAGTTTAGCTTCCAGCGCTGCATCTTCTTTTTGTGCTAACTGACGGAATACTTCAGTCCACTCACGCATCACGAAACGCAATTTTAAACCAATGATAAGCAGCAATGAATAAATACACATTTTGATAGAGAACCATTTCTGCCCGGCTTCTGCAGAAAACGGACCATAACCTAACAACGAACAGACACTGGCGATAAATAATGCAGGGATCAGGAAAAAACGCACAGATTCATCAATCTTGGTTAAACGAATACCACGGTCAGTCTCACGAAAGTAGTAGGCAGACCAACACAGTAACAACCAGGCGGTAGCCAGTACCCAGTTTGCAACCAAATAAGCACCACCAAAGGGCTGAACACCCCAAATGTGACCCATATGAATACCTAATGGCAACAGCAGGATAATTCCCGAACGGGCCAGAATATCAATTCGATAGGCTGTTTCCATATGTCGTCGACGTTCTTGCATCGGCAACTTGCGGTTCACAATATTGTAAGAGGTTTGAAACACACCCCACTCACCACCAAGCCAATAGACCATTGCCAGAATGTGTACCCAGCGCAATACCGCAAGTTCCATAATTCCCATCACACACCTCTATAAGTTTTTCTACGTGTTCTTAATAGCGTTAAATTAACGAGAGCCCGGGTTAATGTCCTTAACAAAAGTCAATTGAACCTCGCCATAGCCACTTAATTACCTGCGGCGTAAACCATCGGCACCCATTTTTGACAAGCATAAAAAAGCCTCTGTAAAGCAGTGCACAAGCACAACTAAACAAAGGCTATTGAGGTGTAGGAGATTAAAGCAGTCCTACTCTGCCACTAGCACTTAATGCTTAACAAAACCCAGCGCTGCCGGGTTAATGGCGCAACCAGGATCCACAGCGTCTTTTAAGGTTTGCAACAGCGCCCAGTTTTGCTCGGGGATCGCATCGCGGAACTGATAGCTTTTACCCAACTGCAAGTGCACTGCACCGATATCGGAAAGCAACGCTGCAATTTCAGCGCGAACCTGCTTAACCGCAGCACGCGCATCCAGATTTTCATCAAAGCCTTTTCCAATACGCTTCAATGCATCTGCGGTTAAGTGCTCTTGATGAATCTCTTGTAAAGCATCAGGCCAGAAAAATACCGGCTCCAATACAAAGCAACCGCCAGACAAGGTAGAGAACAAATAGCCAACACCAATCTCATACTGGTCCAATATGGCGCGATGCTTTTGCAGCAATGCTTCAATGCCTTCGAACGCGGCGACGGTTTTGGAATGCGGTAAAATACCATGCACAGGTACCCAGCGTTCACCCTGCGGCCCAACCATGCTGTTAATGGGCCCGAATGGATTGGCGCTGGTAATTTTAGGGATACTGTTTTCGATTTCGCGACCATTAAACGTCTTCGCAATTTCACGAATCTCATTCGCTCGCGCATCGGCTCCCGCCTGATAACGGTCTTCACAAATCAGATGAATAGAAAACTGTACATCTTTCATGTAACGACGGCCGGCTAACGCTACGCCCAAGCCATCCTTAACAGCCCCAAGAATAGAGCCCGATGACTTCAGCACACCGGTTAACGCTTTTACATCTGTTGCCAGACTTTCACGCTTCATGCGTTGCTTTTGCAAAAAAGGATCAAACCCAAAACATTCAGCAGCTAAATTACGACGTGCAATTTCACCCATAGCACCTAACGCTTCTGCACCCGTCTGGAAATCCAACGACACGAACTGCTTGGCTGGCAGCTCTGGGATCAACCGGAACGTAGCTTTGGTTTTAAAGCCCAACGCGCCATTGTCACTTGTAAACAGACCGGTCAAATCCGGGCCAAAATGACGGAAAAAACCATTCGCGTTAGCTTGAGCAGCAGACCCGGTGGTCAACACCGTACCATCCGCCATGACGACCTCTAAACCAATCACCGAATCAGCAGCGGTACCAAACTGGCCAGAACCCCAAAACATCGCATTTTGCGACAAGCCACCGCCTACAGTGGCCTTAATGCCCGACAACGTACCCCAAAACGGCGTGCGCAAACCGGTTTCTTTTAGTGCCAGATGTAAATCCTTCCAGCTACAGCCGCACTCCACGGTCACATACATATCGTCACGGTTGATCTCTATCACACGTGTCATGTTTTTAAAGCTGACCATAATCGTGTTATCAGCAGCTGGCACATAACCGCTGGAATAAGACACACCACCACCATGAGGCACCAAGGTGTAGCCTGCAGCTGTACTCAGTTTTACTACCGCAACCAATGCTTCAGTACTAAGGGGCTGCACAACCGCCAAGGCAGGCTTGTCTTTGGTAAAAATATCTTGCGCATATAAGCTGCAAGAATGGGTATCGGTGAGCAGATTTCCCTCACCTAAAATCGTCGCTAACTCTGCGAGAAAGCCGGCGTCAATTTGCGCACTTGCGTTCATGTGATGTCTCCTCCTGGCTCCGCCAAGGCTTATCATTACGCAGCCAGCCAAAGGGGCAACGTGAATGCCGGGTAGATAACCCTATATAATGTCGGTTTTACAGATAGAATCAGATTACACAATACATATTGTAATATCAATATATCATTTGTAACTTGGAGTGCTTTCGCAAAGCCGATACCGCACTTTTAATCTGGAAGGATATAGCGTTTGACACTGTGCAGGTAGCCTCGACAGCCTGCGTGCTGCGCCTGCAAAGCACCGACAACAGGGCCCTAGAAGGGTCAACCTATGATGCCAGTAAACTTTCTTCTTAAGATCAACGCTATTCGCCGTAAGGAGTCTACCTATGAGTCGATTGCTAATTTTCCTGTGCTTATTAGCGGTGAAATCATGAGGCTTCTCATGCCGGGAACCTGACAACGACACCTTGCACTACGACCATTCTAGCCCTGGTAACAGAAGAAAAAGCCAGCTCAAAAATTGATAAGGGCGGCAATACCTGTCAGATATCACCTTCTAATTCGCTCTAACGGGGGCCCATATAAATACCCCCCCCTGCAATCTTTCATACATCCAAAACAAATTACCTGTTTAACTTATGAAACCTGGCGAACAATAAATTCAAATATTCCAACAAACAAGATTTGCGAAAAACAAAGAGAAGAGCGAATAAAATCCAATGAGTTTAGCAAGATAGCAATACGTAACACTGCAGCACTGAAAAACAAGCGCTATAAAAATCTACGTAGGATTATTAAAGAATGTGGTTACTCATACGAAGTGCTATTACCCGCAATACCGCCATTTGATTACATTTCAGCTGCCTGTAGTGCAGATGCAATCTGCCCGACGCTAGAAGAATTAAAGTGTAAAAAATGAATCGCCTTTACTTTTTCGCCGTTTGCTTCGTAATTTAGCGAAGATATTACACTTTCCCTGGCGAAAAACCCTTTATGCGCTTAAACGCTCGAGAAAACGCTGCTTCTGACTGATAGCCCAACTCTTCCGCTAACACAATTAGCGGCACACTGTTTTGTTTAAGTCGCTGATGCGCAAGGTTCATTCGCCACCCGGTCAGGTAGTTTTTGACACTAGCCCCAATCAGTTTTGAAAAGCGGGCCGAAAAGCCAGAACGCGACATACCGCATTCCTGCGCGAGCAAATCAACTGTCCAGCTTTTTTCCGGCTGATGGTGAATGGCGCGCAAGGCAATACCGATCTGCTTGTCGCGAAGCGCACCCAGCCAACCGGTTTGCGCTTGGGGTGACTGCTCAATCCAGTGGCGAATCAACTGAATAATTATGATGTCTGCCAAATTAGTAATAATGGTTTCACCACCGGGCTTTAATTGGCGTGCTTCGGCGGCAATAAATTGAAGTGTACTGCTGAGCCATGCCTGACCACTCTGTTCAAGTTGATCAAGAAGTAATAAGGGTGGCAACTCTTGTATTAACTGCTGTCCTGCAACCTGATCAAAGCCCATCACGCCGCAGGTAAGTTCCGTACTCTCACCTTCTCCATCAATATTCAGGACTTCATAGCGCTCGCTAACTTGTTGAATTCCGGCCTCAAACAGTGGAATCGGGGAGAGTTCTGGATCACTACTAATAGTGTGCCCTTGCCCCTGCGTAACCAGTACCAGGGCACCTTGCTGCAACAGCTTTGGTGCATCGTTTGGTAATTGGAGCCAACACTGTCCGGCAGTGATGATATGAAACATCATTTTGCCGGGAAGCAACGGCATTTCCAGCGACCAATTACCACTCAGCTCTGAGCGACAGTAAAGACTGCCGTTCAGCCTCAGCTGATGCAGCGTTTCGCCCAGAGGATCATTGGCTGTAGGGAACCGTGGTGACGCAGTGTGCATAGCGGCCTCTTCCTCCATATCGAAGGCTCACAGAACCAAAAATAGATGAATAATCAATTTATTTGGATTTTTAAGCATTAAAGATCCAGCTTCTTTCAATAATACTGGTCGTGCTGATCAAAACGCAAGCAACACTGCAAACAACACAAATCTCAAAGGAGTAGCATAATGAACTCAGACACGACCCTCATTGTTGGTAAGCATGGAAAAACCGGACGCAGGGTGAACAACCTGCTGCAACGCGCGGGGTATAAAACACGCGCAGTATCACGATCTACTACACCCAGCTTTGACTGGCAGAACCCTAATAGCTGGGCCACTGCGATGCAAGGTTGTCAGTCAGCCTACGTTTGCTTTCAGCCAGACTTGGCTATTCCCGACGCCAAGCAGGCTATTGCGGAGTTTATTCGTCAAGCGAAAGTCACTGGCATTAGCCATATCGTTCTATTATCAGGGCGCGGTGAAGCAGGTGCCCAACACGCGGAACAGCAGCTGATAAATAGCGGACTGAACTGGAATGTGGTACGCGCCAGCTGGTTTGCACAGAACTTTAGCGAGGGATTTTTGATTGAAAGTATTTTGAATGGCCAGCTCGCATTACCCGCCGGCCATATTCGCGAACCTTTTGTCGATGCGGATGATATCGCCGAAGTAGCATTTACCTGCCTGACCAAACCGGATTTTACCAATCAGCTATTTGAAGTTACCGGTCCGGAGCTGCTCACCTTTAAAGATTGTGTCGAGATTATTGCAGACCTCACTCAACATCCGATCAAATTTATGCCAATTTCTGCCGAACAATTTTTGCAAGCACTGAGAGAGGACAATATGCCAAACGATGTCTTGTGGCTGATGAATGAATTGTTCACGGTGGTAATGGATGGACGCAACAGCCAAATAGCTAATGGGGTTGAAAAAGCGCTTGGACGCTTACCAACCTCTTTTCGTGACTACGTAATAAAAACAGTTAAAACTGGCGCGTGGAATTTTCAGAAAGCAGCACATGGACTTACAGAGAGCACTGCGCCCTGACACACAAGGTTATGAGTAGTCGTTATCAGAGCCAGTCATCTATATCAATTAGATGACTGGTATACGTTATTATTACAGTATTTTCACTTCTCGTTATTTCTGCTACTGCGAGGAAACTAAACAACTAAGCTTACCTAACCGCTAAGTAAGGGGGGCTTGCCCAATATGAAAACTCAGTCAACAATAAGCCAAATTCCACATTAGTTAAACACACAGTAAAAACAACAAATTATTAGTCACGTAATAAAGGCACCTCATGATTGAGCCCGTATCACCCAGTAACCTGCATGAAGTATTGCCACTCATTCGAGCGTATCAGGAGTTTTATAACGTTGCCGACATTTCAGATACTAGAAATGCAGAGTTCTTTGCACAATTTGGCGAGTCAAACCCTTCTGGATGCCAGTTTATGTATCGAGAGGCAGGACAAGTCATCGGCTTTGCGACGGTTTATTTTTCCTTTACATCAACCATTGCTGCAAAAGTCGCAATCCTCAATGACCTATATACACGGCCAAATAGTCGCGGCAAGGGCGTAGGTCGGCAGCTAATCGAACATTGCCGAGCTTACGCTGCTAAAAATGGTGCATCCCGGTTACAGTGGGTTACGGCACCGGACAACAAGCAGGCTCAGAGGCTCTATGATTCATTGGACACGAATCAATTGACCTGGCGCTTCTATACTTACAACGTTTAGCTAACAGTATTAAGACGGTATTAGAAAACTTAAAGGCTCAAAGTAAGTCAAATTTCAAAGACACAAAGGTTCAAACAACGTGAGCAAAAACATTTTCACTACACTCATGTCTATGGATGAGGCTACCTGGGAGCGTCATGCTAGCCCGCTTAGCGTGTGGACACGAGTTATGACTGGAATTCCTGTAATCGTGGCCGCGATGTGGAGTATAAAGTCTATCGGTTGGTGGAGTTTGCTTTCTATTGCCATAGCGGCGTTTTGGATGTGGCTAAACCCAAGGCTGTTTTCAGCGCCGAAAAATACCCATAACTGGGCATCAAAAGTGACTTTTGGTGAACGAGTCTGGATTAATCGTGCAGTATGCCCAATACCCGACCATCATAAGCAATGGGCCATGTTTCTTAGTCTTGTGGCAGGCATTGGCTTTTTAGTGGCCGTTACAGGGGCTTATTATCATGCGATATTACCGACCACTGCCGGCGGGCTTATCTCGTGGTTTGGCAAAATGTGGTTTTGCGATCGTATGGTATGGCTTTATGAAGATATGCGCTTGGTCAACGACGAATACAATCATTGGATGAAAAATAATTAGCACTGAATATTTTTTCCTGCAAAATTTTGAAAAATATTTTCAGCCCTTTCTACAGTAGCGTCCTAAAAGATCATCATCTATTTTCAACCTTCACTCACTAACCCATTGCACCGGAATCTCTCAATACTACTCTCTCTGGGTATATGAAATATATTTTTTCTTACTACTATGAGAAGAATTGATAAAAAGGAGGTATCGATGAGCGAACAGATAGCTATAACAGAAGCAACCTATAAGGATTCAGACCTGATAGCACAGCTGGTTTACGATCTCCTTATCGAACTTTTTGAAGATCAGGCACATTCTTTCGAACTGGAAAAATTACAGAAGGCAGCGGTTCAACTCATCAATGAGGCGTCGTCAGTCTGGTCTTTCATTGCCAAATATAATGATGAAATTGCTGGCTACATCAATATAAATCAATGCTCTGCCATCTATGCGGGTGGTCATTTTGGTGAAATCACGGAGTTGTATGTGGTACCCAAGTATAGATCCAAAGACATTGGAGCTCACTTAATACAACATGCTAAAGATTTTTCTCAGGAAAAAGGTTGGAAGGTTATTGAAGTAGGTGCACCCGATGTGCCGAGATGCCAAAGAACGGTTAATTTTTATCTTCGCAACGGATTTAGAGAAGTCGGCCCCAGATTAGAGACAATCATAAAACCATAGACCCTTTTAAGCTCTATTTTAAAAAATTTAGCCGCCTTTGTGAGGTTTAGAACGTTTAACATACCCAAAACCAGTAATGCAGAATGGAAAGCGCTCTCCATTCCGCATCACTCGAAAACTAAAGTCTTTAATGACTGAAAAGTGCAGTTTGAGTTACAAGAACGTCATGACAAACCCGGTCACCATCAAACCTAAAGCGACTGGCGCTGAATAAACAATTTTCAACCAGCGCTGTTTCGGAATAAAACCGATGCCGTAAACAAAGCCAATACACATACCTGCCATGCATACCATAGCGGCATTATGGTTCATCGTAGTCGTTGTACTACCAAAGGTGTGTGGCCAGGCAGTAATGAGAATCATCACTGCCAAAGACAAGCAAAAAACGAATATCCTCAGGGCACCCAAAGGATTCGTGACTGGCGCCATGGCACTCACCTCGGGCTTACTATTCATCGTCAAAGTCCATACTGTTTTCTAGCCACATTACATTGATGATCCCAAATGAACAGGCCAACAAAACACCTAAAATCCAAGTAAAGTACCACATAACAAATTCCTCAGTAGAGTTGATGACTATCAGCAGCAACTGCTTCTTCTGTCATACGGCCGCGCATGACCCAGTAACCCCAAGCGGTGTAGAGCAAGATCAGCGGCACAAAAATACAGGCCACAGCAAACATAATCAGGAGCGTAGTTTCGCTGGATGTTGAATCCCAAACAGTCAGCGATGCATTCAGCTGCGTGCTGCTTGGCATCAAGAAAGGAAACAATGAAAACCCGGTCGTAAAGATAATGCCAATGATTGTTGTACTGGACGCTACAAACGCTAGACCCGCATGCCCTTTCTTACTCAATGCGGCTACGGCTAGCGGACTAACCAGCCCCACTAATGGCGCAATCATCATGAGTGGAAATACTGAGTAGTTACTCATCCAGCCACCGGCGACTAACTCAACGGTTTTATTTAATGGATTAGATGCGGCGTTATGATCAATAACACTGGTAATGTGATACCCATCCAATTGTGCTACCCAAATACCAGCCAGACCGAACAGTACGGGTGTAGCAATACCCAAAATAAAGGCAACATTAACAGCGCGCTCACGAATGAAGCCACTGGTTTTCATTTGCAACCAGACTGCGCCATGCATTAGCAACATACTCACACTGACCAAGCCAGCGAGCAATGCGAATGGGCGCAGCAAGCCAAATAGACCACCGTCGTAACTAGGCCGCAACATCACGTCATAATTGAGGGGAACGCCTAAAAATAAGTTGCCTAGCGCCACACCAAAAATCAGCGATGGCACAATACCACTGACAAACAACGCCCAGTCCCAAGCATTTCGCCACTTAGGGCTTTCCAGTTTACTGCGATAGTCAAAACCAACTGGGCGCATCCATAATGCAGCCAAGGTAATCAGTAACGCAAAGTAGAAACCGGAAAACGATGCAGCATAAATAAGTGGGAACGCCGCAAAAAGTGCGCCACCGGCAGTGATGAACCACACCTGATTACCATCCCAGTGCGGACCAATAGTATTGATCATTACCCGGCGTTCGCTATCGGTGTGACCTATGATACGCAACAAGGCACCCACACCTAAATCAAAACCGTCGGTGATGGCAAACCCTACCAGCAACACGCCAATTAATAGCCACCAAATAATACGTAGTAGTTCGTAGTCCATTAGACATGCCCCTCTGTTAACGGTTGCTCAAGATCATATCTACCAGTGTGTAATGAACTTGGGCCCTGTTTGGAGAATCGAGTCATAAGGTACAACTCGATCACTAACAAAATGGTATAGAACGCAATAATACCTATCATTGATGTCCAGACCTGACCAGCGGTAAGCGTGGAAGCGGCTAAACGGGTTGGTAATATTTCTGC
Organism: Cellvibrionaceae bacterium; assembly: GCA_050290265.1. GTDB lineage: Bacteria > Pseudomonadota > Gammaproteobacteria > Pseudomonadales > Cellvibrionaceae > JBNKFV01. The sequence continues at coordinate 113,437 of JBNKHI010000002.1, forward strand.
AATAGACCAAGGCTGGCGACCGTACTCAGCCACAAACCAACCAGTTTCGCAGGCAATCCAAGGCAACGGTAAAGACCAGACAGCGACCCGTAAAAACCAGCGCGGCTTGTCAATAGCGTGTTTGGTGCTCAGCCAAAAGGCATAGGCAAACACAAACAACATTAAAAACCCGCACCCAACCATGACACGGAACGACCAAAAAATTGGCGAAACTTTTGGTATGGTGTCGTTTGTCGCCAGATCTATTTGCGCATCAGTTGCGTCAACAACATTGTCGGTGTAGCGCTTCAATAATAGACCGTAACCCAAGTCTTTTTTGACTTTGTCGAATGCTGCACGCAATTCAGGAGTGTCGTTACCGGCTTTTAGCTGTGCCAGATAACCATAGGCTTGCATACCATTGATAATCCGAGCGCGGGCATGTTCACGCAGATCATTAATGCCATGAACCGGTTCCGAAATAGAGCGTGTAGCAATGATACCTAAAGCATAAGGAATCTTGATTGCACCCGTTGTTTCGTGGGTTTCCTGATTGGGGAAGCCAATAAGCGTAAAATCCGCTGGTGGCACCTGTGTTTCCCACTCGGCCTCAATAGCCGCCAGTTTCATTTTTTGTACATCACCAATTTCATAACCACTTTCATCACCCAGAATGATTACGGAAATCACCGATGCCAAGCCAAACGCTGAAGCTATGGCAAATGAGCGTTTTGCAAATGGAACATCCTGCTTTTTCAGCAGATAGTATGCGGACAACGCCAACACAAACATGGAGCCGGTGACGTACCCTGCAGAAACAGTATGGACAAATTTCACCTGTGCCACCGGATTGAAAATCACCTCTGCAAAGTTAGTGACTTCCATGCGCATGGTTTCATAATTAAATTCTGCACCGACTGGATTTTGCATCCAACCGTTGGCAATTAAGATCCATAACGCCGACAAGTTACTACCAATAGCAACCAACCAGGTAACTGCCAAATGCTGGACGCGCGTTAACCTGTCCCAACCAAAAAAGAACAGACCGACAAATGTTGATTCCAGAAAGAAAGCCATTAGACCTTCGATGGCTAATGGCGCCCCAAAAATATCGCCCACGTAATGAGAGTAATATGACCAGTTGGTTCCAAACTGGAATTCCATGGTCAACCCTGTGGTAACCCCTAAGGCAAAGTTAATACCAAAGAGCTTTCCCCAAAACTGGACCATATCCTTATAAACTTGCTTGCCGGTCATGACATAAACCGACTCCATAATGGCGAGGATAAAACTTAATCCCAGCGTTAACGGGACAAATATAAAGTGGTACATCGCAGTTAATGCAAACTGCAGCCGCGATAAATCCACCACGTAATCATTCATGGCTAATATCCCTTGAGGTTAATGGCAAAATTTGTGAATCGATATTGAGAACATCTTTGGGTTTTAACGGCTTAAACGCGACCTGCCACAAAACCATCAGTAACGCCATTTTTATAATGAGGACTACAGTGACCTCGAAAACCAGAGGTTTTCGAAAAATGGACTGCTGGGGTAGTTTGTTACGCCATTGCTTAAACACGTTAAATCCAAATAAGCTAGGTTGGGAAGAGCAGTGTTATTGTCTAGGGGAATGGGGCATAGTTTGTTGATACATATCAACCTATTTTATTCTAGCATAGCAATAAATGGTTTTATCGAATTGACTTTAGATCATGCACTCCAAAGGTGCAACCACGGCAATAAATTTATTGCAGATAAATAAGGAAACCAAATTGTGACCAAAATATTTCAGCAGCGAATGACCGCAGATATGGAAGGCGAATTTGTTGTGTTCATTATCGGTATGCGCGTCAACAAGTTTTGGAAAGTTCACAAATGGCTGCCGGTTGCCCAAGCAATGAACAAAATGTTGCAGGAACTCTATGCAAATCCTGAATTGGGACTGTTGAGTCACGAATCATGGTTTGGTCGCACCACCATTATGGTTCAGTATTGGCAGTCATTTGCGCAGCTTGAAGCTTATTCCAAAAATAAGACTGCGGCACACCTCCCAGCCTGGGCAGCGTTTAACAAGCACGTGGGTAGCAACGGTGACGTAGGGATATGGCATGAAACCTATCTGTCACAAAAGGGGAAATACGAGTCTATTTACCACAACATGCCCCAATTTGGGCTTGGAAAAGTAGGTGCACATATTCCAATTACGCACCAAACTACATCTGCCCGCGACAGGGTAGGCAACCATAGCGACAAACAAAAATAATAACGATAGCCCTGGTCCAAATGTGCGAGCGCCGATTCAGTCATCACGCTTAGGCTTGGTCAAGCCGGTAAAACGCGACAGAATTGACTGAAACTCCTGCTCACTAATATCAACCAGCTCCAACACTCGCCCATACAACATAATAGTGGGTACATTTCTACCACCTAGCTCAGCTTGTGTTTTATTCAGGCAATAGAGAATAGCGCGCTCTTTACGGTTGAGCCCGTCACGCACATCTGGCAAATTTTCAAAGTCATCAAGTAACGTCATGGATAAAATCTTTTAATTACGCGGTTTAGCACAGTCGCTCAGTCAGTTTTCGATTAAATGCTTGTACGAAAACGTTGCTGAAAGAACCGAATCACTGCCCCATGTCAAGACAATCAATTGTCAACACAACCTTTTTTAATGCCACCAATACCTGGCATTTGGCGCTTTTATACTTTGCTCAAATCACATACCATGTGTCGCACTATATGCATGCTTACAATAATAATCGTAACTTTCAACCAAACATGAATAATCTGACCATCGCTTCTCTGCGCGCCTGCTTGCCAACCGAGAGTTTTACCTTTGTGGCTAACGCTAAGGCGGTTAAGTCTGCTGCCATTGTTGCAGCAAGAACCATTGCGACTGCAATTATAACTACAGTTCTAACTTCAATTATATGTATACCACTAGGAGTATCCGGTGAGTAATAATCCCACAGCTGTCAAATCACCGTTGTATATTGCCATGCTAACACTGCTAACAGCCCTGTTGATGCTCATTGACGGCTACGATTTACAGGTAATGGCATTGGTAGCAGCACCGATATCCGAAGGCTGGGGGGTACCGGTCAGTGATTTTGGCATTGTTCATTCCGCTGCGGTAGCGGGCTTAGGTCTGGGTGCGGTGGTCATCGGCTCTTTAGGTGACCGTTATGGGCGACGCAACATTATATTAATCAGCTTTGCGTTGATTACATTTGCCGTCGCGGCTTGCGGCTTCACCAGCACGATAACCGAGTTAATGTTCTGGCGCTTTTTAACCGGTGTCGGACTGGGCGCAATGCTCGCCAATGCCGCTGCGCTGTTGGCAGAATTCTTGCCGGATAACCGGCGCTCGCTACTACTCACACTGGCTTCCAGTGGTATTCCACTTGGCGCCATTGGTTCTGGCCTTTTAGTACCGCAACTGCTCGCCAACTATGATTGGCATGGGGCATTCTGGGCCAGCTCCATCATTAGTGCGGTTATCTGGGTAGCCTTATTTTTCTGCTTGCCGGAAGCACCTTCTTACAAACATCGCCAGCAGTCCCCAAAATCACTGCAAACGGAAGCAAAGCCTGGTTTCTTCAGTGTGCTACAACCGGAACATCGCTTATCAACATTAGCCCTCTGGGCATTATTTGTCGGCAATGCTTTTCTTATTTACATTATGGTGAGCTGGATCCCAGTACTAATGACTCAGCAAGGCTGGGATATTACCCACGCATCCGCCGTGATTGTGTATTTTCAGGCCGGTGGTTTAGCCGGTGGCGTCATTGTTGCCACAATGATGGATCGTTGGAGCCCCTACAAAGCACTGCTTGCAGCGTATGCTTTGACCGGGCTGTGTCTAATCGGCTTTGCCGTCATACCTGATCAACCCCTATTTTGGGGAGCATTATTTGCGCTGGTAGGCGCAGGTATTTCCGGTGTACATATGACGATTAACGCTATGGCGGCAGTTGTTTACCCGGTCACGATTTTGTCTTCTGCTATCGGGTTTACCGTTGCCGTGGCGCGTATTGGCGCGATTGCAGCGCCGTTGGTGGGTGGAGTACTCATTGCACAAAAAGTAGGTGTTGAGAAGTTTATGCTCTGGCAATTGGTGCCGCTACTGTTTTGTGCTGGCAGTGTATTGACACTAGCATGGCTGCAAAAAAGATCGTTGTTAGCGCAACTCTAATTTTTAATGAGGTTTCTTAACGAGACGCTGTCACGACCAAAACACATAAAGCAGGGCTGCCCTTAATCCGCTACCCTGTAGCGAAACGGCAATGGTTGATTCAACACCTCCTGCTTTATAGTTATTTTGTAGTGGCTTGTAGTGGCTTGTAGTAGCTTTTAGCGACTTTATAGTGACGTTATAGCAGCCTTTTGGGGTTCAACTGTTTTTAACCCCATAACGATATTTACCCAAGGTTAAAAATATTAGGCCACCAAACGCAATACATATCGCCGAAATATTCAGTATGGCGGTAAAACTTTGCGTAGCATCGTATGCCAAACCAAAGGTATAAGGCGCGGCTCCCGAACCTACAGCAAAGAAAATATACATTACCCCATAAATACCACTGTAATGCGCCAGACCAAAGTAGCGCGCAGTAAAGAACGCCAGTAAATCAAACTCGACCCCAGCGGCCAAACCAACACCAAATACCACTAACAACAAACCAATGTAGCTGGTGGGACCACTGCCCAGTGCCCACACGGCCAGCGCAGCTAAAAGCAGCATACCCAGCGAAGCAGCAGGCGCCCAAAATCGATCAATCAACCAACCACCCACCAAGCGGCCAGCAATCACTGACAAACCTAAAAACGGCGTAACACTGAGAATTAATGCGGTACTGATTTGACGATCTTTAAGTACGATTTCCAGATTCGCAATCACGCCGGCTACCGCAAACACAATTGGCAAAATACCAATAATAATTGCCCAGAAACGCCAATCACATAAAGCTTGCCTGAGTGTCATACCGTCCACAGGTGCTGCGACAACTTTCTTTATTGCCACATCAACAGGTGCCGGATGGAAGAAGAACCAGGCTAATGGGAAAGCAATCAACACAGGTAATGCAGCCAGCAATAAAAAACCACCCTGCCAGCCATAGTCTACCATGATCCAGGCAACCGCAGGCTTAAGTAAAAAACTGGAAATGCCAGAACCCGCCAGAACCACACCTAGAGCCAGACCTTTGTGAATTTCAAACGACTGATTAACCGTACGAGTCCAGGTAATTGGCAACGTCCCGGCACCCGCAACTGCCATTAAAAACCACGTGGCGTAATATACGGGTAATGATCCCGTTTGAAAGGCAAATAAAGACAACGACAAACTAAAACCAACAATCGACGTTAACGTAACCACACGTACGCCAAACCGGTCAGCCAAACGTCCAATGAGCGGCGCCATTACAACAACGCCCACCATCAAGAAAAACACTCCACCCATAATGTCGGCAAAGGTCCATTGAAACGCCTTTACCAACTCTGGAGCTAAAATACCTATTTCATAAAAAGGCACCGGTGATAAGCCCAGGCCAATACCAATCGTTGCCGCGACAACTAATGGCCAGCCTCGCCTGAATTCACTGTAATCCGCGGCGGTGCTGATTTTGCGTAGTGTGCCAGAAGGTGTAATGGTTTCAGCCGACGTTTCGTTTGAAGAAGACAAAACTATGCTCCCTCTACTTGTAGCGTTTTAATACTCGCCGGGCCATACGTCATACCCAATGCCTTGGCGATGTAAAACAACACCAGGTACGCAATCATTGAAACCAGCAAGCCCAACAGCGACGGGAAACACCAATCCAAACCGGGGATACTGACACCGACGGTGGTCAGGTACGCAGTGACTGCACCAATCATATACGCAGCAATGGCCACTGGATTCCAACGCGGCAAGTGCGCTAGCAGCTCAGCGTTATAACGCATTTTATTGACGATGTAGTAATCGATAATCACCGGCCCAATTAACGGCGGTACTAATGCAGCAAGCAGATTAATCCAGCCCAGAAAATGCTGATAAACGCCTAAGCCCAGCAGGGTACCCAGCAGGCCACATATGACGGTGGTAACCCGTTGCGGTTTACGAAAAACACTCGCTGTCTGGATAGAGGGCAAATACAGATTGGTATCACCAGTTGTCCAAAGCGCCAGACTCATGGCAATCAAACCAATACCGCCAATCACCATGCCCTGCTCCAACATATAAGTAGTGAACTCATAGGTGCCAGAAACAATCCCACCCATTGAGCCAATAATTTGCAAAAACCACTGGGAAATAATTAACACGACAAACGGTATCGCCAACGCAACCCAGGCTTTTTTCGCGAAGCGGGTGTACTCCGCCATCACGATAGAACCCACAATCCATGAACCCACAACCATATTGATAGCATCTTTCATTGAGATGGGGGCTTCCGACGCTTTTTCGGCGGACATCGCAATAAAGTTGTCCCAACCGCCTACCTTATCGATGTTTAGCCACGCAGCAAACACACCGACAATCACCAGCAAAATCACCGATGGCATACTGACTTTTTCCAATGCTGCCACACCAAAAAATGTCGTCACGGTAAATAATAGACCTGCAAAAATAGCGACGGTGTAAAACATTGGACTATCAAAAGATTGCGCCCACGCAAAACCAAAAGCGCCCACGACAATACCCTGCCAGCCAATAGTCAACAGCGCCACGAACAACACCGGAATATATGCACCGATATTGCCATAGGCAAAACGGTATAACAGGCCACTATTACAGGCTGTTTTATAGCCGATATAACCGACTAGCGCACCGATGATAAAGTTCATGGTGTTGCCCCAGAAGGTCGCCATTAACAGGTCTGGCATAAACGGCATACCCTTACCCAGTGCGCCACCGGTTAACAAACCAGTCACCAAAAACCCCCAGCCAAACGCCAGGGCCAGCAGCGGAAACGCCTCTCGCTTTTGGTTTGGCGATAGTGGCGAAAACGGGTTGTCTGCACTCTGCGATTCTTTGGCGGCATCTAGTGCCCACCATTGTTTAATTCGATTTTTCATATCAGTCACTATTCGGCAGTTGTGGATAGAAGCAGGTTAGGCAATTCCGAATCATCCCAGGCAAAACTAGGTTGCCCGATTCTAACGATCACGGCATTTTCACTGGGAATGACATAAACTCGTTGTGCGCCGGAGCCGTCCAGATAAACAACATCATTCTGGGCAAAGGGTTCTTTAGCGGGAACGGTCACTTTGATAGTGCGCGAATAAGCTCTTGCAGGGTTATGCGGGCTGCCGCGCCAGATCTGCCATCCATAGTTAGGGTTCAATTCTGACGGAGCAGTCATGCGGTCAATCCAGTCGGCAGACACCACTTGTTGATCACCGACCTTACCCTGATCCAGCAACAGCAAACCAAACTTCAACCAGTCACGGGCGTTAGCCTGCAAACAACAGGACGTGCGCGGAGACCCACCTTCGTGGTCGAGCCAAACGCGAGCATCATCGGCACCTATGGGCTGCCACAGTTTTTCAGACAAGTATTCTGCGTAACGCTGACCACTGACACGCTCGATTACCCACGACAAATACTGAGGGTTAGCCGCTGCATAAAAGAATTCTTCGAAAGGCTCGGCGGGAACGGGCCAATGCGCTAGCGCAGATTTTAAGTCGTCACCCATATAGGTTTGTAAGGAAACATTCGCCAGCCCACCACCAGTTGGAGGGTTTTGAATACCACTGGCCATTTCCAACAACGAACGCAATGGGGCCCGACCCCGCTTGGTGCCTTCGAGCTCAGGCAAGTAACGAGCGAGTGGGTCATCAACACTGTCAATCAGCCCCTCGTCCTGGGCAATTCCAAGCAATAAACCCACCACGGTTTTGTGCATGGACGCCGTATCGTAACGCGACGCTTTATCGAACCCGGGCCAATATTTTTCCGCACGTATTGCGCCATCTTTCCAGTATATAAACGCATAACTGTTGTATTTTTCGACCAACGAAACGGCCGCATCAATCTTGGGAGATTCTGTCAGTACCACAGGCAGTTCGCGGCCTCGGCGGCCAGCAACAACCTCCAAAGGTTCGTACCAGTCTACGTTTGAAACAATATTGGGTAATGGGAAGCTTTGCTGGCGCGCGGCCACTAAATCCAGCTGCTCTTGTGATGGCCACGTTACTGCAGGCTCTGCGGCAGTAGTATCCGACAAGCCCTTGGGTTCGGCACAACAGGCAAGTAACGGTAACGCAAGCAAGCCGGCAAACAGTGCAAAATACTTCAAACAAAGATCTCCTTTAAACAGACGGATACATCCACCAGGTGCGAAGAAAACAGGTAGTCACAGGTATACTATAGACCTATTAATATATCAATAATATTTTATGGCTTTAAAGCCGTATTCGGACGCGAAATAAGACCTCTTCTTACTATCGCTTTATGGCACACTGCCACGATGCACGCGCATAAAAAAAGACCCAACAAACTGCGCTAGCAGCTGCTGAGTCTTAAGTCATGAACACAGAAATGTTTTAGTGAATAGCCGCCCGGCAGAGCAAAGCTGACCAACTCCGCCTAGTTGGTAGCGGGCTCTTTGGTCGACAGAATTTCGTCCGCCTCAACATGACCGGTGTAACGGTAGCGTCCCAAGCCAAGTAGCATCGCCGCACCAAGCAGCAAGACCACAATAGACAAGAGGAGGATGTCGGAATAACTTTGCGTGCGGTCGTACATAATGCCAAAAACCGTAGGTCCAAAGCCTGCACCAACGGCGAAAGCGCCATACACAAAACCATAGATAGTTGAGTACGCTTTCATACCGAAGTAGCGCGCAATTAAAAATGCAATCAGGTCGTACTCAACGCCAGAGGCGAAACCAATCAAAAAGACTGAAACAAAAGCGATACCTATTGAAAGTTCATTACCCGCTAAAATCCAACATGCGATTGCCGGTAACGACAGCAACACAAAGGCGACACCGGGTGCCCAAAAGTGATCAATTAACCAACCACCCAAAGCACGACCAAACAATACAGAAATACCAATAACCGGCACGATTGAGGCTATTTCAAGGGTCGTAAAGTTTTTACTAAGAAGGATGTTTTCCATGTTGGGCACTGGACCACCCAAAGCAAACGAGATGGGTAATACTGCGAGCATCAGCAACCAGAACTTACTATCTGTCAGTGCGTCTTTCAGAGAGAACCCCTGAACTTCGACAACAATTTTTTCAACGACACTGGCTTTATTCTTCGCAACGTCTGCAGGAGACTCTTTAAAGAAGAAAAACGCTACCGGCAACGCAATCAAACAAGGTAATGCCGCAATAATCATATAGGCAACTCGCCAGCCAAGCTCGGCAATCAACCAGATTGATAACGGTTTAATTAACGAACCGAAAACACCGGTACCAATAAGCGCCAAACCCAGCGCCAAGCCTTTTTTACGTTCAAACCATACATTAACAACACGCGTCCAGGTAATAGGTAACGTACCAGCACCCACTGCAGCCATCAGAGCCCAGGTAAAATAAAATAGGGTGAGGGAGCCGTTACCAAAACCAAATAAAGCGAACGACAGGGAAAACAATACGATAGAACTCAGTGCGACACGGCGAACACCATAGCGATCTGCCAAGTATCCAGCGATGGGACTGGCGATCAATGCCGTCACTGTCATCACCATAATACCCAACATGATATCGCCAAAGCCCCACCCGAATTCACGATGCAGTTCTGGCGCAAACACGCCAATGGTATAGAACGGCACGGGTGACAGACCCAAACCAATACCCAGAGCGGAAGACAATATAATGGGCCAGCCCCTCTTAAACTCTGACACGCCGCTCGCAATCTCTGTCATTTCTTCCAACTCCAAATAATCAAAACCCGTAAAACCAAAACTGTAAAATCCAAACCGCTAAATCAGACCTGAAATTAGCCGTCGTTGGAATCAACCTGGATAAGCGCACCTAGGCACCCTCATCCAAAGGCAATATTGGTGCCGCAATGTACGTGGTCGATGAATTTTTTATCCTTTAATCACAAGCAAACACTTGTGCAACAACAGACTGGCGCCGACGTCATTACAACCACTACCATTGGGCTTGCGCACAAAAGATCTACCCGCCTATTAAACAGACTGTTTAACACTATAACCTATTGATATAACAATACAACCTTTTTGAAAATCCACAAATTCCAGTAGCGAAAAAATCATGAACTTGCTAATTTAGAGACTCTCTGTGACAGTTAGGGAAACATTCAAAAACCAAGCGCACGTCGATTAATCGCAATAAAATCAAATAGTTAGAAAAACCATTCAGCACGAGAAACGGCTTAACCATTGACACCCGGCCAAAACCAATATGGCACCCACTAGTGCCAGAATTATGCAAAACCCAGCATTACCTACATTGAAGCGGAATCCACGCCACTATGAAAACACTACCTCTTGATGTCGACCAGTATGCGTTACGAAACAAAGCGACACTGTTTAAAACGTTAAGCGACCAAGAGTTAGAGGCAATCGCAAATATTGCTCAACATAAGAGTATTTGCGCCCAACAGTATTTATTAACCCAGCAAACCCCAGCCGAAAGTGTTTACAACTTAATATCGGGCATGGCACTGATTGAGCGCACATCAAGCATGGGAGAGCGCCAAATTCTCGCATTTTTGTTTCCTGGTGATTTTGTCGGCTTAACGAACTCAGAGCACTTTGAATACAGCGTTAAAAGCCTTAGCGACCTTCACCTGCATGAGTTCAAGCGAAAAGCATTAATGGAACTTGCTGACCGGACGCCACACTTAAAAGAAAATATGCAAAAGATTGGTGCAAATGTGCTGTCCAGAGCGCTGGATCAGGTTTATGTACTCGGGAAAAAGCGCGCCGATCAACGCTTGTGTTATTTTTTTCTACACCTATTGGAACGAATGCCAGGCGCCAGCGCCGACAAAATACTGCTGCCTATGACCCGACAAGATATGGCAGACTTTTTAGGCCTGACGATCGAAACCGTCAGTCGTTCTTTGAGCAAACTTAAAAAAGAAAATGTTATTGCATTTCCAACCCCACAGCACCTGGAAATTCTGGATCTAGCATCGGTCGAAGAATTGGGAAAAATGGATTAACGCCCACGAAGGGAAAGAAGGGAAAGAAGGGAAACAAGGGAAAATAAAGACTATAAAAACTGGCGTAGTAACGGCCATGATTGCTACTACGCCAGTTTTTTACAACGATCTTTTTGCGCTATTGCAATAAATAATGCGTGATCATTACTTGGCACTAACACCAGGTAGCGACGAGTAATAGGCAGCAAGGTTCTCCATATCATCTTCCGACAATTGTTTTGCCATCATTACCATCATAGAGTCCTCGCGCGCACCCTTTTTAAAATCTTTTAATTGCTTAACGAGGTAAGCGTCTTTCTGGCCCGCCAGATTTGGCCATAGTGGGCTAGCACTAATACCTTTTGCACCATGGCAGCTCATGCATAACATGGCTTTCTTTTCACCGGCGGCCGCATCACCGCCGGCCAAAGCACTTCCAGTAGTTACCAATAACAATGCAGAAAGTAACAATTGAATTTTTTTCATAATCACACCATTTTACTTGAGTAAAAATTAATAAATTTAAGCCTGTAAAATTTCGTTAGCTGCGCGTTCGCCAGATTCCATGGCACCCTCCATACCCGATGCCCAACGGGCAGTATGTTCACCAGCGAAATAGATATTGTCGGCAGTCTGCGCCACTACATTGCCATATTTTTTTATCTGACCGGGCGCCCATACAGCAAACGAACCGCCGCTAAATACAGAGTCTTGCCAAAACACCATTTTTTCAAAGCTTATTGCGCCTTTGGATTCCGGCAGAATTTTGGTCACTTCGTCTTCCACATACGCTTTAAGGTTAGAGTTCTCAATGCCTTCAAGCTTATCTACACCTTCACCGTTAACCCACACCGTTAAGTTAGTTATTGCACCAGTGCCTGACGGATCGCTGGCAAATATTCGTTCAATCGGCGAATCAGACCAAACGTTAGGCATAAATCCAAGTCCATTCCAGAACGGCGACCTAACTGAAAAATGCGCCTGAAAAACTTTGCCGTAAGGAATATCCTGCGCAGCTGCGAACTGTGCTTTAGGCAAGCCAGGTGTAAATACAACATTTTTCAGTGCGGGTAACGGTAAAGTGACAATCACATGCTGCGCTTTATACACAGAGCCGTCTGCGCAACGAACCATCGCAGCACCGCCCTGCCGATCAATTTGATTGACGGTTTTGTTTAACTGTACAGGGGTGTTCAACGCGGCTGCCATGGCTTCTGGCAAACGCTGATTGCCGCCCTTCACCGTTTTTTGGCCACCTGGAGTCGTCATAGACTGCTGCACAATCGCAAACACACGATACAAAAACAGTAGCGATGTATCATCCAATGTCTGACCGTAGTTATTGTTGATTCCCAGTAATCTGATGCCGTCTTCGGTCACCCCTTTTTCACGCAATAGTTGCGCAACCGGGATGTCTAAATCAAAGCTGGCGGGATCTTTCCAATCACCCACTTCTTCTAAAGGATTTTTGCCGAGCAGCTGCATTAACAGGAAATCAGGGTTTATACCTTTGTTTGCACCGGTAAATGGGTTGCGCTTTGACGTCGGCCACTGGTTGGGAAAAATTCGTTCACCCCCAACATTCATAATTTGATTGACGGGCTCAGTCGCTAAATTGTAATTGACCGGTTGCAATTCAACGTTATGTTTTAAAGCGTTAAAAATGACGCGTCCATAATTTGGGCCAATAGTCTGACCGCCAGCTTCAGGTTTACCGGGAACATCATCCAAGGTGCGAACACGCCCACCAACGCGATCACGTCCTTCTAAAACGGTCACTCGCAAACCATTTTCTTGAAGGATATTTGCGGCATATAAACCTGACAAACCTGCACCGATGATGACAACGTCTGCACTGTTTTCCGCGCCCAGGGATCCTGGAACCATTGCGCTACCCATAAGGCCAGCGGTTGATACCAGGAAATGTCGTCTGGAAACTTTGTTCAATGCCATAAATTCAATACTCCGGTTAACTACCGACAATTTATTCAATACCAGGATTTCCTTAACTCACTTTGTGTAATCGGGCTAGGGAAATCCTTTAGAGTCGTAAGCTGCCACCTCCTGTCTCAGATTAGAGGTAGCAAGCTTAATGGCTCATTAACAAAACATCACCCAAGGCAAACAATACTAATGTTTACCCTGCATCAAGCGCACAACAGGTTATTTCTTAACCGGTGCGGGCTTTTGTTCACGCGCATAGTTTTCCAGACTTGAATAGCTCGGATCTACCCATTCTGTCGGCGCATTAAAATATTTTGGATAATGCTTTTCTGCATAAGCACGGATCTTGGGTGAAAGTACGTTTGAGTCATTGTAACCACCCATAGCACAATCGTAGTAAATATGACCGTCCGCCTGATCCATTAACATCCATGGCAACCAAGGCGTAATGCGCGACCAGCAACCAGAATATTCAACACTGGTTTTACTCGTATCAGCCAAGTCTTCGCGGTCAATCACGTAGGTAAACATTTCCGACACACGTGTCATTTCACCGGGAGATTCCCGTGGCCATTCTGCAGGCTTTAATGCTGACGGGTATAACAAGTGAATCGGCGTCCGTAAGAACACCTTGTTATCACCGGTTTCCTTCCAGTCCAGTAACAAGGGAATATCCGGCTGTTCACTTTTATTTAAGCCACCGTATGACGGAGGCTTGGGCAGGAAAGGACCAATTTCATGATTGAATGGATCATTGGCAATAGGCACGACTTTAACGGTTTCGCCGGTTAACGGGTTGTCCCAGGTTTCCAGCACGTCACCGGTTTTTAAATCGGTATAGAAACCCACTTCACGCAATAACTTTTTATACACGCCGTTTTCACCTTTAAGTAGGCGCGCGTAAGAAAAGCCTTCAAAACCAAACAGCGGCGTAACTTTTTTATGCGGTAATACTGCATTAACCGTCCCTGAAAACCAGCCAAATTTTTGCTTGCCGAAATCCAGATCAGCCATTAACCGTGCCCAGGCGTCTCGGTTCCAATAGTTGTCATCGTATTTCAATGTTGAGTAGTCCACCTTGTCAGTGTTGTCCAAACCTTTGCTGGACGCCATGCCATAAGCAGAGCTGGCGGCTACCGCGGCCACACCCGCACCCAAGATTGTTTTACCGGCACTGGCAAGCAAATCGCGCCGACCGAGTTGATCACTATCTTTCTTCATTTCAGCCTCTCCTGTTGGTTGCTTTACGCTAACAGCAACCTGCTATAAAAATAATATTTGGGCATGAACCGTTACGTTCAGCTCAATAATCAATGCTGCTGTAAAAGTGTCACGGTGGGATGTCGCTCACTATCCCCCCTAACAATTGCGGTAACGTGATTGCTTTGTCGCAACGCAGCTCTTACACGCTTGAAATCTTTTTCATCAATACGGCTGCCACGAAATAACGAGAAACCACGTAAATCACCTAACTCAGTAGCGACCGCACCCACTGTTTTCGGATCTGCAATCAATCCAAAGTTCGCAACATAACGTTTTGTTGCGGTAGGCATGGTGATAAGCATACGGTAGCTATCAGTACTGCCGACACTGTCTTTGGTAGTTCTAACCGCCGTATCTCGATTCAGAATCTCAATCGTTGTCAACGCACTGCTACCATAATCAGGGCTGACCGAACTAATGCGCACAGTGCCGGCATCATCCAGTAAAACACCCTTCATCACCGTCACAACTTCAATACCCTGATCCGGGCCAATTTTTCCGGCTCCATAACCCATGGCGAGCTTGCTGGGCGGGTAAAATTTGTATTCAGTTTCTGTCACTTCCCCATCCTGCAATTCGACTTTTACAATGCTGTTGTAAGCGCGGAGGTTATAGTCCATTGCATGATTGAAGTAGGTATTATCACTCACCCAAAAACCTTGACTGGCTTGCCAAAATGGAAACGACTGCAACGCTTTTTGTGACGATTGTACCGACCCACTGCAGACTGCCAGCGCCCCTAAAACCAATACAGCATGGACACCCGACATTAACCGATGGGTAGTGCCAGCGAGAAAGGTTATGCATTTTGGTTGTTTCATTCTGCGGGTACCTCTACTTACTGGTGACTTACTGACGCCCGCAACGCAGACGCCAACACAACCGTTACACCAACCAAGGCTGGCTTTCTGCACGGCGCTGTTCAAACGCCCTGATCGCATCAGCTTTGGTCAAACTCAAGGATATTTCATCCTGCCCCAACAGCAGTTGCTGACGGCGATCGCTATCAACCTCAAACGACCAGTTTTCATCGCCACAATGGATTTGCAATGTTTCCAGGTCAATTGCTATGTTTTCGGCCTTGCCATTACATAATTCGAACAAGCGATTCACTTGCGCGGCGGGTAATTTCACTGGCAGCAAACCATTTTTAAAGCAGTTGTTGTAAAAGATATCGCCAAAGCTCGGCGCAATAACGGCGCGAATACCATAGTCTCGCAACGCCCAAACTGCGTGCTCCCGGCTTGAGCCACAACCAAAGTTCTCGCGCGCCAAGATGACGCTGGCACCCTGATACATTGGTTTGTTTAAAATAAAATCTGGATTCTCACGACGCGTAGACATATCCGTATCAACCGCACCTTCATCCAGATAGCGTAAGTCGTCAAACAACCAGTCGGCATAACCGAACTTACGAATACATTTCAGATATTGCTTGGGCAGCAATGCATCGGTATCCACGTTTGCCGTATCCATCGGCAGCACTAAACCACTGTGATTCGTAAACGCTAGCATGCTAATTCTCCTGCACTGATATCAACAAAGTGACCGGCAATTCCCGCCGCCGCTGCCATCGCCGGGCTGACCAAGTGGGTTCTCCCACCCAAGCCCTGACGCCCACGGAAATTACGGTTTGAAGTTGATGCACAATGCTCACCTGGCATTAACCGATCTGCATTCATTGCAAGACACATAGAACAACCCGGCTCGCGCCATTCAAAACCCGCGTCACGAATAATTTGATCCAACCCTTCAGCTTCGGCTTGCTGTTTTACCAAACCAGAACCCGGTACTACCAGCGCCTGTTTAACACTCGCCGCCACTTTACGGCCTTTAACCACAGCTGCGACAGCACGAATATCTTCGATACGTGAGTTGGTGCAAGACCCAATAAACACACGATCCAGCTTGATATTTTGAATGGACTGACCTGCGGTTAGTCCCATATATTCCAATGCAGAACGGTAATCAGAGGCTTTAACGGAATCCGACTGTTCTTCAGGTACAGGTACCAGACCATTCACAGGTGCCACCATTTCTGGCGATGTCCCCCAACTTACCTGTGGGGTAATGTCGGCAGCGGCAAAACGGTAGACCGTATCAAAGGCGGCACCTTCATCACTTTGAAGGGTGCGCCAGTAAGCTACCGCCTGATCCCACAATTCACCTTTAGGCGCATAAGGTCGACCGGCAAAATACGCTTCAGTGGTTGCATCAAACGCAACCAGGCCAGCACGTGCACCAGCTTCAATGGCCATATTGCAAACCGTCATCCGGCCTTCCATCGATAACCCCTGAATGGCAGTGCCAGCAAATTCAATAGTGTGACCAGTGCCAGCAGCAGTACCAATTTGGCCAATCACATACAGCACTAAATCTTTTGCGGTAACACCCGGTCGCAATTCACCGGTAACTTCAATCAACATGTTCTTCGACTTGCGCTGTACCAGACACTGGGTCGCCATGACATGTTCAAGTTCAGACGTTCCAATACCCTGAGCTAATGCCGCATAAGCACCATGAGTTGAGGTATGCGAGTCTCCACACACCACGGTCATACCCGGTAAGGTCAAACCTTGCTCGGGACCGATAACATGAACTATCCCCTGACGCTGATCCGTTAAATCAAATTGCAATAAATTAAAGTGCTTACAATTATCGTCCAAAGCCTGCACTTGCTCGCGCGCTATCAGATCACTGATACCCGCGATGCCTTGCGCACGATCTGTAGTCGGCACATTGTGATCGGGTGTAGCAATAATCGACTCAGGACGCCAGATCGGTCGGCCGGCGTGGCGCAAGCCTTCAAAGGCTTGCGGGGAAGACACTTCGTGAACGATATGGCGGTCGATATACAACAGCGCAGTGCCATCGGGGCTAGTAGTCACGCAACGCGACTCCCAAAGTTTGTCGTAGAGCGTTTTCGGCCCTGTCGATGTAGTCATAAAACGAATTACTCTCTGCTATTTCTAAAAGTTAGTTCACGCAAGTTTGTGGCTATCCTAGCTGGCCACCCACCTTGCGCCATGACAATTGTCAACGTAGCCATTGGATCAAGGGCCTTAAAGCCCCGTTGCCATTCAGGAGCTGCGCACAGTTTTCTAAAATTGCCTGTGACAAATATCAATGCAGGTTGCAGTGACTGATCCTAAGGTAGGGCGGTAAAAGTTGATCAACACGCAGTGATTACTGTGCATTCACGTTCACGTTAGCTCGACAATAACCGAACCCCCTATAAGAGGTGCAACATGCTTAATTGTTTTCAGCAGGCTCCGCATGCAATGCTGCCAGAGACCACCCACGACGAAGCGTCTCGACAAGAATTTGCCAAAAGCCTGAAAGGTTTTATCCAGAATAACTTGCTACCCGGCTTGCAGCCGATTTACGAGCAGCGCGTAGCTAAGGCGTATGCGAAAGAACATGGGCGAGCACCTGAAAACCGCCATGAAATACGCAAAGGCATGGTGAAGGACCCTTACTTTCGTCTGTATGCGTCCATCAACCGTATTGCTCAAGAATTGCTGTGGGAATCCACCAATATCAGTATCGAACGGCAGCTGCCGGAGCTTATCGAGAAAGCCAAAGCCCTGTCTGCCAAAGCCAATGCCAAATTGGTTATCCCTGAGGGATTTGTGCCGCCACGCTATGTCAGCGCGCTGGATATCCATTGCATGCCCGGCGGTTACTGCTCTGAAGTAACCAAAGACGATATTGCTGCAGGTGTACTTTACGACCGCGGTGTATACCTTTACACCATGGGTTATACCGGCCCAAACAATGACGATATGGGACGTTCGGTGTGCAACTATCTGAAGCGCAATATGCCAGACTTTAAACCACGTCGAATTTTAGATATGGGCTGCACAGTGGGTCACTCCACCTTGCCTTATGCAGAGTACTTCCCGGATGCAGAAATCTGGGGCATCGACGTCGGCGCACCTGTTGTGCGTTATGCCCACGCTCGCGCCCAGGCCATGGGCAAAAACATCAACTTTGCACAAATGAACGCCGAAGAAACCACGTTCGAAGACGGCTCTTTTGACTTGGTGGTCAGCCATATCCTGCTGCATGAAACCAGTGGCAAAGCCATGCCGAAAATCTTTAAAGAGTGTGAACGTTTACTGGCACCCGGCGGCGTAATGATTCATGCCGACCTGCCGCCATTTGACCTGATGGACCCGTTCACCCAGTTTATTCTCGACAACGAGACCTGGTACAACAACGAACCGTTCTGGGGTGCCATGCGTGACATGGACCAAATCGAACTCGCCGAAAAAGCCGGTTTCCCTCGCAGCAAAGTAGGTTTCGATACCGCGCCAATGGCCATCATGGAAACCAACGCGCAATCTGCAGGTTATGACGAAGCATCTACCGGCGCAGTTGCCGACCGTGATTTCGCGGCGGGTGAATTCGCGCCCGGCGGCGGCTGGGAAGTCTTGATCGCCCACAAACCCATAGCCAATGAGGAGGTTGCCTAATGTCCAACTTTAGCGAAAACCATCAGCCACACATTATTAAAGATGTAAAAGGCAAGCGACCAGCCTTTTATGACACTGAAGGCCTGGACCATATGATGTCCATGGTGATGACGCTTGCCAGCGAACTCACCGTGTTGCGTGACCGGGTAGATGCTCAAGAACGCGTGGCCAAAGCCCAGGGTATCGATCTGGCGGCCGGAATAGAGCAACTGGTGTTGGATGAAGATGCCTTGCGTGAACGCGAAGCCTGGAGACAAGGCTTTATGGATCGCCTGTTCTATGTAGCACGCAAAGAAGTTAACGAAGCTAAAGCTAACGAAACCGCACAGAGCTTTGACGACACCATTGCAGATATTGCGGTTAACTAAGTTCCCGGTAGAGGTCCTCGTAACCGAGACCTTTACCCTTTAGCAAACCCTACCTCATCAGTTTCCCATCTATGGGCCGCCACGCTACACATAAGGGCTGGCGGCTTTTTTGCACTACCTTCTCAACAATCTCGTAACCGGTTGATTACAGAGGGATTCTGTCAAACGGTGTGACTCAAACAAAACCTCATTATTTATTATTACTTAAATAACAAACCGCCTGGATCTTTATAACTACCATTGGTAACTGTTAACTAGTTCTCAAACCTAGCACCCGAGTATTATGCACACTACAAAATTCAGTCTTAATGATTAATCTTCAAAAAATGGATTCCACCTTACAGAGGATGCCCCTATGAACAAGCTGTTGCGCTCGCTACTTATCGGCTCAATGCTAGTGACCGGCTTAGCCGTCAACGCCCAGGCAGGTGTTATTAACTACACACTCCCCGACGTCACTAACTATAACTACGCACGCGACGACCATATCTACAACTGGTTCAGCACCGACGTGATTACCGATGAAGTAGAATCATTTACACTAAATTTTAATTGGAGAGATCAAGGCTGGGGCAATCGAAAAGGTCGCATTTATTACAGTAGCGGTGATTCCGGTTGGCAGTATCTGGGCGTGTTAGCAGAACACACGTGGACCTCTATTTCCAAAACAATTTTCAGCACCTCAGCTGCCGACTTTGATGTAGCGCCAATTAACTTTGGTTATGTGGTTGGTGGTGGCGGTGGCCATAGGCTGTATATTAGAAACGCATCACTGTCTATTATGACTGCCGTCCCAGAACCGGGGTCCCTAGTGTTGCTAGGTTTAGGCATTGCAGGCCTTATTTTCAGCCGTCGCAAAACCAAGCGGACAGTAAAAGCAAAAATATAAGCCAAAAATAAACTCGGCTATAAAAAAAGGCTCCCTCGGGAGCCGTTTTTGTTTGCGTGTCAAATAATGAACCAATGAATAGTGTCGATTCAGGCAGCCAGAGAATCAATTTAAGACTTAAGGCGTTGCAAGTATTCAACAATGTCGGCTTCGGTAACGACATCCGCATACTTTGCATTCATATCAAAGATATTAGCCTTATGCGGTGCCTCATGACGATCACCGCAAGCTTCTTCTACAACAATGGGAATAAAGCCATTTGAACATGCATCGATACAACTGGCTCGCACACAGCCACTGGTAGTCAAGCCGGTCAAAATAACAGAATCCACACCGGCAGCGGTTAACGTGGAGGCTAAGGACGTACCAAAAAAAGCACTGGGGTATTGCTTGGAAACAACCAGCTCATCTTCCCGAGGGTTTAAATCGCCAGCCCACGCTCCCATTGGCGAACCTTCAACAAAATGCCGCAAAGGCATGGCTTTTTGATAAAAACGGCCACCATTAATACCCGACTTGTGATAAACCACATTGGTATAAACAATTAAAATGCCTGTTTCACGGGCAGCATCAACCACACGCATGGCAGAGGCCAATGCCTCTTCAACATCTGCATATAGGTCGCAGGTTTTGTCGAAATAGGCTTCCACAAAATCAATTAGAATTAACGCCGGTTTTTTTCCAAAACCGATACGGTTATCGTAAACATTCGCGTAGTTTTCAGCAGCATTATCACTCATAGTGTTAACTCATCTTTTCTAACAATTAGGTATTCAGGTTGAAAGCTTTTTTACTGTAAACAAAAGTCGGAGCGGCTCGCTTGCCAAGTAACAGCCCATCCCAATAACGTTTTTATCAAGCATTATTTCGCCCCCACTTTTTCTCAAAATCCCAAACCGCTTCAAAGCCGATTAAGGCGCAAAACTCTTTAAAGTCAAAAATTGGGATACCTTCCGGTTCTGGGCTTTGTTGTGAAACCATTGCACGCAATGCATTTTCAACTGCTTGCGCAGCGGCCAAGCTCGCCAATGACGGTGCAATGGCGATGGCAAAACCCAAGGCTTTAATTTCCGGCGCAGTACGCATAGGCGTGTGACCACCATTGGCCATATTCACCATCATAGGTCCATTAACTTGCTGGCAGGCCGTCTGCATTTCTTCATCCGTGCGCATGGCTTCAATAAACAAAATATCCGCACCGGCTTCGCGATAAGCATTAGCCCGATCGATAGACGCGTGCAAGCCTTCCGATTGCAACGCATCAGTCCGGGCAATAATCAGCATGTTTGAATCACACCGCGCATCCACGGCCACCCGAATTTTGTCGACCATCTCGTCGCAGGGAATAACACGCTTAAACGGCGCGTGCCCACATTTCTTCGGAAATTCCTGGTCTTCCATTTGAATCGCAGAAACACCTGCGGCTTCGTAGCCGCGCACGGTATGATGCACATTAAGCAAGCCACCAAATCCGGTGTCTGCATCGGCAATAACTGCCGCACTACTGCTTTTGACTAATGTAGCCATTCGATCCAGCATCTGTGTGTAAGTGGCAATACCGGTGTCTGGTAGCCCATAGGCCGACGCGTTCAACCAAAAGCCCGAGGCAAAAATCACGTCAAAACCAATTTTTTCGGCCACAACAGCCGTGATCATATCTTGAATACCAGGCGCAAAAATAAAATCACCGCGATCAATTTTTGCTTTAAGAATGGGATTAGCCATAATTTCGTTCCTATCCTTAATTCCTATCCTTAATTCCTATCCTTAATCGCTATTACACTGCATCCAGTGCTTTTTTGTAGCGACTAAATATCACCAGGCTCAATAATGTTAAGCCGGCAGGAATTGTTGAGTACAGCCAAACCATTCCACGAATCGCAAAGTCATCCTGGGCAACTGCACCACCGGTTGAAGACTCAAAACCCGTCATACTCAAGACAACACCGGCGATAACTGGGCCCAGGGCAAACGACAGTTTTTCGATGGCGGAAAAAACACCGGAAAAAATGCCTTCATCAACATTACCATCCTGCCTGCGCTGCTTATCAATGGTGTCGGTGAGCAGTGAAAACACCAACACCGAGAAACCGGCATTACTGCAACCAATAACAAGTGCACGCACCAATACGAAAAAGTCTTCAGTTGATACATCGCCCAAAAATGGTAACCACATTAAAACATCGGTTCCGGGCTTCACCGTTAACCAGGTTAATGTCACCAGCATCCAGGCGATACATGCACCAACAAAGGTGCGCTCCTTACCCCAGCGACGCGCAAGCTTCAACCACATAGGCTGACTTAAAATTGAACCACAAGCCATTACCAATACAAATGGCAGCAACAAATTAATATCACCGACGGCATAAATAAAAATGAAACCTACCACCGTGTAACCACTTGCTTGTGCAATAGACAGAATCAAAAATGAACTGGTCAGCACCACAAACGCTTTGTTGTTGCGCACTGCCATAAAACGAGAAAAAAGTGTTTTAGGATTTTCGACTTTTGCAACACCAAAGTCGCGGGGTACGCCGTACGCTGTAGCCAACATCGCCACGAGACAAGTCACCCCAAAAATAAGCGCCATCGTTCGCCATGCTGCCGCATCGCCGCCCAACATAAACACTAACGGTTGCGCTAAACCCACACCCATCACTACGCCAACAACGGCAAAAATAATACGGTATGCCAGTATGGTCGTACGTTCATGAGGGTCACTGGACAACTCCGATGCAACTGCCAGATAAGGCACCGAAAATGCACTAAAGGCTGTAGTGGCTACAAAAAATAAAACACCAATAGTAAATGCAGCAATCAGTGGCGAAGGGAATGCTGAAAAAGTAAATAGCGCAATAAAACTAATACTGGTAAGAAAAGCACCACCCGCCAAAAACGGCCTGCGTCCATAGCGTGGTTTATAGTAATCCGATATAGCCCCCATAATCGGATCACAAAAAATCACCCAAACTTTTGGTACCAGTACTACAATACCGGCTAACCATGGGGAGACACCAAGCATGGTTGTCATAAATAATGGCAATAGCGCAGCCGGCGAATCCCGCAGCAACTGTGCACCGGTTTGACCAAATCCATAAAGCAGCATCGTTTTGCGGGAGACGGGGGCTTTTTGTACCGGCGCAGCCGCCAGGCTACTCACTGTTTCGCTTACTGCGTCCATAGTTTTCTCACTTGCATGGATGTCTAACGTAAATGGATTCCGCACCTGAATAAGCGTTGTCGAACAACTGATTTAGTTAACCAAAAGAAATTAACAGTACAGCGGTAGACGTTAACGAATGCGGTTCTATGAAGTCTCTTAAACGGCAAATTAGGCAACCTTAATTGATTGCCCAAAATGGGCTGGTACTATACATTCGGTAACACAACGTTGTGCGACGGAATGCTGACGAAGACTAACTCTACTTAAAAGTGGTGATAACGGCTGCTCATCGACCGACGTTTTATACCGCTTCATTTACGCAATCGTAAAAAAACAACCCCAGGGTTTCTTCATTACGCAGATTGCCTAAACCATACATTTCAGCTTCTTCACCTTGCAGACGATCAGCATTTGCATTGGATTCAGCCTGAATAAAATCACAACGCTCCTGACGTGCACTGACATAACGGGCTAATGCTTCCTGTGTGGTGTCCGAATCATCCAGCGCACGCGCCAACATCACGGCATCTTCAATACCGGTAGCGGCGCCCTGCCCGAGAAAAGGAGTCATTGCATGAGCAGCATCACCAATCATTGTTACTTTGCCGTCAATGGACCAATTAGCTAATGGGCTGTGTGCGTTAATGGCCCACTTAAATGCCGTACCTTCTTGAATTGAATCAATCAACGTTTGCACATCTGGACACCAGTCCGCATAAAGCGCTTTCAATTCGCTCACTTGAGCAGGGATAGACCAACCGTCTTCTGTCCATCCGTCCTGACGCGCAAAAAATACCAAGTTAAGAATATTGCCCTTACGCAATGGATAGCGAACCACCATTTTTCCGGGACCAATGTGCATACCCGGCTGATCAATCAGCGCTTGAATGGCTGGCGTTGCCGGTGCCAATGCACGGAAAGCAATGTGACCGGTAAAGTGTGGCGCAACAGGATCAAACAGTGAACGAATGGTTGACTTCAAACCATCAGCACCAATCAACAAATCAGCTTCTGCGGTCGTTCCGTCAGCAAACGTAATAATGGGTTTGTCGTCGGTGTTGATATTCACTGCGCGCTTGTCCAACAATATTTGAACACCTGCGGCTTGCGCAGCATCAACCAAAATTTTGTGCAAGTCCGCACGATGAATATAGACATAAGCGGCATTGTATTTTTCGCGCGTGCCGGAGCGGTCTACTGGTAATAATAACTCACCGCTTTGCCAGTGGCTGATCTCCTGCTTGGCAGGCTCCATACCAACGTCGGCAACTGTCTCGCCAACGCCTACATAGTCAAGGCCACGCATAGCATTTGGGGCCAAGGTAATACCAGCACCCACTTCACCCCACGCTGGCGCAGCTTCATACAAACTAACTTTATGACCACTTTTTGCCAGCGCCAGCACCGCAGTTAATCCGGCAATACCAGCACCCACTACGGCTACATTCAGAGATTTCATTACCTACCTCCAACAGTCAATACGGCTTAGCAGCCACATCAGACAGGAATAATATTTGTTGTACTCGCAATGAGTTCAGTTGTGTGAGTCATAGTGTGCCTAACTGCGAAATCGCAGCCATGACAATTGTCAAGGCTGCTCCCAGCGCTAGCAGGTATGTTGTGGGCACTGCTATAAATGTCGCCAATGCAATCAGGTTTTAAGAAACAATGACCAACTTATCAGAGCAAACCACAGATCAATCTGCTGACGCAGTGACTGCTACACAAACTGAGATTCATGCACAACTCGCTACCATTGTTGGGGCAGACCATGTGATCACCGGCACCGCAGGTGAAATTTTTTATACTGATGTGTATCGTAAGCTGGAGACACCTGCTGCAGTTGTCCGCCCACAAACTGTCGAACAACTGCAAGCCGTCGTTGCTGCCACTAGTGAGAAAGGTATTGCGCTGACATTACGCGGTGGTGGTGCGTCCTACACTGATGGCTATTCACCGCGCAGCGAAGGCCAGATACTGCTGGATTTAAGCCTGCTGAATAAAATCGTTGAAATTAATGAGAAGGATGCTTTCGTTACCGTAGAAGCTGGCACAACTTGGGCAACGTTAAAAGAAGCATTAGACAAACGTAATTTGCGAACACCATTCTGGGGGCCATTTTCTGGTTTGAGAGCGACAGTTGGCGGTTCGATGTCACAAAACACCATTAGCCATGGTTCTGGTGCACACGGAATTTCCGCACAGTCAGCACAAGCAATGGATATTGTCCTCGCCGATGGCAGCTTGCTGCAAACCGGCTCTGCTAGCGCGGGGGCAGCACCATTCACACGTTTTTTTGGACCAGATCTTACGGGTTTGTTTACCGGTGATTGCGGTGCTCTGGGTATTAAAGCGCGCATTACATTGCCACTATTACGCAAACGCGATGCGCACAGAACTATTTCATTATCCTTCCCTGATTTCGAGTCGATGCACGAATCTATGCGCCGCATTGGGATGGAGCGCCTTGAAGATACACACTTCGCTTTAGACGGTGGTTTGTCACAAGGACAAATCTCCCGACAGGATAATGCCGGCCAATTGTTCTCCATTGCCTGGTCAATATTAACCAGCTCACCGTCCTACTTTGACGGTTTTAAACAGCTGTTAAAGTCCGCTTTATCCGCACGCAAAGCGATCAGTAGCTCACCCTATATGACACACTATATTGTCGAAGGGGTTAACGATACGGAAGCGAAAAGCCGCTTACACCGTATTCGAGAACTTAATCTAGATCTTGGCCGTGAGATCCCCGCCACTGTCCCCGCTGTAGTGCGCGGCATGCCGTTCGCTCCATTTTTTAATACCCTGGGCCCAGCCGGTGAACGCTGGGTACCCGTCCATGGCATTTTGCCTCATTCCAAAGCGCCTGAGTTTCATACTGCGCTGGAAGCGTTTTATGCCGAGCGTGAAGCTGATATGAAACGTTTAGGCATATGGTACGGCGGTATGTTCTCCACAGTGGGTTCGTCTGCATTCCTGTACGAAATTGCGCTGTACTGGCCAGATGAAATTACCGCCTACCACACCGAAGTCGTGCCCACTGATTACATGGCGAAGCTACCAAAATACCCGGCTAATAAAGAAGCACGCGATTATATTCACCGTCTAAAAAGTGACATTACCGATCTCTTTGTGAGTCACGGTGCAGTCAATTACCAATTGGGCAAAGCTTATCCTTATGCTTCACGCATTTCGCCAGAGGCATTGAAAATTGTGAACGCCATTAAAGGCAGCACTGATCCTGATACCCGCTTAGCACAAGGATCACTAGGCATTTCGTAATGCCAGAAGCTAAAGGAACAAAAGGAACAAAAGCCACAGCAGTGACAGCAGATGCTTTGCTGTCACTCGCTAAATACCAAACATCTGCACATGCAGAAGTTGCCAGCAGAGACCTAGCTATTTATCACGATCACCCAAGTAATGTTCTGTCACTACCGGGAGAACAATACCACTGGAAAAATACTCTGCTTTCGCCACTAACCTGTATCACTAGCGCTCGTTAATCTCTATCAGTTCGTACCAATGGGTAATGTGCGACCAAGTCATTTTTAGAAAAATAAAATCCCTATCACGCACCCAAATATAAGCTGGCGGCCATTCAGACGACCAACGCAGTGCTAATTTTCTCGCGTTAAAACGACCGGCGGCTACACGAATAACTTCGTCACCCAGATAAGCAACATCAATGGTTACTGGCACAGCCTGTAAATCCTGGTCACCATTTTCTGAAATAGAGTTGGTCAACCCATGTACGGGAATATACTCACCAATGGCAGGCTTATCGCCTTGAGCTAGAACCTGAGAAGTGACGAGTGCATCGCCTTGTAATGGATGCAAGCCGACATAGGTATACGCCGGATTATTGCTAAATCGCTGCGCCAACCGACCTTTTGAGCCCAGCTGACTTTCGATATGTATTTCGTCAGCGGCAAACCGAAACCAACTGGATGCAACAACCTGCCCGGACTGGGTAATACGACAAAATGCATCTAATGGCTGCCAGCGTTTGTCCAATGCAATAGAGACATCACGCAATAAATCAATATCATTCATTTCACAAAATGCGCGCAATGTCGCACCATGCTTATGCAAGGCGATCTCAAATTGCTCTTGCCCTACCAAGGAATTATCACCTGCGCGGTACGCTATACGACCACTGATAAATTTACTGACTGCAGCGCTATCTTTCACGGCTATCCATCCTTATTGCTCAACTGTGTGCTCGGCCCTTAGCGGCCGTACCAGAAATGGCTAACCTAGGAAGCGCTAAACCAGACAGCACAAAACTAGGAAGCATCAAATGCCATTTCAGCGCCAATTTTCTCTTGTTCCGCAGGGTCACGCTCGACCAGATTAACCAACGTACCGTCACAATCTCGAATACACACTTCGCGCTGGGAAATATGCCCTAATTCAAACACTACCGGCTCTGGCAACCATAACGCACCCGCCGCACGCAATTTGGGCAAGGTGTCGTCAAGGTTTGGCACATAAAAAATAAGCGCGACTTCACCCGCTCGCGCGGGCCCAATGGTCGGGTCGGTTACGCCAGCCTGATGTTCGGCAGACAACTGAAAAAGGCCAAGCATGCCAAAGTTAGGACCCGCTACTTTCAAAATTTTAATGGGGTATGGGTGATGCTCTGCAAAACCCAGCACAGTACTGGCAGATGGATGATCTAACACACCGTCGTAGTAGCTCTCGGTTAATCCCAAAGCCCGATAAAAGGCTACAGACTTGTCCAGATCGCGAACAAAAATGGTCGCTCGAATCAGTGCCGAGACAGGTGCGGACGAACTTGCCATACAAATTTACTCCTGAGCCTTAATATAATTACGGCAAAAATTCATTCCAGCCATTATTCAAACGGCTGATTATCACGCAGTGGATTCCTTCAGTAACCGTTCGCCAGCTATTCACCAACAGCCCCAACTGTGTATTTACGAATACCCTATGGCGGCTAACCCAAACCAGCATTGATAAATGTCAGTCTGTTTCAGGAAGCTGCTCCATTACTGCGCCGAGTTTGTACAGATGCAGCGCAATATAAGCATTGCCGCACGCCAAACAAGATAGCAGCTTCGAATTGACAATTGTCATCGTTGGCCACCCTAGATGCCTATAGACTCGGATAAAAATCACAAAACCCGAACTGTGATTTTGTGTATAAGCACGACCCAGCTGCCCTGCTTCTGGCAAACAAGCTGGCATTACATAGGCAGAGAAATAGAGGCGACAAAGATCGTTATATTCTCACTTAGTCAACACTGCAAACAACGTTCATTGCTACAAGACTAACACCATAGAATTGGAGAGACGCCCATGAATCGCCCTGGACACAAATTGATTGCCAGCACCTCGATTGCGCTGACTTTATTACCCTTAGCAGCCGCAACACACGCAAAAGACGATGACCAAAATCTTGCTATCGAAAATATTGTCGTTACCGCACAACGAACCGAACAAAATATTCAAAGTACACCCGTATCGATTACCGCTTTCAGCGCAGAAGACATTGCTAATTTGCAAATCGATAATGCTAAAGACCTGGGTCAGGTAGCACCTAATGTTTTGATTAAACCCGTTACTGGCGGTAGCGCTGGTATCACTCCGTTTATTCGCGGCGGCAGCGTAACCGATGGTGCGATTATTACCTCAGAACCAGAAGTTGGTATCTACATCGATGACGTTTATCAGCCACGTACAGCCGCATCGTTTATTGAAGCATTGGATATTGAACGCATCGAAGTCTTACGTGGTCCGCAAGGCACACTCTATGGACGCAACAGTTCTGCTGGTGCTTTAAAAATAATATCGCGTAAACCCAGTGAAACATTCACCCTGAAAAACGAAGCTGGTGTTGGCACTTGGAATGAGTTTTACGACAAGCTTTCTTTCAGCGGCCCATTAAGTGATGACGGAAAATTACGGGGCGGATTCTCTGGCATGTACCGCGACCGTGATGGCGGCCGCCAGTATAATGCAACACAGGAAAAAGACGTCGGCGAAGAAACCTTTAAAGGTTTTCAGACAGATCTTTATTATGAAGGTGACACTTATTCTGCACGCCTAAAAGCATTTTATACGGACTACGAGAGTGATGGCCTGTACGCATCATCCCTCGACCCATTTCAAATGACGGGTTCTTATCAAGACTACCCTTACAATTCTGGTTCTATCGATACCGTTTTGTCACCTTTTGAGTCAAGCACATCTGACGAGCAAATGGGTACCAGTCTGCACTTAAGCACGGACATCAATCAGTCTCTCACACTGACTTCCGTTACTTCATGGACAAATCTGAAAGACGATTGGGCAACAGGCTTCTCCGGTGGCGTACCTAACAGCGTGCTAGGGATACCCGGAGACGGTTATCTCGAATTATTTGCCCGTTCTTCTGAGAGTGATCAAAAAAGCTTTACTCAAGAATTTCAGCTTTCTGGTGACGCTTTTGAAAACTATATGAGCTACGTTGGCGGCCTTTACTATTTCCGCGAAAGTGGAACGCAAGAAATCTATTCTGAAATATTTTTTGGGCCCGGCCAAACAAACTTTGATATCACCACAGAAAGCTATGCGGTTTTCGGTCAAGTTAACTTGAATGTTACTGAAAAACTGGGTGTGATTCTCGGCGGTCGCTATACAGAAGACAATAAATCGCTGGATGCTGTTGTGGCAGGAGAGATTGTCGATCGCAAAGATGACTTCAGTAAGTTTACTCCCAAAGCTGCTATTGAATATCAGGCAAGCGATGACATGTTGCTATTTGCCAGCTACACCGAAGGCTTCAAAGCTGGTGGCTATAACGGTTTGGCAAGCAGTGCCCAAGCCCTGAATTCGCCGTTCGAGCCACAGGAAGTTTCTGCCTATGAACTGGGCATGAAGAGTGACTGGTGGCACAACCGTTTACGCCTAAACATTGCCGGCTTTTTCAATGAGTACAGCAATTTACAAACGGGCCTGGTTACCAATGATGCCATTTTCGTCATGGAGAACTACGACGCTGAGCACAAAGGTATTGAGATAGAGCTGTCTGCACAATTGACAGAAGAACTCTATGTATGGGCCAACGGCGTTCACCAAAGTAGCAAATACACTGGCACCAGTGCTACTGGCGGTGCGGCATCTACTGGATCACTGCTGGGCAATCGGATGACGCACGTATTTGATTCGCAGTATGCGGTGGGCTTTGATTACAGCGTTGCGTTAGGCGATGGCACATTGGGATTTGGTGCAAACGCCAATCACCGTGGTGAATTTTATTCCACACTGGATAACGCAGAAATAGGTCACGTAAATGCGCGCACATTAGTCGACGCCTATGTGTCTTACGCCTACGACCAATGGAAATTCAGCTTAGCCGGAAAAAACTTAACCGATGAAAAATATTGGTTTACTGGCTTTGGCTTTAGCGTAGTACAACCACGGTTTATGGCTGACCCAATGACATGGCGCTTAAGTGCTTCTTACGAATTTTAGCTCGTAGGACGTTACCAACGTTAATAACACAAGCGTAATTAGGCACGGTTTTATCGCAGTGTAATGATCCTTCGCTGCGATAAAACTTAGTTTTAGCAATGCATTAATTCGCAAGTAATGACAAAGATCTCATGACCAAAATTACGATTCCAACAGCAACACAACAATTTCTGAACCAGCCCCATAAGCTTTTGATTAATGGTGCCTGGGTCGAAGGTTCCAGTGGCCAACAACTGCAAAGTTTTGATCCAGCCACTGACGAGCTACTCACCAGCGTTGCTATTGGCAATGAGCAGGATATCGACCACGCGGTCTCAGCAGCCCGCGCCGCATTTAGTGGGCAGTGGTCTCGCTTAAGCAATTTTGAACGAGCAAAATTATTATTAAAACTTGCACGACTCATCGAAAACAATGCTGATTTATTGACAGATTTAGAAGTACTGGATAACGGCATGCCCACAGGCATCGCTAGACTCACCGTCAACAATATTGTTGAAATGTTCGAGTATTATGCCGGTGCAGCACAACGTATCGAAGGCACCACCACGACGCCACCCCACCATGTCACAGCCTATACCGAAGCACTCACCTACACGGTTCGCGAACCTGTTGGCGTTGCTGGCCTAATCGTGCCATGGAACGTACCTATTTCCACCGCCGTACTCAAACTTGCACCCGCTTTAGCGGCAGGCTGCACGGTAGTTATCAAACCCTCTGAAGAAACACCACTATCTATTTTAGTGCTCGGTCAACTCATCATTGATGCTGGTTTTCCAAACGGCGTCGTTAACATTGTTAACGGCTATGGCCGCGATGCTGGCGCACGTTTAGCAGAACATCCCGACGTAGATAAAATTTCATTTACTGGATCAACCGCAACCGGTAGAAAAATTATTCAGGCCGCCATGGGAAATTTAAAAAAAGTTTCTCTGGAATTAGGCGGGAAATCGCCAGTTGTGGTGCTACCCGATGCAGATATGAATATCGCGGTGCCCGGTATTGCCATGGCAACCTTCTTTCTGCAGGGTCAAAACTGCATGGCTGGCACTCGAATTTTTATTCACGACGCTATTCACGATGAGCTGGTAGGCAAACTCAAAGCCTTTAGCGAAGCGATGGTACTGGGACACGGCCTGGATCCTACTACACACCTGGGCCCACTTATCTCCAAAAATCATTGCGCAAAAGTTATGAGCTATATCGAACAGGGAGTAACTGAAGGGGCAACCTTAGTCACTGGCGGCAAACATCTGGACGGCCCAGGAAATTTTGTTCAGCCCACAATTTTTACTGATTGCACACCCGACATGACGATTGTGCGTGAAGAAATTTTCGGGCCAGTGATGGCCATCCAGCGATTTATTACTGAGGACCTGAATGAGATAGCCGCACTGGCAAACAACACTGTTTATGGTTTATCCGGTAGCGTTTGGACCCAGAGTTTATCGAAAGCCCATGCTTTGGCTGGGCGCATCCGAGCCGGCCATGTATCTATTAATTGTCATGGCGCAGTCGGCACAAATATTCCTTTTGGTGGCTTTGGTCAGTCCGGCTGGGGTAGAGAATTTGGTCAGGAAGGCTTGGATGCCTACCTGGAAACAAAGGCTGTAACAGCCCAATTGTAGAACACGCACAACTAGCTGCAGGCAATACTACTCAAGCAGACATCATGCGCGAGCTTTGACTATTGCCAATCATCAAACCCTTACCTTCTGCAAAGGTTGGGTGGAGATTAAACGTTCAGCAAAGTATGCATGATGTTAAGAGCCGCAATACGGATAGCGCGACTCAATTATCAATAAAGGTGAATTTAGTATGAATTCGACACAAATTATTGTTGCCGGCGCGGGTCCGGTTGGCACTGTCACAGCTTACCGTCTGGCCAGTATGGGCTTTGATGTTATGTTGTGTGAAGCAGGTCCCGATTGCGCTATTGATTTACGTGCATCCACATTTCATCCACCAACTCTCGAAATGCTGGATGAATTAGACATGGCCAAAGAACTCATTGCCCGTGGATTGAAAGCACCGGAATATCACTTCCGCGAACGCGAGACGGAAGAAATTGTTTCTTTTGATCTATCTGAGCTCGAAGGCGAAACGCCCTTTCCTTACCGCGTTCAGTGCGAACAACATGTTTTGGCCAGTTTAGTTGCTGAAAAACTGGAAGCTCATCCAAAAGCTGAAGTTCGCTTTAATCACCGCGTTGTATCCTTTGACCAAACTGAAGACGGTGTAGAAGTTGCCTTGGAAGGCCCGTACTCGATAGAAAAAGTCAAAGCTCAATACCTGGTTGCCGCAGATGGTGGCAATTCCATTATCCGCAAATGGTTGGGTGTTCAGTTTGAAGGCTTCACCTACCCAGAGCGTTTCTTAACGCTGTCCACGAAAGTCGAGTTGAAAGACTACATCAAAGACTTGTGTTATGTGAACTACATTTCTGATCCACGGGAGTGGTTAGTATTACTGCGCGTACCTAGCGTATGGCGCATATTGGTTCCTGTTAAAGACAGTCAGTCAGATGACTATATTTTGTCTGACGAAAAGAAAAATGAAGTCTTTCAAAACTTGATTGGGCGTTCCGATGTTGAAACCGGACACCGCACTATTTACCGCGTACACCAGCGTGTTGCGAACAAATTCGACCACGGTCGCGTTGCCCTGATTGGCGATGCCGCTCACTTAAACAATCCACTGGGTGGTTTCGGTATGAACAGCGGTATTCATGACGGCTGGAATTTGTGTGACAAAATTGCTGCCAACATTACCAAAGGGCACAACGATGCCAACTTTGATTTATTTGATCGTCAGCGCCGCCCGGTAACTCACAAGTTTATCCAAGCGCAAACCATGCAAAACAAACGCATGCTGGAACATAGCCCAGAAGAAAATCACAACATGCGCTTACAGGAAATGAAAGATACTCGCGACAACAAAGAACGCCGCCTGGCATTTCTGCGTCAGCAAGCAATGTATGCAAGCCTGGCCGATGCCGCAGCCGTTAAATAACTTATAGAAGAGGACATTATTATGACAGACGCACTTGGCTACAGAGCAAAATTTGGTGTTTTAGGCCCGTCAACCAACACCACTGTACAACCAGAATTTGATGATATGCGCCCAGAAGGCGTAACGAACCATTACAGCCGCATCATTATTCAAAACGCGAATGCAATCTCTGATGAAACGTTTATGAATGGTACATTGGAAATTGATCGCAATACCATGGATGCCGTGCGCGGTGTAATGACGTGTTCACCGGACTACCTGGTAATGGGTATGTCTGCCGTAACATTCTACGGCGGTGCTGAAGGTGCAAACAACTGGTCAAAAGAAATCGAAAACGAAACCGGCTTAAAAGTTTCGGTAGGTTCCTTGTCAGTTATCGAAGCCTTTAAAGCAATTGGCGGCATTAAAAAAGTTGCCTTTTTGTCGCCATATTATCCAGTGGCTAACAAAGAAGTTTCTAATTTCTTAAGCGATTACGGTATAGAAACCGTTCGCGACAAACCTTTGCGCTGCCCAACTTGGACGGCCATTGCCGAAGTTCAACCTAAAACCGTTCGTGACGTTGTTGCTGAATTAGATGGTGATGATGTGGATGCAATTCTGCAAGTCGGTACTAACCTGTCAATGGCCAAACTGGCAGGTAATCTGGAACTTGCTTTGGGCAAGCCGGTTGTTGCTATTAATACTGCTACCTACTGGCACGCACTACGGACCTTCGGTATTACTGACAAAATCAGCGGGTTTGGCCGAATCCTCGAGGAATTCTAAGCATGCAATACGATTACGTTCCAATGCCTGAACGCGGCCAGCTTAAATGGCCGGAAGGCAAAACCGTCGCCTTAATTCTTACGTTCAATCTGGAGACATGGGATTTAACCAAAGATACCGACCAGCCCTATTATGCGGGTGGCCCAGCGATATTGCCGAGCACATTGCCCGGCAATATTCCTGACTATCCAAACTTCACCTGGCGCGAATACGGCCAGCGTGTTGGGATCTGGCGCCTATACGATTTGTTCGACGAACTTGGCGTAAAAGCGAGCTGTACAACTAATGCTGTCACATTCGATCGTCGCGAAGCCATGGTTAAAGCCTGTTTAGATCGCGGCTGGGAATTATTAGCTCACAACTTTGAACAAGGCGAACTATTAACGGATTTCGCTCACGACGAAGCCCGTGAGCGCGAAGTGATAGCACGCTCGATCGAAACTTATGAAAAAAATGTGGGTAAGCGACCTCAAGGTTGGTTGTCATCATCGCTACGCGGCACATTAAATACACCATCAATTCTTGCACAAGAAGGCTTTAAATTTTACTGCGACATTATGAACGATGATCAACCGTACATGATCCGCACGGATAATGGGCCTATTGTCTCCATGCCCTACTCCAACGAAATTAACGACTTCACTATTCTCACGCGTCGCAATCACACCACCGATGAGTATCGCGATATTTTAATTGAAGAATTGAACGTGTTGCATGCAGAAGGTGCCACGCAAGCCCGAATCATGAATGTGGGCCTGCATCCCCATGTGTCTGGCCGCGCTTACCGTATTCGTGCACTGCGCGAATTTATTGAACACGCCAAATCACTGCCTGGAGTCTGGTGGACAACCCGCGAAGAAATTGCGGACTGGTACCTAACCCAGCAGCAAGATCATATTCCGGGTCAGGTCTAATTGTTCTATTGCCGACACGTCGTGACAACTATTTAGCTATTCAGGAGCAACCGCATGACTAACGCCCTACTCAATGAAACCACCATTCCGGTTCCGCAGAGCGAAGCTGTGCGGCAGCTGTTAGCAACAACTCCGGATAAGCAACTGTTTATCAATGGTGAATTTTGTGATGCCAAAAGCGCCCAGTTTTTGGAAACATTTGATCCCGCGACGGGGACCTTAATCGCGCGTATTGCGAATGCTGGCGCCGACGATATCAATGCGGCTGTGAGCGCTGCTCGTCACGCTTTATCCGGTCCGTGGGCGACGACAACACCACTGGAACGCAGCATGCTGTTATTGCGCATTGCTGAGTTGATCGAAAAAAACATGGAAGAGCTGTGTGAATTGGAAATTCTTGATCAAGGTAAAGCCTGGGGCGTTGCCGCTTGGGCGGAAGTACCTGCGGCAGCGGCACAGTTTCGCTATTTTGCTGGCCAGGCGCTCAACATCGAAGGCCAAACGATTAACACCTCGGTCAACTACCAGCCAGCTGGAAAAGCTGTACAAGCATGGACGGTGCGTGAACCGGTGGGTGTTGTAGCCGCAATTACCCCTTGGAATTCGCCACTGGTACTGACGGCAATGAAGCTGGCACCAGCCCTTGCAGCAGGGTGTACCGTGGTACACAAACCTGCCGAGCTAACGTCATTAACTGCATTGCGTTTGGCGGAATTAATGGCTGAAGCTGGCGTACCGGAAGGTGTTATGAATGTGGTTACTGGTGAAGGTACTGTTACCGGTTCACTGTTGGCCAGTCATCCGGACGTCGATAAAATTGCCTTTACCGGTTCGACAGCAACTGGGCGCGCAATTGTTGAAGCCAGTAAGAGTAATTTGAAACGCGTAACATTAGAGCTTGGTGGAAAATCCCCCGCTATTGTACTGCCCGATGCAGACCTGGACCTGACGATCCCTGGCATAGCCAACGGTATTTTCTTTAATGGTGGGCAAGTGTGTGTCGCTAACTCGCGCGCTTATATCCATCGCTCTATTTTCGAAAAGGTTCTCGAAGGTATTGCGGCCTATGGTAGTAGTTTGAAAATGGGCCATGGTCTGGACCGTGATAACCAACTCGGGCCAGTGGTATCACCGCAGCAAGCCGAAAAAATCGAAAGCTACATTAAGAATGCTAAACAGACTGGCGCCAGTATAGTTTGTGGCGGTGAACGTTTTGGTAGTAATGGCACGTTTATTCAGCCTACGGTTGTAACCGGCACAAACAACAAAATGCCTATTCACTGTGACGAAGTATTTGGCCCTGTTTTGGTGGCCGAACCTTACGATGATATTGAAGAAGCACTAGCTTGGGGCAATGATAGTCAATTTGGTCTTGCAAGTAGCATTTGGACACAAGACTTTTCCAGTGCTCAACGCTTATCGCGACGCATTCAGGCCGGCACAGTGTGGATCAACACCCATTCTATGTTTGATGCTTCCCTACCTATTGGCGGCATGAAACAGTCAGGTTACGGTCGCGACAGTGGCAAGCAGGCTTTGGATAATTATCTGGACTGGAAAACGATTTGCGCCGTTGTATAAACATAACGCATAACCACAACGTATTAGCAAATACGTAATTTCCCAGGGCTATGTGAAAAAGATATTTTCTCATAGCCTTTTTATAAGCCTTTCGTTGTAATGTTTAGCAGCACAACTCATACATTCCAGTGGTTCTCTGTCTCTTTTAACACAATCGCATGCCCCTAAGATAACAGCTACGAAAAATATTCTACTAAGCGCTTACCGCTTCTCATTTCTGCGTTACACTACAGGTCCAACCTGAAAATCAAGAACCAAAAGTATGACCGCTAACACCTGAATGTCCAGGCGGCCATGGTATAAATCTTGCTGACTTATCAGACACGATTAAACGCTATTAAGCCCTCAATATCACACAACACATTATGGAGAACCGGTTCCAAAATGATTCAGCTAATAAAACCTAGCGCTTGTGTTATTGATAACAACAACTGCCCCCTATTCAAAAACCTTTCTGCCCCCGAATTGCAAATGCTGGCGAATGCCGCACGTTTTAAAGTGATTAATGAACAACAACACCTTTGTTCACAAAGCTCCCCGTCAGATCGCGTCTTCAACATCATTTCTGGTGCTGCCTCAGTTGAACGGATTTCCTGCAACGGACGCAGGCAAATATTAGGCTTTGTTTTTCCAGGGGACTTTGTTGGACTTACAAATTCGGACCACTTTGAGTACGGTGTACGAAGCTTGGGCTGCCTAACCGCTTATGAATTCCCCAGGAAAGTGATGAGTGGGCTGGTCGATACCATACCAACCCTTAAGGAAAACATTAAAGATATTGAAGGCTTAGTGCTATCACTTACATTTGATCAGGTTTACCTATTAGGCCAAAAAAAAGCTGACGAGCGTTTATGTTTTCTTTTTATACATTTACTAACACGCTTACCGGATGCAACACCAACACATATTGAACTACCTATGAACCGCCTGGATATTGCAGATTATCTGGGATTAACGGTCGAAACTGTCAGCCGCTCACTGACCAAGCTCCGAAAAGAGGGGCTGATCTCAACCCCTGGGCCACATGCGATTCAAATTCATGATATTAATTCAGTCAAGGAGCGCGCTAGCATTGAATGAAGTTTCAAGGAGATCTGCAGTACAGGGCTAACACTAGCTTGCTAAAATTTCCTGCTTTTTCTTGTCGTATTCTTCCTGGGTAATTGCACCTTTCTCTAACAATATATACAGGCGCTCCAGTTCGCCAATAGACGGATCACCGGAATACAACAATTTTTGATCTGGTCCAATAAAACACCAGATTAATGCCACAAGCCAGCCCACACCGAAAACCATACCGCCTAAAATATTGACTAACACAATGGGTATTTTATGAGGGTGATCTCTCGCAATAGCAACAATTGACGGTAACAATGCCAACGGCAGTATGAGAAACAACATCATAAAATTTAATAAACTAAATCCTCCAATACCCATTTTAGCTCCTTATCTCTTCCGATTATTGAGAGCGTGATTCCATTGTAGACCCATGCTACTGCTATAAATTCCCAAATAAGGTAATTGGACAAAATTATTGCCCAATTACCTTAGCGAGTCAGCAGATACTTATCAGAGATAAAGGCACCTAAAACAGTCGTTTTAAGACACCGCTTTTTTCTGAAATGTTGGCGTGATTGGCGGCTCAAGATGAGTCTCTTCGAGACAACGTGCCTTAATTTCTTCTACAGTACCACCATAATTAAACAAGGGTATTTCACCTCGGATCTCACTCAAGCTAGACCGCAAGGCTGCTGTTGCAGCTTCATCCACAGCGCCATCAACAATGACAACACCGTATCGTTTGGCCCCTTCAACCGTTACCAGGTTACGATTAACATCATCCAGTACAGCTTGCACAGGACGCTGGTATGGGTCACCCCAGCCACCGCCGCCCCAGGTATTAAAATACAGCAAGTCGCCGGCGTTAACTTTTACGTTTTCACACTTAGCGGGCAACCATTCTTCACTGCCATCAACGCGAACCATACGCTTAGTTGACCGCACACCCGGCTCACCACCGTTAACACCCCATGGGTAAACCAACCAACGATCATCATGAATTGCGATATGACCATCACACAAGAAGCGATACGCAACCGTCAATCCGTTACCACCACGGTTTAAACCAGCACCACCCGAGTCTGGAATAGTTTCATAGGTCTCTATTCGCATTGGGAAATACGATTCAATAAATTCGTTAGGTACGTTGGTAAAGCCTGGCCACAACGAATGCCCATCAGGCCCGTCACCGATTGGGCGACCGGGAATACCACCAAATCCGATCTGGAATAACTGGAACCACTCACCCTTGTCGTCATAACCCGAGTAGAACAAATGCGGTGAATCAGAAAAGCCGGCGGCGTTCAGTAGTTCTTTCGGCGCACCCATACCCAATAGCGCACCCAGAATGTCAAAGATACGGCCCAAAGCATGGGTACGGCCTGACAAGGCCGCAGGATATTTTGGTTTTAATAAGGTGCCTTCTGGAATACGTACATCCACCAGGTCGTAAAACCCGTCATTGAAAATAATCTGCGGATCAACCACATTAATGGTGAAGGAACCAAAAAACATTTTGAACATTTCTTCGTTCAAATAAAAATTCACAGAACTTTGTGCTTGTGGATCTGTGCCATCAAAATCGAAAATGACTTTTTCGCCTTCACGCCACATTTTACAATTAATTTTGTAGGGTCCCATGCCCTTACCGTCATCACACAAGTAATCACAAAATTCACGTGGCTCTTCCGGAATGAACATCTGGATGATCTGGCCCATGGCCATCTTGTTACGTTCCAACATAATTTCCATGGTGGAATCAAACACGTCATCACCAAAACGATCCGCCAATTCAGCACAGCGCTTAGCAGCGGTTTTACACGCGGCAACCAATGCGTTCAAATCAAAACGGTTCCACTGTGGCGTACGAACGTTGTGCAATATCATTTCCAGCATGTCTTCCTGCAACACGCCTTTTTTGTACAACTTAATCGGTGGAATACGTACGCCTTCCTGAAAAATGGTGGTTGCTTCAATTGGCATAGACCCTGGCACCATACCGCCATTATCAGACATGTGGCCAAACATGGCAGACCAGGCGATGTGGCGGCCATTTTTAAACACCGGCACCAACACTAACCAGTCATTCAAATGCGAAATGGCGGCATTACACATGTACGGATCATTCGTCAGAATAATATCGCCTTCTTCCAATGTTCCTTCATAAGCTTTGGTAAAGCCCGTAATAAATGAACCCATTTGGCCAACCACCATTTTACCATCGCGGTTAGCAATTAATGGGAAGCAGTCGCCCTGCTCGCGAATGCCCGGAGACATTGCGGTGCGGAACAGTACCGCATCCATTTCTTCTCGCGCATTACGCAAAGCATTTTCAATGATATCAACCGTAACACCATCTACTTCAACACGTTGTAGTGGGGTTGGGTTGGTTTCTAAAATCGTTGCACTCATC
Source organism: Cellvibrionaceae bacterium (assembly GCA_050290265.1). Taxonomy (GTDB): domain Bacteria; phylum Pseudomonadota; class Gammaproteobacteria; order Pseudomonadales; family Cellvibrionaceae; genus JBNKFV01. The sequence goes on from JBNKHI010000002.1 coordinate 153,859, forward strand.
GTTCTATCCCCACTTATTTAACTGGATTGATCAATAGGTTGCCCACGGCATCGACACTGGCTGCGTAACCCGGCAGGACCACAGTGGTGGAATCCATTTCTGTAACAATAGCGGGACCCGCCACCACCAAACCACTATGCAGTTTATTGCGGTCGTACAATGCGCCATCGTGCCACTCACCGCTGTAAAAGAAGCGCGTATCTTGAATTTTGCAGTCCTCTAAAGCGAGGTTATCTGCTCCTTGCAGACGTTCAGCAATTGAACCGGAAACCGCTCTAACAACTGCACGAATCATTAAGATTTCATGGCCGTCTCCCAACTTAAAGGTGAACAGTTTTTCGTGCTCTTGATCAAAATGGTCCGTTAACACCGCCAAACCCTGTGCCTTTAATTCCTCCGCTGTAAAATCAACGCTGATTTCAAAAGCCTGCCCTGCGTAACGCAGATCAGCCTGGTAGGTCACTTCCAATTTATCCTCAGCAATACCGTCGGCAATAAGCGATTCCGCAGCTCGCGCACGCAGTTCAGCCAAGTCAACCAACAACGCTTCGGCTGTAGTCTTTTCAGCAAGTGTCAAATAGGTTCGAGTAGCTTCATCCTGTACTTGCGTGGTTGCATCACCATACGCACAAAGTACACCGGGGCCAGGCGGCACAATGACTGGCCACGCATCGGTTAGAATACCCAAGGCATTTGCATGCAGAGGACCGGCTCCACCAAAGCCCACTAACGCAAAATCACGTGGGTCATAGCCTTGTTCAACAGATACCAAACGCAGTGCTCCAAACATGGCTTCATTAGCAATTTTGATAATGCCTTCCGCTGCTTCCATCAAACCAATACCCATAGCGTCGGCAACTTTTTGTACAGCAGCAACCGCCGCATCACGATCAATCGCCATCGCGCCACCCAACTGTGCATCAGAAGGCAAGTAACCTAATACAACATTGGCATCACACACGGTAGGCTCGGTGCCGCCTTTCATATAAGCCGCAGGTCCTGGCACGGCACCCGCAGACTCAGGCCCCACACGCAATGCTTTAGTTAACTCAGGGACAAAGGCAATTGAACCACCACCCGCACCCACTGTGCGCACATCAACCGATGGCGCACGGACGCGCACATCACCCACAATGGTTTCGCGCCGCACTTTAGCTTTGGAACCTTGAATCAACGCCACGTCGGTAGACGTACCGCCCATATCGAACGTTAAAATGTTGTCATAGCCCGCGCGGCTACAAAAATAAATCGCACCAGACACACCACCAGCAGGACCTGACATTAAGAGATTAACCGGCGAATCTGCAGACGCACGCCCCGATGCCAAACCACCATCAGAACGCAAGATAGAAAGCTGAACATCTTCCCCCATACGATCAATCAGCGCTTGCTGTAAGTTGTTAACATAGCGTGCAACTTCTGGCCGAACATACGAATTCACTACGGTAGTTTCAGTACGCTCGTATTCCTGCATTTCCGGCACAACTTCGCTGGATACCGAGATCGGCATGTTGCCAAAAATTTCTTCTGCAATAGCTTTAGCACGTTGCTCATGCTCACCATTGAGATAAGAGTTTATAAAGCAAATAGTTAATGCTTCCACTTCACCTTTGGCTGCCAATTTTTTCATGTCAGCGCGCAACGCATCTTCATTCAGTTCACGAACGACGGCACCTTTCGCATCGATACGCTCGTCCGCACCGATAGTCAGCTCCAATGGTGCTAACAGTGGATTTTTAACGTAGCTGATCCAGCCACCCAATCCACCGGGACAAAAAGAACGCGCAACTTGCAACGTTTGCTCATAACCTTTGGTGGTCACTAGGCCAACTTTTGCGCCTTTACCCGTTAATACAGCGTTAGTGGCAACAGTAGTACCGTGCATCACGCGTTTGATCTCTTTTGGATCTACACCTGACTCTTCACAAATACGCGCAACCCCGTTCAACACTCCCTCAGACGAATCATGTGGCGTGGATGGCACTTTGGCCGTGTAGGTTTGCCCTGTTTGTTCATTAATCAGCAGCAAGTCAGTAAACGTGCCACCGACATCGACACCGAGACGATAACTCATAGGTATTTCCTCTTTGTTTTAGCGCTGCCATGCCTGCCGACATAACGTCATTTACACGCTTAATAGAAGTCCAAACAACGAATTTAAAGAATGTTAAAGCGCATTTTTACTGCGCTGATTCCGCAACCAGTTATACGATCCACCACCTTGCCCAGGGCCACAAAACTCATCTGCAAGTTCTGCTGCTGCGAGCAACGCATTAAGATCTATACCAGTTTCAAAACCCATTTGATTCAGCATGACAACAACGTCTTCAGTGGCCACATTGCCACTGGCGCCGGGTGCAAATGGGCAGCCCCCCAGGCCTGCAATTGATGCATCAAAATAGCGAATACCTTCTTGCAACGCGGCATACACATTCACTAAACCCATGCCACGAGTATCATGAAAATGGCAGGCAATACGTTCTGCCCCAAACGCTTTTATCAAGCGCTGCATTAACGTAGTCACACCTGCGGGATCGGCAGCACCGATAGTGTCAGCAATCACAACTTGTTCCGCGCCCGCGTCTAACAACACTGCACAAATTTCTTCAACCTTGTCTGGGGCAATATCACCTTCAAATGGGCAAGCCCAAGCCGTTGCCACATAGGCGTTAGTTTTAATACCGTCTTCTTTACTGCAAGCAATCACGGCTAAACAGGCATCCAGCGCCTGCGCTGTAGTCATGCGAATATTTTTTTCATTCATGGTATTAGAGGCCGCAACCACTAAACCAACCGTCTTAACGCCTGCGGCTTTGGCCAGCTGATAACCTTTAAGATTGGGGATTAATGCACTGTAATTAATTGGCGCATCGGGCAAAGCCGCGACAATGTCACCAGTACCTGCCATTGCTGGGACAGCTTTAGGCGACACAAAAGCGCCGACTTCAATTGCGGGAAGCCCAGCTGCAACCAACGCTTTTATCAACTGCAGACGCTGAGCCACATCAAGAATATTGGCCTGATTTTGCAATCCATCACGTGGGCCTACGTCATTTATGACTACGCGCTCTTTTGTCATTAACCAATTACTCCCTTGTCTTTCAGTGCAGAAATTTTGTCTGCATCCATACCGAGCAATTGACTCAATACATCCTCTGTTTGTTGACCTAACAACGGAGGCGGTGCAAAACTTTCTTCATTCGAACGTGACAGTTTGATGGGATTACCTGGACCAAAGCTGCTTTTACCGCTGGGGTGTTTAAGCTCCACAACCATATTTCTATGACGCACTTGTTCATCATTCAGCGCCTGGCTGAATTTATTCACCGGTGCACAAGGAATGCGTTTTTCATTTAGCTGTGCCAGCCAAAACTCCGAATTTTCGGCTTTAAAAATTTCCGCCAACGTAGAATCAATAAAGATCTTGTCTTCCAACCGCCCCGGTTGCGTATCATATTTGGCATCATCAAAAGCTGGGCAATTCACAACTTCCTTCAGGTTTTGCCAGAAATTATCGGTGATAACGGCAATTACCAGATGCCCATCAGCAGTTGGGTAACTGTTATAAGGAACATGTACAAAGTGGCTGTTACCGATTGGAAAGGGATCATCACCAGACAAGAAATGCATCGTGGCCATGTAATTGAGTAAGGAGATTTGGCAGTCAAGCATGGAAATATCAACATCCTGACCTTCGCCACTGCGCTCGCGCTCAATGACGGCAGAAAGAATACCCATAACGGCGAACATTCCACCGCCAAGATCACCAATAGGTATACCTGCACGGACAGGGTGCTCTGCATCCAAACCGGTAATAGACATACCACCCGAAACAGCTTGCGTAACCTGATCAAATGCGGGGCGCTTGTAACTTGGCCCCGAGGTACCAAAACCGGTGATGGAACACGTAATAATTCGTGGGTTAATTTTGCTTAACGTACCGTAATCAATACCTAAGCGGTCCGGCACGCCAGCGCCGAAATTATTAATAACAACATCAGACTGCTTTACCAAATCATAAAAAACTTGCAAGCCATCTTCGCTTTTCAGGTCAATACAAATGCTTTGCTTGTTGCGGTTGAGGGTAAGAAAGTAAGCCCCCATGCCGTCCAAAGAATTTTTGGGGTCTGTCGCCAGCAACTTACGTGTGCCTTCGCCAGCCAGCGGCTCAACCTTAATGGTTTCTGCGCCTAGGTCGGCCAGGATCATACCGCCATACGGACCAGACAACATATGGGTAAGATCCAGAACACGGATGCCAGCTAAAGGTTTTTTCATCACACATCTTCTCCGAGCAAAACAATCGACAATAAACAACCAAACTATATCACCCCAAATGACATAATACACTATCATTAAGTCATTCATTTAGCGGCCAAATCGCAGGTAATTTGCCGCGAAAATGCCAAGCCCTTCTTAGGAACAAATAACGGGAGAAGCGGGAGAGCCCCCCGAACAGGAAAGCCAAAAACAAAAAAACGGAGCGCAATGCGCCCCGTAAAGAGAACAGGCTCCACCAAGTAAGAGCCAGCATGAAGCCACTACCCAGACAAATGCGCTTGCGCGCATCACGCGAGTATTTGGTCACCAGGAGACTAAGTGACCAGCACCAATAGACATATTGTATTATCTTTATAACATTTAAATCAAGAGAAATGTAAAATCGCGCAAAAACATAACTAACCTCTTGCTAACAAGGGTTTTCTCGCATTTATGACGGAGCGCCACAAACTGTAAAACTATTAACATCCCCGTGTTTGTTATAACATTAGTCCATTACCTTTCCACCCGACCCAAATGGAATAACTATAATGAGCTCGATCAACGAACTGTTTAGCCCCAGACAACGAGAAACGCTCAATCAGGACAGTCACACACCCCTTTATCACCAGCTTTATACACTGCTGAAAGGCTATATTTTAAATGGCACACTGGCTAACGGTGCGCAAATGCCTACCGAACAGCAATTGTCAGATGCCTTTGGCGTTTCGCGCATTACAGCAAAACGCGCTATGGACGAACTGGCCAATGAGAATATGGTTGAGCGCCGCCGCGGCAAGGGCTCCCATGTCACTTACAAATATACGCCCGGCCCCGTAAAAGCACCGCTGATTGCCATGCTGCAAGAGATTGAAAGCATGGCTCGCCAAACCGAAGCGCATGTTATTGAGCTGGAAAAATTACAGCCACCGGCAGATATCCGTGAAGAATTGCTCCTGGGTCCCAAAGAGGCCGCACTGAAAATTGTGCGGGTACGCAACCGCGATGGAGAACCTTTGGGCTACTACAGCAGCTGGACCACCGGCATCAAGAAAAAGCTCAATGCTGATATGCTTGAAACGGTGCCCAGACTTGAAATATTTCGCGACAACGGTTTATTTATTACTCACGTCAAACAAACGTTGAGTGCGGTAGCCGCACCTGAAGAGGCCGCTGAAGCGTTGCATGTTAAGCCCGGCTTTCCCCTATTGAAAATGATTCGCCGCTCCTATGACGCTAATGAAAAACTGGTCGACTATATGGAAGTCCTTTACCATCCGGACCGCTTCCAATACCAGATGGATCTGACGGTAAACGAAGAAGGCGCATAGTTTTAAAACTAAAACAGCGCGCGATGCAATCAGCGGAAAAGAACGAGAGAAAAAGAACTGAAACAGGAATCTGTTACCAAAGCCTAAAACATAATATAAAAAAACTGCGTTCAAAAAGTATAAAGAGCAGCAGAACAGATACAGTAATCATCCATCATATTATGCAGCGTGGCCTCGATACTGCAAAATCAACGCGATGATCTCATGATCACTTTTGGTCGCAAACAAGGATTCATCTAGTGAATGTCGTTGCGGAAGCCGCACATTAAATTTACTCCGCAGGATATCTTTAACCTGTGTATCAGAATCCGGGTCAAATTCCTGACCTGCAAAAATACAGATTCGTTCTAATAAAAACTTTTTATTTACAGCCATACATTTTCTACCAACATTGAAAATAAAAATCACATAGCTACCGTCATGCGATAACTGAAGTACAAACTTAATCCAACCCGTATAATACTCAACTAATTAACCGAATCTTCACTCTGCTAACCGGGTAAAGTGACGATAGCGGACAGGCACTCTTTTTATTGCGAGCCAACAAACACAGTGAAACTTGGGCATAGATTAAAACACATCAATGCCATGGCCGGCTCCAGTTACCAACACATATGGGACTGCTGCTGTGACCACGGCTTACTCGGGGCAGCACTACTCTCCAGACGTGCTGCAAACTGCATTCACTTTGTTGATATTGTTCCAGAAATCATTAGTACAGTAGATGACAAACTGCACCGTTTTTTCGGCACTGTAACTCACCAGTGGCAAACCCACTGCATGGATGCAACCAACTTACCCTTACAACACTTTACGGGAAAACACCTGGTAATTATCGCGGGCGTAGGCGGCGACCTTGTTACAACATTGGTCACTCAGTTACTTGAGTCCAACCCTGAAACCGATATGGACTTTTTACTTTGCCCAGTTCACCACCAATTCATACTCCGCCAACAGCTGATCGCGTTGAATTGCCGCCTCATTGATGAAGTATTGATAGAAGAAAACCAACGTTACTACGAGATCTTGCGAGTGTCATCGCCAGCAAGTAGAAAACACCAGAGTGATACTCAGGAACATAACGCAACACCCAGCAAGCCCATTAGCCCAGTCGGCGAATATATTTGGCAAGCACGCACAAATGAGCAAAAAGGCATTGTCCAAACGTATTTACATAAGACCATCGCACACTACCAACGCATACAACAAGGGAAAACAGCTGACGTCGACGCGATTCTTCACGCTTACCGTTGTATTCAATTGCAATAGTCTCTACACCCTTGTAAACGCACAGACTCACCGCTGGTAAAATCGTTACAGATTTTGTTGGAGATCTTTATCTGCTGTACGCCCTACCCGATACGCGTCGACAATACCAATTACCCAGGCTAACACCACAACGGCTGTGGCAATACTTACCGTTCTGGCCTGCTCCGGTGTCTGCAAATTAGCAGCAGCTGTACTAATGGAAAGAATATCAGGAGCTATCTCACCATTCAGAATTTTATCAGTAATCATTGATGCTTGAGCAACCGCATTCGCCAATACGATATACACAGCAACAGAAGCGGTAAGAATCAAGGCTCCGCCAACAAAGTACTTTTTCAATAAAACGTGCCCGGCACCAGGATAAATCAACGCCGAAAATAACACCGCTTTAATTGATTTTCTCATACGAGTAAACGTCCATTGCTACATTTCACTTTAATACTCAAGCGCTGTCCAGGTTACTTCGCAATCGTTATCCGCAGTAGCAAAGTACGCCGAACCACCAGACAATGTGACCGTAAAATCCATTGTTCGTTGCACCATTTTCGCCAATTGTTGCACGCTGACCCAGTCGACCTTGAAGACCTCTGCTTCAATATCCTTGAATTTATCCTTTTCCTGCCCCCACCACACATCAGACTTGCTATTAAAACTGTAGACTTTAACACCGGCGGCCACACGACTTGCCTTTTTAATCCGGTCTACACTGGGTTCACCCACGTCAATCCATAACGTAGTACGGCCATCGAGTGTTCGCACCCATAGGTCGGGCTCATCCGCTGTACTCAGGCCCTTGCCAAACTCCAAACCTTCCTGCGTATTAATACAATAAGCTAATACACGCACCATCATGCGCTCTGTTGTTTCCGAGGGATGCTGAGCAACGGTTAAGTTAAGGGTTTCGAAGAGGCTACGGTCCAAATCAGACAGCATAACTTTTAATTTATAAATAGTGGGCTTCAGAGCCATAAACTGCCTTTCAAGGGATACCCAAGCAATGAAGTAGAAGAGATTACAGCGTAGTTAGGAACAGTAAACGTCAGGCAGAGAGATGATGAGAATGCCGCACCCAGCCAGTTCCAACGCCAAGCGCGGGTTATTCTACATGGAAGGACCGTCGATAGCACTGATAGATCACACCAGCCTTGTACAGGTCAACGGCAATCCTATACCAGGAGGGGAAACAGGCAGACACGCCGTGGGCGCTAAGGCAATAGAGTCTCATCCATTGCCCTGCCTACCTTATCGAATAGAACCTGATTTTTAGACGAAATCAGTCTTCAATTTCAGAAAGCAACTTTGGATTTTTCACCAGGTTTCTAACCCCGTGGGCATGATCTTCTTTAAACGCATTCCCTTTACACCATTCGCCTACAGTGGCGATATTTACCTTGGCAACCTTAGGTCTAACACTCCAAGTGACCTGAAAAGGAGAGCCTGTTTCATTGTAGCCGGGACCAGTGGTTGAGCCTGCGTAAACAACAGGCTTACCGGTATCCGCTGGAATGTTTTGCGCTTGATATAAAGAATCTTGAAGACCAAATTTTGTCAGTGCTTGAAAATCCAATGCGCTGTCATCGTTCACCAACACGAAGACCTGTGTTTCTACCCGTAATTGTGGGTTTTTAATAGTGTCATTCAGACAAGAGCCTAATGTTGGCCCAGGGGTAACCGCCGCAGTGGAATGAACGTAATGCACCTCAATCGTATCGCCTGATTGCAGCCCACCGTGATCACTCGGGCATACAGCCGTATCAACTGGCGCTTTTTCTGCCTTACTTAAACGACCGGAATATTGATACCCGCTCTGATAACCATGTCCATCACCATTGCCAGCATACTTTGTGAATTCGCCACCTTTATGTTCTGCATTTTTGTGAAAGTGAATATTGCAAAGGTTCATGTCAGTGTAGGCTGGCGCAGTCGCAAACGCTCTTTCATTAGTACCTTTATGCTTATCAATATCACGTGGAGATTGCGGCCCAAAGCCTTGATCAGCAGTATTTTTTTCCAGCAACTCGCGCTGATGCTGAACAACAATATCAGCAACCGCTTTATGATGGCCATCAGGTGCAGGCTCTTTCGCTATTACTGCATTGGCAAGAACTAGAACACTCGCAGCCGTTACAAACCGTTTTATCTTCATAAGCATTTCCTTTTTTTAATTAAATTCGGGCCGCAGCAATATACATTAGCCATGGAACACATGGATTCATGCTCACAAGTAAAGTTTCGCTTACCTAATTATTTTGACGTTTCTTGGTAACAAAATTCTACAAAGCACTTAAAGAGCGCCAGTTAAGGTCTTGAGCTAGAGAAAACGAGTGTAGTTAACCCACTAAAAAGCCAAGCCCACACAGCAAGACCTGGCTATTAGCGTTAATGATAACGGCTACAACCTGCAATATTTATCGACTGCACGACCCCGCCTTGGCCATTTTTAATTTACTGATATCGGTTTTGCCTTTCTCTTCATCGACCAACTCAACTCCAGCACCACCGACAAACACACCCAGCTTTATGTACTGACGTACAAAATAATTTTTACCGCCCTCAGTACTAACTAACAAATCATTAGGTGAGAACTCAGATTCCGTCGAAACTTTATGTTCTTCACCCCCTTTTACAGATTCATAAAAGAAAATATTGGGTGCCGTTTCTCCAATACATTTTCCATCAACCCAGACATCCTTCTTCAACGCGCCGCCAAAACTACCCGAGCGGTATATATACAAGCCAGCCATATCATCAGCTGGCGGATTAAATTGTTTTGCTTCATCGGATTGGACGGAGCTTTCCATTGGGACAGAAGCACAGCCAGATAATACTAATACGGTAATTGCGGTTGCTAACATCACTGCTTTCATGATTTTTCCTTTTATAATTTGAGAGCTAACCTGCTCAGTTTGTCGAACCTGCTTACGGCAACATGCCAGCTCAACATATCGTTGACACTGGCATCATTAATATTGGCAAAGCTTTATCGATAACGGTTACACGTTTTAACCATCACCCACTAACGATTACCTCACCAACTTAATGCCGTTTTTTAACATGCCGCCTCAACCAAATCCACCAAAATTCGTTCTACGTTACTACCACCGATACCAATGCGCGCACTGGGAGTCACGTTAGCGAGGGTATCTAAGACACCCCCATAATTTCCCACCACCAAATCCGTTAATGCTGACACTAGAGTCAGAGACATGTCGCGATTTGGGCTGACATCTTTTGCTAACAAAGCATCTTCACACCGTTTTAATCCTGCCTCATCACCGGCTGATGCATAAAGTCCAGCTACATGAAGCGCGATAAATGGGTGGCCCAACATGCCCCAAACACTATCAATATGTTTAATCACCGCAGGACTTAAAGGCGCCGCCTGCTTCGTGTGTAAATAGTCTCGTAACAGAAAGCCACCACAATCTGCCAGTGTCAGCACAGGGCCGCAGGTGGTTGTCTCCGGTGCGCAAAAATCCTGATAACGTTTTACTGCAGAGTCCCGTTCACCCAGCTGCCATTCCGACAATGCCAGGTGCCACTGCACGTGGCCGTACATTTGCCCATTGCGCGCACCGGCCTCGTAGTTTGTCAGCCAGCTTTTGAGCAGGTTTGCCGATTCCTGCGCAGCACCGTCATCGTGAAGCACATGTGCCAAGCCATGAATGGAATACAGTGCTTGCGGACGAATCTCCAGGGCCTGCTCTAACAATTCTCGACCACGTTTGCGCTGCCCCGCTTCACTCGCGGCAAAACCCAGGCGTGCGAGTAATGCCCAGTCATTCTTTAAGGCAGGCTGAACAGATTCAAATACGTCCAGAACGGTTACCAACTTTTTCGGGCCATCGTAGAAAAACATACTGCCAGCCAACTGCGACACTACTAGCAAATCTGCAGGCGAAGATTTTATATAAGCCAAGCCTTTGTCGCGGTTCGCTATGGGACTATCCAGTAACCCGACAAGCATACCCACATGCTCTTGTTCCCAACGTGTAGCGTCAGCTGCAGTGTCAACAGCAAGCCTTTTGAAAATATCCGCGTTCGGTTCACCGCTATCTTTCGCCACACAAAATCGGGCAGCTGCGGCCAAGGCAAAGTTGCCATCCAATTCAAGGGCTTTATCGAGAGCATCCGCCGCGCCAGACTCAGAACCTAAAATCAGATCGACAGCGTTCTGGTATAAAGAGACCGCTTCCGCAGAGTCGCAAGAGAGGGTATTTCCTGTACGTAATTCAAGCATCGAACGCCCCTTAAGGGTTGCAACTACGTTAAAACTACCGGTAACACACTCCGTGATGTACACCAGACGGCACCACTGCAAAGAAGGCATATCTGCCCATAAGCAACAAGTATAGATGAAGAAGGACGCTTTACTCTGTGAAAGGTAATACAGGAAAGTAAGCCTGCACTTGCCGCAGCTCAGCATAGCGGCTAGACAATAACGCATAGCAGTATGCGACGTCGCAGTAAAACTAGCGATGCAAGCATTGGGATAGCGATCAAATCTGGCATAATTCCAAACGACTGTCATGACTATTACTGTCGCCACTGCACTTAATTGAGCTCAGATGCTGCTTCCCTTATGGTTTGCGCCTTATTAGCAGACAGCTTTCCCTTTTCAGCACCTTTTGATATATTGCTATATCATTATTTTAAATAAGCGTAAATCCGTCATTAGCACGCTCATATTTTCCTTTTCACCCCCTACTGGAGGCTCACGATGGAAACCACAGACAAGACAGCCAAGCAGATCTACATGGACGTTAAAGCCAACCCAAGCCGCGCGCGCTTTGGTTTTGGCAAGAAGGCCGTGCTGGTAAACATCGACCCGCAAAAAGCGTATACCCGTACCGACCTATTCAAAACTGCTTACGAAACAGACCCACGCCAATTGGAATACACCAACGAGTTAGCCAAAAAGTTTCGTGCGTTGGGCTGGCCAGTGGTCTGGACTCACGTTGCCTATATGGACAGCGGCGAAGACGCCGGCATTTGGGGCACGCGCACTGACACGCCAGATTCGCTACAAAATATTAAATTCGATTCTGAGCGCAGCGAATTCGATGACCGCTTGGAAATCGACAAGGTCAAAGATGTCATTTATCTGAAGAAAATGCCCTCGGCATTTTTTGAAACGCAATTACAGTCACTGCTGGTCTGGCATCAGGTAGATACCGTGATTGTCACCGGCGGGTCTACTTCTGGCTGCATTCGCGCTACCGCCGTAGAAAGTCTGTCGCGCGGCTACCGCACTATCGTGCCGGAGGAATGTGTAGCCGACAAACACGAAAGCTACCACTACGCGAACCTGACCGATCTGGCCCTGAAATATGCAGACGTTCTGAATGTTCAGGAAGTCTTTGACTGGCTGGAAAGCCAACAGTCTTAAGTACTGTTATTACCATTATTGAGCCTTTATGTGCTGAGTGGGTGTTGCGCCCAACAAGGGGAATATCAATGAAAGAAGATCCAGGGTTTTACGATTATTGGCCCTATGAGAACCGTCCTAAAATTCGCTGGCCCAATGGTGCGAAAATGGCGTTTTGGGTTGCACCCAATATTGAATTTTATGAACTCAACCCGCCCGCCAATCCATTTCGCAAGGCATGGCCGCAACCCTACCCCGCAACCCAAGGCTACAGTATTCGCGACTACGGCAATCGCGTTGGCCATATGCGCCAAATGAAGTTGCTGGATAAATACGGTATTCGCGGTTCCATCTCACTGTCGACGGCACTGTGTGATCATCACCCGGAAATTATCGAACTGTGCAAAGAACGCAATTGGGAATTTTTCAGCCACGGGATTTACAACACGCGCTATACCTACGGCATGAGTGAAGAACAGGAGCGCGAAATGATTCGCGACTCCATCGACACCATTTACAAACACACCGGACAAAAATGTGCCGGCTACCTGGCACCGGCACTAAGCCATTCGGAATTGACGCTGGATTTGTTTGCTGAAGTGGGCAGCGACATGTTTGGGGACGATGCCGGTTTTTATACCTGTGACCTGTTCCATGACGACCAGCCGACACCTATTCACCTACGCAGCGGCAAACGCTTCGTGTCGATTCCTTATTCACTGGAAATGAACGACACCATCGCCTACGTAGTGAACAAAGTAGAACCACGCCGTTACGGCCAAATGCTCAAGGACAATTTTGACCGACTGTATCAGGAAGGCGAAGAGTCCGGCACCATCATGTGTATACCCACCCATAACTATCAAGTGAGCTGCCCGCACCGAATGAAAGCGTTTGAAGAAGCACTGGAATATATCACCGGACACAGTGACGTTTGGGTAACAACCGGCCGCGAGATCGCCGAGTTTTTCCGCGATAACTACTACGATGAAGTAACTCAAGACATCAGTAACAAAGCGGTAAGGAGCGCATAACCATGGCACTGGATAAAGCACACCTGACCTACCCTGAACGCAGTTATGGCATGGACCATGAGCGTTACGATTGGAGCATGTTGACAGACCGACCCGCCGTACAGTGGCCCAACGGTAAAAAGCTGGCGCTATGGATTAACGTCGGCATGCAATTTTTCCCCCTCAACCAGCAAGGCAAACCGTTTGCGGTGCCCGGCGGCATGACGATGCCATACCCAGACCTGCGCCACTTCTCACTGCGCGACTATGGCAACCGTGTGGGTATTTATCGTTTTCTAAAAGCGTTTGATCAATACAACGTAAAACCCACGTTTGCGTTTAGTTCTAAACTGGCTGAACGAGCCCCTTATTTGTTCGACAAAATTGTGGAGCGTGGCGATGAAATTATTTGTCATGGTTACCACATGGATGCGTTGCATTACGGCGGCCAGGACAAAAATGAAGAAGCAGAGCTGATTAAGCGTGCGCTGGACACCTTGCGCGACCTAAGTGGCCAGGCCGTAACGGGCTGGCTTAGCCCGGCTCGCAACGAAAGTGAAAATACACCGGAGCTGTTAGCGGCGCACGGCGTAAACTATTTTTGCGATTGGGTGAATGACGATATGCCCTACGCGTTTAAAACCGCCAATGGGCCATTGACGGCAATGCCATTGTCGAACGAGTTGGAAGACCGCTTTATTCTGGTTAACAACCTGCACAGTGAGCAGTCTTATGTAGAACAGATTATCGACGCTTGTGATTTGTTGTTGAACGAAGCCAATGAGCAAGGTGGCCGAATATTAGCGCTCAACATTCACCCCTGGCTGCTGGGCCAACCGCACCGCATTGCCAAGCTGGAACAGGTTTTGGAATACGTCACCAACCAAGACGGTGTCTGGAGTGCAACCGCAAGCGATATTCTGACAGCGTTTGACCTGCAACAAAAAGCCTGAGAACACAGTAAGTTATCTGCTGTAATTAACACGAGCGTTGCAGCATAAAAAACCGGAGGTAGAACCTCCGGTTTTTTATGTCTAAGCAATTTATACGCTGATTATATGCCTGCTATATACCGAGAGATAAGCACGTAAAACAATACATGCACATCAGCAAGCCAACCTAAACTTACTCAGCCTTGCCCCATTTTTTTTCAAATTCCCACACTTCTTCAAACCCAATCAAACTGCAGAATTCTTTAAAGTTAAAAATGGGTACGCCGGCTGGCTCTGGATTGCCACCTTGTGCAAGCATTTCCAGCAATGCGGTTTCCGCAGCCTTGGCTGCAGCAACACTAGTCAGTGCCGGTGCAATCGCCAACGCATAACCCAGCGCCTGCATTTCTGTTGCCGTACGCATCGGCGTTGAACCGCCGTTCGACATATTTGCCATCATCGGTCCATCAACACGGTCGCAAGCAATTTTCATTTCTTCGTCAGAATGCAGCGCTTCAATAAATAAAATATCAGCACCCGCTTTACGGTATTCGTTTGCACGTGCAATAGCAGCATCCAAACCTTCAGACTGGCGAGCATCAGTGCGCGCAATAATCAGCATGTTCTCGTCTTTACGGGCATCCACGGCAACGCGAATTTTTTCAGCCATATCACCCGCAGGAATCACACGACGAAATGGTGTGTGACCACATTTTTTTGGAAACTCCTGGTCTTCCATTTGAATCGCCGTCACGCCTGCTTCTTCGTAACCCCGCACCGTGTGATGCACATTTAACAAGCCACCAAAACCAGTATCAGCATCGGCCATCACTGCCCCATTGCTGGTTTTTACCAGTGTGGCAACGCGATCCAGCATTTGCGTAAACGTAGCAATACCCGCATCCGGCAGACCATAAGCCGATGCGGTTAACCAATAACCAGAGGCATAAACAATATCAATGCCGACCTTGTTGGCGACTACCGCGGTAATCATGTCTTGAATACCGGGCGCTAAAACAAATTCACCGCGAGCTAATTTTTCACGCAATATTGGGCTTGCCATAAAAAGTTCCTAATTACATTCGTGTTAGTGTTGAGCTATAAGCCAGAAAAAATGGCGATCCCGCTCGGCTTAAAAAATTTCTTTATAGATTGCAAAGGCATCATCGCGTGTCACTTCGCGCGGATTATTCACCAGCAACCGTTGTTGCAACATGGCCTCGTCGGCAAGCATGCCCAACTCGTGTTCCGGTACAGTTAACTCACGCAATCTGGTTGGCAGTTTTAAATCGGCAATAAGCTCTTCCATATAATCGATAAATACCGCACACGGATCCTTGCCTGCGTTCAGACTCGCACTGGCCGACGGCATGGCGTAACCGTTCATCACACACGGCAATAATTCGGCATATAAACGCTGGGCACTTTGACCACTTGAACCCTGCGCGTTAAAGCGCAGCACACTGGGCAACACCAGCGAATTACTCAGGCCGTGAGGGATGTGATAGTTACCACCCAGTGGGTAAGCCAGCGCGTGAACCGCAGCCACCGGCGCATTGGCAAATGCCTGCCCCGCCATCATGGCACCCAGTAGCATCTTGGAACGCGCCTCCAGGTTAGTGGGATTAGCGACTGCTTCGCGTAGATTACCCGCCATCAGCGTGAGTGCTTCACGCGCTAACAAGTCAGAATAAATGTTCTTTTTATGCTTACTGGTAAACGCTTCAATGGCGTGAACCATAGCATCGATACCTGTTGCTGCCGTGACATGCGCGGGCAAGCCCACCGTTAACTCCGCATCAAGAATGGCGATATCAGGTAATAGTTGTGGCGCAATAACACCGGCCTTGGTGGTCGCACCGGTGGTAATAATCGACGTGGGCGTCACTTCAGAACCGGTACCGGCAGTGGTGGGTAGCAGCAGCAATGGCAGGCGCGAACCCTTAACATTGCCAATACCGTACATGGTAGACAACGGTTGTTCTGAGCCCACCAATACCGCCACCAGTTTGGCGACGTCCATACTGCTGCCGCCACCCAAACCAATAACGCCATCAACCTGTTGCTCTGTCGCTGCAGCCACCGCTGCTAACACCAAATGCTCCGGCGGGTCTGCTTCAATATCGCTGTAAACAAAAGGCTCCAAACCGGCATTTTTTAGCAGCTCAATCGCTGGATGTGCGATTCCGGCCTTAAGAATACCGGGATCGGTAAGCAGCATCGGTTTGCGAATATGTAAATCGTGACAGTGATCGGCAATGGCTTTCACCGCACCCACATCACAGATAATTTTCTTTGCCGTAATAAACTCAACCCGCTTCATACCCGGTACCGTTTTTGATCAACATAGGGACAGGCATCCACACTCGGCCACTCAGCAAGTGCAGACACAGACATAATAATATTAATGCTATAACAATATATCTTAATTGAAGCCTTGCTGAATCGCAAGAAATTGGTGCCACAGGCAGCCCGCAACAGCAGTCTGAACAGGAGGAAATTGCAGGGCGCTAACGGCACCACACTTAAGCGGGAAAGAGGGAAAAGCCGAGCACCGGCGCCTAATTAATAAGCGGCAACAGACACCAGTGACTTGCCAACATTGTCACCGCGCATTAATTTGCAAAATGCCTCTGGTGCCGCAGCAAGTCCTTCCGCAATATCTTCGCGCATCACAATCTTGCCAGCGTTGATATCCGGCAGGCAGGCAGCTACAAATTCATCCCTGCGCGACTCAAAATCGTAAACCACTAAACCATAAACCGTAGCGCGCGCTAAAATCCAAAGCGCAGGAGGCGGCCCCGGCATAGCGGGTTCGCCGTTATATTCAGCCATGAGACCACACAAAATAACACGCGCACCCACCGCAAGATTGCGCGACGCAATGTGCAGTAATTCACCGCCCACTAAATCAAAATAAATATCGATGCCGCTGGGTGCTAAAGCTTTGATACGCGCCTCAACATCATCACTGATGCGATTAATACAGGCGTCATAATTCAACGTCTCAACTGCGTACCGGCACTTTTCTTCGCTACTGGAAATACCAATGACTGTGCAGCCGCGCAATTTGGCCAGCTGTCCCACCATGGCACCAACGCCACCAATCGCTGCCGGCACCACCACAACATCGCCGGGTTTTGGGTTGGCTTGCCAAATAAGACCAGCGTAAGCCGTTAAGCCCGGCATACCCAGCGCAGAAAGTGCATATGACAAAGGCTGCAGATCTGGCGCAACCGGGCTCAGCTCGGTCGGCGTGTGTACCGAAAATTCCTGCCAGCCGCCCTGACAGCGCACCACATCGCCGGGCATAAAACTACTGCTTTTTGAGGCCACGACAGTACTGATGGTTTCACCTCGCATCACATCACCCACCGCCAGCGCACCCGACATATGTCGCCCGGAAATCTGGCCGCGCATGTAAGGGTCTAACGACAAATAAATCGTTTGGCAAAGTACCTGGCCTTCGGTCAGCACAGGCAAGGGCGAAGTAGAGAGTAAAAAGTCGTCGGGTACCGGCTTCCCGGTTGGTACACGTGCCAGACGCACCTGGGTATTTTCGCTCATAACAGTGTCACAACCCTGGAGTTAAATGGTGAAGCGTAATCATGCTGATGGGGCCGCAGCGGTCTGAATAGTGATTGATAAAATGCCATCAAAAAAACTAAAGACTGCTCTCCAGACAAACACCGCTAGGCCGACTGAATCACACCCTCGGCAACCAAGCGATCGATATCAGCATCCTGATAACCCATTGCCGTTAACACAGCGCGATAGTTTTCGCCTTCTCGTGGAATGTCGTAACGAATACCTAAACGCTTTTCATCCATTTCAATCGGTAACGCCGGTAATTTGGATTGCTCGCCATTGGCAAAAGTCACGTCCAGCAGGCCGCCCGCATTCAAATGCGGATCGTCGAACAAGTCTGACGGTTTGTTAATCGGGGCAAAGGGCAAACCAATGGCTTCTAATTTTTCCGTTAATGCGTCTTTGTCCATTGTTGCAAACATGGCATTCAGCACATCGTGAATACGGGCGCGATGTTCCACGCGGCCAGCATTGCTTTCCAGTGCGGTGTCTTGTGCAAACTCGGTAAGGCCAAACGCTTCACAAAAGCTGCGCCATTGCACATCACTGACCACACCAATAAACAACTGCTCGTCATTAGCACATTTGAATATATCGTAGATTGCCCAGGCAGACTGACGCACCGACATCGGTTGTGCCGGCGCACCTAACACAACCTGCTGCGCCATATGCTGACCCACCATGAATGCGGTTGTTTCATACAATGAGCTGGTAACACGCTTGCCTTTTCCGGTTCGGTGGCGCTCTTCCAAGCCAGCCAAAATACCAATAACACCAAACATTCCACCGGTAATATCAATCACCGACGAACCTGCACGCATTGGCCGATCCGGCAAACCTGTCATATACGCCAAACCACCCATCATTTGCGTGACTTCGTCCAATGCTGTGCGCTTTTCGTAAGGGCCACCCAAAAAGCCTTTCAATGAACAATAAATCAGCTGCGGGTTTAACTCTGACAACGCCTGATAGCCCAGTCCCAGTTTATCCATGGCACCAGGACGAAAGTTTTCGATCACGACATCAGCACTCACTGCAAGATCCCGCGCAATCTGCAAACCTTCCGGCGTTTTCATATCGATACAAACGCTCTGCTTGTTGCGATTGTACATAGGGAAGTAGCCGGCGCCCGAACCTTTCAGACGTCGCGTCTTGTCGCCACCCGGCGGTTCAACTTTGATAACGGTAGCGCCCAGATCACCCAGAATTACGCCTGTCGCAGGCCCCATCACCATATGGGTAAATTCAACAACCTTAATGCCTTCCAAAGGCAAGCCCACTTCGTTTTCCATCATTTTAATTCGCCCGTTCACTGGCAACCTCTGCCTACACATTGATAAATCCAGATGCACCTCTACCTGAGGACCTGAATCGCACCCACAAGGGGGCCGCTCCCACCTTGACTATGGTATAATATTATAACATTATATCTTAAAATGAAAGGCTTGCACCGGCACGCCAACCCCCTGCAGACAGATAAAAAGGAGCCCCGAATGGCAGCTATCGATATTATGATTAGCGAAGTAGGCCCACGTGACGGCCTGCAAAGCATTCCGCAAATCATGGCCACAGAGGCCAAAAAGGCATGGATCGACATGCTTGCGGAGGCCGGTCTGAAAGAAATTGAAGTCGGCTCCTTTGTGCCCGCCAAAACCCTGCCGCAGCTGGCAGATACCGCTGAACTGGTTGCCCATGCGCGAACCATCAAAGGCCTGGACGTTGCCGTATTGGTCCCCAATTTACGGGGTGCCGAAAATGCCATCAAAGCCGGTGCCCACAAGATCACCATTCCGCTGTCGGTGAGCGAAACGCACAGCCTGCGCAATGTAAATCGCACCCACGCACAAATGCTTGATGAAGTCCGTAAAATTGCCGCACTGATCAAAACACTACCAGCTGACCAGCGCCCGACTCTGGAAGGCGGCCTGTCGACCGCGTTTGGCTGCACCCTCGAAGGCAAAATCACAGACGACCAAGTGGTCAAAATTGCCGAAGACCTGATGCAAGCAGGCTGTGACGAAGTCGGACTGTCCGACACCACCGGTTATGCAAACCCAGTACAAGTTAAACGTCTCACCCAAAAAATCTGGACCGCGGTTGGCCGTGAAAACCTCAACGGTATTCACCTGCACAATACCCGCGGCCAGGGTTTGGCCAATGCGTTAGCGGCGATTGATGTTGGCCTGACAACCGTTGATTCATCCATGGGCGGCATTGGTGGTTGTCCTTTTGCACCCGGTGCCAGTGGCAATATTGTGACCGAAGACCTGGTGTTTATGCTGGAAGCGATGGGTTTGAAAACCGGCATCAACTTTGACGCACTGTTAAAAGCCAGAGCCGTTGTTGCAGCAGCCTTACCGGATGTAGAACTCTATGGGTTTACACCAGATGCGGGCCTACCCAAAGGTTTTGAATACGCTTAAGCAAGGCCGCTTGACGATTGCGAAAAAGTTTTAACTGTCTGCCATTTCGTCTACTGGCAGGCAGTTTTTTTATGCCTTTAATAAAAAAATACCCCCTGATTCTGCACAAAACAATCAAGGGTTTTAGTGGCCAGGGGCTATGCTGGCCAAGGATTATTCCGGCGATTCAACTGGCCTAAACAAGCGGCAACGTTTTACACCACCCAGGGCCGCCGCGCTTGATACTCACGCTCAAACGCTTGAATTTCATCATCATGCTTTAAGGTCACCGCAATAAAGTCCAAGCCTTCCATCAACATTTCCCGCAGTGACGGCTCAATATCAAACGCAAAGTGCTCGTCGTCCGAGATCGCCACAAACTGGTTTTCCAGATCAACGGTAATCTGGTTCACCTGCGGATCTTCCTCAATAAATTCAGCCAGTTTCGCGATCGCGTATTCAGACAAGACAATCGGTAAAATGCCATTACGCACGCAGTTACCGTAAAAAATTGCGCCGAAACTCACCGCAATAATTACCCGAAACCCAAACTCTTTCAGTGCCCACACCGCATGCTCACGAGACGAACCACAACCAAAGTTTGCGCCAGACAACAAAATAGACGCGTCCTGATATTGCGGTTTATTCAACACAAACTCAGGGTTTGGCTCACGGCTGCCCGGTAAGGTATAGCGCCAACCGGCAAACAACCCTTCGCCGAGACCATCTTTAGACACCAGCTTCATTTCCCGTGAAGGAATAATCGCATCGGTATCAATATTCAAACGGACGATAGGTGCCGCGACACCTTTATGAACGGTAAATTTTTTCATTGCATGTACTCCCTTGCATCGGCGATGTGCCCAGCAATGGCTGATGCAGCAACAGTCATTGGACTCGCAAGGTGTGAACGTACTTCTGGCCCCTGACGGCTTTCAAAATTGCGATTGGTACTGGTAATCACCCGCTGGCGATAACCAAAGCTTTCGCCACCGGCATAAAAACACATGGAACAACCAGACTCCCGCCACTCGAAACCCGCCTCAATAAAAACCTTATCCAGACCTTCAGCTTCTGCAGCTTTTTTCACGCGGGTTGAACCGGGCACGCAAATGGCACGAACACCTTTGGCTACTTTGCGACCACGTAACACATTGGCTGCCGCGCGCAAATCGCTCAAACGGCCATTGGTACAGGAACCGATAAATGCACCGTCAATCGCCATACCAGCCAACGCCTGCCCCGGGGTCACGTCCATATAATTCAGTGCGCGCTGAGCAGCTTCCACCCCGTTGCTATCACTCATCGCCTCCGGCTCGGGCACGTTAGCAGTAACAGCACACGCATGTTGCGGGCTGGTACCCCAAGTGACCGTTGGCGCAATATCGGCACAATTCACCGTTATCTCTTTGTCGAAGACTGCACCGGGATCACTGTGCAGTGTGCGCCAGTACGCCACTGCCTTATCCCAGTTGGCGCCACTTGGCGCGTAAGGTCGGCCTTTCAGATAATCAATAGTTTTTTCATCAACCGCTATCAGTCCGGTAAAGGCCGAAAACTCCACTGCCATATTGCAAAGTGTCAGGCGCGCTTCCACCCCCAATGCACGAACAGCTTCACCGGCGAACTCAATCACATACCCCGAACCACCGGCAGCAGAATACTCTCCGATCAGATGCAGGATCATATCTTTTGCGGTCACACCCAGTGGCAGCTTGCCATCAAAATTCACACGCATGGTTTTGGGACGCGTCACGCGCAACGTTTTCGTCGCCAAGGCGTGCTCGGCTTCACTGGAACCAATCCCCCAGGCCAGCGCACCCAATGCACCTTGCGAACAGGTGTGACTGTCCGGACAAATCAAAGTTAAACCCGGCTGTACAATCCCTTGCTCTGGAGAAACCACATGAACAATGCCCTGATCAGGGTCGTTGATATCAAACAAGGTAATGCCGGCAGCCTGGCAAGATGCACGGGTTGCCTGAATAAAATTTTTACCACCGGGCATCAAGGTTTCGTCACCACGCCCCGGCAAGGTATCCACAATATGGTCCATAGAGCAGAAAACCTGCTGCGGATTACGTACTACACGGCCTTCACTTTCCAGGCTTTTAAGTGCAAT
>JBNKHI010000003.1:0-15411 GCA_050290265.1 Cellvibrionaceae bacterium
CTGGGGGCGCGCTGCAGCACAAACTTGACCACTTCGCGGGCGTTGCCCGGATGGCCAATGCCGAGTCGCAGGCGCATAAAGTCGCGATTGTTGCCCAGCGCGGAGATGATGTCCCGCAGCCCGTTGTGGCCACCGTGACCGCCGCCCAGTTTGAGGCGGGCGGTGCCGGGTTCGAGGTCGAGCTCGTCGTGAGCAACCAAGATGTTTTCTGGTGCAATCTTAAAAAAGTTTGCCATGGCGCCAATGGCTTGCCCGCTACGGTTCATAAATGTAGTGGGAATCAACAGGCGCAGATCTTTGTTGTTCACCAGAATGCGTGCGGTGAGGCCAAAAAATTTACTTTCGGGTACCAGATTGGCGCCGTATTGGCGGGCGACTTCAGTCACAAAATCGGCACCGGCGTTGTGTCGGGTTTGGTGATATTGGGCGCCGGGATTACCGAGGCCTACAAGCAGCTGCACGGGTTCGTTCATAAGAAATTTATAATGGCTTAGGATTTAGGTTGTAGGGTAAAACAAAAAAGGCTGAAAGTGTTGCCACTCTCAGCCTTTTGCTGCTAAACGCAAGCTGCGAAAACTTAGTCTTCGCTAGCTGCTTCTTCGCCTTCATCAGACGCTTCTTCGTCAGCTGCTTGGCCTTTCGGCTTGTGGATGTTCGCAATTGGAAGGTCGTGGTCTTCACCGTGAGACAGCGCAACAGATTCAACGCCTTTTGGCAGTTTGATATCTGAGATGTGTACGGTTTGGCCAAGTTCAACATCGGCCAGGTCCACTTCGATGTACTCAGGCAGATCTGCTGGCAAACAAGAGATTTCCAGCTCAGTCATGGTGTGAGATACCAGACCACCTTGCTTCTTAACGCCAATTGCAGTCTCGTCGTTCAAGAAGTGCAATGGTACTTTGGTTTGCAGTTTGTGTGTCTTAGAAACACGCAAAAAGTCAGCATGCATAACCAATGGCTTAGCTGGGTGACGCTGCAAATCTTTCAGAATGACGTCTTCGCTTTTGCCACCAATGTTCAGGGTAACAATGTGCGAGTAGAACGCTTCGTTTTCCAGTTGCTTGATCAGATCTTTGTGAGGAATGGTGATGTTCAGAGGGGCTTTGTCGCCACCGTAAACGATACCAGGTACTTTGTTTTCCAGACGACGCAGGCGGCGGCTCGCACCTTTCCCTGCATCCTCACGGACTTCCGCGTTTAATACATATGCTTCAGACATGTGATTGTCCTCATTTTTCATAATGCCCTCGCGACCAGGTCATTATGGTTAGTAAAAACCCGCAAAACAGATTGCGGGTGGTTAAGTTGAGCGCAGTGTTCGCAATAACTGGTCGTTAAACCGATTTATTCGCGGAACATTGCACTTAGGGATTCTTCGTTACTTAAGCGACGTACGGCTTCTGCCAGCATATCGGACAGTGTTAATACGCGGATGCGACCACAGTCTTTGGCATTTTGGCGCAGCGGTATAGAGTCAGTCACTACCAGTTCATCTAATTCAGAGCCGTCTATATTGGTGATGGCTTTGCCGGAAAGCACCGGGTGCGTACAGTAGGCAACAACTTTCTTGGCGCCAAAGGACTTCAGTGCTTTGGCGGCACCGCAAAGCGTGCCTGCAGTGTCGACCATGTCGTCAACTAGAATACAGGTGCGGTCTTTCACGTCCCCAATCAAATTCATGACTTCGGCTACGTTGGCAGCAGGGCGACGTTTATCAATAATCGCAAGGTCAATGCCTAGTTGTTTGGCAACAGCACGGGCGCGTACAACACCGCCAATGTCTGGCGATACAACGATCAGGTCTTCAAAGCCTTGTTTTTCGATGTCGTTCAGTAAAACCGGTGAGCCATAAACGTTGTCTACGGGTACATCAAAGAAGCCTTGGATTTGCTCTGCGTGCAGGTCTACGGTTAGCACGCGGTCTATACCGACGGCAACCATCATGTCAGCCACAACCTTTGCGGTAATGGGGACGCGCGCAGATCGAACTCGACGATCCTGGCGAGCGTAACCAAAGTAAGGCACGACCGCAGTAATGCGACCTGCGGATGCTCGACGCAAGGCGTCTACCATAACAACCAGTTCCATGAGGTTGTCATTAGTGGGAGCGCAGGTGGACTGAACGACAAAAACGTCGCGACCGCGAACGTTCTCGTTAAGCTCGATAGCGATTTCGCCATCGGAGAATTTAGTGACAGTTACATCGCCCAGCGGAATGCCCAGCTTTTGTACAATTTGTTTACTGAGTTCGGGGTTGGCATTGCCGGTAAAAACCATTAAGTCAGCCACAGTCGGTACCTTGTCTTTGCAAATTGAAAATAAT
The DNA here is from genome assembly GCA_050290265.1 of Cellvibrionaceae bacterium. Classification (GTDB taxonomy): domain Bacteria; phylum Pseudomonadota; class Gammaproteobacteria; order Pseudomonadales; family Cellvibrionaceae; genus JBNKFV01. The sequence continues at coordinate 2,324 of JBNKHI010000003.1, forward strand.
CTGGGATGGGCAGAAGAAGTCGTTATACATGTTGCTCTGTACCGAATTCTTGTGTTGAATTTCTAGAGACAACTGATTCGAGGAAAGGCAGAGCGTTCATTTATTGATAGCTACTTGCTCATCAATAAGTTCTAAATATGGCTGGGGTGGAAGGGTGACAGAAAGTGCTGCGCACTTTTCGAACCTTCTCTAAATTCGCCTTGCGAATTCAGGTTCTAATCCCGAGCCTCTTACTACTTACCAGTCACGTACTGTTACGGGCTAATAAGCTTTAAATATGGCTGGGGTGGAAGGATTCGAACCTTCGCATGACGGGATCAAAACCCGCTGCCTTACCGCTTGGCTACACCCCAGTGGTTTCTATTAGTTTAAGCTGAGTTTGCGCTCAGGAGTTTTTCGTGGGCTGGGTGCTGGTTAATACCCTTTGCAACAAACCCGTTCAACTCTTTTGGCCTTTGTGCAAAAACATGTTCCGCATCGGCCTTACTGGAGAATGCGCAAAATACACAAGCTCCGGTTCCTGTCATCTGAGCTGGTCCGAAATTCTTTAACCAATTCAGTGCGTTAGCAACTGCCGGATAAAGTTTTTCAACCAGAGGTTGGCAGTCATTTTTGCCGCCCTGCTCTAGGAAGGCCGCTACTTTAATGACGGGCGTGTCTCTTGTCAAATCTTTATGTGAAAAAATATGGGGTGTACTGACATGGCAGTCCGGCGCTAAAACGACGAACCATTTTTCTGCTAAATCAACAGGTTGAAGTCGTTCACCAATGCCTTCGGCCCAGGCAGTTCGGCCTTGGATGAAAACGGGTATATCCGCACCTAGTGTGGCACCAATTTGCAGTAGCTCTGTGGTTGGAAGCTGGCAATTCCAAAGATGATTTAAACCAATGAGCGTTGTCGCAGCATCGCTACTGCCGCCGCCTATACCACCGCCCATGGGCAAACGTTTTAGCAGGGTGATATCCGCTCCCAGTGCAGAGCCTGTGTGTTGTTGCAGTGAGAACGCGGCACGATAGACAAGGTTGTCGCGCGGGGCGAGGTTGGGAATGTCGCTGTGTAGCTGAATTTCTCCATCTTGGCGTAACTCAAAGCCGAGTTCGTCGCCGTAATCGAGCAGTTGAAACAGTGTTTGTAATTCGTGGTAGCCATCGCTTCTGCGGCCGACAATATGCAGGAACAGGTTAAGCTTGGCGGGTGCGGGCAGGGTAAGCGTTGGCATGCGTGAAGTTGCTTATGTGTGAGTTATTCGGTGTTGTCTTTGCTTAGGTGCCAGGATTTTATCACGAGGGTAACCTGGGTATCTGGTCCGGTGGCGGTTATTTTTTCAGGCAGGGTAAGCCCTTCGGTTTCTCCGTACCGCAGGTAGCGAATTAGCCAGCCTGATTGGTGGAAACTCTGTATTTGCCCTTCGCTGCTGAGATTGAGGTCAGCGTAGCTGCTATCTGGCGCAGGCTGGCCTTTGATCCAGTAGTTTAATTCGGTTACCGGGAAAGCCCATCCGGTGTAGCGTTCTACCAACTGGTTGACCGATGCCTCGGTAACAGGGGCTTCGCCGGGTCGTTTAAGTGTAGCGTAATGGCGGGTGCCCTCGATTTGGGTTGCGCCCATGCCCAGCATACCAGTCAGTTCTATGGCGTAAGCATCTTTATCCCGCTGCCATGTCATATAGACACTGTCGTTTTTTCCTTGGTAGCGCACTCCCAGTTTGCCTTCCAGTTGCCACTGGCTAATGCTGTCTACCGAGGTGGGTGCTGTGCTGGGCAGTTTATTGGGTAGCTGGGTGGAGGTGCTGCAACCTGCCAGTCCAAGCACTACTATTAGTGAGAACAGTAGTCCCTGCAGTCTCTGGAGTTCCTGTAGCCCCTGCAGCCGCCGTGAAAAAATAACGCGCATAACCTGCATTATTTAGGGCGCAGCCTTGGCGGCCGGTTCTAATTGCACGCCCAGTCGCTTGATGGCTTCTTGAATCACCGGGTTATTAGGTGCCTGACTAACGGCCTCATGCCATATGTCTTTGGCTTTTTCCTCCTGACCACTCACCCACAGTACTTCTGCCAAGTGGCTGGCAATCACTGGGTCAGATAGTTGTTTGAGTGCTTCTTGCAGGCGCAGAATGGCTTCTTCGTAGTTGCCCAGGCGATATTGCACCCAGCCCATGCTATCCATGATGGCTGGGTCATTAGGTTTAATACGCAAGGCCTGGGTAATTAAATCGAGCGCTTCGTCATAGCGAGTGGTGCGATCTGCCAGTGTGTAGCCAAGGGCGTTCAGCGCGTCCACATGATTGGGGTTGTAGCGCAGGATGCTGCGCAGATCCAGTTCCAGTAAATCGATAAAGTTGCGGCGCTCGTTAATCATTGCTCGGGCGTAGAGCAACTGGTTGTTTTCCGACTCAAACGTTAGTCCTTCGGTGAGAGCTTGCTCGGCTTCTTCAAGATACTGGTACTTGCCAAGTTTTTCAGCCTGCAATAAATAGAGGCGTGCAGACTCCTGTGGGAAGCGTTGGCGAATCGCCGTCAAATGGTTGTTGGCGGCATCTAATTCGCCGGCGCGGACTAAGATGTCTATCACTTGGCTGGTTGCCGGCAGAAAATCCGGGCCGGGTTTTACTTGTAGGTAGTGTTCCAGCGCGCTATTGAAGTCGTTTTCGCTTTCAGCGATGCGGGCGAGATAATAGTGTGCGGAGGATGTCCGGGCGCCGTCGACGATGAGCTGTTCAAAAAAGGCTTTTGCTTCATCATTGCGTTGTTGCTCGTGGCTTATCAGTGCTAGCGAGAACAGTATATCGGGGTCGTGAGGGCTTTGATTGTGCAAAACCTGAAACTGTTCGTAGGCTTTATCCAGGTCATAACTGGCCAGCAGGCGTGCGTACTGCAAGCGCAGGCGCATTTCTTCGGGGTGTGCGCTTAGTTTTCGCGACAGCAGGTCCAGTGCCTGCTCTGGTTTTTTCTGTTGCTCTAAGAGCTTGGACCGCAAAATAATGCCGGTTACGTGATCGGGGTCTTTATTAAGCAGCTGTTCTGTTAATGCCAGTGCTTCATCCAGTTGATTGTTTTCTTGCTGAATTAATGCAATACCGAGTATTAACCCGTCGTGATCGGGGTGTTCGCTCAGCAGTTGCTGGTAGCGAAACAGTAGTTGTTCTCGTTGTGTGTCGGTGGCAGTGGCGGCCCGTGCCGCGATATTTTGAAATATTGCGCTATTTTGGGTATCGGTAATCAACTGGGTTGCTTCATCCAGCGCTTCCATTAAACGACCGATGCGGGCCAGTTCGCTGGCAGCTATAAAATGCGCTTCTGTGTTGTCTGGCTCGATCTGCGTCCACAGTTGAGAGGCTTCCAGTGCCGCCTGGTGGGCATTAAGAAACCGGGCAATACGGGTGGCTCGTGCTACGACCCCTGGATCGCGGGTTTGATGTGCTTGTTGTAAGTAGTTGCCGAGGGCTATGTCAAAGCGTGAGCGGCTTCCTGCGAGCTCCGCTACCATCAAGGAGTAGAGTGTTTCGGCTGGAAACGGACGCTCTGGGATAACTTTTTCTTCGGGTTCAGTGACTGGTGTTGGCGAGTCCGCGTCGGTGTCGGAGATTTTAGGTTGCTGTAGATTGCTACACGCACTGAGGATACTTGCGGATAGGGCTAAGAGTAGCGGTGTTCGATAAAGTTTTTTCTTCAACAACATATATTCTACTTACTGTGTAGGGTGCTAATTGCCCGAGCTTCCGTGGACTAGCGTTATGCTGGCCACCTCTTTGATCTGGGCGCGTTCTATCATCCGGTAGTTGTTTAGTGATGTTAATGTCACGGATGGTTCCCAGTAATTGGTATTGATCGCGTTCTCGACGCTTGGCAAAGCTTGCTACGCTAGGGCCAAATAGCTGATTTTGCAATGCTTAATTGGTTTGTTGCCGCAGCCCTTTGCTGATTAAAGGCGGCTTATCACGCTTACGTCTATCGGGTTAGTTATGGCATATTCGTATAGATAGTATAGTAATTGTACACGCCAGTTGTGAAAATCAGTGTTAAACAGCCCTCAAATCATGTTGCCGCACATTCTCTGCGGGTTTTACTTGCCTCCATCCCTCTGGATACGGACAATTGTGCTTTTGCGTTTTAAGCAGGCTGGTTGTTAATGTCGTTAGTTGCCCTCGGTATCAATCATACTACGGCTTCCGTTGAGCTACGGGAGCAGGTTGCTATCGCACCCGAATTGATGCAGGCGGCGTTGCAATCTGCAGTGAATGAGGCCGGAATTTCGGAGATTGCCATTCTATCTACCTGCAATCGTCTGGAATTGTATGTCACTGGCGCGGTTACGCCTGATGAGTTGTTAACGTGGTTGGAGCGTTATTGCGGAGTCGCTGCCGGCGATCTGTTAGAGAGCCATTATTGTTATACCGATGATGAAGCCGCCAGCCATATGATGCGAGTAGCCAGCGGACTTGATTCATTGGTCTTGGGTGAACCACAAATCCTGGGGCAGATGAAATCGGCGTTTGCGGTGGGCAAAGAGGCCGGCACGGTGGGCTCTGAGTTACATTCCGCATTTCAGCAGGTTTTCAGTATTGCAAAACGTATCCGTACTGAAACGGCTATTGGTGAAAACCCTATTTCAGTGGCCTACGCTGCGGTGAATCTCGCACGGCAAATTTTTTCTGATCTGAAAAAAGATACGGCATTGCTAATCGGTGCGGGTGAAACCATCGAATTAGTTGCCCGCCACCTCCGTGATCAGGGCGTAAAAAGTATCATTGTGGCGAATCGAACGCTGGAGCGCGCAGAATTGTTGGCAGAGCAATTTAATGCTGACGCCATTTTGCTGTCCGATATTCCTGAATTTTTGCATAAAGCTGACATTGTTATTTCGTCGACTGCCAGCCAATTGCCGCTGTTAGGCAAGGGGGCCGTTGAATCCGCGCTCAAACGACGCAAGCATAAGCCTATGTTTATGGTGGACATTGCTGTCCCCCGTGATATTGAGGTAGAAGTTGGTGAGCTGGACGACGTGTACTTGTACAGCGTTGATGACTTGCGTGATGTGATTGAAGTGAATAAGCGCAGTCGTCGGGAAGCTGCCGAAAAAGCTTTGGAAATTGTTTACGAGGGTGCGGCCAATTATTTGGCCGAAAAGCGTGCGTTGGACTCGGTGGAAATTATTCGCGCCTATCGCAACAAGGCCGAGCAGCTTAGAGACGATGAGTTGGAGAAAGCCTTGCGCGCGTTGCAGGCCGGTAAAAATCCTGAACAGATAGTGAGTCAGTTAGCGCGGAATCTGACCAATAAATTGCTGCATACGCCGACTACACAGTTGCGGCAGGCCGGCGCAGATGGGCGGACTGAGTTGATTGACTGGTCTAAAGAGCTGTTTGATGTGGAAGTCGGGTCAGCACCGGTTAAAAGTACTGATGTACCATTGTCTAAGTTGGGCCATTAATATGTGGAGTGTCCCATATTTACACCGTCATTATATTTTCCCCTGGTTCAGCTGCGCTTTTCGTTAGCGTAGCTCGTGCTGCTATATCGGTTGGTTGCCAGCCAATCTAACCCCATGTTTATATTTATGCGGATGCTATATTCGCTCACCTTGATAAAAAGCCATTATTTATGAAAGCAAGTATTCTAGAAAAACTAGATGGTCTGATTGATCGTTATGAAGAAGTGTCAGCATTGCTCAGTGATGCCGGTACTATCGCCAACCAAAATAAATTCCGCGAATTATCAAAAGAGTATGCGGAGCTCGAGCCTGTTGTTAAAGCCTATGAGCAGTACCGAACGGTATTGTCGGATATTGAAGAGGCCCGCCAGTTAATGAAAGACGGCGACAGCGATATGCGAGAAATGGCGGAAGAGGAGCTGAAATCCGCACAGGAAAAAATAGAGCCGTTAGAAGTAGATCTGCAAAAACTGCTGTTGCCGAAAGATCCCAACGATGAGAAAAATGTGTTTCTGGAAATTCGTGCCGGAACGGGTGGCGACGAAGCTGCTATTTTCTCCGGCGATCTGCTGCGTATGTATTCCAAATATGCGGAGACTCGCGGTTGGAAAATTGAATTACTCAGCGCCAGTGATGGTGAACATGGTGGTTATAAGGAGGTGATTACCCGTGTTGTGGGGCAAGGCGTTTACTCGCAATTGAAATTTGAATCGGGAGCGCATCGCGTACAGCGTGTGCCGGAAACCGAATCGCAAGGGCGTATTCACACGTCTGCATGCACGGTGGCCGTCATGCCAGAGGCTGATGAGACAGAAGAGGTCGCTATTAACAAAGCGGATTTGCGTATTGATACCTTTCGCGCAAGTGGCGCGGGTGGACAGCACGTTAACAAAACAGACTCAGCGATTCGTATCGTGCACATTCCTACGGGCATTGTGGTTGAGTGCCAGGACGAGCGTTCACAGCATAAAAACCGTGCGCGTGCCATGTCGTTATTGGCCGCTAAATTAAAAAGTGGTGTCGAAGATAAGGCCGCCCAAGAGTTGGCCGATGAGCGTCGAAGCCTTGTGGGTAGTGGCGATCGGTCCGAGCGTATTCGCACTTATAATTATCCGCAGGGCCGCGTTACCGATCACCGCATCAACCTGACCCTCTACAAACTGAATGAGGTGATGGAAGGTGCTTTGGATGAAGCTGTTGGGCCGCTCGTGAATGAATACCAGGCTGATCAATTGGCGGCGTTAAGTCGTTAATTTGTCGTCGGTAGAAGTGGTAATTTATGCAGACCATTAAGGCGTGTATACAGCAGTCTATTGACCTGGCGGACGTGAGTGATTCGCCACGACTGGATGTTGAATTGCTGTTGGCCTGGGTACTCGATAAAGACCGGACCTTTTTATTTACCTGGCCCGACAAAGAACTCACGAGCGCGCAGCAACAAGCCTTCAGTGTAGCACTGGAGCGGCGTAAGGCGGGCGAACCGATCGCTTATATCGTCGGTTTTCGCGACTTCTGGAGCCTCCGTCTAAAAGTGAATGCAAGTACGTTAATCCCCAGGCCGGAAACTGAATTGTTGGTTGAGTTGGTGCTGGATCGGTTGCAAAAACCGGTGGCCACGGTAATGGATTTGGGTACTGGTACGGGGGCTGTGGCCTTGGCTATTGCCAGTGAGAGACCCAGCTGGCAGGTGACAGCCTGCGATGTCATGCCGGCAGCGGTGGCCTTGGCGGAAGAGAACCGTTTAGCAAACAAGATTGCCAATGTTAACGTTTTGCACAGCGATTGGTATGCAGCACTGGGCACGCAGGCATTCGATGTGATTGTGAGTAACCCGCCGTATATTGATGCTAATGATGTGCATTTGGATGAAGGCGATGTGCGTTTTGAACCGCGCTCGGCCTTAGTAGCTTCTGAGCAGGGGCTGGCGGATATTCGAATCATTATCGAACAGGGGCGACTGCATCTGGTTCCCGGTGGTTGGATAGCGATAGAGCATGGCTATGAGCAGGCGCAGGCGGTACAGGCCATCTTTCGGGATGCGGGCTTCACGGACATAGAAAGTGTGCGCGACCTCGCCGGGCATGAGAGAGTCACTTTAGGTCATTTTGCTGGAATTAGCTTAGCTGGTTAAAACACCGGTCGGCTGAGAACTGGCTGGCCGTTAATTGCTGGACCGTTTACATGATGAATGATGATCAACTGTTACGATACAGTCGCCAGATTATGTTGCCGGACGTGGATATTGCTGGCCAAGAGGCCTTGTTGTCTGCTCATGTAGTCGTGGTAGGTATCGGGGGGCTGGGTTGCCCTGCGGCCCTGTACTTGGCCGCCGCGGGCGTTGGCAAGCTGACGTTGGTGGACAATGATCAGGTTGAATTGTCCAACCTGCAACGGCAAATTGCGCACAGTTCCAGCAAGCTTGGGGCCGCCAAAGTTGATTCCGCAGCCGAGCGTATCCAGTCTCTTAACTCAGACGTAACGGTGCACACGTATCCCCAGTATTGGGATGTCGAACTCGCGCAAACCTTGCTTGATAGCGCCACGCTTGTGTTGGATTGCACAGACAATTTGGCAACACGCCTGGCCTTAAATAGCCAGTGTTACGCTTCTAAAACGCCGCTGGTTTCTGGTGCTGCCATTGGTTTAGAGGGGCAGCTCAGTGTTTTTGATTTTCGCCAGAGGCAGACGCCTTGTTATCAATGTTTGTATACCTGTGACGATGGTGAGGATCTAACGTGTGCCGCCAATGGCATATTGGCGCCGGTAGTGGGGGTGATTGGGGCGATGCAGGCATTGGAAGCGCTCAAACTTATTGTGGGGTTTGGTCAATGCCTGAATGGGAGACTGTTAATACTGGACGCTAAGTACCTGCAATGGCGGGAACTACAATTGCAAAAGCGTAGCGACTGCCCTGTTTGCGCAGGCCAGTAGGGCAATGTCGTACATTTTTTGACAAGCGTGCTATACTCTGGCGCTTATTTTAGCGGCGCCGGAGCCTGACATTGATTGGTAAATTTCTAAAAAAACTTTCTTCAAAAAACACTTCTTCAGATGCAGCTTCAGCATCCAAAGGCAAAGCCCAATCGGGCCCTTCTGTCAGCGCCAAACAACACTCCACCGGTAAAGACTCTGATCATCGATCTGGCCACAAGGCTGCTCGCGCTCGCAATACCAAGCGCGGTCAGTCAACGCCCAAAGTTAAAGCGCCAGAGTGGGATGTTAGCCAGTTTCCTGTGCCAGAAGTGGAGGGAAAAGTCCGCTTTCATGATTTAGATTTGGATCCGCGCGTTATGCACGCGATTGCTGATCTGGGATTCGAATATTGCTCGCCGATTCAAGGGCAGTCATTACCTTTTGCATTGAAGGGCAACGATGTGCTGGGCAAAGCGCAAACGGGCACCGGTAAGACCGCGGCATTCCTGATTGCGATTATCAGTGATCTGTTGAAAAACCCTATTGCAGGCGAACGTTTTGCGGGAGAAGCCCGAGCGCTGATTATTGCTCCCACTCGTGAGCTGGTTATTCAAATCGCTGAAGACGCCAAAGCATTGGTTAAACATACTGATTTAACCGTGCACACACTGGTTGGTGGTATGGACTACGAAAAACAGCAGAAGCATTTGCAAAATGATTTGGTTGATATTCTAGTCGCAACCCCAGGTCGTTTATTGGACTTTTGTGGCAATCGTGATGTGCATCTCGATGAGATAGAGTTTCTGGTGATTGATGAAGCTGACCGCATGTTAGACATGGGCTTTATTCCTCAAGTGAAGCGTATTGTTCGCGCGGCTCCACCGAAGACGCATCGTCAAACGTTGCTGTTTTCAGCTACGTTTACCCAGGATGTTTTAAATCTTGCAGAACAATGGATGTTGAATGCCGTTACGGTAGAAATTGAATCGACTTCCGTGACAACGGATATGGTGGAGCAGCACATCTACTTAGGTGCCGCCGATGAAAAGTTCACTATGCTTTACAATATCCTTCATCAAGATGATGTTGAGAGCATGATTCTTTTTGCCAACCGTCGCGACGAGTGTCGGCGTTTGCATGCGCGCTTAGAAGCGCATGGTTTTAAAGCAGGTTTATTATCAGGTGAAATAGCCCAAAATCGCCGCGTCAAAACTCTGGATGCATTTAAGTCTGGCGCGATAAAAGTGTTGGTTGCCACCGATGTGGCGGGCCGAGGCATTCACATTGATGGTATCAGCCATGTAGTGAATTTCACCTTGCCTGATGAGCCAGAAGATTACGTGCACCGTATAGGTCGTACCGGGCGTGCCGGTAAAAATGGTATTTCGATCAGTTTTGCCTGCGAGGATGATGCCTTCCGTTTGATGCCTATTCAGGAGATGGTGGGCGAAAAACTGAAGTGCGAACAACCACCCGAACATTTGTTAGTGCCAGAACCTAAAGTGCATGTGCCGCGCGAAAAACGCGATTCTTCACGGTCATCCGGTAATAATAGTCGCCATTCTTCCAATCGCGGACGCTCTGGTGGTCGCCGCTGATCAGGCGAGTAGCCCATTCTTCAAGTCACGGTTATTCTTATAGACTGAGTAACCGTAAGATCTAAGTGTTTCTAAACGTTCTACAATACAAATAATAAGAGCCTTCGTTGCCATAAACCTTTAAAGGTAGAGTATGAAAAAAGTCTTGATTGTAGAAGATAGTCCATTAGTGATGAAAGTCATTCGGCATGTCGCTTCTGCAGAGCTTAACTTTGAACCTATCTATGCCACTAGTTTTAAAGCAGCTAAAGACCTTCATTCTGAATATCAGCATGACCTGTTTGCCGCACTGGTTGATTTGAATTTGCCTGATGCTCCTGATGGAGAGGTGGTAGATTACATGTTGCAGCAACAAGTACCGACCGTCGTCTTGACCGGAAGCTTTGATGAGCAGCGGCGTGATGCCTTGTACGCGAAAGGGATAGTGGACTACGTTACGAAAGAGGGACGCTATTCATACAGCTATGCTGTCAATCTTATTAACCGCTTGCATACTAATCAGTCGGTCAAGATTTTAGTGGTCGATGATTCTCAAACTTCCCGCGAATTTATCGCAAGCTTACTGCGTCAGCATTTGTTTACAGTCGTTACTGCCACAAATGGTATTGATGCTATTCGGGTATTGTTGGATAACCCCGACATAAAACTGCTTATCACTGACTACAATATGCCGCAAATGGACGGTTTTGAATTGGTGCGTAATCTTCGCCATAAGTATGAGAAGTCAGACTTAGTGATTATCGGTTTGTCGGCAGAAGGTGACAGTTCTTTGTCCGCGCGTTTTATTAAAAATGGGGCGAATGATTTTCTTGCAAAGCCTTTCAATCACGAAGAATTTCACTGCCGTATCATGCACAACGTCGAGTCGCTGCAGTTAATTGCGAGTATTCGCGATGCTGCAAACAGGGATCCATTGACTGGCATTTATAATCGGCATTATTTTTATGGGCAGGGTGAAAAGTATTATGCCCGTGCTAAGCAGGAGGGCTCATTGCTGGCTGCTGCGGTTATCGATATTGATAATTTCAAGCAGTTAAATGATAACTATGGTCATGAAGTTGGTGATGTGGTGTTAAAGTCCGTCGCTGCAAAACTGCAGGAGTCCTTTGCACGTTTCTTGTTGGCTCGTTCCGGTGGGGAAGAATTTTATGTCTTGCTGCCCGGTCTCGATAATGAAAAGGCCATAGCACTGCTGAGTACCGTGCGAGAATGGATTGCAAGAGAGCCGATAAAAATGGACGATGGGGATATTCACGTTACGTTTAGTGGCGGTGTGACCAACAGGTTGGATACCAATCTGGACGCTCAGGTTAATGCGGCCAGTGAGTTGCTAAAGCGTGCCAAAGATGCCGGACGTAATTTAATTATCGGTGATGACGACGAAGAAGACTAGCATCAAAGTGCTGCTTGATGCTTAGTTGTCTGGGCCATTTATTTCTGCTGGTTTTGATTCGTGAGAAACGTTTTTAGGCGTTTGTAAGTGTTCGGGATCAAATACAAATTGTCCTTTAAAACGCAGATCTTCGAGCCAGAAGAGGGTTCCTCCCGCAACTGCAGCAGGCATCACAAAAATATTCAATACCGGTACAACCAATCCCGCCATTACTAGCCCGCCCAGTCCCATACTGCTAAACAGCTGGCTGTGCAGTTGATCGCGTAAATACGAAAAGGGCAGCTTGTTGTTGTCTGCGGGATAGTCGCAGTACTGCAGTGACATGGCCCAGGCTCCCCATATCAACGCTAGAAACGGCACTGCAATATTGATAAGCGGGATAAATGACATTAAAAATAGAATGAAAAAAATAGCGATGCCGCGGCTGACGAAGTACCACAGTTTGACAAGTTCGCGTGCGAGTGTGCGCGCAATGATATGGCCGAAGGATTCAGGTGGTAGTTTATTTCCTGTGACATGCTCTTGAACTTTTTCCGCGAGCAAACCATAGAAGGGTGCGGCAATAAGATTCGTAAAAGTGCTAAAGCTATAGCCGTAGATGATCAATAATAATGATGCGAATGATCCCCAGAGTAACGTTGTGATTAAGCCTGTTAGCCATCTCAACCATTGCCAGTCTGGTAGCCAGTTGAGAGCCCAGTCCATCCAGTCGCCAAATATATGCATAAGGTAATAAGTGGCGACCGAAAATACCAGGATGTTGATAAGCAGGGGAATAAACAGGAACTTGCGAAAGCCCGGTTTTAACAGTAATGCTGCGCCTCGAAATACGTAGCTTATGCCTGTAAAGAAGTTTCCCTGCATAGTTATCGCTCCTGGCGAGGATTGTTACCGCTAATTATTCAGTTGCACCAGCTGCACTTAATATATCGACATAGTCTTCAGCAAGGCGATGCTGTTTAACCACTGTCAGGAATGTTTTGCCATCCGGTCCTGGGGCGTTAATGTTGCGGCCACTTTCATTAAAAAAACGAACAAACGTTGCGAAGTTGTCGGCTTTCATACCTCGGTAGGCTTTTTCCAACAGGTGGTAATCCGCGTCAACGCCCTGTGGTGCATCCAATTCCAGAAAGGTTTTGATGCGTGCATCGTCAAATGTTTCGCCGAGTACTTTTTGTTTATCTTTCTTTAGTGCCATGTTGAATCTCTTGAAATAAAAAGGGGAGTCTACTGCGACTCCCATCATTTGATATGGATGATTCGCTGTTTATAGCAGCGCATTGAGTTTGTTGAGCAAAATGTCGTTGACCGCCTGTGGGTTAGCTTGCCCTTTGGACGCTTTCATTATCTGACCAACGAAATAACCCAGCATTTTAGGCCGCTTACTTTCATCGGCGGTACGATAGTTCTCTACCTGTTTTGGGCTATTGGCGATAACGTCGTCGACCATTTTTTCCAAGGCGCCAGTATCTGAAACCTGTTTTAAGCCCTTGCTGTCGATAACCGCATCGGCACTTTCACCTTCACCATTCCACAATGCTTCAAATACTTGTTTGGCAATTTTACTGGAAATAGTGCCGTCTTTGATGCGAGTGATAACGCCGGCAAGTTGCGTAGCGCTGATAGGGGCGTGTTGAATAAAGCGTTCTTCAGCATTTAAGCGTGCCGCAACGTCACCCATCATCCAGTTGGCAGCGAGTTTTGCGTCGCCACAGTTTTCGACCACCGCTTCAAAAAATGTCGAGGTGGCGGC
>JBNKHI010000003.1:15421-129478 GCA_050290265.1 Cellvibrionaceae bacterium
GCTTCTTCGCTGAGTATTTCGGCGTCGTATTCTGATAAGCCATAATTGTCGATAAATCTTGCTTTGCGTTCTTCTGGAAGTTCCGGCATACCTTTGCGCACGGCGTCGATATAGTCGTCGTCGAAAACAACGGGCAAAAGATCCGGGCATGGGAAGTAACGATAGTCGTTGGCTTCTTCTTTAGAGCGCATTGAGCGCGCCGTTCTGGTGTCACCGTTGTACAGGCGCGTTTCCTGAATAATAGTGCCGCCATCTTCTATTACGTCAATTTGACGCTCTACTTCCATGGCGATAGCTTCTTCCATAAAGCGGAAGGAGTTCAGGTTTTTTGTTTCGGTGCGTGTGCCGAGCTTGTCTTCACCTTTTGGGCGCACAGAAATATTAACGTCGAAGCGCATAGATCCTTGGGACATTTCACCATCGCAAATGCCCAGTGATGTCACAATACCGTGCAGCTTTTTAGCAAAGGCAACGGCTTCTTCAGCGCTGCGCATGTCAGGTTCGGAGACGATTTCGATCAGCGGGGTTCCTGCACGGTTCAAGTCGATACCCGACATCCCATGACCTTCAAGGAAAGCCAGGTCGTGCTGTGACTTTCCTGCATCTTCTTCCAGGTGCGCATGGTGAATGCGTATGCGTTTTTGTTCGCCATTAGCCAATTGAATATCCACATGGCCAGGGCCGACAATGGGCTTGTCCAACTGTGTGGTTTGATAGCCTTTGGGTAAATCCGGGTAGAAATAATTTTTCCGTTCGAAGACGGAGGTCTTCGCGATTTCGGCATCGATAGCCAGACCGAACATAATGGCATAGCGAAAAGCCTGTTCGTTGGCGACCGGTAACGTGCCTGGCATTGCCAAGTCAACCGCGCTTGCCTGGGTGTTGGGTTCTGCACCAAAGGCGGTGCTTGAACCGGAGAATATTTTTGATTTGGTGGCCAGTTGCACATGCACTTCCAGGCCGATAACCGTTTCCCATTGCATTGTTAATGCCCTCTTATTCGATGCCTGGTGCAGATTGTTGGTGATGATCTGTATGACGCTGGAACTGATGAGCAATATTCAGAAGTTTGGATTCTTCGAACAGGTTGCCAATTAGTTGCAGGCCAACAGGCTTGCCATCTACAAGACCGCAGGGCAGTGATAACCCAGGGAGTCCGGCGAGGTTGGTGGGAATGGTATAAATATCTTCAAGATACATGGCGACGGGGTCGTTGCCTTTGGCTCCAAACTGGAATGCGGGCGCGGTGGCTGTTGGGCCCATAATCACGTCCACTTCGGTAAATGCCTGATCGAAGTCCTGTTTAATTAGGCGACGCACTTTTTGTGCTTTGCTGTAATAGGCATCGTAATAGCCGGCAGATAGAGCATAGGTGCCCACAAGAATACGGCGTTTGACTTCTTCGCCAAAACCTTCTGCTCGGGAGCGTTTGTACAAATCAGCAAGATCTGCCGGGTTTTCGCAACGGTAGCCATAGCGCACGCCATCGAAACGGGATAGATTGGCCGAACATTCGGCAGGCGCAATGACATAGTAAGCGGGCACGGCTAGATGTGTATGCGGGAGGCTGATGCTTTTCACTTTTGCACCCAAACGCTCATATTCCTTGATCGCCGCTTCCACGCGTGCTGCTGTTTCAGTGTTGAGCCCCTCACTGAAATATTCTTTTGGAACACCAATCGTTATGCCTTCAATACTGTTGTTGAGGTTGGCGGTGTAATCTGGAACCGCTTTGTCGATACAGGTTGAATCTTTCGCATCAAAGCTGGCCATGCTGTTGAGCAGGATGGCGCTGTCTTCCGCCGTGCGAGTGAGCGTACCAGCCTGGTCAAGGCTTGAGGCAAAGGCAATCATGCCCCAGCGTGACACGCGGCCGTAGGTGGGTTTCAAACCCGTTAAACCACAGAGACTTGCGGGTTGGCGAATACTGCCGCCGGTATCGGTAGCGGTTGCTCCCGGTGCAATGTGCGCCGCAACCGCCGCCGCTGAACCACCTGATGAACCACCGGGTACACAGTTGGTGTCCCAGGGGTTTTTTACCGGTCCGTAGTAACTGGTTTCGTTGGAAGAGCCCATGGCAAACTCATCCATATTGACCTTGCCGAGCATGACGGCACCGTCATTTTTCATGTTTTCGACAACGGTGGCATCGTAGGGTGGCACAAAGTTGTCGAGCATTTTCGAACCACAGCTGGTGCGCACACCGTTAGTACAGAAGATATCTTTGTGGGCGATGGGTACGCCGCAAAGTGCAGGTGCGTTGCCTTTGGCTAACTGGGCATCAGCAGCTTTTGCTTGCGCCAGGGCTATTTCTTCAGTGACGGTGACAAAGCTGTTGTAGCGGTTGTCTAAACGCTTAATACGATCCAGATAATGCTGGGTGATTTCGACGCTGGAGAAGCGGCGTTCAGTCAGACCAGCGATAATCTCGGCAATGGTAAGTTTATGCATTGCGGGGGCTTCCTTGAAGCAATTCTGCTTTTGGTTGAGCAACGGTGTAAATAATAGTGGTTGGGTGTGCGGGTGCTTATAAGTGTCTGCGTTAATCGATTACTTTGGGCACCAGGTATAAGCCTTCTTTTGCTGCTGGTGCAATCGCTTGAAAGGCTTCGCGTTGATTAGTTTCAGTTACTTCATCGGCGCGTAATCGCTGTACCGCATCCAGTGGATGCGCCATCGGCGTGACACCGTCAGTGTTGGCGGCCTGTAGTTGGTCTACCAGTGCCAATACATCGTTAATGCTATTGGCTACATGATCTAGCGTTTTGTCATCCACTTGGATGCGTGCTAGTTCTGCCAACTTTTGAATCTCGGAACGATCCACGTGTTTCTCCAAAGTTTTGCTTAGTGTGCAGTGATTCGATTTAAATCGGGGCGAAAACAGCAAAAATTGGCTGAATTGTGCCCTAATTAGCAATAGGGGCGCTAAGTTACCATATTTGCGTCTTGCTCTAAATCCCCGGCGTATATAGACTTCTGCAATTTATCGGGCGGAATAAGATCATTGTCAGCTCCAAAGGGAGTTCACTGACATAAAACGGTCGATTTGTGTACACGCTGGGCGGAATGCGAATCGTAATTGATAGCGTAGTGCTCGGCCAACTCCTTTCGCCAAAACATTACATGAATTATGAAATCAGGTTGGGTAATGGCTGTTATCCCAGCGTAAAAGTTATTTATAAGGTGCTGCCTCTACTATGTTAATCCCTAAACGTCTGCGTGGCGTCTTCTCGAATGATTTGTCTATTGATCTGGGTACTGCGAACACGCTGATTTATGTGCGTGACAGAGGCATTGTATTAGACGAGCCATCAGTGGTTGCGATTCGCAACCATAACGGCCAGAAAATTGTTGAAGCGGTGGGCGTTGAAGCTAAAAGGATGTTGGGACGAACACCGGGTAATATTACGGCTATTCGACCGTTAAAAGACGGTGTCATTGCCGACTTCCAGGTTACGGAAAAAATGCTGCAGCACTTCATAAAGAAGGTGCATGAGAGCAGTTGGTTTCAACCGAGCCCAAGAGTGCTTGTCTGTGTGCCGTGTTTATCTACGGAAGTTGAAAAGCGTGCGATTCGCGAATCGGCTATTGGCGCGGGTGCTCGCGAAGTGCGTTTGATTGAAGAGCCTATGGCGGCAGCAATTGGCGCCGGTCTCCGTGTTGAAGAGGCCAGCGGCTCAATGGTGGTTGATATCGGTGGCGGTACTACTGAAATTGCTATCATTTCTTTGAACGGCGTGGTGTATTCGGATTCTGTGCGCATCGGTGGTGACCGTTTTGACGAAGCGATTGTCAGTTATGTGCGCCGCAGTTACGGCAGTATTATCGGCGATGCGACAGCTGAGCGTATCAAGCAGGAGATCGGCTGTGCCTACGCCGGTAGTGAAGTGCGCGAGATCGACGTTCGTGGCCGCAACCTGGCTGAAGGTGTGCCGCGCAGCTTTACATTGAACAGTGATGAAATCCTTGAAGCTTTACAAGATCCGTTGGCATCGATTGTACGGGCTGTGAAAAGTGCATTGGAGCAGTCTCCCCCTGAACTGGCCTCTGATATCGCTGAAAGTGGTATTGTGCTGACCGGCGGTGGCGCGTTGCTGCGTGATATTGATCGGCTCTTGGCTGATGAAACCGGCTTGCCGGTCATCATTGCGGATGACCCGTTGACCTGTGTTGCCCGTGGCGGCGGTCGTGCAATGGAGTTTATGGATAGTCGTAGCATGGATCTACTTTCAAGTTAATTCAGTGGTAAAACCGGCCGCAGGCTTGCTGGCTGGTTGATCTTTACAGGAGGCTCCGCTCATCAAACCACTGTTTACTAAAGGTCCCTCGGCTTTTTCGCGCCTTTTGTTCTGGGGTGGGTTAGCCCTTGTTCTGATTCTTATTAGTGTCTTTACACCTTGGTTAACGCCTGCTCGCTCCGTGCTGGGCAGTGCTGCTGTGCCTTTTTACTGGGTTGTTGACTTGCCGGACCGGTTTGCTGGCTGGTGGGATGAAGCGTTTGTCAGCCGCGCAGCCTTGCAAAAAGAGAACGAAGCACTGCATCAGGAATTGTTAATTTTAAAGCGTGAGCAACAGAAGTTGGCAGCGCTCGCAGTGGATAATGCCAATCTTCGTCAATTAATGAATTCAGCCGAACTGGTTGAAGATCGTGTGTTAATTGCGGAGCTCATTGGTGTCTCTCCTGATCCCCTGACACATACTGTGATGGTAAATAAAGGCTCTAATAGCGGCGTTTATGTGGGGCAGCCATTGTTGGATGCTTATGGTCTGATGGGGCAAGTGATAGAGGTAACGCCGTTCAGCAGTCAGGTCTTACTGATTACTGACAGCGCTCATGCTTTGCCTGTAGAGGTCAACCGCAATGGCGTGCGGGCTGTGGTAGAGGGGATCGGCGACTTATATGCTCTGCGAATCCCGCATGTGCCTAACACTGCAGATATTGTTGAGGGCGATTTGTTGGTGAGTTCCGGTTTGGGGCAGCGTTTTCCGCGTGGCTACCCCGTTGCCGATGTAGTGAGGGTTATCCGCAATCCCGGCCAACCTTTTGCTACTGTTGAAGCCCGGCCTCGAGCACAGTTAAATCGCAGTCGTCACGTGTTGCTGGTGTTTAGCAGTAAGCCTGGTTTTAATAACCCGGCAATGTCGAATTCTACCACTAGCGCTCAAGATAAGGCGTCTGTTCAGGTTGAGGCTGTTGATGAATAGCCCATCAGGCAACAATCGAGGGGTTATTTGGGCGTGTGTTCTGGTCGCTTATCTGTTGGCAATATACCCCTTGGATCAAGCTTTTCTCTGGTTGCGACCTGAATTTGTCGTTATTTTGGTAATTTATTGGTCTATCCAGTTACCCCATCAGTTTGGATTATTTAGTGCTTGGATTGCCGGGCTGGGTTTGGATATTGTCGAACACAGTGTGTTGGGGCAGCACGCTTTGGCTACAACGGTTGTGGCCTATATCTGTTTAATGTCTTATCAACGTATACGTTATTACTCCCTTTGGCACCAATCCCTATGGGTGTTTATTCTAGTTGGTATGCACCAGTTGTTTTGTAATTGGGTACAGAGTTTGAATGGACGTTCGGCTGATGTATGGGAGTTTTTAATGCCAGCATTTACCAGCGCCCTAATCTGGCCCTTAGTGGCAGCTTTTTTGCTATTGTTACGTAAGTACTACCGAATAGCGTAAATGCTCAGTTTGGCGGTGTAACACCGGCATATATTGCGGCCATAGCGGTTAAGGATTGTTTCGTGTTTTCTTCTGTCTCACCAGTGATGCCATCTCAGGTTGCTATTTATCTGGCTTCACAGTCGCCTAGGCGACGTGAAATTTTGCAGCAGATTGGTGTGCAGTTTACTCTTGTTTCCGTCGATGTTGCTGAATTCCGTAGCCAGGGTGAGGCGCCGCTGGAATATGTCCAGCGGTTGGCGCGTGATAAAGCCCTCGCAGGACTCGCTGCACTAACTCAGAATACTCGGGTGGCGGAAGGACAGCGTGCGGTTGTCTTGGGGGCTGATACTATTGTGATTAGCCCCGCCGGAGACGTTCTCGAAAAACCGGCAGACTGCCAGCAGTGTGTAGAAATGCTGCAAGCGTTATCAGGCCAGACCCATCGAGTGGCAACCGCTATTAGCGTGGTAGATGGACAGAAGCAGGCAACCCAGGTCAGTCAAACCTCGGTGACATTTCGTGAACTAAGTACTTGCGAGTGTGTCGATTACTGGCACACTGGAGAACCGCAAGATAAAGCCGGGGGATATGCGATTCAGGGCCTCGGTGCTATTTTTGTAGAGTCTATTCAGGGTAGTTACAGTGGAGTGGTGGGCTTGCCTATAGAAACACTGTGGCCACTATTAAAGGAATTCTCAGTCCCCTGGTGGGGCACGACAGATAAGGCATTATCACCCCATGAGTGAAGAGATACTGATAAATGTTTCGCCCACCGAGTGTCGCGTTGCGCTGGTAGAGAATGGTGTATTACAGGAAGTATACATAGAGCGAACACAAAAACGCGGCTTTGTTGGCAATATCTTCAAAGGTAAGGTGGTGCGTGTGTTACCTGGTATGCAGGCGGCGTTTGTGGATATCGGGTTAGAGCGTGCTGGGTTTATTCATGCCTCCGATATCATGTACAAAAGCCCAGAAGATTCTCCAACCAGTGGGACTGTGCCCGAAATTCGTGATTTGGTTCGGGAGGGGCAAACCCTCATTGTACAGGTCACCAAGGATCCTATCAGCACCAAAGGTGCGCGGCTGACAACACATCTTTCTATTTCGGCGCGCTATTTGGTCTTTATGCCCAACACCTCGCATATTGGTATTTCAGCACGTATTGAAGATGAGCAGGAACGCGAGCGACTGAAAGAACTGGTGCAGTCTTCGTTAGAGGCTGTTGTCGGCGATGATGTGAAAGGCGGGTTTATTGTTCGCACCGTTGCCGAAGGGGTCTCAGATGGTGAGCTGGAAGCCGATATCCCTTTTCTCTATAAGCTGTGGAACGATATGGAAACTCGCATAAAAGATGCGCCGATTCCCAGCCCCATTTATGAAGACTTGCCACTTTTTATGCGCACTATGCGCGATTTGGTGCGACCGCATATTGAAAAAGTACGTGTCGACTCCCGCGAAGCATTTGCGCGTATGCGCCATTTTGCAGAAAAGTATGCCCCGGAAATGCTTGACCGTATTGAACACTATCCTGGTGAGCGCCCGCTGTTTGACCTGTATGGGGTTGAAGATGAGATTCAGCGAGCGCTGGAAAACAAAGTACAGTTAAAATCCGGTGGCTATCTTATCGTTGAACAAACGGAAGCCATGACGACTATAGACGTGAATACCGGTGCGTTTGTAGGTCACAGAAATCTCGAAGAAACTATTTTCAAGACCAACTTGGAGGCTGCTACAGCCATTGCCAGGCAGCTTCGGTTGCGCAACTTAGGTGGCATAATAGTTCTCGATTTTATTGATATGACGGATCTCGAGCACCAGCGCCAGGTGCTACGTACCCTAGAAAAAATGCTTGAACGTGATCATGCGAAAACCAGCATCACCGGTGTGTCCGAACTGGGACTGGTGGAGATGACACGCAAGCGCACACGCGAGTCTTTAGGTCAGGTGTTGTGTGAAACCTGCCCGGTCTGCCAAGGCCGCGGCACGCTTAAATCCCCTGAAACTGTCTGCTACGAAATTTTTCGGGAAATTCTCCGCGAAGCCCGCGCCTACGATAACGAAAAATTCATGGTGTTGGCCTCACAGGTTGTTATTGATCGGCTACTGGATGAAGAGTCGGCCAATGTTGCCGATCTCGAGGAGTTCATTGCACGTTCTATCGAGTTTCAGGTCGAAACTATGTATCACCAGGAGCAATATGACATTATTCTTGTCTAACTGTGTATTCGTTATATTGTTAAGTTTCCTGTAGAAACGTTATGCCTCCAATGATTCGTCGCCTGGTCAAGGTTTTCTGGAGAACTTGTGCACTGCTCATCATTGGGGTGGCACTTATGGTTCAGCTGGGCCGTGAGCTATCGCCTCTTGTCGCCAATCAGCGCGGCTGGATTGAGCAGCGCTTAAGTGCCGCTACTGGCGCGCAAGTCTCTCTTGGTTATGTCACTGCCGACTGGGTCGGTTTGTTGCCCACATTACAGCTGGGTAATTTGTCTATTACCGCGTCCGATAACAGCGATCTTCAACCATTAAGCGTTGATTCTGCGGCTATTCAGCTGGATTTGTCTGAAACCCTATGGCGACGCCAGCTGATTTGGAAACAGCTGTCGCTGCAGGGCGTAAAAGTAAGTCTGCAACAGAGCGAGATCGGCTCATGGGGATTGCCAGGGCTGCCTGTAAGAGCCAGTCGGTCGAATGCCTGGTTTACTAATTTGGATCCTTTGGACATGTTGCTGAATAGTGGCCGGGCCGAACTGCGCGACAATATTGTCGATCTACAGTTTAGTGATGGCCGTAAGAGCAACTTGCGCTTGCCTGAAATTCTTTTGGAGAACGACAGTACAGACTTTCATCGCATCAGTGCAGCACTGTCTATAGATGGCACCGATCAGGGTTTAAACTTTATAGCTGAAGGGCTGGGTGATCCACGAGGCCTTGATTTTGTCGGGCAGGGTTACCTTAAACTCGAACAATTTCCGGTCGATCGTTTTTTGCAGGCACTGCCACATACTTCTGCAGAGCCATCGTTAGTACTGGTAAAAGGTGCCAAAGCGCAGTTGGATTTAAGTATCTGGCTGGACTGGCAAGAGAATCACAACATAGGGGTTGTGGGACAATTAGGCTTGACGGCGGAAAACGCTCAATTCGAGACTGGGATGGCTCTACCCAAGAGGCTGGAAAGCCTGGTTAGCGGTAGCTGGCGTTCAGGGCAACGATGGCAGTTTGATATTAGCCAGCTTAGCAGTCGTTGGGCTGATACGGATACTAGCATTGAGGGCTTCTCCGCGCGGTTGACCAGAACACCTGACAATTGGCAAATATATGTTCCCGAGATTGATACCAATGCCTGGTTGCAAGCGACGTTAAATAGCCATGTATTGCAAGGTGATGCCGGCGATAAAGTCACTGATATTTTGACGACGCTGAAGCCGACTGGATTCTTGCGACAGGCCAGAGTGTCTATACCGGTTGGGGATTGGAAAAAGCTGCGGTTGAGGGCGGAAACTGACCAGCTGGCAGTCGATAGTTGGCGTGGTGCTCCAGCACTGAGTGGTGTGGATGGATACTTGGAATCGGGTTTGCTAAATGGTTTTATTGCGCTCGACAGCAATGCTGGCTTTAGTATGCACTATCCAACGGTTTACAAGGAGCCTCTTGAGTACCAGAAAGCCTATGGCACTGTGGGTTGGAATCTGCAGCCGGATAATAATGCTGTGTATGTCTACAGTTCGTTGCTTAACCTTGAAGGTGAAGATGGTCAGGCTAGTGGCGTTTTTAAATTATTTTTGCCCTGGAAACGTGGCACGGCACCTTCTGACTTAACGTTACAAATAGGCTTGTCCAACAGCCTGGCCCGTTACCACAAAAAATACGTTCCCCAGCTCTTGCCTGATTCACTGTTGAACTGGCTGGATGAAAGTATATTAGGCGGAACTATAAAACAGGCTGGTTTTTTATACCGCGGACGCTTAAAAGGGGAGCCCAGCGAGCGTGCCATACAGGTGTTTATTGATCTGGATAAAGGCTTGCTGAAGTATCAGCCAGATTGGCCGGCCGTCTCCGACATTAACGCGCAAGTCGTTGTTGATAATGGCGAAGTAAGAACCGCTGTTGAGGCTGCAAAAATCTATAATACCGGTATTCACAACGGTGTTGTCAGCGTCGTTCCCAACGCTGACGGCGAAGGCAATATTCTCGGGATTCAAGCGGCTATTGATGGCCCTGCCGCAGATGGTTTTTCAATACTGCGTGATAATGTTTTGACCTTAACAAATCGCCACGCGGCAATGGCGGAAAGTGATACTGGAAAGAGTCATAAAGATTCGCCTAATGCCTTGCAGCATTGGGACCTGCAAGGTCAACTACGCGCAGATCTGGACCTCCATATCCCTCTTAGCTCTGGTGCTCCGGGACACCGACAGCAGGTTGCTGTTGACCTCTCCGAAGCTACCTTGTCTATGCCTGATTTAAACTTAGTCTTCGATCAGGTGGGTGGGCACCTAGACTACAGTGACGATAAAGGTTTACGTGCCGATAAGTTGCAAGGGATGGTTTGGGGACGGCCTGTTAATGCAACCATAACCAGCACCTCAAATACTGGAAAAAGAGGTCGCCATTCGATTTTTGTCAATGCAAACAGCACAGCGGCTCCAAAGCAGCTGGCAGAGTGGGCACGACGCCCCGAATTATTATTTTTAGACGGCGATGTTGCTTTCACTACCTTGGTGGAGATCCCTGCTGATGTCACAGACTATGGCGTAAAAGTCAGTGTGACGTCAGACCTTAAGGGCGTTGCGGTCAATCTGCCGGACCTGCTGTCTAAACCCGCCGATGCTGCCGGTTCGTTGCGTCTTGATATCCCCGTGCACGAGGGATTAGCGCGTTATGAGCTTGCTTATGGAGAACATCTAAAAGGTGTATTTGAAGAGCGCGATGGCGCACTCGTAAACGGTGTGTTGACCTTCGGCGCGCCCGCCCAATTACCCGTTGATCCTCAGATACTGATTACTGGCCAGCTCGGGCAGGTTGATTTGCAACAGTGGCAGAATGTGTTACTGGAATATCAACAATTTGCACAGCAGCTGTCACTGTTGTCAAACAAGTCGGCTTCGAGCAGCGAATCTACACGCGAAACACCAGCGTTGAAATTAGCTGTGGATTTGCGTTTAGAACAAGCACAGTTCAAAGATTTAATGTTAGAGAATCTTAATGTTAGTGGGCAGGAAGTCGGTGAAGACTGGCACCTGCAGCTGCAAAACCCGGTTTTAGCCGGCGATGTGATATGGCGAGCTGATGGCCCATTGAGCGTAGACCTGGATTATTTACGTTTGCCTGCATCGGCAGTAACTCCGGCGGAGGCTGTCGAATTACCCGCTGGGGAAACCTCTGTGGATACCCCGGTTGCCGCTGAAAAACCTGCAGTTGACCCTTTGGCTGACATTGATCTGGCATCTATGGTTGATATCGACTTCAAAACCGCAGAATTTAAGATTGGTGAAGAAGCTTATGGTCAATGGGCTTTCGCATTACGCAACCATATTCAAGCCGATGGTGTAGGGCAGGTGGATATTAGTAATATTCAGGCACTAGTGCGCGGCGCCACAATCACAGGTCTCGATGACGACGGCGCAACGTTTACTTGGCGTCAAACCGCAGAGGGCATGGCGAGTGCTTTTAAAGGGCGAATACTTGCAGATGGCATGCAGAATGTTTTAGCGGAGTGGCATCAACCGCGTTTACTTGAAAGTGAAAAAGCCGTATTTGAAGCGGACTGGCAGTGGGCTGGCTCGCCAGCAGCGATCAGTTTATTGGGGCTGAATGGAAGTCTGACGTTGGACGTTCAGCGCGGCACGTTTATTAAAGGCGCGGATGCTGGTGCTAATCCGCTATTGCGCTTAATGGGCTTGTTTAATTTTGACAGTTGGGCTCGGCGTTTGAAATTAGACTTTTCAGATCTTTATAGCGAGGGTATGGCGTTTGATAAAATTCAAGGTGAATTGCTGTTTGATAGCGGCCTGGTACAAATAGCGCAGCCCATTGTGGCGAAAACACCGTCATCGAAATTACAGTTGGCGGGTGTGATTGATTTGGAAAACGAAACATTGGATACGCGGTTGGTGGCCACTCTGCCGGTAGGTGGTAACTTGACGTTGATTTCTGCCTTAGCGGGTGGGCTACCCGTGGCTGCTGGTGTGTATGTGGCCAGCAAGTTATTTGAGAACCAGGTTGATAAGGTAGCAAGCGTTAGTTACAGCTTGAGCGGCGATTGGAGCGATCCGAGTGTCCGCTTTGATAAGCTGTTTGATGAAAATGCAGCAAAAAAAGCGGGACGAAACAGTGCAGCAACGGCTGAGGAGCTGCGCAAAGATTCAACTCCGGCAGCCCCGGTATCAGAAGATCAAGCGCCCGAGTCCGATGGGCCATAATCAAATTTAGTGACCTGGTAGGTTATTCGCCTACTTGCTCCAGTACCAACCGAAATAACTTACGTGCATTGGCCGGCGGTTTCTTTTCTTTACGTTCTTTGGCGGCACCGCGAATGAGTTGGCGTAAGAGTTGAACGTCGGTTGTTGGATACAAGTTTAAGAATTCGGTGACGACACTAGGGCCCTCATCAATCAAACGATCGCGCCAGGCTTCTGCGGCGTGATGCATTTGAATATGCTGGTGATGCTTTTTCTCAAAGTCTTCTAATTTTGCCTTGATAGCTTCATGGTCTGAATTGCGCAGAAGCTTTCCAATAAACCGTAGTTGGCGTCGGCGAGCTTCCTTGTGCTTCATGATTCTGGCTTGTTGAATAGCTTCCATCAGGTCGCCTTCAAGCTCCAGACTTGCTAGCTGGCTATTGCTGAGGTTTGTGATTTCTTCGCCCATATCTTGCAGGGCTTTCATTTCTCTTTTGATCTGGCTTCTACTGGGGCCAAGATCTTCTTCAAAATCGTCGTCGTAATTCATTATAGGTTTCGCGGTAATGGTTGAAAATTTACAGGTAGATTGGCTGTTAGCGATTGTTGTATCACGCGTAAAAGTACGTAGCTAATCCGAGAAAAGCAAAAAAGCCCACAACATCAGTAACCGTTGTGAGAGCGACGCCGCCGGCAAGCGCCGGATCAATTTTAAGGCTGCGCAGGGCAAGGGGTAGCAAAGCACCTGCGACGGCAGCTGTAGCCAAATTGATCAGCATAGCGGCGGCGATAATATAGGCTATGGTTATGTCGTCGAACCAAATGGCTGCGATAACGCCCATAACTGCGGCCCAAAGCAAGCCATTCAAAATACCAACGGTAAACTCACGAGACAGTAACCAGCGCATATTACTGCGCCCTATGTGGCCCAAAGCCATGCCGCGTATGACCACCGTTAGTGTTTGACTGCCAGCGACGCCACCCATGCTGGCGACAATAGGCATTAACACCGCCAAAGCTACAACCTTGTCAATTGTACCTTGGAATACGTTGATAACGGCAGATGCAATAATGGCTGTGAGTAAGTTTACGCCAAGCCATACGGCACGCCTTGGCGAGGTTCGTATTACTGGGGCAAAAGTATCTTCGTCTTCATCGAGACCGGCCATACTCATCAACGAGTGGTCGGCATCTTCGATAATGACGTCGACCACATCGTCAATGGTAATACGGCCAACTACTCGGCCTTCATCGTCGACCACTGGTGCTGATACCCAGTCATAGCGTTCAAATAAGCCGGCGACCTCTTTATCTGACAGGTAAACCGGTATGGGCTCGAAGTCTGATGTCATCATCTCACGAACAGTCAGGTTGGGATCTGAGGTCAGCAGAGTACTCAATGACAGTAAGCCCAAGTATTCATCGTTGCGGTTAACGACTATCAGGTTGTCCGTTGATGCAGGGATTTCTCGATGGCGGCGCAAGTAGCGTAGCACTACGTCGAGAGTAAGGCTTGGGCGAACACTGATGACATCGGTGTTCATCAAACCGCCAGCGGTGTCCTCATTATACGAGAGTACAGATTCGACGCGCTGCCTGTTTTGCTCAGACATGGCCGCGAGAACCTCGGAAATTACGGTGTCTGGCAGTTGCTGTAATATGTCTGCTATGTCATCTGCGTCAAGGCTCTCGGTGACTTCTGCAACCTTTTTACTGTCCATGCGCTGCAGAAACTGGCTTTGCACGTCATCAGTGAGTTCTTGCAGTACTTCACCTTCCTGCTCACTGTCGATAAGTCGCCACAAGACCCAGCGAGTAGATGGAGGTGATGACTCTAATAAATGGGCAATGGCGACAGGCTGCAAGGCATTGAGCATTCTGCTCACTTGCTTAAACGTTCCGCTTTCCAGCGCCGTATGTAAGGCGCTTAGATGCGATTGCGTTTGCTTGTGGAGTTCTTTGATCTTTTTACTTTTTGCCATGACAGATAGTGTTTACGCAGTGAACCAGGCCGTTGGTGGCGTAGTGTACTGATTGCAGCTGTCATGCTCTAGGAAAACTTTATTGTGAAGGGTTTTGATGTCGTGCTGGATAAGGTTTTTACCGGGCTCTGGCGTTTATTCTTCTTCGCCAAAGCGGTCATTGATCAGTAAGCAGAGTGCGTCCAGAGCTTGCTGCTCATCATCACCATCGCAGCTAATGTGTAATGTAGTACCTTGGCTTGCGGCCAGTAACATCAATGACATGATGCTCTTGCCATCGACTTGCTTACCATTCACTTTTGTTTGAATTTTGCTGCTAAATCTCGCTGCAGTACTGGCAAACTTGGATGCCGCGCGCGCGTGCAGGCCGAGCTTATTTATGATGGTTATTTCTTTGTCGATCATAGTTCGGTGTCCAGCTATTTCTTGCGGCTTAACTCGCGGTGGCGCACGAGGGTGTTTTTAAAGTGTTTAGAGCAGCGTTCATAAAGCGACTCGCTGACGAAAACCGATCGATGCTGTCCACCCGTGCAGCCCACAGCAACGGTGAAATAGCTACGATTGCTGGCTTCGAAACGCGGTAGCCAAGCATCCAGATAGGTCATAATGTCGTTAATCATATCCTGTACATCGCTTTCTTGGCCGAGATAATCTTTGACCGGCTGGTCGAGACCAGAATAGGGCCTTAAGTTTGGTTTCCAGTAAGGGTTTGGTAAGCAGCGAACATCAAACACCATGTCAGCATCAATTGGCACGCCGTGTTTGAAACCAAATGACTGAAATAAAATGGCCATGCCGCTAGAGCTGTCTGTGGAAATACGCTTCTTGATCACATCGCGCAGTTCATGCAGGCTCAGTTCGCTGCTATCTACCACCAGATCGGCGACATTCATAATAGGAGCAAGCAGCTCTCGTTCTTTGTTGACCGCTTCCTTTAGGTCTGTGTCTTGGTTGCTCAGTGGGTGCTTGCGACGGGTTTCGCTGAACCGCTGGATTAAAACGTCATCCCTGGCATCAAGAAAAATAACGGTGCAGTCTAAACCCTCAAGCTGTGCAGAAGCGATAATCGACGGAAATAGATCAAAATCCTGCCAAACGTTGCGTGCGTCGATACTAACAGCAACTTTTTGTGCTGTTTTGTGCGACTTAGTCTGGGTAATAAAGCCAGGCAGTAGGCTTGCAGGCAGATTGTCTACGCAGGTAAAGCCTGAATCTTCGAGCACATGCAATGCGCTGCTTTTTCCAGAGCCTGATCGTCCGCTGATGATGATTAACTGCATATTGATTAAACCTGCATTGAATCTTGAAAGTGATTAATTCTGACTTGTTTAATGGGTTCTTTGGTGCGACTGTCAGACGATTTGTAGCTAACCTGCTAGTCTATGGGAGCAGTTGCGGCCTCGTAAAGGGCCTCTGGAGATTGCGCCTCGCGTAATTGTCGCACAACCTTTGGGTTGGTAAATCTTTCTGCAAGTGCTGCTAGCGTCTGCAGGTGATCTTCATGAGATTCTTCTGGCACTATTAACGCAAATACCAGGTCGACTGGCTCGTTATCTACGGCGTCAAAATCAATAGGTTCGGCTAACTTCAATAAGGTGCCAATTGTGCCTGTGCAATTGTCAATTCTACAGTGGGGGATAGCAATACCGTGCCCCAGGCCTGTCGATCCCAGTCTTTCCCGGGCTATTAGGCGACGGAATAATTCATCGGCGTCCAGCGTTGGAATATCGTTGGCAATCAGGGTTGCCAGATGTTGTAAAACACGTTTTTTGCTAACGCCCTCAACGCCGCACAGAGTGCGGCTGGGGCTGATGATTGTATCTAGAGGAGTCATTATCGATGTTCGCGAAGTTTCTCTTTGTGTTTAAGTAGCTGACGATCAAGTTTTTCGGACATTTGATCGATAGCGGTGTATAGGTCTTCTGATTCCGAGTCGGCAAAAATGTCTTTTCCACTGACGTGAACAGAAGCCTCTGCTTTCTGTATAAGCTTATCGACCGACAAAATAACATTGGTGCTGGTAATTTGATCGTTATGCTTGCTGAGTTTGCTTAACTTAGCGTTCACGTAATCTTTAATTGAGTCGGTCAAGTCTACGTGGTGGCCAGCAATTGTTACTTGCATACTTAGTTCCTCATCATTAGGCGCATCTGCGCTTTTACTTTGTACAGCAAGCCGAAAATGTAACCTGCTGCCTGTTGAAACTTTGCATTACTCAGAGCTTAGTGGCGTCGATAAAAATTAAGTTCTATATTTTTCCTATTCCTACGCGTGACTAACGAGATTTAGATTAAGTTTAGACTAAGCGCTTTCGTTCGTTAGAGGCTGGGATGCTGAGAGACTCTCGATATTTGGCGATGGTGCGCCGCGCCACTTGAATACCTTGATCCGCTAGCAGGGTTGTAATTTTGCTGTCGCTCAACGGTTTGCGAGGGCTTTCAGCAGCTACCAGTTTCTTAATAATAGCTCGAATGGCCGTAGACGAGCATTCTCCCCCGGTGTCGGTACTGACATGACTGGAAAAGAAGTACTTCAGTTCGAAAATACCTTGGGGGGTATGAATAAACTTCTGTGTCGTGACGCGAGATATGGTGGACTCGTGCATGCCTACATCTTCAGCTACATCGTGTAAGACCAATGGTTTCATGGCTTCGGCACCGTAGTCAAGGAAGCCTCTTTGTTTCTCTACAATGCAGGTAGCAACCTTTAGCAGTGTTTCGTTACGACTCTGGAGGCTTTTTAAAAACCAGCGCGCCTCCTGTAAGTTGTCGCGCAAGAATGTGTTGTCATCGCTGGAGTCTGCACGTTTAACCAGTGCTGCATAGTCAGTATTAATCCGGATTTTGGGTGCGATATCTGGATTTAGTTGCACTGTCCAACGGTCGTTATGTTTCACAACGAAGACATCAGGTACGACGTATTCTGTTTCGCTGCTATCAATTAAGTCACCTGGGCTAGGATTCAGGGTTTGAATGAGGTCTACCGCAACTTTCAACTCGCTTTCTTTAATTTTGCAGCGCCGCATTAGCAATTTGTAATCGCGATTGCCTAAACTGACCAGGTGTTCGCTGACGATTTGTTTGGCGGCTTTTATGCCTGGCGTCTGCGCGGAAAATTGATTGAGCTGTATCAGCAGGCAGTCGCGTAGATCTTGGGCTGCGACTCCGGGAGGATCAAACTGTTGAACGCGGTGCAATACTGCATAAAATTCATCCTCTTCAAAATCGTCGAGCATTTCAGCTAAACCTGCAAAAATTTCGTCGACGCTTGACTGGAGTATGCCGTTAGGGGCTACTGCATCAATAATGCTTTCCGCAACTAAACGATCGCGGTCGCCCATTGGGGTTAAATTAAGTTGCCACTGGAGGTGGTCTTGCAGTGTTTCGGTGGCGCTTCTGCGAGAGTCGTAATCAAAGTCATCATCTCCGCTTGGGCCAGATGAACTTGATGAGCTGGAGGTTGATGATGATTGATAGATTTCGTCCCAGTCTGTATCTACCGGGAGGTCGCTGGGAATGTCATTGGTCCATTCGCTATCCAGTTCGTTTTCGCGCTCCTTGCGCTCTTGTAAGTCGCTGGCTTCGCTTCTCTCGCTATCGTCGTTACTGTTTTTGCTTTCGTCTCTGTTGCGCTCTTGAAGCGTTCCTTCTGTGTCGTTGTTGGATGTTTCGATATCACTATCTTGACCATCTTCACTGATTTCAAGCATCGGGTTGGACTCAAGTGCTTCTTGAATCTCATTTTGTAAGTCGAGTGTGGACAGCTGCAACAGTCGGATAGCCTGCTGTAGTTGCGGCGTCATGGTCAGCTGCTGACCCAGTTTTAACTGTAAGGATTGTTTCATTTTGGCTTACACACGTCCTTAGCCTTAGCAAACTTGGTGTATTCAGTGATGCTGATTGAGCTTTGACAGCGGGCTCAACTGAATACTGGGTAATAGGCAGTGTAGTACTGCGTTTCGTGCGAAGCAATATTGACAAGCAAAATTTATGCCGTAGAACGGTGTTTATTTGCAGTGGGTCTTTCGTTCGTTGGGGGAGGGCTAGAGGCGGAATTGCTCGCCTAGGTAGACTTCTCGGACTTTTTCGTTGCTGAGAATGTCTTCGGAGCTACCTTCAGCAATAATGTGTCCTTCGCTTACTATAAATGCGTTTTCGCAAATGTCTAGGGTGTCACGCACATTATGGTCGGTAATTAATACGCCAATGCCCCGATTTTTTAGATGGCTGATGATATTTTTGATATCGCCTACTGAAATAGGGTCTACGCCGGCAAAGGGTTCGTCAAGTAATACAAACTTGGGTTCCATTGCGAGTGTGCGAGCTATCTCAACACGTCGTCTTTCTCCGCCCGAAAGCGCCATGCCCAGGCTATCTTTGATATGGGTAATATGGAATTCACGTAATAGTTGGTCGAGCTTGTCCAGTCGCTGGGTACGGTTTAATTCGCCTCGTAACTCAAGAATGGCGAGGATGTTATCGGCAACGGTAAGTTTACGAAAAACAGACGCCTCTTGAGGCAGATAGCCAATGCCTTTGCGCGCGCGGCCATGCATGGGCAAGTGTGTAATGTTTTCTTGGTCGATCAGTATGTCGCCGCGATCAGCTTTGATTAAACCAGCGATCATATAAAAACAGGTTGTTTTACCGGCACCGTTGGGCCCAAGTAGCCCAACAATTTGGCCTTGGCTGACTTCCACATTAACATCAATGACCACCTGTCTGCCCTTGTAGGCTTTAGCCAGATGAGAAGCTTTTAACGTGGTCATTTTTCAGGGGCGCTCTTGTTGGGTTCTGGAGATTGTTGTGTTGTGGCGGCAGGAATAACCATTTCAACTCGGCTCGGGCTTTCCGTTGTGCCGGCTTTCATGATAGAGGATTGGATATCGTAGTCGATTCTTTCACCTTTTAACGTAGCTCCGCCTTGTTTCACCGACGCTTGCTCAATCAGATGTAGCTTTTCGGTATCTATGTAATATTGGATGGTGTTTCCTGTTGCCTTAACCAGTTCTTTGTCTAACTCTGGCTGCTGTTGATAGCGTGCAGGGCTGCCCATGGCAATAATGTGTGTAACTTTGCTGCCTTTGCTGTGAATCGTGATCCTGTCCGCTTCAATGCGAAGGCTGCCTTGAGTCATTTCTACTTTACCACTATAGGTGGTTTGACCGTTTTTCTCATTGCGTTCAGCCGTGTCAGATTGAATGCGAATGGGTTGTTCTCGGTCGCTAGGCAGTGCTGTTGCGGTAATACTGTTGATACTCAAAAGGAGTACTAACACGGTAAACAAGTATATTTTTCGCCTGTGGCTAGTTGGGTGCATAGTAGCCTTTCACTTGGTTTAGGAGTTGTAGCCGTTGCTCGCTAAAGAATAGTTTCATACCTATCGCTTTTGTGGTGCCTTCGGCGGTGGTAATCGTAACAGGTTTGTCGGTTTCGGCGTATTCGCGTTGCGGGAAAATCGTTAATTTAACCGTCTTTATACGAGTTTGTTTGCCATCCTCGTTTGTAAACCAGACGTTTACACCGTTTCGAAGTTCAAATTTTTCCCCGTCATTGTTGGCAATACCTATATTGCTGTCAGCAAACCATGAAGGGTGTTCGGGGTCGTGAAATTGCATTTTGGGTTTCGTGAGCCGAGTAAAGCCTCTGGCTTTTTGTCGTCGGTTGTTGTTTTTTGTAACACCAAAGATTTCTGCAAGTTCAGCATTTAGTTCAAAATTAAGAAAGCCGGATTCGTCAAACTCCCGAGTGTGCATGTTGGTCAGGTATGTATTTGGGAAGCGTTTTGCTTCGGCCTCTTCCGGTGGCTCAATGAAGGTTCCTGGAGGTAAGTCCCAGACAACGATGAAGGCCGCAATCAGTGCGATTAGAAGAATCAGCGTCAGGCGGTTTTTAGACATCATTTGCAGCTTATTTCACCGTAGTTAGGTAGCCAGCCAAGGCTGCTTCATAGGTGCCTTGCGCTTGCATAATAAAGTCGCAAGCTTCTCTGACGGCACCTTCTCCACCGCGAAACTGGCTTTGCCAGTGCGTATTGTCGACTAGAGGTTGCAGGGCGTTAGCTACGGTCATGCCTAGGCCGACTCGACAGATGACTTGCAAATCGGGATAGTCATCGCCCATAAAGGCGATCTCATCGAGCTCATAATTTTCTTCATTGAGAAGCTCCAGCATCGCCTGAAACTTATCTTCGCGGCCTTGGATCAGAAGTGTGACTCCCAGGTCGGCAGCGCGTTTGGCAACGAGTTGACTGGTGCGGCCAGTAATAATGCCAACTCGGACGCCACTTTTTTGCAGCAACTTAATGCCGTGCCCATCAAGGGTATTGAAGGCTTTGATTTCTGAGCCGTCATTACTGAAGTAGAGTTTTCCATCGGTCAATACGCCATCGACATCGAGCAATAGAATGCGAATACGTTTGGCCCGTTCCTGAGCACCCTGAGACTGATTCATTTACATAACCCCTGCGCGCAGTATGTCATGCATATGTACAACACCTACGGGTTGATGCTGGCTGTCCTCGACAATTACCGCCGTGATTTTCAGGTTTTCCATAAGCCCTAATGCTTCTGCTGCCAACATGGACTGATGAACAGTTTTCGGGTTTGGGCTCATGACTTTTTCCATTGTTGCGCTGGACAGATCCGTGCCTTTGTCGACGTGTCGTCTCAGGTCGCCGTCAGTAAAGACTCCAATCAATGCATTGTTCGTATCGACAACGGTGGTCATGCCGAGCCCTTTTTCTGTCATTTCCACTAGCGCCTGGCTCAGTGCTGTTGAGCTGCTCACCCTGGGCATATCGATGCCACCGTGCATAATATCTTCCACTTTCAGTAACAGGCGTCGGCCGAGTGCTCCGCCTGGGTGGGAAAACGCAAAATCCTCTGCGCTAAATCCGCGTGCTTCCAATAGTGCAATTGCCAATGCATCCCCCATCACCAAGGTCGCAGTGGTGCTTGAGGTGGGCGCCAGATTGAGGGGGCATGCCTCCTGCTCAACACTGATATCCAGATTGATATCAGCCGCCATCGCCAGTGGCGAATCAGATTTGCCACTCAAGCTTATCAGCGGGGTCCCCATGCGCTTTAGAAATGGGAGTAGTCCAACAAGTTCCTGTGCCTTGCCTGAATAGGATATGGCAATGACAACATCGTCGCGAGTAATCATGCCCAAGTCGCCATGGCTGGCCTCGGCCGGATGAACAAAAAAGGCTGGAGTCCCTGTGCTGGCTAGCGTTGCGGCTATTTTATTCCCAATGTGACCGGATTTACCCATGCCCGTAACAATTGCTCTACCTTTCTGTGGAATCGTAGTGCAGCGTAAAATGATGTCGCAGGCTTTGACAAATTTCTCGTCTATGCGGGATTTCAACGCGCTTACCGCATTAACTTCCATTTGAATGGTGCGTTGACCGACTTGAATGGCAGTGTCTAAATTCATGGCGAGTGTTTGTGTATCCTGTGTATCAATGTCGACGGGTTGTAGGGTGGTTGGCGAGGGCATTATAGCAACTTAGTTTTCAATTGTGTTTTCAAGCGGCGGCTTGAAATAGGATAAAGTAATAACCTATGTATCCTAGCAACAGAAAAGTCGCAATGATCCTGCCTAAGTGCCCAACGCTATTGCCGTTTTTATTGCGTAACCGGTAGTCGATAAATAGCGCGATAGACAAAAACAAAGTCATTGCTCCCACCGCTAGATAGTCGCGTGTAAATACAGCCGTGTCCATGCTGAGCGGTTGAATGATTCCCGGTACAGACATTACTGCGAGAAGGTTAAAGATATTCGAGCCAATAATATTGCCCAGCGCGATGTCTGTGTGACCTTTTAGTGCGCTGACTGCCGATGCGGCTAATTCTGGCAAACTGGTGCCTACTGCGACCACGGTGAGTCCGATGATTAGGGGACTGACCCCAAAATGGATTGCAACGGTTTTTGCTCCCCATACAAGCCAATCGGAGCTAAAAATGAGCAGTCCCAGGCCAACCACAAACCAAATGACAGCTGCGCCGCGCTGCATTTCCGGGATTTCAGGTTCCGCTTCTTCCGGACTGGGGTGTGCACTTTTGATACGAATCAGGAATGTTATTAGGGGAATCAGCAGTAGTGCGAGTATTGCACCTTCCGTGCGTGTCATCTGAGCGTCCCATAAAAACCATCCTGCAAGCGCAGTCACGCCGAGAAGAATTGGAACTTCCTGTGTTAGCAGATGCTTTTGAATAGGTAGCGGGGCTAGAAGGGCAGTGATAGCCAGAACAAGTCCAATATTTGCCATATTGGAGCCAAGTGCGTTACCAATGGCCATGTCACCAGCATCGCTAAGAGAGGCGTTAATAGAAACAAGTATTTCGGGCGCGGAAGTACCAATTGAAACGATAGTTAAGCCGATAACCAACTTCGATATACCAAAATTATTGGCTAGACTGGCCGCTCCAGCAACAAATCGGTCGGCACTCCACACCAGCCCTATAAAGCCAGCGATGATAGCCATTGTAGCAAGCGACAACTCGGACATTTTTACCGTTTCCCTTTTTCTGTTAAGTGTTTGTTCAGTGCATGGATGTTCTAGTGGCTATGGGTAGTTAGTTGGCGCAAGGCCTAACGGGTGGCGATGTTATAGTGAGGTGCTCGGCTTGTCAGCAAAAACTCCCGGTAATTCGCCTGATTTCGCGTTTGCCAATATCCTGTTGCGAAATGACTTTTGGCAGCGAATGTAGTGTTAGTCGATGCTGGTGTCAGTATTGGCGCTATAGATTTGTTGCACCAGCTTGGCTGCCATTGCGAGATTTGTCGGTTTGCCTCATTATTCACACTTTTATTTTGGAATGTCAGTAAGGTAAGGGGCTACATGTTGAACATACAGGTGACAGCGACAACGTTTTTCCGGCAGGCTTTGTTAATAACTGCTCTTGTGGGTGTGACAGTGCCCGTGAGTGCAGTTCAAGCTGCAGCACAAGGTGGTAATACCGGTGCGGCGAAAGCCACTAGAGATCTCTCGGCCCACGGCTTGATTCGTCAAGTTACCGTTGAAATGCTGGATGTACTGAAAAATGACAACCCTGAAGATGTCGGTCAGGAAGCTTTTCAGCGCAAAGTGTTGGCAATTTTAGAGCCCGTTGTCGATTTTGACTTTATTGCACGCAGTGTGATGGGGGGATATGCAAGCCAGGCAACGGATGAGCAAAAAGCACAATTTGCCGAGGTATTCAAAAAAGGCTTGATTAGTACCTACTCCAAGGGAGTATCAGGCTTTGCTAACAAAGAGATAGAAACTTTGCCGCCGGAAGGTGATATTGGTGGGCAGCGTCGAGTCAGTGTGGATCAGAAAATAGAAAGCCCTGATGGCGTTGATCACTTGTCTTATACGATGGCGATGAATCGCGAAGGGCAGTGGAAACTTATTAATATGGTTATGAATGGCGTAAACTTGGGTAAAACTTTTCGCAACCAATTTGCGCAAGCGATGGCGCAAAATAAAGGTGACTTGGATACCGTTATCAGTAATTGGGGTAAAACGGGCTAGCCCTAACTAATGCCAGGTGCGTTAGAGGTGTAAATTCAGTAAACTATCGGCCTTTCCGGCTGGCTATTGAGCACGTTGAAACCCTTTCAGTAGAGCAATCAAAGGCGACAGTTCTGCAGCTGTTGCCTTTTGTTATTTTGATAGGGCGCAAATTATGCGTTAAGTAACCATGTCATATTTTTACCGAACAACTTCAGGTGGCGACCATGAATGCAGATCAAATTAAATCTTTAATAGAAACCGAAATAAGCGATGCGCAAGTTGAGGTTAATATTGAGGGGAGTCATATTAATCTGGTGGTTGTTAGTCCAGCGTTTGCAGGGCTGAATGCGGTTAAAAAACAACAGATGGTTTACGCCGTGTTAAAAGATGCTATCGCCAGTGGCGTTATTCACGCCGTCAATATGAAAACTCTTACCCCGGAAGAGCAAGCGCAGGCCTAATATCTGGTTAACCGCAGTGCAATCCGCTTTAGTTAGAGGCTGGTTTGCGTTTAATACAATAGTAAAAATACAACAGTAGATAAAAATCTGCTCGGCGATCGTTATGGATAAATTATTAATTAAAGGTGGCGCAAGCCTCAATGGCGAAATTCGGATTTCTGGCGCAAAAAACTCCGGATTACCCATTTTAGCAGCGACGCTGCTTGCGAAGGGGCCTATGCACATATGCAACCTGCCGCACTTGAATGACATTACCACCATGCTTACGTTGCTTCGTAGCATGGGGTTGGGGGTGACGATTGATGAGCATATGTGTGTCGAGATTGATGCAGACCTGATCACAGAGTACACGGCACCTTACGAACTTGTAAAAACGATGCGTGCCTCAATTTTAGTGCTAGGGCCTATGCTGGCTCGTTTCGGTGAAGCAAATGTTTCCTTTCCTGGTGGGTGTGCCATTGGTAGCCGGCCAGTTGATATTCATTTGCGCGGCCTGGAAGCCATGGGTGCGACAATACTCGTTGATGCCGGTTATATCAGAGCCTCGGTCGATGGGCGCCTTAAAGGCGCGCACTTCTTCATGGATACGGTAACCGTCGGTGGCACCGAGAACCTGATGATGGCTGCTGTGTTGGCTGATGGCCGAACGGTTCTTGAAAATGCGGCACGAGAGCCCGAAATTGTCGATTTGGCTAGATGCTTGAACAAAATGGGTGCAAAAATTACAGGTGAAGGCACTGCAACCATCACTATTGACGGGGTTCCGGAACTGCACGGGTGCACATACAGTGTGATGCCCGATCGGATTGAGACTGGCACCTTTCTGGTGGCGGCAGCAGCGTCACGTGGCCGTGTAAAGCTGCGTGATACATCGGCGGAGTTGCTGGAAGCTGTTTTGTTAAAATTAGAGGAGGCTGGTGCCCATATTACCTGTGGAGAAGACTGGATCGAGCTGGATATGAAAGGCCAGAGGCCTAAAGCTGTGAATTTGCGCACTGCGCCTTATCCAGCGTTTCCCACTGATATGCAGGCTCAGTTTACGGCGATGAATGCTGTTGCCGTGGGCACGGGGACTGTGATTGAGACGATTTTTGAAAATCGATTGATTCAGATTCATGAGCTGAATCGTATGGGGGCAAACATTCGACTAGAAGGTAACACTGCGATTGTTGATGGTGTAGAAAAGCTTAAGGCGGCGCCTGTGATGGCCACTGACTTGCGCGCTTCTGCCAGCCTCGTTATTGCTGGCATGGTGGCAGAAGGTGAGACTATTGTTGACCGTATCTACCATATTGACCGTGGCTATGAATGTATTGAAGAGAAATTGCAGATGTTAGGTGCCAATATTCGTCGTATCCCTGGCTAACTGCTGCACCAGACTCGCTAGATTAAATTGAGTAGTTTTTATATGACCCAGTTAACTATTGCTCTTACTAAAGGGCGCATCCTCAAGGAAACTTTGCCAATGCTGGCGGCTGCAGGTATTGAGCCCCAGGAGGATATACATACTAGCCGTAAGCTTGCTTTTGAAACTAATCAAGAGAATATTCGTTTGCTAGTGTTGCGTGGTACTGATGTGCCCACTTATGTTCAGTATGGCGCAGCAGATGTTGGTGTGGCCGGTAAAGATACTTTGATGGAACATGGTGGTGAAGGCCTGTACGAGCCGCTGGATTTGAAAATTGCCCGTTGCGCTTTAATGACTGCGGCCATTAAAGGTTTGCCGGAGAAGTCCGGGCGTATCAAAGTAGCTACCAAATATGTCAATGTCGCCAAGCGGTACTATGCTGCCCAAGGTCGGCAGGTAGATATCATTAAGTTATATGGTGCCATGGAGTTGGCACCTATCATGGACCTTGCCGATGAAATTGTTGATATTGTCGATACGGGTAATACCTTGCGCGCTAATGGGTTGGAGCCGCGTGAGCATATTGCTGACATCAGTTCTCGACTAATAGTGAATAAAGCCTCCATGAAAATGAAGCATAGCTCTATTCAGCAACTGGTTGACGCGGTCTCTCTGGCTGTTGGTTAATTTATTTCTCTATCGTCTTTTGTAATTCGATGTAAATGGTGAGGTTCATGTCTGTTTCTATTGCTCGTCTCGACGCTAATGCTGAAGGTTTTGCTCAATCGCTGGATAAGCTGTTGGCTTGGGATGCGGTGTCTGATCATCAGGTCGGTACAAGGGTTAGCGATATTCTGGCCAACATAAAGGCTCGTGGAGACGAAGCGCTGGTTGAATACACTCAGCAGTTTGATGGCGTAACCGTTACGCATGCTGAGGATTTAGTGGTGTCGCAGACACGTCTGCAAGAGGCATTGGCGCGAATTCCGTTGGAAACACGTGAAGCGCTGGAGACGGCGGCCAAACGAGTGGAGCAGTATCACCTGCACCAGAAGCAAAGTTCCTGGCAATATACGGAAGCTGACGGAACCGTTCTTGGGCAAAAAATAACGCCTATGGAGCGTGTTGGTATTTATGTGCCCGGTGGAAAGGCTTCGTATCCTTCTTCAGTGCTGATGAATGCCATTCCAGCAAAGGTTGCGGGTGTTGACGAGATTATCATGACGGTGCCCACGCCTCGTGGTGTTATTAACGATATGGTATTGGCAGCAGCAGCGATCGCGGGGGTTGATAAGGTTATTGCCGTAGGTGGTGCACAGGCAATCGGTGCATTGGCTTATGGCACTGGTGTCGTTCCCAAGGTCGACAAGATAGTAGGCCCAGGTAATATTTATGTGGCAACGGCCAAGCGTCAGGTATTTGGAGAAGTGGCTATCGATATGATTGCGGGCCCTTCCGAAATACTGATTGTTTGTGATGGCAAAACGTCGCCAGACTGGGTGGCGCTGGATATGTTTTCTCAGGCTGAGCATGATGAGCAGGCCCAATCCATTTTGGTCTGTCCGGATGAGGCGTTTCTCGATGCTGTGGAAGCCAGCATTGAAAGGTTGTTGCCCACTTTGAGCCGAGCGGATATTGCTCGTCAATCGCTAGGTTCTCGCGGTGCATTAATATTGGTGTCTGATATGACTCAGGCATTGCAAGTCGTTAACCGTATTGCACCAGAACACTTAGAGTTGTCAGTCGAGGATCCTGAAAGTTTACTGCCTGGTGTTCGTCATGCTGGTGCTATCTTTATGGGTGCATACACATCTGAAGCGCTGGGTGATTATTGTGCAGGGCCAAATCACGTATTACCGACGTCCGGTACAGCGCGATTTTCATCGCCACTGGGTGTCTACGATTTTCAAAAGCGAAGTTCTTTGATTTATTGTTCCCAAGCAGCTGCGCAGACTCTAGGTAAAACAGCGTCAATTTTGGCTCGTGGAGAATCTCTTGAGGCTCACGCCTTATCTGCTGAAGCTCGTCTTTCTTGATGTGTTTTGGCTTGTGGGAATTTAAAAACCGGGCTTTTTAGTCCGGTTTTTAAATTAATCTGAGCTGCTTAGGTGTTTGAGGGGTTGTTGCCAATAGTGACATCAAGCTCTATTTTTTCTGATGTTCTAATCAGTGTGATTGTCACAACATCACCGGGGCGGGAATCAAAAATTGTGCGCATTCCTTTGCGGCCATTGCCAACGGGTTGGTGGTTGATATGTGTAATGATATCGCCTGGGCGCAAGCCAGCTAACTCCGCAGGCCCATGCTCGGCTACGGCCGTTATTACTATCCCATTACTGGCAGACAGGTTGTTGGCTTCAGCGTAGCGAGGTGAAAGCTGTTGAGCTTCTATACCCAGCCAGCCTCGAACTACGCGCCCAAATTTAATAATGTCTGTGAGCACTCTGAGAGCCTCGTTGGCAGGCGTCGCAAAGCCGATGCCCGTGGCGCCAGCATTTTCGAGGATAGCAGTGTTTATGCCCAAGAGTCTGCCGTAAACATCTACTAACGCACCGCCAGAGTTGCCTTGGTTAATTGCTGCGTCTGTCTGGATAAAATTCTCATAAGCATTTAAGTTGAGGCCGTACCGCCCGGTAGCGCTAACAATGCCTTGCGTGACTGTTTGTCCGACGCCAAAGGGATTGCCGATAGCGAGTACAACATCGCCGATCCGAATGGAATCAGGGTTGCCGATCTCTATTGCGGTTAAATTGGGCAGGTCGACCTTAAGTACGGCAAGGTCGCTGGCCAGATCTGTTCCTACCTGCTCTGCTATTGCCTCACGGCCATCATTGAGCAATACAATGATCTCGTCAGCACCATCGATAACGTGGTTATTTGTGAGTAGATAGCCCCTTGGGTCGACGATTACTCCAGAACCTAGTGCGGACTGGAGGCGTTCCTGCTGTGGCGGATCAGATCGGTTGAAAAATAGTCGAAAAATGGGGTCGTCGTAAAGCGGGTTGCGCTGGCGCTTTACCTTTTTTAGCGAATAAATGTTGACGACTGCTGGGGCAGCTTTGCTAACCGCGTCAGCGTACGATATCGGGCCCAGAAGATTGGGTTGTACTGGAGAAGGGGTTGATTTGAGTAGCTGTTCTATTGGCGCTCTTACCTCGGAGGGAAGGCTTTTTCGTAACGACGGCGTTGCCAAAACGAGCAGTCCCGCAAAAAAAAGACCTGCTAATGCCGGCCAGCCCCAATAGCGCATAAAATTTGATATGGCCAAGCTTGGCTCCTGTGTTTGTCTTGGTCTGATGCGGCCTTGGCTCTGAGTATTACTTCTCAGAGCCTGTTGAGCAGATAATTATTGTGATTTGCTGCGAACTTCCACGCCGTCTTCGTCAGGCATAAGGCCGAAATCTTCACTGAGTGTGCCTGAAGATCCTGGGGTTTTTGGGGCCCAGTCTCTCGGCGGTTGCACATATTCCGGCTCAGATGTTGTTACATCTTCATCTGAAGAGTCGGTTAGCGTACCTTTACTGGCTTCGATAAGTTTCCGGCTGATGTCGGGATTGGTCAGTTTTAAAGCGCTGTTTGCAAGGTGCTCGTACACAACTTTATAGTCTTTTGTCAGATTGTTAACGAGCTTTGATGTTTCGGCAAAGTGCTCGGAAACGTCATTCTGGTAGCTTAAAAGCTTTTCTTCAGCTTCTTTTAACCGGTTTTCAAGGTCCTTATTTTGTTTTTCTCGCTGGCTGAATTGGCGAGATACTAGTACACCTAATAAGCCTCCGCCTACTAGGGCTACAATACCTGTTAAAATCACAGTGCCTAATGGGTACACACATCTCTCCTTTGTCTTGCAGTTTTGCATGTGGCAATCGGCACAGCTTTCTTGTGAGAGCTATAGCGTAACGTGCCACTCTAATTCTCGCTATTATACGGTTAATTTGTGGTGCTGATAGCCCTGTATAACGAAAAACCGGTTCTGCTGGGTTATTGATTAATGAGGCATTGCTAGTGATTAGTTCAGCCGATACAGTGTGGCGCAAAAAATGAGGTAACCAATCTATGAGTTTGACGCCGCTTGAGCGCTACCGACGAGACTTAGAGCGCAGTGATTTTGTTTATGATTCATCGCAGGAGTCAGCTGTGATGCATTTGCAAGACCTATATGATCGCTTGATGGCGAGAGATCGATCCAAGCCGAAAGGCCTGGCTGCATTGTTGAGGTTGCGTAGCAAGCCACAGTCTGTGCCAGAAAAAGGCTTGTACTTTTGGGGTGGCGTGGGTCGCGGAAAGACTTATCTGATGGATAACTTTTACGAGAGTTTGCCTTTCTCGGAAAAGTTACGGACACACTTTCACCGCTTTATGCGTCGAGTTCATCAGGAGTTAAAAACACTGCCTGGAGAAAAGAACCCGCTGGAGATTGTTGCCGATCGTATCGCAAAAGATGCTCGGGTCATTTGTTTTGATGAGTTTTTTGTCTCTGACATTACCGATGCCATGATTCTTGCGACGCTGCTGGAGGGCTTGTTTCGTCGAGGTGTTTCGCTTGTGGCGACGTCGAATATCGTCCCTGACGGTTTGTATAAAGACGGTTTGCAGTGGGCGCGGTTCCTGCCCGCTATTGCGCTGCTAAAGTTGCATACTAAGGTCGTGAATGTTGATGGTGGGATCGACTATCGGTTGCGAGCACTCGAACAGGCGGAGTTATGGCATTTTCCTCTAGATAGCGGGGCTGATGTTAGTCTTCGGGCAAGCTTTGAAAGTCTTGTGCCGGATCTGAGTGAGATTGAGTATCAGGTTGCGTTGGAGGTGGAGGGTAGGCAGTTGCTGGCCATTGCAGAGGCCGATGATGTGGTGTGGTTCGATTTTGCGACTTTGTGTGATGGCCCGCGATCACAAAATGACTATATTGAGCTGGCTAAGGAATACCATGCCGTCATTCTGGCTAATGTCCCTCAGTTGGGTGTCGCGAAAGATGATCAGGCTCGACGGTTTATCAATCTCGTTGATGAGTTTTACGACCGTAATGTCAAACTGATTATTTCATGTGAGGTATCGCTAGGCAGCCTTTATAGCGGCGGGCGTCTAAGCTTTGAATTCGAGCGAACAAGCAGTCGTTTGTTAGAAATGCAAAGTCACGAGTATTTGGCTCGACCTCACAAGCCCTAAATGTTCCAGCTAAGGCTTGTTTGCGTTATTCCTATCCTGTAGAATCCGCGCTCCCAATCCGACCTGCGTTGGAGTTGGCTTTACTCTTGGGGCTGCTGTTTTGGCGGCCCATTAGATATTACTTCCAGTTATTTTAGACTTAGGCAAATACAACATGAAGACTATTAGTGCCAAGCCGGAATCTGTAACACGAGACTGGTTTATTGTTGATGCTGAAGGCAAAACACTCGGCCGAATGGCTGCGGAAATTGCCCACCGTTTGCGCGGAAAGCATAAAGCAGAATACACCCCCCATGTCGATACCGGTGACTACATTGTTGTCGTGAATGCAGAAAAGGTACGCGTTACCGGCCGCAAAGCGACAGATAAAATGTACCATCACCACACTGGTTATATCGGTGGTTTGAAGTCGATCAGTTTTGAAAAGCTGGTTGCTAAAGCTCCTGAGCGCACCATTGAAATCGCGGTTAAAGGAATGTTGCCAAAAGGCCCGCTGGGTCGCGCAATGTTCAAAAAGTTAAAAGTGTACGCTGGCACTGAGCATCCGCATGCTGCCCAGCAACCACAAGAACTGAATGTTTAATCGGGAGCTGAGAAATGGCCGCAACACAATATTATGGAACGGGTCGCCGTAAGACCTCCACTGCTCGTGTTTTCCTGACTGAAGGCGCAGGCAAGATTGAGGTGAATGGGCGTTCGCTGGATGAATACTTTGGCCGTGAAGTGGCGCGTATGATTGTGCGTCAGCCGCTTGAAAAAGCGGATATGGTTGAAAAGTTTGATGTAAAAGTCACTGTGAAAGGTGGTGGTAGTTTTGGTCAGGCGGGTGCTATCCGTCATGGCTTGACTCGTGCCCTGATGCAGTTTGATGAAACCCTGCGTAAGCCAATGCGTGAAGCGGGTTATGTTACTCGTGATGCGCGTGAAGTTGAGCGTAAGAAAGTCGGCTTGCGTAAAGCGCGTAAGAAGCCTCAGTTCTCCAAGCGTTAATTCGTTTGCTGGATACTTTGTGCTCGAAAAAACGCCCGGAAAACTTCCGGGCGTTTTTGTTTGGAAGTTTGTG
This sequence comes from Cellvibrionaceae bacterium, assembly GCA_050290265.1. Lineage (GTDB taxonomy): Bacteria > Pseudomonadota > Gammaproteobacteria > Pseudomonadales > Cellvibrionaceae > JBNKFV01. The sequence continues at coordinate 47,012 of JBNKHI010000003.1, forward strand.
ATTGAGGTGCCTGTTTTGCTGGTTGTAATATGAGCAGTTACTTGGCCTATATCATAAAAAGGCTATAAAGAGTGGGGGTATACCGCAATGCTTTCTTGTAAGGCTGCCGCAATTTCTATACCATGTGCCAATTTTTCGAGCCTTTAAAATAGTCTAAACCCTTGTAATTCAAATAGTTACTAGCCCTTGGTCTGGGCCAGTATTACCCTGATTGGAGAAAAGCGTCATGAGTAATGGCGAGGTGAATAATGGACGCCGTCGCTTCCTGACCGCAGCCACGTCAGTGGTGGGCGCAGCGGGAGCAGTTGGTGTTGCCGTCCCTTTTGTTGGATCTTGGAATCCGAGTGCGAAAGCAAAAGCTGCTGGCGCTCCGGTTAAAGCGAATATTAGTAAAATTGAGCCAGGTCAGATGATAACGGTTGAGTGGCGCGGTAAGCCCGTTTATATCGTTCGTCGCACTGCCGAAGCGCTGGAGGGACTTCATGAAATGGACCCGCTTCTGCGTGATCCTGATTCTGATGAATCCATACAGCCAGAATATGCCAAGAATGAATATCGCTCTATGAAAGAAGAGTATTTGATATTGATTGGCCTCTGTACCCATTTGGGGTGTGCGCCGATGTTCGAGCCTGAAGTGGGCTCGGTAGATATTGGCAGTGGCCATGAGTGGCTGGGTGGCTTTTTCTGCCCATGTCATGGTTCAAAATACGATTTGGCTGGTCGAGTATTCAAAGGTGTGCCAGCCCCTACTAATCTTGAGGTGCCACCGTACATGTATGAGTCAGATGGCGTTGTAGTGATTGGATTGGAGGCATAATAATGACCAAATGGCTAGGTGATCTCTGGGGTTGGGTCGATGCTCGTTTGCCAGTGCAGCGTGCATGGGATACTCACATGGGCAAATACTATGCCCCGAAAAATTTTAATTTCTGGTATTTCTTTGGTGTGCTCTCTCTGCTTGTTTTAGTTAACCAACTGCTAACAGGCATTTGGTTGGTTATGAGCTATGTACCAAGTGCAGACCAGGCATTCGCTTCAGTTGAGTACATCATGCGTGATGTAGATTATGGTTGGCTGTTGCGTTACATGCATTCCACCGGTGCTTCTGCGTTCTTTATTGTTGTTTACCTGCATATGTTTCGAGGCCTGATGTATGGGTCTTACAAAGCCCCGCGTGAGCTTGTTTGGATATTTGGCATGACCATTTACCTGGCATTAATGGCTGAAGCGTTTATGGGCTATGTATTGCCTTGGGGCCAGATGTCATATTGGGGTGCGCAAGTAATTGTTTCCCTGTTTGGTGCTATCCCTGTAGTAGGTGATGACCTGGTGCAATGGATTCGAGGGGACTATTTGATCTCTGGGATTACGTTAAACCGTTTCTTTTCTTTGCATGTTATCGCGTTGCCAATTGTGTTGTTGGCTTTGGTGGTAATGCATATTTTGGCTCTGCATGAGGTGGGTTCAAACAACCCTGACGGTGTCGAAATCAAGAAAAATAAAGATGCCAACGGTATCCCTAAAGACGGTGTTCCTTTCCATCCTTTCTACACCGTACACGATTTGGTCGGGATTACCGTTTTCTTGTTTGTGTTCTGCTTTGTACTGTTCTTTATGCCTGAGATGGGCGGGTACTTCCTTGAGCATGCTAATTTTGAAGAGGCGAATAATCTTAAGACGCCAGCGCATATCGCCCCCGTTTGGTACTTCACACCTTTTTATGCGATTTTGCGTGCCATTACGTTCGATATAGGCCCTTTGAATTCCAAGTTTTTGGGTCTGGTTGCAATGGGTGCGGCAATAGCAATTTTATTTGTGCTGCCTTGGTTGGATAAAAGCCCGGTTAAGTCAATGCGCTATAAAGGCAACTTTAGTCGCATCGCGCTGCTGGTATTTTCTGCGTCATTTGTGATTTTGGGTTATCTCGGTGTGAAAGCGCCCACGGAAGCGCGTACGTTACTGGCACAAATCTGTACCGTTATCTATTTTGCTTATTTTATTGGTATGCCTTTTTGGACAAAACGTGAGAAAACGCAACCAGAACCAGCTCGGTTACAAGCTAAAGGCTTGCCAACGGGAATGGTCTTGGGCGGTTTGCTACTGTTTGTTTTGTTAGTGGTATTGCCCATTAAGGCGGTTGGAGCAGAAGCGGGCTTTGAGTGCGGGACAATCGAATGTGATGAGATGGTACCTGACTTGACTGATAAGGAGTCATTACAGCGCGGTGCTAAATGGTTCACTAACTACTGCATGGGTTGTCACTCTGCACGTTTCTCGCGCTTTGAACGAGTTGCTGATGATTTGGATATTCCCCATGACTTGATGATGAGTAACTTAGTGTTGGGAGATCGCCGTATTGGTGAGCTAATGACCATTGCAATGGATCCGAAAGACTCAAAAGCGTGGTTTGGTGCTACTCCTCCTGATTTGACATTGGTTGCGAGAGCTCGATCGCCGGAGTGGTTGTATACTTACCTGCGTAGTTTTTACAAAGATGAATCGCGCCCCACTGGTGCTAACAATAAAGTCTTTAAAGACGTTGCTATGCCTAACGTGATGATGGAGCTGCAAGGTTTGCAAGAGTGCGCGCCGGGCCCAAAGCTTGATCATCATGGAAATACAGTGCGCGATGCTTTGGGTGAGGCAATCATAGACGAGCATTGTGGTTCATTGGCTGTTATTGATGTAAAAGGTGCTCAGACTGAGGCCGAGTTTGACCAGACTGCTTATGACTTGGTGAATTTTCTTGAGTACTTGGCAGAGCCTGTGGCCGAAACGCGCAAGCGCATAGGTATCTACGTATTGCTCTTCTTGTGTGTTTTGTTTGTATTTTGCTACTTATTGAATAGAGAGTACTGGAAAGACATTCACTAAGTTTCAGTCGATATATCTGTCCAGTGTGGGCGATCCGTAGGGTCGCCCATTTGTATTTTCACATGTTGTTTATTTTAATGCATCGAGGTGTGTTCCATGGGTGTTTTGGCGAAGCGTTCGTCTATGACTTATTTTTCGGATGGGCAGGATCATTACAGCCATCGTGTAAGAATTGTGTTGGCGGAAAAAGGTGTATCGGTTGATATTATTGATGTTGACCCTAATAACCCACCTGAAGAATTGGCAGATTTAAACCCATACAATTCATTGCCAACGTTGGTAGATCGGGATCTGTCTCTTTATGAGACAAAAGTCATGATGGAGTATCTGGACGAGCGTTTTCCTCATCCGCCCTTGTTGCCGGTATACCCTGTGACTCGAGCTCAAAGTCGTTTGTGGATGCATCGTATTGAGAGGGATTGGAGTCCTCTCGTTGATATTATAACTCGTGGCAAAAATAAAGAAGCTGCAGCTAAAGCTCGTAAAGACCTTAAAGATGGGCTGCTGTCGATTGCACCAATTTTCTCGGAAATGCCTTACTTTATGAGTGAAGAATTTACTCTGGTTGACTGCTGTCTAGCGCCTATTTTATGGCGTCTTGACCAGATGGAAATCAAGTTGCCGGCGACTAAACAGGCTAAACCATTGTCTGACTATATGGAACGCTTGTTTGCTCGGGAAGCCTTTAAAGAGAGTTTGACCGATTTTGAACGCGATATGCGGGTTTAACCTCTCTACTTTACCGGTTTTTCATTTGAAAGAGGTATCCTAAATGGCTATGTCATCAAGTCGGCCTTATATGATTCGAGCACTCTATGACTGGATTGTAGATAATAGTTGCACTCCATATATTGTCGTAGATGCGCATGGTCCTGGTGTAGAGGTGCCCCAGAGTTTTGTTAATAAAGATGGGCAAATCATATTGAATATTGCTCCGGGTGCGATTGCCGGCCTGGATCTGGGGCAGGATGCCGTCGCCTTTAATGCACGTTTTGGCGGTGTTCCCACAGATATCTATGTCCCTTGTCTTTGCGTGATGGGTATCTACGCTAGAGGAAATGGTCAGGGCATGGTGTTTGAACCAGAAGCTTACCCGGAGCCTCCTAAGCCTGATCGTGCTTCTGATCGTCCTGCCACGCCTATAACGTCAGCCAAGCCTGGCAAAAAACCAAGTTTAAAAGTCGTCAAATAATAGCCTGATTAAAGTTTCTCAAAGCTAACGTAGTTAGCTCTTTGGGAGCTTTAATGTTGTTACAGTTACGTCGAGCCTTCTTTGTTATCGCTAATGCTTTTGGGTTGATTCAGCACGGTTCTGCATTGCTAGATATGCGTAATGGAAATTAAAATAACAAATCATTATTCCTAATACTTATTGGTCATATCCTCCCCCCTCTATAATACTCATTAGTGAAGCACACACTAATAATTACACGAAGGAGAGCTTTATATGGCCATTTTGGAACACACACTTGGAATTTTGTTGCATCCAGATAGCGAATGGAAGGCGATTCGTAACGAGCGTCATTCGTTTATGCAAGTGTTCGTCAGTCATGTCCCGTTTTTAGCACTAATTCCTGCCGTTGCATCCTATTTTGGTGTTACCCAAGTGGGGTGGAGTATTGGTGATGGTGATCCGGTAAAACTGACCAGTGCCAGTGCGCTGTCTCTTTGCGCATTAACTTACTTTTCAATGCTGGCCGGTGTCTATGTTTTAGGCGAGTTTATTAATTGGATGTCTAAAACTTATGGTGTCAGTGATAGCGAAGAAAAACGACACTATGAAGGTACTGCGTTAGCGGTTTATGTGACAACGCCAATATTTCTAGCGGGCATTGTCCATGCGTATCCAGATATGTGGATAAATGCAATTGTTCTTATCGCGGCTGCGGCTTATGCGGTCTATCTTGTGTATGAAGGAATTCCAATACTCATGAACATATCCAGCGAGAGAGCGTTCATGTATGCCAGCTCAGTCGTTACTGTTGTTCTTGTGATGGTCGTTGTAGCAAGAGTTGGGTCGGTCATTCTTTGGGGGCTGGGTGTCGGACCAGAGTATGTCGATTAGCCTACAGTAGTATGTGTTGTTTGGTGTTTAATAAAGGGGCGTATGCCCCTTTATTGTTTTTAGCTAGCTTGGTGTGGATTGGTTCTTGCCTCTGGGTAAATTAATTTATGGCATTGGTTTTTTGTACTTAGGCTGCGCTATACTTTACGCTGCACTGCAAAATAACTCGTCTGAGTTGTAGTCTTGTTTTTGTAGTTTTAAACTCAGTGGGTGCTTAACCGTACTGCCTTTGGGTGTTGATGGTGGCGGCTTTGCCCTGTGAATTTGTCTTTGTTTAAGTTAATTTGGAGTAAATAAATATGGAACAAGTAGCCATTGTTGCCGCGGGACGCACAGGAATTGGAAGTTTTGCTGGTGGTCTGTCAACTCTAAGTGCAGATAAGCTAGGCACGACTGTTATACAGGGTTTGCTGGCGCAAACAGGTGTTGCTCCCGAGCAAATCGACGAAGTCATTCTTGGGCAGGTGTTGGTTGCTGGTTGTGGTCAGAATCCAGCGCGACAAGCTGCAATCAACGCAGGTTTGCCAAATACTACGCCTGCCATGATGGTAAGTAAGGTTTGTGGTTCTGGCTTAAAAGCTACTCATTTGGCTGCACAGGCAATTGCATTGGGTGATGCGGATATCATTATTGCTGGTGGTCAGGAATCCATGAGCCAGTCTGCACATGTGTTGCCTGGTAGCCGTAACGGCACCAAAATGGGTGACTGGAATATGGTTGATACCATGATTAAGGATGGCCTAATGGATGCTTTCAACGGTTATCACATGGGTATCACTACTGAAAATATCGCGGAGAAGTTTGGCATTTCTCGCGAAGAGCAGGATGAATTTGCTGCGATGTCACAGCAAAAGGCCGAGGCTGCACAAAAAGCCGGCAAGTTTGATGATGAAATTTTTAGTGTGGAAATTCCACAACGAAAGGGTGATCCAGTTGTATTCGATAAGGATGAATACTTAAAGTACGGTACTACTGCCGAAACGCTGGCCAAGTTGCGACCTGCGTTTAAAAAAGATGGAACTGTTACTGCCGGAAATGCATCGGGAATCAATGATGGTGCTGCGGCGGTCATGATGATGAGTTTGAAAAAAGCCCAGGCTTTAGGGCTTAAGCCTTTAGCAGTGATTAAAGCTTATGCAAATGCGGGTGTAGACCCAAGTATCATGGGGACTGGCCCCATTCCTGCTGTGCAGCGGTGTTTAAGTCGTGCTGGTTGGGGCGTAGCAGATCTTGATCTTGTTGAGGCTAACGAAGCTTTTGCGGCACAAGCAATTTCAGTAAACCGCAGCCTCGAATGGGATACTGGCATTGTGAATGTGAACGGCGGGGCAATTGCTTTGGGGCATCCGATCGGTGCTTCAGGTTGCCGTATTTTGGTTACTTTGATACACGAAATGATTCGCCGGGATGCGAAAAAAGGCTTGGCTACGCTGTGTATCGGCGGCGGTATGGGTGTAGCCCTTGCCATTGAGCGTTAATAAGGCCTACATGCTTTATTTATAGAAAACCTCGGTGCTACCGAGGTTTTCTATATTCAGGATTCAAGTTATATATCTACATATACGGTTTGAGTAATAATTCTGAGTGCCATAATCCCTTTGCTAGTCTATGTACTCAAAAACCCTGACAACCTTTTGCACTCCTGATGTAGAGCGCGCAACTTCAACCGCTTTCTCAGCTTCTACTCGCGATAACAACCCCATTAAATAGACTACACCATCCTCGGTTACGACTTTTATTCGCGTGCCGCTAATATCCCCATTGGCCAATAGTCGAGTTTTTACTTTACTACTTAGCCATGTGTCATTGGTGCGAGCGAGTAAAGAGGTTTTCCCCTGTACTTGGATTTCATTATGAACTTGTCTTACTTTTTTTAGTTCGGCAACAATTTGGGCTGCTTTTTCGCGTAGCTGCGCATCGGCAATTTGACCGGTAAGCAATACCACGCCGTTGTAACTGGTCACTGAAATATGCGCATCTTTAAGCGCTTCTTCGGTTTTATCCAGGTTTACATAGGCCAGGGTTTCAATTTGTTGATCATCAATCAGCGCTCCGAATGTCCTTTTGCCGGGGTTGGGGGAGATTGGCTCGTCAGTAGTCGCGCCTATAATACTGGAGCAGCTTTGTAGTGATAATGCTGCGGATAAAATGAGGCAAGTGATGAATAAACGCATGATTACTCCTTCGCGCCAAACAGTTGGTAGTCGATTAAATCGCATAAACAAAAGTTCATAAGTAGGTGTACTTCGTGAATTCGAGTTCTTGAGTTATCCGGCACACGTAATTCGAGGTCATTGACATCCAGAAGCGCCGCAATGTTCCCGCCATCGCGACCGGTAATGGCAATAACTGGCATTTGTTTTTCGTGCGCAGCTTGTAGGGCTTGCACGAGATTACTTGGATTGCCACTGGTTGAGAATAAAATGAGTATGTCACCCGGATTGCCCAAGGCACGAATTTGCTTGGAAAAAATTTCATTATAACTGACGTCGTTGGCAATAGCTGTCTGACTCACAAAGTCGGAGCCCAGTGTAAAAGCTGGAAAGCCAGGTCGTTCGCGTTCAAATCGATGGCTTAGATTGGCTGTGAGTATTTGAGCGTTTGCACCGGATATGCCATTTCCACATGCGAGAATCTTATTCTCATTTAGGAGAGCGTGCACCAGGATTTGGCTTGCTTCCGTTAACAGTGGAGCGAGTACTTCTCCTGACTGCATCTTTGATTCAATACTACGATGAAATAGGGTGATGATGCGTTCATCTAACTCGTTGTATTCAGCATCATGTTGATTCATTCAGAGCTTTTCCTTTGAGGTAAGCGTTAAAGTTTCATTGTATCTGTTTGAAGGTGCATTGAACGATTTAAGTGTTTATATCAAAGGCATTGACTATCCAGTCGAGTTGATATTTTTGAGTGTCGCCACCTTTTGCCGTAGGACTGACACTAATAACGTCAAAACGACAGCTCACGCTATTGGTTAGTTTTTTTGCTTGAAGATAAGTCTGCGCTGTTTTCACAAGTTTCTGTTGTTTATGTCGATTAACACTCTCTGCACCTGAGCCAAATTGGTGGTATTGACGATACCGGACCTCTACAAATATTAGAGTTTGATCGTGTTGTCCAATAATGTCGATTTCCCCGTGGCGGCAGCTCACGTTTTTTTCCAAAATGATGACGCCTTGTTGACGTAAGTAGTTTGCTGCCAGCTTTTCTATTGCTAGTCCTTGCTGCCTGGCCTGGTGTTTGATTTCCTTGCTCATAAACCTCAGCACTCCATTGCTTAAGTATTGATCATCTGTTTGAGTTTCTGAAAAGCTAGTTTTGGGATACTACCATTGGCATTGGGCGAGCTACACCGCCGATGATTTGCGCCCACATCTGCTCCCGGTGAATTTTCCGATCTGTGGTTAGGTGCAGTGCACCTGTTGCGCCGTAAATACGGGTTTCAGGAATTTCCTCGAGTTGCTTAAGGCGAGGGTAAATCTGAAACACGTCTGCACCTAGAGCATAGAGTGATTGGTACTGGGCTTTGGCTTGAGCATATTGGTCAATGTTTTGTTTGATCGCGCTCGCTGAATTGAAGTACCAAGGTAATGTGCTAAATTTTATTCCGTTAATATCTCGGTCTCCTGCACTGTCGGGGATCCCAGAGTAGATGTGGCTGGTAGCATAAACTGGTATGTCACCGGCGTAGTGAAATGCCAGCATAGGTTTCAGTTGTTTTGCTTCGCTTGGCCTTGCCACGAGAAAAATCATATCGATATCTTGTCTGCGGCGGGGCTCGAATTCAAAGTTGTAGCCTGGTCCAAACAGCTGTCTCAGTTGCTTTGCACGTTGTTCGCTTTGTTCCACGCCCACGCTTTCCTTTATCACTTGAGAAAAGTCTTTTTGGTTGGCAAAAAAAGCCTGGCTTACAATCTTGCCACCATAGCTTTGCCAGCGTTTGGTAAACGCCTCCGCTGTACGCTCGCCCCAGTTACTTCTGGGGGCGATGACCATCGCGTTGCGGTATGTGTCTAGCCAGGCTCTGGTTGCTGCCTGGCGAGCTTCGTCATCGGCAGATAAGCCAAATTGGTAGAGTCCTTCGCTGTATATCTCGTTACCCGAGAGGGTTTCAGTTTCCGGGTTTGTGTCGTTTGCCAGTGTTGCTGGTGTTGCATCGATATAATTTAGTGCGATCACTGGTACTGTGAGTTGCATCCGAAGGTTTAGGTCTGCAACTTTAGCTTTGTCCAGGGGGCCAATCACCAGATTGGCGCCGTCCGTTACGGCTTGGTCGTAGAGGGTGTTTATATCGGTATCATTGGTATCATAGATTTCTATCGAAGGTGTGGCGTTGTCTTGTTTGAGTGCTTGATAGTAAGCAGCCATAAATCCGTCACGAATAGCCTGGCCGGCTTCCATGAGTGGCCCCGATATTGGCAGGAGTAGTGCTATTTGTTTTGGGCGTTGTTGGATCAGCGCGTTTAGCAGTTTAAGGTCTTCGGGTAGGTTTTGATTTGCTGGATGTTGTTGCCACTGCTGGCGCCACTGTTCAACTTGTGTTTGCTGCTCCTTCAAATCAGTTTGATTGTTTTTACTCAGTGCTGCCAAGCTATACCAGCCTCGCAAGATTTCATTGGTCTCTGTGTCGCTTAAAGATTGCAGTGTCGTTTGGGGTAATGCCATCAGCGTTTGCCATAAGCGTTCACGATTTTGGGTTTCGGCTTTTGGATCGACCAGAATGGGCGCTAGTGCAAGCCGCTCTCTGATACTGTCGATTGCCTCTCCCAATGCCGAGAATACTCTCGCCCTGCGCTCTCGCAGAATGGCTTCTTGCGCTGGTTTCAGCGATTGCCAGTATTGTTCCAGGCGTGGGTTCGATAGAATGCGTTGCGCGAGGAACATGCTTTCATCGGCTAACGCTATTTCGCTAAATAGTAATGTGTACTTTTCGAAGTTTTTATCGTTCAGTGCAGAGGCATCGAGATCGGCCAGGATGTTTCTCGCCCATGCGGTTTCTCCTTGCTGGTAAAGCGCAGCAGAAGCACCTAGATAGAGCTCTTCTCGTTTGGGTGAAATGCTTTCCTTGGCTTTGGCCAGTGTTGCAGGAATGTCGATAAGTGGTACGTCAGTGACGGCCTTTTCCGGTGTTGTATCTACCGTAGGTGTTACTTGGCAGGCAAGCAGCAGCGCAGTCAGTCCTGCTATGCATACAAGGCGTATTTTGGCGGGAGAAATAATAGAAAACATGTATGTCGTGGACCTTTGTGCAAAAAATAACTGACGCGGGTAGGAGCCTATTGGCATAAATTGTTTCAGTTACCAACGTGTTAATTAAATGTCCTGTCAGCAAACTTGGGAGTTAACCGAAAGCCTATGAGTCATCACGCACTATATATTGTCGCAACGCCCATTGGTAATTTGGGCGATATGGTACCGCGAGCCATAGAGGTTCTACAAACGGTGGATGTCATAGCGGCTGAAGATACGCGTCATACTGCGAAGTTGTTGGCGTATTTTAATATTCAAACACCGATGTTGGCTTATCATGACCACAGTGATGATAGCCGCACGTTTGCCATAATTAATCGACTTAAGGCCGGTGAGAGCGTTGCCCTTGTTTCTGATGCGGGCACTCCACTCATTTCTGACCCGGGGTATGCATTGGTGCGACAAGCTCGTGAGGCGGGGGTTCGGGTTGTGCCAATCCCGGGTGCTTGTGCGCTGGTTGCGGCATTGAGTGCCGCAGGGATGCCATCGGATCGATTCACTTTTGAAGGTTTTTTACCATCCAAGGCGGGGGCGAGGGAGCGTGCGTTGGAGGCAGTTGCCGAGATGTCTCATACGGTAATATTTTATGAGGCTCCTCACCGGATACTGGCGTCGCTACACACTATGTCGCAAGTGTTCGGTGAGGATAGGGAAGTTGTTGTTGCGCGAGAGCTAACCAAAACTTTTGAAACCTTTCTTGCTGGTTCCCTTACCGAGGTTATTGCTTTGGTCGAGTCTGATAGTAATCAGCAGCGCGGTGAGTTTGTCGTTATAGTGCGAGGTATTCCGGTGCGTGCTGAACTGGCGATAGGTGATGAATCTGCGCGCATAATGAAAATATTAGTAGAGGAATTACCTTTAAAACAGGCGTCGCAGCTCGCGGCACAAATTACTGGCGTTAAAAAGAAGGTGTTATATCAGTGGGCGCTGGATCTCGATAAGGCGGGGAGCAAATAGACGGTTTTTGCCGCATTGGGTGCCAGCTGTAAGGAATATCGACACCTTGACCTTCTTCTTCGCAGTTTTATAGATATTGATGCCAGTGGCGATGACTGTTCGACAGGGTTTTGTGAGGTAATCATTGCAGTTTAGTGGAGTGCTTGGTAGGCTTCGCGCCGAGCTGGCTAGGCAGTCGCTTTAGCGGTGCGCAAGCATCGTTGGGGAGGAAAGTCCGGGCTCCACAGGGTAGAACGCCAGGTAACGCCTGGGGGGCGAGAGCCTACGGAAAGTGCAGCAGAGAGTAAACCGCCTAAGCAATCGCGAGATTGCCGGTAAGGGTGAAAAGGTGCGGTAAGAGCGCACCGCACAGCTGGTAACAGTCTGTGGCGATGGTAAACCCCGTTCGGAGCAAGACCAAATAGGCCCTCTATGGCGTGACCCGCGCTGAGGGCGGGTAGGTTGCTTGAGGCTTGTGGTGACACAAGTCCCAGATGAATGACTGTCCACGACAGAACCCGGCTTATCGGCTGGCTCGATTTTTTAGCATTAAAAAAGGCTCCCATGGGAGCCTTTTTTAATTCAGGGGGGGCAGTTTGCTAATTTAAGCTTTGTTCTGCTTCTGCAATCTGCGTGCAGCACCTAGACCCGCGAGGCCAAGGCCAAACAACGCAAGTGAGCCGGGCGCTGGAACCGTTGTGGAGCCTCCTTTGCCGTAAGCTTGTACGTGAGACAAGCCGCCAGTACCATTGCCGTTACCTAATGTTTTGATAAAAGACCATAGGCCGTAAGTGTTGCCCCCTAGTATATCGAAAACAAACCAGTTGTCCTCGGTGCTCCCAGTGCCAAATTTGAATCCAATTGCTTTGACTGCTGCATCAGCGGACCATGAGCCGTATAAATCTGCTGAGGCCCATCCTCCTCCTAGGTGGTCGTCTGAACCTGTCTCAATTCCCGATGCGCCAGAATCCAGTGCGTAATAACCTGCTGCCGTTCCTCCACCTGACAGAAAAGCATCTGTGCCTCCGTTGCCGTTGATGTTACCAACACCAGAAGCCGCGCAAGATAGTACGCCAGACTCCACTTGCATGTAATTCTTAGTGGTATCTACACTGCAGTTAATAACGCCGGCCTGGCTCAGCATCGATGCTAGTAATAAGCTGGCGCAAAGGCCTATTTTGATCATAGTTTTCATTTTTACTTCTCCCCTATTTAAATTCAGTATCTGCAACCGAGTTGGTTCAGTGCTGCACTTCTGTGTAACTTAAAGCGATTAGTGTGCCAAGATTGAAAAATCCATAATAAACAGTATGTTGCATTAATATTTTGGGCTTTTTTTAAAGGGCTTGTAAATAATCTCGACATAAAGGTTGTACTGCAGATATAGATCTGACTGCTTGATGGGTTGACTTCATATTTTAGTTGTTGGAGTCTGGTAGGTTGATCTGAAAGGTAGGATCAGGTCTCTTAGTCCGCTGCCTATGCCTGGGCCATTGGCAGCAAACTAACCAGCAAAGTTAAAGTAATACTTTAACTTTGCTGGTTAGTTTGTTGATATGTATTTGTTTATGTTTTTTCTTGGTTTTATCGAGTCAAATGATTCTTGAGTTTTCTCGTCACGTTTAACTCCTTTCACGGTTTTTCCCTGCCATTTAGCACCTGCTTTGCTTGACTTTACCCCTCTGCCATTTATAGTGTCTAGCTGTGGGGAAAAGTGGTTTTTTGTGGCTTTAAGTGGAGTTTTTGGCTCCTCGGCGGATAAATGTTCTTAGGGACCAATGCAATAAATATCGACGCCAAAGGGCGCATGGCTATACCAACTCGGATTCGTGACGAGTTGATGGCTGACTGTGCCGGGCGTTTGGTGATTACTGCACATACTGAAGAGCGTTGTTTGCTTATTTATCCCGAGCCGCAATGGCGAGAGTTGTTGCCGCAAATTCAATCGCTTCCCAATATGAATAAACATGCTCGCCGTGTACAGCGGTTGCTGATTGGTTATGCGGCAGAGCAGGTACTAGATGGTAACGGACGAGTGTTGCTGCCTCCTGCTCTAAGGGACTATGCCGGTCTTGATAAGCGCGTGATGCTCGTGGGCCAAGGGAAGAAGCTTGAACTATGGAGTGAGGAGCGCTGGTCTGCTTGGCTTGATCAAGATGATTTTGATGAGGAAGTGCCGGCAGCAGTTCTGGCTTTGTCGCTATAGATAGATGTCTTTGTAATAAATACGTAGATCAATGTTTTTAAGTGGATAGCAATAGGTTTGCTATTAATCAGTAGTTTTAGCTGGGGTTAGGGTATGTCGAGCGCCGCTCACATTACAGTGTTGCTGACTGAGGCTGTAGAAGCTCTGATTTCAGATGCGTCTGGCTTTTATGTCGATTGCACATTTGGGCGAGGAGGGCATAGCCAAAAGATTCTCGATGGTTTGTCTAAAGATGGAGGTCTGTTGGCGATCGACAAGGACCCTGCGGCCATCCGCTTTGCTCAGGAGCGTTTCGCCGATGATAAGCGCTTTTCTATTGAGCATGGGTCTTTTGCGGATTTAAGTACTTTGCTTGAAAGGCGTGGCTTGCTTGGAAAGGTAGACGGAATCTTGTTGGATTTGGGGGTTTCATCTCCTCAGTTGGATGAGTCTGAACGCGGTTTTAGTTTTATGCAGGATGGCCCTCTGGACATGCGCATGAACACTGAGGCTGGTGAAAGCGCTGCAAGCTGGCTCAATCGCGCTGACGAAAAAGATATTGCTTGGGTTTTAAAAGAATATGGCGAAGAGCGTTTTTCCAAGCGCATAGCTCGAGCAATTGTGGATGCTAGAGCGCAGCAGCCATTTGAGACAACTGCGCAATTGGCGGCGGTTGTTACTGATGCGAACCCCGCATGGGAAAAGCATAAGCACCCTGCGACGAGGGCTTTTCAGGCCGTGCGAATATACATTAATGACGAGTTAACTGACTTGGAGCATGTATTGGCTCAGGCGCTGGAATCGTTAAAGCCTGGTGGCCGGTTAGTGGTTATCAGTTTTCATTCGCTGGAAGATCGCATGGTTAAGCGATTTATTCGTCGTTGCGAAAAGGGTGATCAGCTGCCAGCTGGATTGCCGGTGACAGATGCTCAGCTGAATAAGCGTATGCGCTCTATTGGTAAGGCTTTAAAGCCGTCCGCTGAAGAGATTGCGTTAAATGTACGTTCCCGTAGCGCAGTGATGCGCGTGGCGGAGAAATTGTCGTGATTAGCGCTGTTGAGTCATTTGGCCGAGAACAGTCCAGGCGCTGGTGGCGTCAAGGTTTGGTTTTTTTTGGAGTGGGTTTGTTGTGGTTGAGCGTGTTGGCTTCTGCGCTAGCGGTTGTTTTTGTCACGCAAGAAGCTCGCAAGCAGGTGAATGAACTTGAATTGTTGCGCACTGAGCAATCTGAATTGAAGGTTGCTAACGGACAATATCTTTTAGAGCAGAGTGCTTGGTCAGCTTATAGCCGAATAGAAAAGCTAGCGGTTACTAAATTACATATGAAAGTGCCGGCGGTGAGTGACGTTATTGTTGTAAGTCAGTAAGTCGGTAAGTCGGTATTAATACAAAATTTAATAAGCTCGCGGGAGAAAGAGCAAACATGCTTGCTAAGCGAAATAAAAAGCAATTGACAGAAAAGGTAACGCGAAAGCCTCGCGCTAGCTTTTCTGTATGCGTGCTCGCTCGCTGGCGTTTATATGTTGTGGTTGGTGGTGTGGTTGCGGCAATGGCTGTTTTGTTGTTGCAGGTAGCGCAATTGCAAGTGCTGCCGACCGAGGAGAAGGGTTACGAATTTCTGCAGCAGCAGGGGTTTTCTCGCAGCGTGCGAGATATAAAAATTAATGCTTATCGAGGTGTTATCACCGACCGCAATGGCGAACCGCTGGCTGTCAGTTCTCCAGTAACTTCTATCTGGTTTAACCCGCAAGAGATTGACTTGACTGAGCCCGGTTGGAAAACCGTGATGAAAGAACTTGGTCTTAGTAAAAAGGAATTAAATGCGAAAGTGCTGAAGTATCGCGGTCGCAATTTCGCCTATCTGCAACGGCATATGGCACCGGCAGATGCTGAAAAAATATTAGCGTTGAAGTTGGCTGGAGTGAATGATGAGAGAGAGTACCGTCGATTTTATCCTGCTGGTGAGGTCGCTGCGCATCTTGTTGGAATAACGAATATTGATCAGCAAGGACAAGAAGGTATAGAGCTGGCATATAACGAGACTCTGTCGGGGCAAGAAGGTGCGAAGCGAGTTGTTAAAGATCTTAAGGGTCGCGTTATACAGGATGCTGGTTTAATTAAAGCTGCAGTCTCTGGCCAGGACCTGGCTTTAAGTATTGATTTGCGTTTGCAGTATTTGGCTTACCGGGAATTAAAGGCTGCTGTTGCTAAATTTGCCGCAGCTTCAGGGTCTGCAGTGGTGTTGGATGTGCATACCGGTGAAGTTTTGGCAATGGTGAACCAGCCCTCATATAACCCCAACGATCGAAGCGCGATTAAAAGCAGTGCGCTGCGCAATCGAGCACTTACTGATGTCTTTGAGCCCGGTTCTACCGTGAAGCCTCTGACTGTTTTGGCAGCGCTGGAAAGTGGCCGCTACAAACCCAACACAATTATTGATACGTCGCCGGGTTACATACGGTTGAACGGGAAGACCTTACTCGATCCCGTTAATTATGGCCCCATAGATGTTACTAAGGTCATCACTAAGTCCAGTCAAATAGGAATTACCAAAATTGCGCTGAACCTTGAGCCGGACTGGATCCGTGATATGTATTACCGCGTCGGCCTGGGCCAAAGCACTGGCACCGGGTTTCCTGGCGAAGAGATGGGTGTATTACCTACTTATCGAAAGTGGCAGCCTATTATGCGGGCGACTTATGCTTTTGGGCATGGAGTTAACGTAACCGCCTTGCAGTTGGCGCAAGCTTATAGTGTGTTAGCTCAGCATGGTAAAAAGCATCAGGTTTCGTTGATAAAACTGGATCATGAGCCGCAGTCTGAGCAAGTGGTAGAGAGTCGTTATGTCGATCAAGTCTTCGACATGCTCAAAACTGTTACGAAAAAAGGTGGTACCGCAACGCGTGCAGATGTCCCTGTTTACTCTTCTGCAGGAAAAACGGGCACGGTGCATCTGGTCGGTGATGAAGGTTATATCGATAACCGGTATTTAGCACTCTTTGCAGGTATGGCTCCAGCCGAAGATCCACAAATCGTTGTTGTCGTAGCGGTTCAGGACCCCGAAACCGGAAAGTATTATGGCGGTGAGGTGGCTGCGCCGGTGTTTGCGAAGATTGCAGAGGGGGCACTAAAAGTTTTAGCTGTTCCGCCACCCATTGCTGCTCGAGCTAGCGCCCAAAGCCCAGCAAAGGAGCCACTAATATGATGGCTTCTTCACGTTTAAAGGCTCAAGAAAATTCGCTGCCATTAAAAAATTTGTTGCCGACAGTTCAATTGCCAGCCGCGGTGGGCGAGATTATGGTGTCTGGCTTGTCGGCAGATAGTCGTAAGGTTAAAGCGGGTGATTTATTTGTTGCTCTTCCTGGTTTAAATACCAATGGTGTTGATTACATAGCTGATGCAATAAATGCCGGAGCAGTTGCAGCGGTTAGTGATGCAAGTGGTGCAGCTGAACTTGAAGTCGATACTGCGACTGCAGAGGTTCCCGTAATTTCAATGACTCACTTGCGCGAGCAG
Source organism: Cellvibrionaceae bacterium (assembly GCA_050290265.1). Taxonomy (GTDB): domain Bacteria; phylum Pseudomonadota; class Gammaproteobacteria; order Pseudomonadales; family Cellvibrionaceae; genus JBNKFV01. Next base: position 63,841 of record JBNKHI010000003.1, read on the forward strand.
TTGAGTAGTATTGCGGCTGCTTATTATGGCCTTCCTGCCCAAGATCTGAATATTTATGCAGTCACAGGTACGAATGGTAAAACTACAGTTTGCTATTTATTGGGGCAGCTGCTTGCTGGATTTTCTAAAAAAACTGGCGTGATTGGTACACTGGGTTATGGGGTTATCGAAGTAAGGGATCCGTCTGTACAAATTCCCTTTACCTCAGGGCTTGTTGAAACAGGATTTACTACCCCTGATGCAATAGAGTTGCAGGAAATATTTAATATCTTAAGAAGTTGCGACGTAAGTGCTGCGGTGATGGAAGTATCGTCCCACAGTTTATCGCAAAGTCGTTTGTCTGCGGTGCCTGTCAACGTGGCAATCTTTACTAATTTAACGCAGGACCATCTTGATTATCATGGCACCATGGATGCTTATGGTGAGGCAAAAGCGAAGCTGTTTGCGATGTCATCAGTAAAGCATGTCATTATCAATATTGATGATGAGTTCGGGCGTAGGTTGGCAAGTGAAGCAGTAGGTCGCGGTCAGCAATGCCTGACTTATTCTCTGGAAAACGAACAGGCAGATATTTTTGCCAGCTCTATCAATGTAGCTGCGCACAGCACGCAAGTTGTCATAAAAACCCCTTGGGGTGATGGCATGTTTCATACCGCACTGATTGGCCGCTTTAATGTAAGTAATCTATTGGCAATAATTGGGGCAGCTTGTGTCGGTACTAACGTCTCTCTGGCAGATGTCTTGGCCGGGGTGGCTAATCTCGCTCCAGTTCCCGGTCGAATGCAGTCGTTGTTGGTTGCGGATCGTTTGGTTGTTGTTGATTACGCGCATACCCCAGATGCTTTACAGCATGCACTCCAGACACTGCGTCCGTACGTATCGGGTACTTTACGTTGTGTTTTTGGTTGTGGGGGCGATAGAGATAAAGCCAAGCGACCGAAAATGGGCGCTATCGCTGGACAATTGGCTGACGTTATTTATGTCACCAGTGATAACCCTAGATCCGAGCCGGCGGGTACTATTATAAGCGATATTCTCTCTGGAGTTACTGGCTCTGAACATGTGAATGTTTTGGAAGATCGCGCTCAAGCAATTCGTACTGCTATTCAAGAAGCGGTAGTCGGAGATGCGGTACTTATTGCTGGCAAAGGGCATGAGAACTATCAAATTATTGGTACCGAAAAGCATCACTTCAGTGATGTGGAAGTTGCTCAGCAGGCGTTGATTGAAATAGGTGGCACCTATGATTAAATCAATGTCTTTATCGCAACTTAAACAGGCCCTAGACGCATCCTTGTCCCCAAATGAGCTGGTAGGGGATGATGTGTCATTTGACTCTGTTAGTACAGATACGCGGAGTTTGTCGCCTGGCGATTTGTATGTGGCTTTTTCTGGCGATAATTTTGACGGCCATGATTATGTAAATGCCGCTGTGGAAAATGGCTGTTGTGCTGTGGTGGTAGAGAAAACCTTTGATGGTTTGGCTGTGCCGCAGCTTGTGGTTGCGAATACTGTTCACGCCTATGGACTACTGGGACGATTAAATCGTGACTGTTTTTCTGGGCCATTGGTGGCGATTACTGGTAGTAGCGGAAAGACCTCCGTGAAAGAAATGCTGGTAAAAGTGCTTGCCCAATGTGGGGCAGTTCATTTCACCGAAAAGAATTTTAATAATCAGATTGGCGTTCCTAAAACACTTTTACAGTTGGCGCCCGAGCATCAATTTTCCGTTTTGGAGTTGGGTGCAAGCGCTGTAAGCGATATTTCATATTTAGTTGGCCTGGTTACTCCTCAGGTGGCTCTTGTGAACAACATACAACCAGCACATGTTGAAGGCTTTGGCAGTGTTGATGCTATTGCTGCGGAGAAAACTGAAATTTACCACGGTTTAGTTAATGGCGGTTGTGCAGTGGTAAATCTTGATGAACCTTTTTCTACAGAATGGCTGCCAAATTTGACAAGCAAGCGAGTGATTACATTCAGTCGTTGCAATTCAGGCGCAACAATTTTTGCGAGTGATATTAGTCTTACTAAAGCAGGATGTGCAGAATTTACACTGCATCTGCCAACAGCTAGTTATCCAGTAGTGCTCCAGGTTGTGGGGTTGCATAACGTGAGTAATGCGCTAGCGGTGGCCGCTATATGTATAGCATTGGACGTCGAAGAGGCTTTGATTGTTAAGGGGCTTTCTCAGTTCGCAGGAGTTGCTGGGCGGCTCATGAATGTAGTTGGTCATGCCGGCAGTCGCGTGATCGACGATACATACAATGCAAATCCGGGCAGCGTGCGTGCTGCAATCGATGTGCTGGCTACACAGGAAGGTTGTCCGCGTTATTTGATTTTGGGTGAAATGGGCGAGTTGGGTCAGGGAGCTGCAGAAGAACATGAAAAGATCGGCGCTTATGCAGCCGAGAAAGGCATTGAATATCTATACACCGTTGGTGATTTAGCGAGGGGCAGTAGTGTGGCCTTTGGTAAAAAAGCCGTCCACAGCGAAGATAAAGCCAGTCTTATTAGTAAATTGCTGTCAGCTCTAGAAGTAAATGCTTCCGAGATCAATTCCCCGGCCGCAGTAATTTTAGTGAAAGGATCACGCAGTACTCATATGGAAGACGTTGTTAACGCACTGAAACAAAAGGGTAACCAATAATGCTTCTATGGTTGGCTGAATACCTTCAGCACTACGTGAATGGTTTTGGTGTTGTTAAATATCTAACCTTGCGCGGCATTCTCGGTATTCTTACCGCATTGGGAATTTCGTTGTTGATGGGGCCTTGGATGATCCGTCGCTTGAATGCGCTACAAATAGGGCAGTCCGTGCGTGACGATGGGCCGCAGAGCCATCTGAGTAAATCGGGTACTCCGACGATGGGTGGCACATTAATTTTAGCAGCAATCTTTATTAGTGCTTTGCTGTGGTCAGACCTTTCTAATCGCTACGTTTGGGTAGTGTTGTTTGTAACTGCCGTATTTGGTGCTGTTGGATTCGTAGATGATTACCGAAAAGTAGTTGAATCTAATTCACGTGGCTTGCCAGCTCGTTGGAAATACTTTTGGCAGTCTGTGGCAGGCTTGGGTGCCGCAATATTCTTATATGCTACGGCAACGTTGCCGGCTGAAACTCATTTGATTTTGCCATTTTTAAAAGATGTATCGATTCCCTTAGGCCTCTTTTACATTGTTCTGACTTATTTGGTCATCGTAGGGTCTAGTAATGCTGTGAACCTGACTGATGGTCTTGATGGCTTAGCTATCATGCCGAGTGTGATGGTGGGTTCTGCTCTAGGCGTCATTGCTTATCTTGTTGGGCATAATGATTTTGCAACGTATTTGCACATCCCAAACATTCCCGGAGCGGGAGAGCTAGTTATTTTCTGCGGTGCCCTGGGTGGCGCAGGCTTAGGCTTTTTATGGTTTAACACGTATCCGGCACAAGTCTTTATGGGCGACGTTGGCGCATTGGCACTGGGTGCCGCGCTTGGTGTGATTGCTGTGATTGTTCGTCATGAAATTGTATTTTTTATTATGGGTGGCGTCTTCGTTATGGAGACAGTGTCAGTGATATTGCAAGTTGCTTCGTACAAATTGACAGGCCGCAGAATATTCCGCATGGCGCCTCTGCATCATCATTTTGAATTGAAGGGTTGGCCAGAACCGCGGGTTATTGTGCGTTTTTGGATTATTACTGTAATGCTGGTCCTATTTGGATTGGCGACATTAAAGCTTCGCTAGGTATAGGTTGGCTATTATTTTATGAGCGGTATTATCGCATCTAATAAATTTATCGCGATCGTTGGGCTGGGTGTAACCGGCCTTTCGGTAGCGCGATACTTGATGCAACAGCAGCAGAGAATAGTGTTGCTGGATAGCCGTGCGCAACCACCGAGTCTGGAGAAAGTGAAAGCCGAATTTCCAGAAGTTCCTGTGTTGACAGGGTCTTTAAGTAGTAAAGAAGCGCAGGATATTTTACTTTCTGCTGCAGAAATCGTCGTTAGCCCCGGTTTGTCTATAGCGGATGTTGCTTTTGCTGAGGCATTAGCCGCTGAGGTGCCGATTATTGGTGATGTGGCGGTGTTCGCTCGCGATTGTAAAAAGCCTGTCATTGCTATTACAGGTTCAAATGCAAAATCTACCGTGACGACCCTGGTTGCTGAAATGTTAACAGCCGCTGGTTTTCGAACCGCAGCTGGTGGGAACCTTGGGGTTCCGGCACTGGATCTGTTACAGGAGGATGTGTCTGAAGATTGCTATGACGTATTCGTTCTGGAGTTGTCTAGTTTTCAACTAGAGACTACGCCGCGTTTAGGGGCAACGGTTGCGTGTATATTAAATGTGTCTGCTGATCATATGGATCGCTATGAATCGATGCAAAGTTACCATGCAGCTAAACAGCGTATTTATTTTGGTGCGGAAAAAGTTGTATTTAATCGATCGGACGCTTTAACCGCACCGCCTATTGCAAACGGTGTTAGTTATCTGACTTTTGGACTTGGTTCTGCGGATAAAAATGGCTTCGGTATGACAAATGTGGCTGGCGAGCCAAATATCACGTTTGAGTTTAAGCCATTGTTGCCCGTAAAAGAAATTCTCATTGCTGGCGCTCATAATATTGAGAATGCTTTAGCCGCGCTAGCAATTTGCAAAGCGTTTGGTGTTGCAATTGAATCCGTCATTGATGTCTTGAAGCGTTTTACAGGGTTGCCGCATCGTTGCCAATGGGTAGCTCAAATTAATGGAGTGAAGTTCTTCAATGATTCTAAAGGTACAAATGTCGGCGCAACTTTAGCGGCATTAAATGGCTTAGCAGATTCTGAGCATAAGTTGGTGTTAATAGCCGGTGGCATCGGTAAAGGCGCAGACTTCAGTCAGTTGGTTTCCGCCGTTTCGAATCACGTTCGAGCCGCAGTGTTGCTAGGGCGTGATGCCCATTTGATTGCCGATGCGCTGGGTGATAGTACCGAAGTAAAGTTTGCTAAGGACATGGGCGAAGCGGTGTTGCTAGCAAGTGAAATTGCACAAACCAATGACATCGTATTGCTGTCTCCTGCGTGTGCAAGCCTTGATATGTATCGTTCTTTCGAAGATCGCGGTGACGATTTTTGTCGTCATGTGGAGGCGTTATGTTAATGCTTTCAGTCAGTCAAGTACGCCAAACGCTGGTCCCTGTTGGCAGTAGTGATCGCTACTTGCTGGTTATTGCCATGATTTTGTTGTCTTTTGGCTTGGTTATGGTCGCGTCTGCATCTATTGGGTTTGCTGATAATGTTTATTTAGACAGCTGGTTCTTTGTGAAACGACATATTATCTATCTGTGTCTGGGTTCCGCTGCTGCATGTGTTGTGTTGCTGACGCCATCCTATTTTTGGCGTGAGTATGGCTGGGTGTTTATGTTACTAGCCCTAGGTATGTTGATTTTAGTTTTGGTGCCTGGCATTGGACGTAAGGTCAATGGTAGCCAGCGCTGGTTATCACTGGGGCCAATCAATATTCAAGCATCTGAAATTGCCAAGTTCTGTAGTTTAGTTTTCTTTGCGCGCTACTTATCGCGTTGGAATCCTGTCGAACATTCTGCTTGGCAAGATATTTTAAAGCCCGTAGGTTTTTTGGCTTTGCTGCTTGTTCTACTTTTGTTGGAACCAGATTTTGGATCATCAGTTGTGCTTAGCGTTACTGTTGTGGCGATGTTGTTTTTGGCTGGCGTTAAGTTGTGGCAGTTTGCGTTGTTAGCACTAGCTGGATTGGCGAGTTTATCTTTAGTCGCCTTGATATCGCCTTATCGTGTGCAGCGTCTGGTCACTTTTTTGGATCCTTGGGCGGATCAATACAACAGTGGTTACCAGTTGGTTCAATCATTGATAGCGTTTGGGCGCGGCGAGTGGCTCGGTGTGGGATTGGGAAACAGTGTTCAAAAACTGTCTTATTTGCCAGAAGCTCATACGGACTTTATTTTTGCGATTGTCGCTGAAGAGTTTGGTTTCATTGGCGTGCTTATCGTACTCGGGCTCTATGCCGTCTTAATTTGGCGGATATTGCGTGTGAGTTATCGCAGTCTTGTATCCGAAGACCGTTTCGCTACGTTGTTGTGTTTTGGCGTCGCAGTTATGTTCTCGTTGCAAGTTTTTATCAATGTTGGCGTCGCGTCGGGTCTTTTACCGACGAAAGGGTTGACGCTACCCTTTGTGAGTTATGGTGGTTCAAGTCTCGTCATCTGCCTGATGGTTTTGGGCCTGGTCATGCGAATCGATTGGGAATTGAATGCTAAAGAAGGGCGCGGCGCATGAGGGCTTTTTCTGTTGTGATTATGGCTGGTGGTACTGGGGGGCATGTTTTTCCAGCGCTGGCTGTGGCTAAACAACTTTTGGCAGAAGGATGCCGAGTGACGTGGCTGGGTACACGCAAAGGTATTGAAGCGAAACTGGTACCAGAAGCGGGTATCGATATTGATTATTTGGATGTAACGGGTGTGAGAGGTAAGAGTGCCAAAACGTTGATTATGGCACCGTTTAAAATTGTTAATGCATGTATTCAGGCATGGAAAATTTTAAAAAGACGTGCTCCTCAGTTGGTGTTGGGCTTTGGTGGATTTGCATCTGGTCCTGGTGGATTAGTGGCGCGCTTACGTGGTATTCCCTTAATTATCCATGAGCAAAATGCTGTTGCCGGTACCACTAACCGAATTCTTGCATTGCTGGCAAACAAGGTGTTGTTGGGGTTTAGCGGAGCGCTCAAAAAAGGTGTTTTTGTTGGTAACCCTGTTAGGGCGGAAGTCTTTTCTGATGTTGCTGATCAACCGGTAAAAACACAAGAGCATGACGCCCTGAATATTTTGATACTAGGCGGAAGCTTGGGGGCTAGAGCCATTAATGAACTGGTACCAGCAGCGTTGGAAAGAGTGAAGGCCCAAGTGCCGCTCAACGTGTTACACCAGTCTGGCGCAAGCCAATTACAAGCTACTCAGTCAAGGTATGAATCAATCAGTGTTCAGCAGGACCTGGTTAGGATTGAGCCGTTTATTACTGATATGGCAAGTGCTTATCATTGGGCAGATATTGTTATTTGCCGAGCTGGCGCGTTGACCGTTGCAGAAATTACGGCGGCAGGAAAGGCGGCTATTTTTATCCCTTACCCTTATGCCATAGATGATCATCAAACAGAAAATGCTCGCTGGTTAGTGAATAAAAATGCGGCGAGCATGTTTCAGGAAAGTGAACTGACTGCAGACTTACTGGCTGAAAAAATTTTAGATATGGCACTCAATCCTGATAAGCGAAGAGAGATGGCTGCAAACGCACGAGCTCTGGCACAGTCGGAATCTGTGAAAGATATTGTGGCTTTGTGCCGGGAGACATTGTTATGAAAGAGGCCGCAACACGCTACTCGCCTTTGGTGAGTATTCCGGAAATGCGTCGAATAAAACGGATTCATTTTATTGGTGTAGGCGGCGCTGGTATGAGTGGCATTGCCGAAGTATTACTTAACTCGGGATATGAAATTACGGGTTCAGATTTAAAGCCTTCTACGGTTACGCAACGTTTAGAAGCGATGGGTGTAAAGGTTTTCATTGGTCACCATGGATCAAATGTTGATGGTGCTGATGTGGTCGTCAACTCTTCTGCGGTTAATGAAGCCAATCCGGAGATCATGAGTGCGCGTGAGCAGCGGGTACCCGTTGTTCGTCGAGCGGAAATGTTGGCTGAACTCATGCGTTATAGACATGGAATAGCCGTGGCTGGCACTCATGGTAAAACAACCACTACCAGTTTGCTGGCCTCTGTATTTGGTGCTGCGGAAAAAGATCCAACCTTTGTGATCGGCGGCTTGTTAAATAGTGCGGGGTCGAATGCAAAACTAGGGCAAAGTCGGTATTTGATTGCTGAGGCCGATGAAAGTGATGCTTCTTTTTTGCATCTACAACCATTGATTTCCATTGTTACCAATATTGATTCGGATCATATGGAAACTTACGGTGGTGATTTTTCACGCTTGAAAAAAACCTTTATCGACTTCCTACACAATTTGCCGTTTTATGGCATGGCTGTGATGTGTAAAGACGATCCAGTTGTAGCAGAAATACTTCCAGAGATTGCTCGGCCTTGGGTGAGCTATGGTCTTGGGGATGACTGTGACTACCAGGCTTATGATGTTCGCCAGGAGGCACTGTTCAGTCATTTTAAAGTCAGACGGCCTGGTTTTGAGGAACCTTTGAATGTCACCTTGAATATGCCTGGGATTCATAATGTATTGAACGCGACCGCAGTGGTGGCAGTGGCTACCGACGAAGGTATTGAAGACTCGGCCATACAGTTGGGCTTAGCCGAATTTGGCGGAGTGGGTCGTCGTTTTCAAGTTTATGGAGAATACCAGGTTGGTGAGGGTGGCAATGTCATGCTAGTGGATGACTATGGTCATCACCCGCGTGAAGTGGCTGCGACAATCAGAGCTGTGCGTGAAGGCTGGCCTGGGCGGCGTTTGGTGATGATTTACCAGCCACATCGTTATACTCGCACGCGTGATCTGTATGAAGATTTTGTCGATGTACTGTCATCTGTAGATGTATTGGTTTTATTGGAAGTGTATAGCGCCGGAGAAGAGGTTATTGCGGGCGCAGATGGTCGACACTTAAGTCGAAGTATTCGTAATCGAAATTTAGTCGACCCTATTTTTGTAGAAGGTATCGACGGTGTACCTGAAGTGATTAAAGATATCGTTAAACCTGGTGACTTGGTGATTACGCAAGGTGCAGGGAATGTTGGCCAGCTGGCACAAATTCTTGCTAAGCGTCAGCTGATAGGTTCGGTGGAAAAGTCAGATGGATAACTCCAGATGGCAGTCTCTATAGATAAAGACTAATGAGTTAACTGTTGATAGCAGTATATGAATTTATGAGAAAGGTATATGGCTCGCGATAAGCATCTAGTGAATCAGTCGGCAGGCAATGTTGCAGTCTTGCATGGCGGGTTGTCTGCGGAACGAGAGATTTCTTTGCGCAGTGGTCAGGCTGTGCACGCAGCATTGGTCAGGTTAGGTGTGAACTGTCAGTTAATCGATGTGCAGGACAATATTATTGAACAGTTGCAGTCACAAAAGTTTGACAAGGTTTTTATTGCTTTGCATGGCGCTGGCGGAGAAGACGGAAGAATGCAGGCGCTGTTGGAATTTTTTCATTTGCCTTATACCGGTAGTGGTGTTCAAGCATCTGCTTTGGCGATGGATAAGATAAAAAGCAAGTTGATTTGGTTGGGGTTGGGGTTGCCTACGGCCACATTTGTGAATCTGAATGAGTCGACAGATTGGGTGACTGCTCTGAAGCAAATGGGTGGTGAGGCAATGGTTAAGCCTACTCACGAAGGGTCAAGTATTGGTATGTCCAAAGTAGCTACGCCCGATGAATTGCGTCAGGCCTTTGAAACTGCGAGGCGTTACGACAGTAGTGTGTTTGCTGAATCGCTGTTGACGGGTTCTGAATATACGGTGGCAATTTTAAATAACCGAGCGTTGCCTGTAATTAAGCTGGAAACAAACCATAAATTTTACGATTACGATGCAAAATATAATTCGGATGATACCCGCTATGTCTGTCCTTGTGGTTTGCCGTCTGAGCAGGAGTTGAAATTGCAAGACTTGGCGCTGACAGCATTTAGAAGCTTGGACTGCAAAGGTTGGGGGCGAGTGGATGTTATGGCTGATAGTGAAGGTAATTTTCATTTGTTAGAAGTCAATACCGTACCGGGAATGACTGATCATAGTTTGGTGCCTATGGCGGCAAAGGCTGCAGGGCTCGATTTTGATGAATTAGTTGGTGAGATTTTAAGTCAGGCTGTTTAACAACAGGGTTTACTTGTTAGAGGATGATGATGCTTCAACCAGTTGATAGAGCAAAAAGACGAGGAGCGAGCCGCAAAGCACCTGCGGCTCGCCGCGGTCTGCGCTTGCCGATTGGATTGTTAAAACGCGCTACTGTAGTTGTTTTACTGATGTCTTCCTTGGGGCTGTGTTGGATATATGGAGCTGAAGTGGTGACTCGGGTAATGAGTCGTCCAATTGCTAAAGTCGGTATTGAGGGTGAGTTTAAGTTTATTGAAAAGAACGAAGTAGCAGAAATGTTGGCTGCTCAGATTAATAAAGAGTTTGTTCAGTTGGACTTGGAAGAAATAAAAAAACAATTGGAAAGCCAACCTTGGATTTCTTCTGTTGACTTGACCCGACGATGGCCGGATCAGCTATTTGTTCGTGTGAAAGAGCAGCAGCCCATCGCCCGCTGGTCTAACGCTGGATTTATTAATCAGCGCGGAGAGTTGGTGCGTGTCCCGATGACGGACTATTTACTTACGTTGCCGCAATTATCAGGGGCTGACGGTATGGCTGAACAAATGATGCAGATCTATTTGGCGTTTAACAAAATGCTTCGGCCAAAAGCGCTAGAGGTTGCATCGTTGATATGTGATGACAAGCAGTCTTGGGATTTGGGACTGTCCAATGGTGTGAAGGTGCGTTTGGGACATGATGAGTTATTCCTAAAGATGCAGCATGTGTTAGTGGTGTTCGAGCGCGAATTGAAACAGCGTGCTCAAGATGTAGAAGTTATCGATGCTCGTTATCAGCAAGGTGTTGCTGTTGCCTGGAAGCCGGCGGCGCTTACACAGTCTGTACAACGAAGTAAAAAAATTCATGAACTTATTTAGCCGAAATAAAAAGTAGGGTTGGCGAATGGTTAATTCAAATGGTGGCAAGATGATAGTAGGTCTCGATATTGGCACCTCAAAGGTAGTGGCGATTGTTGGTGAGGTGTCAGCGGAAGGCAATCTTGAAATTGTCGGTATCGGTTCGCACAAATCAAACGGCTTGAAACGTGGTGTGGTAGTTAATATTGAGTCCACGGTCCAGTCGATTCAGCGAGCCATTGAAGAAGCCGAGTTGATGGCTGGCTGCCAGATTCATTCCGTGTACGCAGGGATCGCTGGTAGCCATATTCGCAGTTTGAATTCTCATGGCATTGTCGCGATTAAAGATCGAGAGGTGTTTAGTCATGACCTAGAGCGGGTAATTGATGCTGCACAAGCAGTAGCTATTCCTGCCGACCAGAAAATACTACATATATTACCGCAGGAATATCTTATTGATGATCAAGGTGGTGTTAAAGAACCGCTTGGAATGTCTGGAGTCAGGCTTGAAGCTAAAGTTCATTTGGTTACTTGCGCGGTAAACGCAGCACAAAATATTGAAAAATGTATTCGCCGTTGTGGGCTGGAAGTTGATGACATTATTTTAGAACAGTTGGCCTCAAGTTATTCAGTATTAACAGAAGATGAAAAAGAGCTTGGGGTTTGTCTGGTGGATATTGGTGGTGGTACCACGGATATCGCAATTTTCACAGAAGGCTCTATTCGCCACACCGGTGTTATTCCTATTGCTGGTGATCAAGTGACAAATGATATTGCAATGGCTCTGCGAACGCCTACGCCACATGCCGAGGAAATTAAAATTCGTTACGCCTGTGCTCTGGCAAAACTGACAGGGCCTGACGAAACCATAAAGGTTCCCAGCGTTGGTGATAGAGAAGCGCGAGATTTGTCACGGCAGGCATTGGCGGAAGTCGTAGAGCCGCGTTATGACGAGCTATTTACATTAGTGCAGGCGGAATTAAGGCGTAGTGGATTCGAAGATTTAATTGCCGCGGGCATTGTATTGACCGGCGGCACATCAAAGATGGAAGGCGTGGTTGAGCTTGCCGAGGAAATTTTTCATATGCCGGTGCGTTTAGGCGCCCCCCACAGTATCCGGGGCTTGGCTGATATTGTTGATAATCCCATTTATTCCACAGGTGTTGGCCTGTTGCAATACGGGCTGCAGCAACAAATGCAAGAACGAAATAGTAGTTACCCCAAGCAGCCTGATGAAGGTTGGTGGGCGCGGGTAACAAATTGGTTTAAGGGCAATATGTAGTAATTAGCTTTTGCAGGCTTAGTTAGTACTTATTTACGTTGTAATTATTTAGCGAATTAACGCGAGTTAGTGTTAGTCATTCGGGGAAAGAGAGGGTAAATCTATGTTCGAATTAGTCGATAGTGTTCCACAAAATGCAGTCATTAAAGTGATTGGTGTTGGCGGCGGTGGTGGTAATGCCGTGAAACACATGATCTCTAATGAGATCGAGGGTGTTGAGTTTATCTGTGCCAACACTGATGCCCAGGCATTAAAAGACATTGATACTCGCACTGTGTTGCAGTTGGGTAATGCAATGACGAAAGGATTAGGTGCGGGTGCTAATCCGGAAATCGGTCGTCAGGCAGCGATGGAAGATCGTGAGCGTATCGCAGAAGTGCTTAACGGTGCGGACATGGTGTTTATTACCGCAGGTATGGGCGGTGGCACAGGTACTGGTGGTGCCCCTGTTGTCGCTGAAGTCGCTCGCGAGTTAGGGATACTGACTGTGGCCGTGGTGACTAAACCGTTTCCCTTTGAAGGCCGCAAGCGCATGAGTATTGCGGATGCTGGCATCAAGGAGTTGCAAGAGCGTGTTGACTCTTTGATTACGATTCCAAATGAAAAATTATTGTCAGTGCTGGGTAGCAAAACCAGCTTGTTAGATGCCTTTAAAGCCGCTAATGATGTGTTGTTAGGTGCTGTGCAGGGTATTGCTGACCTGATTATTCGCCCAGGTATGATCAACGTGGATTTTGCCGATGTGCGGACGGTTATGTCTGAGATGGGTATGGCGATGATGGGTAGTGGTTCTGCCAGTGGAGAGCATCGTGCTCGCGAAGCAGCGGAAGCGGCTATTCGCAGTCCACTATTGGAAGATATTAACCTCCAGGGGGCTCGCGGGATTCTGGTCAATATTACGGCTGGTATGGATTTATCGTTGGGTGAATTCTCTGAAGTCGGCGATACAGTTGAAGAGTTTGCTTCAGCAGATGCGACTGTAGTTGTGGGTACGGTTATTGACCCAACGATGTCTGATGAAATTCGCGTCACTGTCGTCGCTACTGGATTGGGGCCTGTTGCTTCTGCAGTAGCAGAGAAACCTTCTGTTTCTAAGGTTGTCGATAACACGGTTGCGAAACGTCCTTCTGGCGAACCAGACTATGCCGCTTACGATACGCCAACGGTAATTCGTAATACGCCAAAAGCATCTGGTGGTAGTAATGCTGCGAGCCAGCTTGCCGCGGATAAAGACATGGAATATTTGGATATTCCAGCCTTTTTGCGTCGGCAGGCAGACTAGGCTGAACCGGGCCTGAACGCGGCGTGTTTTTGCGCGCCGTTACCGACTACCCTCCGGGTGTTTGGGCCCTGTTTTACCGGCGATTGGGGTGTAGGGGAGTGTGTATTGTGGTACGCTGATAACGCTCGCATATTTGGTAAATTGAGGTCGTGTTATTGGTTTCACGAAACTAACTCTGGTACCATTGCCGCCCTTCGTCCGTAGGGGCTGAGTTTTATTGAAAAGAGAATATATATTGATGATCAAGCAACGAACGTTGAAAAATGCCATCAAGGCAACTGGTGTTGGTTTACATACGGGCCAAAAAGTGTTTTTGACGTTGCTTCCTGCACCTGTAGATACGGGAATCGTGTTTCGAAGAGTTGATCTTGATCCTTATGTAGATATTGAAGCCAAGGCAGAAAATGTAGGGGATACTACGCTTTCCACCACTTTAATGAAGGGTGATGTGCGAGTGTCCACCGTTGAACATTTGCTTTCCGCTATGGCAGGTTTGGGTATTGATAATGCGGTGGTTGAAGTCAGTGCACCAGAAGTTCCTATTATGGACGGAAGTGCCGGACCATTTGTGTTTCTGATTCAGTCAGCGGGTATTGAAGAGCAAGCAGCGGCCAAAAAATTTATTCGCATCAAGCGCCCGGTTACGGTGACTGATGGTGACAAAGTAGCCAGCTTTTTGCCGTTCGATGGATTTAAAGTGTCGTTCAGTATTGATTTTGACCATCCGGTCTTTCGTGATCGCAAGTTGAGTGCTGAGGTCGACTTTTCTAGCACATCTTTTGTAAAAGAAGTCAGTCGGGCGCGCACCTTTGGTTTTATGAATGATTTTGAGTACCTGCGTTCTAAAGGTTTGGCTAAAGGCGGTAGTGTCAAAAATGCCATTGTCGTGGATGAGTACCGTATCCTGAATGAAGATGGTTTGCGTTATGAAGACGAGTTCGTGAAGCACAAGATCTTGGATGCCATCGGCGATTTGTACCTTTTAGGCAATAGCCTGATCGGCGAGTTCAAGGCTCATAAGTCAGGTCATGCGCTGAACAACCGCTCTTTGCGTCAGCTTATCGCGGACAAGGATTCGTGGGAAATGGTAACGTTTGAAGAAGAGTCTTCACCCATTTCTTACATGAAACCGATAATGGCGATTTGATCTCAAATTTTGTTAAATTTCGTCCGGTTTATTACCTAAGTATGGTAATCCCTTGTTTTCTATGCGATATTCCAAGACTAATTGCTTATTTAAATAGTCCTGCTCAAGTAACTGGTTGATTAATTGCCTGTTTCTTGAGCGGCGTATAGACCTCAGCCTATGAAAATCATTGTTGTCAGTCGTCAATACGGCAAGGCTCGTAGCTTTACCTTGGGAGGGTGGACGCGAGCGATCTTGTCCGTCTGTCTTTTGGGTATACCTGCGGCACTTGGCGGTTGGGCTACCTATACGTTAAGTGGTGGCGATTCGGCAGATTTACTCAGTGACGAATCGGCCAAGGCTTGGCAAAAGGCGCTTGAAGAGCAGCAAGAAGAGGTAGCTGCTGCAAAAATAGAAGCGCAGCAACAGTTATCTGCTTTGACCTTGAGAGTCGCGGATTTGCAGGCGCGCTTGATGCGAGTTGACGCTGTTGGTGAACGTTTGACAACCCTAGCTAACCTCGATGAGGGTGAGTTCGATTTCTCGCAACCCCCTGCTTTAGGTGGTCCCGAATCGAGTAACTTGGGCGAGGCATACCAGGCTCCCGCGTTTCTGCAAACTATCAATGAACTGTCTGATCAGATAGAAAGCCGCGAACAGCAGCTTGAGGTTCTTGATGCCTTAATGGCCAAGCGTAAAATTCAGCGTGATGTCTTTATTGCCGGCCGACCGGTGAATAAAGGTTGGATGTCCTCCCGCTTTGGTCGTCGTACAGATCCTTTTCATGGCAATATCGCTTGGCATAATGGTGTAGATTTCGCCGGTAAGTTGGGGGCAGACGTTGTATCTGTTGCCGCAGGTGTCGTCACTTGGTCAGCCGAGCGCTCCGGCTATGGGGACATGGTCGAAATCAATCATGGTAATGGCTTCTCGACCCGTTATGCTCACAACTCTGAAAACAAGGTTAAAGTGGGTGATGTTGTTAAGAAGGGCCAAGTTATTGCCCTGATGGGTTCTAGTGGCCGGTCAACTGGACCCCATGTTCACTTTGAAGTTTACAAGAATGGTCGCGCTGTCGACCCTGCTTCATATATCCATCGAACGCACCGCTAATAGTTTCAAGCCCTTCCTACTTGCGTTAGCAAGCATCTTTCGGTTTACTTCGCACCCAGATTTCCTCTGTTGTCCTGTATAACAACACAAATTTAATGGTAAGTGTCATGATTGGTAAGGTATTTAAGTCGCTCTTTGGTTCTAAAAATGATCGAGAAATCAAACGGATGCGCAAAACAGTCAAGCGTATCAATGAGCTTGAGACTGATATTGGTGGATTAAGTGACAGTGACCTTGCTGCAAAAACTAAGGAATTTAGAGCTCGCTTAAGTGAGGGCGAGTCACTCGATAGTCTGCTAGCTGAAGCCTTTGCAGTCACTCGCGAAGCCAGTAAGCGTGTAATGTCGATGCGCCACTTTGATGTGCAGTTAATCGGTGGTATGGCGTTGCATGAAGGTTGTATTGCCGAAATGCGCACCGGCGAGGGTAAAACCCTGATGTCCACATTGCCAGCTTACCTGAATGCACTGACAGGACGTGGCGTTCATATCGTGACAGTGAATGAATATTTAGCCCAGCGTGACGCAAATTGGATGAGGCCACTGTATGAATTTTTGGGGCTGACGGTAGGCGTTATCCAGTCTATGCAGGACCCTCAGGTTAAGCGTGAGGCTTACCTTGCTGATATTACTTATGGTACCAACAACGAATTCGGGTTTGATTATTTACGCGACAATATGGCGTTGCGTAAAGAAGATCGCGTACAAAAACCGCTGAACTTTGCGGTAGTGGATGAGGTTGACTCTATCCTTATTGACGAGGCGCGCACCCCTCTCATTATTTCTGGTGCCGCTGAAGATAGCTCTGAGATGTATCGCCGTATTAACCAGCTGATTCCGCGTCTTACTCCTTATTCCGAGGAGGAAGGTGGCGATTACATGGTGGATGAGAAAACTCGCCAGGTGGAATTGAGTGAGCAGGGGCATCAGCAGATTGAAAGTATGCTGATTGCTGAAAAGCTTCTTAGCGAGGATGACTCACTTTACGCAGCGACGAATCTGGGGTTGCTGCATCACGTTCATGCGGCCTTGAGGGCTCATAAGCTTTTTTCGCGGGATGTCGATTATATCGTGCAAGACGGTCAAGTGATGCTTATTGATGAGCACACTGGCCGAACCATGCCTGGTCGTCGATTGTCCGAGGGCTTGCATCAAGCCATCGAAGCAAAAGAAGGGGTTGTTATTCAAAACGAGAGTCAGACGTTAGCATCGACTACTTTCCAAAACTACTTCCGGCTGTACAACAAATTATCGGGAATGACCGGTACTGCTGATACAGAAGCTTTCGAATTCCGACAAATTTATGGGCTTGATGTTGTTGTGATTCCAACCAACAAGCCAATTGCACGGACAGACCTTAATGATCTAGTGTATTTGTCAATGGAAGATAAATACAGTGCAGTGGTTGATGATATCAAAGCCTTGCAAGAAAAGGGCGCGCCGGTTCTGGTGGGTACCGCTTCCATTGAAACTTCTGAAGAAATGGCTCTTCGTTTGCGAAAAGCGGGCATAAAGCATCAGGTACTTAACGCCAAGTTCCATGAAAAAGAAGCTGAAATCATTGCCCAGGCAGGTCGTCCAGGTGCTGTCACCATTGCTACCAACATGGCCGGTCGAGGTACCGATATTGTTCTAGGTGGCAGCTTTGATGCTGAGGTTCAGGCGATGGATAATCCTTCGGAAGAAGAGATTGCCCATGCCCGTGAAGCATGGAAAAAACGCCAGGAGCAGGTTTTGGCTACGGGTGGGCTGCATATCATCGGCACAGAGAGGCACGAGTCTCGCCGAATTGATAATCAGCTTCGCGGTCGTGCTGGCCGGCAGGGCGACCCTGGTGTATCCCGCTTTTATCTTTCTCTGGAAGATAATTTGATGCGGATTTTTGCATCTGATCGAGTGCGTGGATTTATGCAGGCATTAGGAATGGAAAAAGGCGAAGCGATTGAGCACCGCATGGTTTCAAATGCCATCGAAAAGGCTCAGCGTAAAGTTGAGGGGCGTAATTTTGACATTCGTAAACAGTTGCTGGAGTACGACGATGTATCAAATGATCAACGCCAGGTAGTGTACCAACAGCGTAATGATCTCTTAGAATTGGATGATATTAGTGACGCGATTGACGCCATTCGTCAAGATGTTATCGGTGAGGTGTTTAGTGGGTTTGTGCCGCCACAAAGCGTTGAAGAGCAGTGGGACATTGCCGGTCTTGAGTATCACATGGAAGCCGAATTTGGCCAGCGTCTACCTGTAAAACAGTGGCTTGAAGAAGATAAAAACCTGCATGAAGAAAGCTTAAAAGAAAAAATAATTGCAGCCGTTAATGAGGCCTATGAGGCCAAGCGTGAAAAGTTTGGCGTTGTGATTCGAGATGTTGAACGGCAAGTCATGTTGCAGGTACTTGATACGCTTTGGAAAGAACATCTCAGTAATATGGATCACCTGCGCCAAGGTATTGGTTTGCGGGCTTACGCTCAGCGTAATCCAAAGCAAGAATATAAGCGTGAGTCGTTTCAATTGTTTGAAGAAATGTTGAATAGTCTTAAGCACGAAGTGACACGCATACTTTCCCGTGTAGAGCCGATTACGCGCGAGCAAATGGAAGAGATGGAGCGGCAGCAGAGAGAAATACGGGAGCGCCAAAAAATGCAATTGCAGCACGCTGAAGCGTCCGCAATGCAGGCGTCTGATGAGGGACAGGGTGAAGAGAATACTGAATCGCAGCCTTTTGTGCGTGAGGGTGCTAAAGTAGGTCGAAACGATCCTTGTCCTTGTGGATCAGGCCAAAAATATAAGCAGTGTCATGGGCGACTGGGTTGAGTAAGGTTGCAGCATGAAGAGTAGCAATAGGGCGCTTAGATAGCGCCCTATTGCGTTCCTATCAGCAGAATAAAGCAGGTAATCAAGATAAGTATGGCAGTGGAAAAGTTTCGGTTTCCAACAATGCATCCGGTAGCGGGATTCCGCCTGGGAACAACCAGCGCTGGCATCAAAAAGGCCGGTCGTAAAGATGTGGTTGTTATGGAAATAGCAGAGGGGGGTAGCGTTGTTGGAGCATTTACGAAAAATCGTTTTTGTGCTGCTCCTGTGCATGTTTGCCGTGATCACTTGGCGAATACTGAAGCACGCTTTCTGGTTGTAAATACGGGTAATGCGAATGCGTGTACCGGTGATAGAGGTATGCAAGATGCCCTTAAAACTTGTGAAGTATTGGCGAAAGAAGTAGGAGTTGATCTTAAGTCTGTGTTGCCTTTTTCGACCGGTGTTATTGGTGAACATTTGCCGATGGACAGATTACTTTCCGCGTTGCCGTCTGCGGTCGCTGATTTGTCGGTTGAAGGATGGGCGGACGCTGCTACCGGTATTATGACTACCGATACCCGCGAAAAAGGGGCCTCGGTACAATTTGAGCATGAGGGGAAAACCGTAACCGTAACAGGGATTGCTAAAGGCTCTGGTATGATCAAGCCGAATATGGCGACAATGTTGGCATTTGTGGCTACCGATGCCGCTGTTGAAAAATCATTATTGCAAGGGTTGTTGTCTGAATCGGTTGAGCAGTCTTTTAACCGGATTACTGTGGATGGTGATACGTCTACCAATGATTCTTCGATCCTGATTGCCACTGGCTGTGTGGACCTTCCCTTGTTGAATGATGCAGCTTCGCCTCTATACCATAAGCTACAGGCAGCCTTAGTGGATGTGCATATCCAGCTGGCGCAGAACATTGTTGCTGATGGCGAAGGGGCGACTAAGTTTATTAGTGTGAATGTTGCTGGTGGCAAAACGGAGGACGAGTGCCTGAAAGTTGCTTATGCAATCGCTCACTCACCGTTAATCAAAACGGCTTGTTATGCTAGCGATCCTAACTGGGGGCGCATTGTTGCTGCTATCGGTTATGCGGGAGTTGACAATCTTGATGCAGACGCTGTATCCGTTAAGTTGGATGATGTACTCATTGTTGAAAAGGGCGGCCGCGCCGCCACTTATCAGGAGGAGATGGGTCAGTCTGTAATGACTCAGGCAGAGTTCGCTTTCAACATTGAGCTCAATCGAGGTGATGCCAAAACCACGGTGTGGACGTGTGACTTCTCCCATGAGTATGTTTCGATCAATGCAGATTATCGCAGCTAATAGTTTTCATGCCATAAGCATTTATCCAGACTTTCAAGGAACCTCGGTCTTAGCGAGATTTAGTATTTGTTAATTTATGAAAAAATCTATCCATGTGGCTGCCGGTGTCATTATCAGAAATAGCCGGGCTGGCTTAATTGAAATATTGCTGGCCAAACGGCCCATGACTGCCCATAAGGGCGGTTTGTGGGAGTTTCCGGGTGGTAAGGTGGAGCGTGGGGAAACTGCCGAGGAGGCCTTAAAAAGAGAGCTCGGGGAAGAGCTGGCAATCGACGCTCAGGTTTCTTCTGCCTTGTTACAGATTCCTTACGATTACCCAGAAAAATCAGTGCTACTGGATGTCTGGTTAGTATCAGTGTTTGCCGGGGAACCAATGGGTAATGAAGGTCAAGAAGTTCGCTGGGTCAGCTTGGCTGAGCTGGATAGTTTCGACTTTCCAGAAGCCAATGCGCCCATTGTAGATTTTTTGCAGCGTTACTCTTTTTAAGAGTGTTTTGAGGCTCTGACGCCATCTAGATGTTATTGGGGTCGTCTAGTTCATCTGATAGCACATCGTCATATATGGAGTTGCCTGCGATTCTGTGGCCCTCACTTGCCCACTCCCCTAAGTCCACGAGCTTACAGCGTTTGCTGCAAAATGGACGATCGGGATAGCTCTCCGTCCAGGTGATTGTTTTTTTGCATGTGGGGCATGGCAGAATAGTGGTTGGTTTTGATGTACTCACGACAAAGATCTCTGTCCTAGGGGTTAAAGTGTTTGGCTAAGTTGCAGGTAATTCTGATGTAGCCGCTCGACCTGCTTATCCAGTGTGCTCAGATCACCGCTATTGTCCAATATGTCATCCGCGTAACTCAACCTTTCGTTTCGACTTAGCTGTGCGTCCATTATTGCCTTTATCTGTGTCGTCGTTTGGTCGTCGCGTTGGCTGGCACGTTGTAATTGCACAGGCTCAGGTACATCTACAACAGCTATTCTATCGACTTGTTTGTGGCCGCTAGTTTCTATCAGTAGTGGAGCGCTATAAATAGCGTAGAGGCCTGTGGCCTCTAGCAAGAGTTGTTTTGATCGGTCCCTAATTAGTGGGTGAAGAATACTTTCCACGAGAGCTTTTTTTTCTTCGTCGTTGAATATCAATGCTCTGAGTGCAGGACGGTTCAAACTGCCGTCATCTGAGAGAATATTACTGCCAAACGCGTCTGTCAGTCTTTGCAGGCCTTTGCTGCCAGGGTAAACGACTTCTCGTGCAACAATGTCAGCATCGACAACTGTCACGCCTCTTTTTTCGAAGCATTGTGTTGCCGCAGACTTTCCTGAGCCGATGCCGCCTGTCAGCCCAATTATCAGTTTAGCCAAGATGCTACCCCCTCAATGCAAAACAGGCTTTGGAAAGCCTGTTTGGGTGCGCTAACGTATGCTTGTGATAAAACGAAAACTGCTTATCCAAGTCCTGCAAATTGCAGGTAGGTTTGGGTTATTTTATCGCCCCAAAGAAACGCGATCCATCCGGCAATGGCGAGATAAGGGCCAAAAGGTATAGGAATGTTTTTATCACGGCCCATAATCAGAATTCCCGCTATGCCAATGACGGCACCGACCAGTGATGAAAGGATAACGATGAGGGGCAGGGCTTGCCACCCCATCCAGGCACCCAAGGCTGCCAGTAGCTTAAAGTCGCCATATCCCATCCCTTCCTTACCGGTTATTGCTTTAAACAGCCAGAATACAGACCACAAAACGAGGTAGCCGGCAGCTGCGCCGATAACCGCATCGTCTAACTCGGCAAACATGCCCGAAAGGTTTACCAAAAGCCCTAGCCACAATAAAGGTAGTGTGAGATTGTCGGGCAATAGTTGGTGATCGATATCGATCACAGTTAAGGCTATGAGCGTCCAAGTCAGTATTAACGCCATAAAGAGTGGTACACCAACGGTAACCTGGGTTGCCAATAATGCACTTAGCAAGCCTGTTATCAACTCGATAATAGGGTAACGTATGGATATGCGGTTTTTACATTGCGAACATGCGCCTTTTAAAAACACATAACTGAGGACAGGAATGTTCTCCCAGGGCTTGATACCATGCCCGCAGTGGGGGCAGGTAGAGTTGGGAACAATCAGATTAAAAGGCTTAGATTCTTCTGGGTTTTCCTGCCCAAGTAGTTCGCAACAATCCCGCTTCCATCCTCGCTCCAGCATAATAGGTATACGGTAGATAACCACGTTTAGAAAGCTGCCCACTAAAAGCCCAAAAATCAGGCAGGCAATAACAATATGAGAAAGTGCCAGCGTAAATGCATTCATAGAGTTAAATAACCTTGCCTATATTGAATATAGGTAGGTACATGGCAATCATTAGACCGCCGACTAACACACCCAAGACTGCCATAATCATAGGTTCGAGTAACGTTGTAAGGTTATCCACCATGTCGTCCACGGAGTCTTCGTAAAAGCCGGCTACCTTATCCAGCATCTCATCTAGAGCGCCAGATTCTTCCCCAATTGCTGTCATTTGAAGTAGCATTGATGGAAAGAGGTTGGTAGCGCGCATAGACGTATTCATTTGGATGCCGGTAGATACATCGTCTCGAACACGCATGCAGCCTTTTTCATAAACTGAATTACCTGTTGCGCCCGCAACGGAGTCCAATGCTTCAATTAATGGAACACCAGCAGAAAAGGTTGTTGACAATGTTCTGGCAAACCTAGCGATAATCGATTCGTAAACAATTTTACCTATGATCGGCAGCTTTAGTGTTATCTTATCGACTTGCTCCGAGAAAGACTTGGAGCGCTTTCTAGCTTCAGTAAACGCAACAACAGAAGCGACTATACCCAGAAGCATTATAAGCCACCAATCTTGCACGACTTCTGATATATGTAAAACGAAGAGGGTAAATGCTGGCAAGTCTGCCCCAAAGTTTGAAAATGTTTCTGCGAATTGTGGCACGACCTTTATTAACAATATAGCCGTTACCACTAGCGCGACAACTAATACTGCTATGGGATAAGTCATCGCTTTTTTAATTTTAGCTTTAACGGCCTCTGTTTTTTCTTTATATGTAGCAATTCTATCCAGCATAGTTTCCAGGGCGCCAGCCTGCTCACCCGCTTCCACCAGATTACAGAAAAGGTCGTCAAAGTACTTTGGATGTTTCTCAAGCGCACTCGCGAAGCTATTGCCAGAGGCAACTTCATCTCGAATTTGGTATAGCAGCTCGGTAACAGATTTATTATCACTGCCATCGGCAACAATCTCAAAACTTTGTACCAGTGGAACACCAGCTTTCATCATGGTCGCCATTTGACGGCTCAGGATAGCAATGTCCTGTGGCTTAATAGCTTTTTTTCCGCCACCAAATAAAGGCTTTGGTTTTTTTCTAACCTGGGTTGCTAAAATCCCTTGTTTACGCAGCTGAGCTTTGACTAGGGCAGCGCTGACACCAGTGATTTCGCTCTGGATCTTATTGCCCTTTTTATCAGTACCCTTGTAGATAAATACTTGATTTGTTTTTTCAGCCATTGTGTGCCGCCCCTAAACAAGCGTTTGCATCATCCCATTGATAACAATTGGGGAGTTGTTTGTTCTGTTGGTAATACTCTATAACATAAATCGATCTAGTCTTTGGTGACGCGATTTGCTTCCTCAAGACTCGTTACACCCATTGCAACCTTGCGTAGCGCTGATGTTCGTAAATTATTAAACCCTTCTTTGCGCGCTTGATCGGCAATAGTGATTGAATTTCCGCCCTCCATTATAAGCCGAGCAATCTCTGGGGTTATGCGAACCACTTCATAGACTCCCACTCGGCCTTTGTAGCCTTTGCTACATTTGTCACATCCTGTGGGATGAAATACCGTCCATTCTTCCTTGGGGATGGTTATTTGGTCGAAGCCTTCTTCAGTAAATATTTCGTCGGGGATGTCATCCGCAGGGCGCTTGCAGTGGTCACAGAGTTTTCGCGCTAAGCGTTGGGCGATAATTAGACTAACAGATGTTGCGACGTTAAACGCCGGGACACCCATATTGAGCAGGCGTGTCAATGTTTCTGGGGCGCTATTCGTGTGCAGAGTTGATAATACCAAGTGTCCGGTTTGTGCTGCTTTAATGGCAATTTCCGCCGTTTCCAAATCACGAATCTCACCAACCATGACAATGTCGGGGTCTTGTCGCAAAAAGGAGCGCAATGCTTCCGCAAAGGTCAGCCCAACTTTGGTATTCATATTGACCTGGTTAATGCCTTCCAAGTTTATTTCTACTGGGTCTTCCGCTGTTGAAATGTTGGTTTCGGGGGTATTCAAAATATTCAGGCCGGTATATAGCGATACGGTTTTACCGGAGCCTGTAGGCCCCGTAACGAGAATCATACCCTGAGGTTGTTTTAGTGCGTCTAAATACAGTTTCTTCTGTTTCTCTTCATAACCCAGCGCATCAATACCCAGCTTTGCACTGGAAGGATCGAGAATACGTAAAACGATCTTTTCACCAAAAAGCGTTGGTAAGCTGTTAACACGAAAATCGATGGCACGAGTTTTCGATATCTTCATCTTAATGCGGCCATCTTGTGGGACGCGGCGCTCAGAGATGTCCATTCTGGACATCACTTTCAGTCTGGCGGCTAGACGTGTTGCCAAATTAACCGGGGGTTTTGCTACTTCCTGGAGAATACCGTCGGTACGAAAACGCACTCGGTAAGCTTTTTCATAGGGTTCGAAGTGGATATCTGAAGCGCCGCCACGAATAGCGTCCAGTAATATCTTATTAATAAATCTGACGATGGGTGCTTCATCAGCTTCTGACACCCCGTCTTCAGGGGGAGCGTTCTCGTCAACAGCTTGAATGTCCAGGTCTTCAAGGTCTTCGTCAAAGTCTCCTAGGCTGCCGCTAATCGCGTCTTCTTCAGCTTGTAAGTATACTTCCAGAGCTTGAATTAATTTATCTGCTTCGACTAATACTGGCTCTGTAGTGATGCCAGTATTAAATTTAATTTCATCTAGCGCATGCAGATTCGTAGGGTCTGCTACAGCGACAAATAGCCTGTTCCCCCGGCGAAATAGCGGTAGAGAGTGGTGCTTGCGAATGAGTTTTTGGTCGACTAAACCTTTCGGGATGCTCTCAGTATTAAAGCTGCCCAGATCCATTACTGGCGTGCCGAATTCATCAGACACAGCAAGAGCCATCTGTGTAGCGTCGACTAGTTCATTCTTAACAATGTAAAGAGCTAGTGGTTGTTTATCCCGGCGGCACTCATCGATTGCATTTAACATCTGTTCTTGCTCTATTAAACCATCGTTGACCAAGCGTTTGGCCAAGCCACTAAGGTTAGGCGCCGATACATTCATGGGAATTCCTTGAGCATGCTGTGTGCAAAAATAAACAAGTTGTTTTTAATCTTAAAAAATAGTTGAAGTCTTTTAGCTAACTTACTGTTATTGCTGGTTAAATTGAGTACAAGTTAAACTGTAACCTATAACATAGATATAGTATAGCCTTGAGTTAAGCTGGGTAGGTACAATCATTTTGTATACTTGAATGTAAGGGGCTTGTAATGCTGGCGCAAAAATCAACGGTGGCTAGGTAAGGATGAACGGCTGAAAATGTGACAAAAAATGTCAGTCTCTGACGCTGCTCGGACAAATGTTACAGGCCGTGCCGGTTGGTGGTGGTGAGTTGTTAGTTCTTTTTTTTTAAAAAATCACATAAAAAACAGTAGGTTAACGATTTTAATTGCAAGTTGGCATGGCCGCTGCAGTTTCATAAGCAGTTTTACGGAATTCTTCCCCGAACGTGTAAAACAGTTTAACTCCATAATATTGAGGAATTTGCATATGAAGAATCTAAAGAGCGCTCAAAAAGGTTTTACCTTAATTGAGTTAATGATCGTAGTTGCCATCATTGGTATTTTAGCTGCAGTTGCTTTGCCTGCCTACCAACAGTACTCGGATAAATCTAAATACGCCGAAGTGGTGCTGGCAACTTCAGGAATGAAGGCGGCTGTTGAGGTTTGTTCTCAAACGGTTGCTACAAGTTCTGCTACCTACATTGCTAGTTGCATTAACGGTGGTGGCGGTGGAGTTATCGATGTAGGTGCTTCTGGTTATGTAACTAGTGTTGTGTCTAGTGGTGCTGGTGCAGTTGTGACTCTTACCGCTACTGGTAATGGTACATTCAATGGTACGGCGAATCCTACTTACATTTTGGATGGTACTAGGGCTGCTAATGGACAGGTTACTTGGGCCAGAAACGCAGGTTCAACTTGTATAGCTGCTGGTGTTTGCTAGAGTTAAAAATGTTCCAATCGAAAGGCTGCATGTAATGTGCAGCCTTTTTTGTTGTCTGCAATACAAAGTAGTTTTTATTTATGAGTCTCTTAATTTGTAGTGGGACTTTTAGTTTGTAGCATCACGGCTAGCTGTTTGTTTTGATTTCAACGCTGGCACCTTTATCAGATGGTCAGCGCACTTTTTTCAGCTAGATCTGTAAGGTGGGGTCGAAATTTCTATATTTATCTTGGTTGCACTGAGACCCGCATCGACAAATCCACAGCCTTCACATCCTTCGTTAACGCGCCAATCGAAATATAATCCACTCCTGTTTCCGCAATTCCCAGTAACGTTATGTCGGTTACACCACCAGATGCTTCTAGCTTGGCTTTGCCTTTATTGCGTTGTACTGCTGTCCGCATATCGTCCAAAGAAAAATTATCGAGCATAATAATATCGGCACCGGCGTCCAATGCTTCTTCAAATTCGGTTAAATCTTCAACTTCGACTTCAACAGGTTTGCCGGGGGCATTATGTTTTGCGGTACTGACGGCGTTAGCGATACTGCCGCAGGCAGCGATATGGTTTTCTTTGATCAGGAATGCATCGAAGAGGCCTATGCGATGGTTAAAGCAGTTGCCGCAGGTGACTGCATATTTTTGCGCGGTACGTAAGCCGGGGATGGTTTTACGAGTATCCAGTAACTTTACCGATGTCGAGCCGACGATACCCGCATAGTGCTGGCAGCGCGTGGCAACGCCAGACAATAGCTGCAAAAAATTCAATGCAGCACGTTCGCCAGTTAACAGGCTTCGAGCTTTACCTTGAAGTGTAAAGAGTACAGTATTGGCTTTAACGGCTTCGCCATCAGTGACATTCCAGTTCACGGCTACGTCAGGGTCTAGTTGCTTAAATACTTCATTGACCCAAGCTTGACCGGCAATAACGCAATCTTCACGGGTGATTATTCTAGCTTCAGCGACCTGCTCGTTTGGTATCAGTTGGGCAGTAATGTCGCCACTGCCAATGTCTTCGGCTAATGCAAGCGTTGCGTTAGCAATGATGTCTTGAGCGAGTGTCGGTAAATTTTCGGGAAGCGTGTTTGCCATAAGCTTTATGCCTGTATCCGGAACAATCAAAGTGGGTAATTGGAAAGTGGGGCGGATTTTAGCAATTTTCAGGGCGTTGTGGCGACCTATTGAGGTGTTCGGGGTAAATTAAGCGATAATTGTCTACCAGAGCTTACTCTGGATTTTGTGAATACTTGGTTTTTGCAACTTCTTGAAAATAAAGGCTTTATTTGTAGCTCGATTGACTGTTGTGCCTGGGTTACTTATGCTGCTGCCCGCTTACTGTTAATTTCTTTGTTTAGGATGTTTCCCCTATGCCGTCGTTTGATATTGTTTCAGAGGTTGATAAGCACACACTCACTAATGCGGTGGACCAAGCTAATCGTGTGGTGAGTACACGGTTTGATTTTAAAGGTGTCGATGCCAGTTTTGATCGTAATGAGTATTTGGTGACGCTAAAGGCGGATGCGGAGTTTCAGCTCGAGCAGATGATGGATATTTTAAGGTCGAGTTTGGTGAAAAACGCTATTGATATCAGTTGCCTGGAAAAGAAAAATGTTCAGGGTACTGGCAAGCAAGTGCGCTTGGAGGTGGTTGTGCGCACTGGTTTGGATTCTGATTTGTGCCGTAAAATTGTCAAAATAATTAAAGATAAAAAATTAAAGGTACAGGCTCAGGTTCAGGGAGATCAAGTGCGCGTAACGGGTAAAAAGCGTGATGACTTGCAGTCGGTTATTGCAGTATTACGCGCTGAAGAATTAGGAATGCCTATGCAGTTTACCAATTTTCGTGATTAGCCTGATTTCTGTGTGAAGAGTCGGGCGAGGTTTCAAGTAATCTGCTGACACAAGAAGGGTGGTTAGAGCAATTAAGGGTGACAGGCATAATATTGTGCTGGTCACCCTTTTCGTATTGTGCTTTTAATGAGATAAGTCTGTTAGATGCGTTTCTCAAGTTATTGCCTAATGAGATACGCTACGTCCGCCGTCTACAGCTATGATTTGCCCCGTTACATAGGGTGCTTTGGTGGCAAGAAATATCACAGTGTTAGCGATATCTTCTGCCACGCCTGTGCGTTGCATGGGGATTTTGTCGAGTATGTCTTTCTTTTGTGCCTCGTTCACTTCGGCCAAGCTTTCCGGCCACATGATGGCGCCAGGTGCGATGCCGTTGACCCGAACGTAGGGCGCCAAATCTTTGGCCAGTGATTTGGTGAGCATGACATTGGCGGCTTTGGCCATACAGTAGATAGTGTGGTTGGCTAATGGCCTGTCTGCATGAATGTCCGCAATATTTATAACGCAGCCGCGTTCAGCTTTCAGTGTTGATAACAGCGCCTGCGTTAAAAAGAAGGGCGCTTTCGCATTGCTGTTCATTAAATCATTCCACTGAGCTTCAGTGGCGTTGGGTAATGTGGTGGGGTAAAAACTGGAGGCGTTGTTAATTAATAATGAAATCTTACCCCAGACGATTTTCGCATTGGCAGCCAGTAGATCGATATCGTCCAGAGAGTTTAGGTTGGCGTGCAAGGATATGGCGCTGTTACTGCGGATACTATTGAGTTCGTGAACTAAACGTTCCGCGCTTGCTTTATTGTTGCGGTATTGAATGATCACGTTGTAGTTTTCGGCATGTAATAAACGTGCAGTGGTAGCGCCAATCCGGCGCGCAGCGCCGGTGATGAGTGCAACAGGCTGAGATACTTCTAACATTCTCTTTGGTCTCGCAATAATAATTGGTTGAGTTGATCCTCTCTGGCAACTTCTATAGCTGCGCCTAATTGTTTTCCTTGAATGCCCTGGTTTAACAATTCTTTTGCAGATACCTGCTGGCAGACCTTGAAAGCCTTTTCCAGCAAAAGAGTGGTTTGCTGACTGGCTTTTGAATGTTTTTGTCCGGCAAGTGCCGCACAAGTGCCAAGCCAAAGTGTAAACCTTTCTGTTTTGCGATAGGCATCCAGCTGCTTAAATAATTGAACAAGACTTTTGGCCGTGCAATGAGCTGCATTGTTAAATGAATGCCGATGTTCTGCAACTAACAATGCCAGTTCTCGATATTCTTTAGGGGCGCCAAGCCGTTCACACAAGGTAGTAATGGCTGACAAATGGTTGTCTGTGGCTACGAGTAGATAGGTCATCCCTGCAAAGCGAGTGGGGGGGGATGATGTTAAGTCGCAGCATTGTTTAAAGGCTGCAATGGCCTCACAGAAGTCTTTTTTAGTCGCTTGTCGAACCAGTTCAGGCATGACTTGCTGCAGAGCTCCGCAGGTATAAAGTGTGAGTAAGAACTCTTCTGGATTTCGTTCTGTTAATGCGCCTGTCAGCTCTTTCCAGACTCTTTCTGGCACCAAGTGGTCGACTTCACCGGTTGTGACCATTTGCTCCATGAGTGCTTGCGTTTCTTCGGCAATTTCGAAACCAAGATGATGATACCTTGCTTTAAAACGAGCGATACGTAACACCCGCACGGGGTCTTCACTAAACGCCGGCGATACATGCCGAAGGATGTGTTTTTCTAGGTCAGTCTGCCCGTTAAAGGGATCAACTAGTTTTCCATCTCTTTCGGCTATAGCATTGATTGTTAAATCTCTGCGGGCAAGGTCTTGCTCAAGGGTTACGTTAGGGTTGCTATAAAAATCGAATCCGGCGTACCCATGCCCGGTCTTGCGCTCGGTGCGCGCAAGTGCATACTCCTCGCTTGTTGAGGGGTGGAGAAATACGGGGAAATCTTTGCCTACAGGTTTGTAGCCCCTGTCGATAAGCTCTTGTGCTGTTGCACCAACAACCACCCAATCTTTCTCCTGAAAGGGGTAGCCTAATAATTTGTCGCGGACTGCGCCGCCAACTAGATAAATGTCCATCTTGTCTCTGTTGTACCGATTATAGCGCTTGGATGGTAGTACGGAATAACGGTATTCACAATCAGCCTTATGCAAAAGGTGGTTTAACCAGATAAGAGGAAAATCGCGACACGATGAGTTATTGGCACGCGCTGCGAAAACACTCGGCGCAGCTCGATTCTTGCCTAATCGTGCTTGACCACGGTTGTCTACCTGGTGCAAACTCTCGTTCCGTTTCGACTGCAAGTCAATAATTGCTTCAGGTGTTCATGGTTGCAGTCGACTAACCAATTTAAATGAGTCTTAAAACAACGTGCATTCCTTTACCTGTTTTTGCCCTAAGTTAGTTGCTGACGTGGTCGCGATGCGTACTGCGTGGCAGCGCGTGCTGGGTCAACTGCGGCAATCGGGAGTGCATAGGTAAATAACTGAGACATTATTTTCCAAACATCCAGAAAACCGCAGATATTGATCTGCGGTTTTTTTTTGCCCGTGTTTCGGGTTTTTAGCACAAGGAGAGCGGCATGAAGGTGCCTGTTGCCTACGGGGCGGTTGTTCTAATTTGGTCGACAACGCCACTGGCTATTCAGTTAAGTAGTGGTGATTTTGGTTTTATCGGCGCGTTAGCATGGCGCATGGCGCTGGGTGTTGTGCTCGCTTATTGCAGTCTTCGCTGGTTTTCAAAAGGCCTTAATGTAATAACACACTGGCGTTCCTACCTGTTCGGCAGTTTGGGCATGTTTCCTACTATGGGACTAGTGTATTGGGCTGCGCAGGTTGTTCCTTCGGGCGTTATCTCCATTGTTTTCGCGGCCAACCCTTTTTTAGTCGGAATGTTGAGTTATTGGTTACTGCATCAGGAGCGCTTAACGCCGTTAAAAATTGTCGGAATGCTATGTGCGTTCGCAGGCTTGATCGTTATATTTTATGATCAGTTACAGGTTGATCCAGGCGCTGGTCAGGGTGTTTTAGTATTACTATTGGCGAATGTTATATTTTCGTTAAGCAGTGTAGGTTTGAAACGCTGGGGCAGTGGGGCTTTACCGATGCAGCAAGCTACAGGGTCTATGCTTTTTGCTCTTCCTGGCATTGTGTTAGCGTGGTTATTATTTGATGGTACGCCACCGCATTGGCATTTGTCCGTGTCATTGGGAGCCATGATTTACTTGGCGGTAATGGGTTCAGTTGTCGGGTTTGCATTGTATTTTTTCCTGTTGACAGAGCTCTCTGCTACCAGCGTTGCCTTGATTGGTATGATGACGCCCGCACTTGCGCTTTGTTTGGGAGCGTTGGTTGCTGGTGATGCATTAACGCCCAAGCTGATTGCCGGTACTGCCCTTGTGGTGATTGGTTTATTATTTTATCAAGGGCAGCTGCGTAGCTTACTGAAACGAAATCTGGATGCCTGATAGTAGTACTTTGCTAGCGTTATGCAAAAACCAAAGATGGGTTAATAGCTTATCGGTTGTTGCATTTCGGTCGTTTCTGGTTCCGCTAGCGGAGGGCAGCGATAGCTTTGGGTAATCTGATCGTTTTGAACAGAATGCAGGTGCACATCAAAGCCCCATAGTCGATGCAAGTGCTTGAGGACTTCATCGGTGCCTTCGCCGAGAGGTTTGCGTTGATGCTGTATGTGATGCAGCGTTAACGACCTGTCCCCTCTAATGTCGACATTGACTATCTGGATATTAGGTTCTCTATTGCCCAGGTTATAAATTCCGGCGAGTGACTCGCGGATACGCTGGTACCCAAGGTCGTCATGAATGGCCGTTACTTCGATATATTGTTCTGTGTCGTCATCCTTAATCGCAAATAGCTTAAGATCGCGAATAACTTTGGGAGATAAAAACTGTAGTATAAAACTCTCGTCTTTAAAATTGCGCATGGCAAAATCAAGCGTTTCTACCCAGTCACTTCCGGCGATATCGGGAAACCATTGTCTGTCTTCAGTGGTTGGGTTTTCACAGATGCGACGGATATCTGACATCATGCTAAAGCCTAGTGTATAAGGGTTGATACCGTTGTAATACTTGCTGTTAAAGGGTGGTTGGTAGATCACTGCTGTATGAGACTGAAGAAATTCGAGCATAAAACCGTCGGTCACTTTACCTCGCTTGTGTAAAGTATTGAGTATGGTGTAATGCCAGAACGTTGCCCAGCCTTCATTCATCACCTGAGTTTGTCTTTGTGGGTAAAAATACTGTGCGATTTTACGGACAATCCGTACGACTTCTCTTTGCCAAGGTTCTAAAAGTGGTGCGTTTTTTTCAATGAAATAGAGTAGATTTTCTTGCGGTTCTGTTGGAAAGCTGGGGTAAATACCGGGATTCTTCTCACTGCCCTGGGTCGGGATAGTACGCCACAAATCGTTGACTTGTTTTTGCAGGTGCTCTTCGCGCTCTTTTTGTAATTCCATCTCCCGCTCTGCGGAAATCGGGTAGGGCCTTTTGTATCGATCAACGCCATAATTCATTAAGGCGTGGCAAGAATCTATTGTCGCTTCAACTTCGTCAATTCCATAGCGCTCTTCACATTTAGCAATATAGTTTTTGGCGAAGACGAGATAGTCGATAATGGAGTCGGCATCGGTCCAAGTGCGAAACAGATAATTTCCTTTAAAAAAAGAATTGTGACCATAGCACGCGTGAGCAATAACGAGTGCTTGCATAGTCATTGTATTTTCTTCCATTAAATAGGCTATGCAGGGATTGCTGTTAATCACTATTTCGTAGGCTAAACCCATTTGTCCGCGGCTATACGAACGTTCAACATTCAGAAATTGTTTGCCGTAGGACCAGTGATGGTAGCCTAATGGCATACCAACAGATGCATAGGCATCCATCATTTGTTCTGAACTTATGACTTCAATCTGATTTGGATAGGTATCTAACTTGTACTCTTGAGCGATGGCTGCAATTTCTTTGTCATAGGTTTCAATAAGCTCAAAAGTCCACTCGGATGTCGTTGAAATAGGGTTGCCGTGATTTTGTAGCATGGCGCTGTCTCCGGTACTCTCTGCGGTACTGTCTGTGGCTTCTCTAGTCGAACTGACGTTGTTACCGGCGCTTTTATTCATGCGGTTCGCTTATGAAAAAGTTGTCGAAAAACCGGGTATATATCTCCGGCATCGATTATTTGCTGCATGGCAAATGTTTCAGGAAACGCTTCTGTTACCGTTTCGTATTCTTCCCACAGAGCCTGATGTTGGCGTGGGGTTATTTCAATGTAAGAGTAAAATTGCAAAAGTGGCATGATTTCATTAATTAATATCTTTGAGCATGTGGTTGAATCGTCATTCCAGTTGTCGCCGTCCGATGCTTGTGCCCCGTAGATATTCCATTCTGAGGCTGGATAGCGATCTTTTAAAATTTGGCTCATGAGTGTCAATGCACTTGAAACAATTGTGCCGCCAGTTTCCCGTGAATAAAAAAATTCTTCTTCGTCAACTTCTTTAGCGCTGGTGTGGTGGCGAATAAACACGACTTCAGTACGTTCATAGTTGCGTTGTAGAAACAGATACAAAAGAATAAAAAAGCGTTTCGCCATATCCTTAGTTGCTTGATTCATGGAACCTGATACGTCCATTAAACAGAACATGACTGCTTTACTGCGAGGTAGTGGTTGTTTAACGTGTAGATTGTATTTGAGGTCAAAATCATCAAGCCAAGGTACACGTTTAATTTTGGCATGAAGTTTGGCTATTTCTTCTTCAAGGCTCTCGATTTTCTGATGGTCCCTTAAAATCGGTTCTACCGCCATAAGTGTGGCGAGGGTGTCTTCGAGTTGTTTGATCTTGCGACGCTTTCCCGCTGTCAGTGCAATGCGCCTGGCATTTGCTGAGCGCAGGCTGCGAACAATATTGACCCTGCCAGGATTGCCTTCATTCGTTATCCCAGCGCGACGAAGCTTAAATTCTTCATCTCCTGCCAACTGACGCTTAACGAGATTAGGTAGTTCGAGATCTTCAAACATGAAGTCCAGAAACTCTTCCTGAGTAATTTGAAAAACGAACTCATCCATGCCTTCGCCACTATCACTGGCGTTATCTCCACTTCCACTGCCACCGCCTCCACCGCCGGGTGGACGTGGGATTTTGTCACCTTGGCCGAATTCTTCATTACCGGGAAGCACATTGTCCATTACACCACCTTTGCCATGGTGGAATGCCGGTTCTGAGATGTCTCGCGTTGGAATGCTGATCTGTTCACCTTTTTCGATGTCGGTGATTGATCGGCGGGTTACTGCTTCTGAAACTGCTTTCTTGATATGTTTGCGATAGCGACGCAAAAAACGCTGGCGATTTACCGTGCTTTTGTTTTTTGCGTTCAGTCGTCTATCTACAATGTAGCTCATAGGTATCCCCAATTGAATGAATTATGGCTACTGAGATTTCCTGACCCGTAAGTACCATTCAGATAATAGTCTGACTTGTTTTTCGGTGTAACCGCGAGTCACCATTCTATGGACAAAGTCTTCGTGTTTTTTCTGATCGTCACCTGATGCTTTTGCGTTAAACGAAATAACTGGCAATAGATCTTCCGTGTTTGAGAACATTTTCTTTTCTATAACGGTGCGTAGTTTTTCGTAACTGTTCCAAGCGGGGTTGAAACCATTGTTATTGGCTCTTGCACGCAGTACGAAGTTAACCACTTCATTGCGGAAGTCTTTTGGATTACTGATTCCTGCCGGCTTTTCTATTTTCTCCAGCTCTTCATTCAGTGATCCCCGGTCAAAGATCTCACCAGTTTCAGGATCTCTATACTCCTGATCTTGAATCCAGAAGTCAGCGTAAGTGACATATCGATCAAAAATGTTTTGACCATACTCTGTGTATGATTCCAGGTACGCTGTTTGAATTTCCTTGCCGATAAATTCGACGTAGCGCGGGGCTATGAATTCTTTTAGGAACGAAAGGTATCGATCTTGTAGCTCAGGTCTGAATTGCTGTTGGCTTATTTGCTGTTCGAGAACATACATAAGATGAACAGGGTTTGCCGCAACTTCTGTAGGGTCGAAATTAAAGACTTTGGAAAGAATTTTAAATGCAAATCGGGTAGATAGCCCATTCATACCTTCGTCAACGCCAGCTGCATCTTTATATTCTTGTAAAGATTTGGCTTTTGGATCAGTGTCCTTAAGGTTTTCGCCGTCGTATATCCGCATTTTGGAATAGATGTTAGAGTTTTCAGGTTCTTTAATGCGCGACAGGATTGAAAACTGGGCCAACATGTTTAGTGTGTCTGGAGCACAGTGTGCACTCGCCAACGAGCTGTTTTCCAAAAGCTTTTTGTATATGTTGACTTCTTCGGAAACACGCAGGCAATAGGGCACTTTGACGATGTATACCCGGTCAATAAATGCTTCGTTGTTTTTATTGTTTTTAAATGTTTGCCACTCCGATTCATTTGAGTGCGCGAGCACGATGCCATCAAACGGTATCGCTCCTAAACCCTCTGTACTATTGTAGTTACCTTCTTGTGTGGCGGTAAGGAGGGGGTGTAGCACCTTGATGGGTGCTTTGAACATTTCCACAAACTCCATTAAACCCTGGTTCGCATGGCACAGGCCACCCGAAAAGCTATAGGCATCTGGATCATTTTGCGGAAAGTCTTCCAGTTTGCGAATATCTACCTTGCCCACAAGTGATGAAATGTCCTGATTGTTTTCATCCCCAGGCTCGGTTTTTGATATAGCAATCTGGTCAAGAATAGAGGGATACATTTTGACGACGCGAAACTTACTGATGTCGCCATTGTATTCGTGTAGGCGCTTGACTGTCCAAGGCGACATGATGGATTTTACATAGCGTTTGGGAATGCCGTAGTCTTCCTCAAGGATTTGGGCATCTTCATCAGGATCAAAGAGTGACAAAGGTGATTCAAAAACAGGTGAACCCTTGATGGCGTATATTGGCATTTTTTCCATGAGCGCTTTTAACTCTTCCGCCAAGGAAGATTTACCACCACCTACTGGACCCAGTAGGTAAAGAATTTGTTTCTTTTCTTCGAGCCCTTGCGCGGCGTGTTTGAAGAATGAAACGATTTGCTCAATACATTCTTCCATGCCATAAAAGTCGGCAAACGCTTTGTAACGTTTGATGATTTTATTTGAAAAAATTCGGCTTAGGCGTGGGTCTCTAGAAGTGTCTACAAATTCGGGCTCGCCGATGGCCTTGAGCATGCGTTCTGCGGCGCTAGCGTAAACAGTAGGGTCTTCTTTGCAAAGTTCCAAGTATTCTTGAATACTCAGTTCTTCTTCTTTGGTTTTTTCGTAGCGATCTTGGTAATGACTGAAAATACTCATTCGTGTCTCCTATTTCTGCCACTGCCGATATAGCCGGTTTTGGGAAGAGGTTGGTTGGTCTCGAATAAAATTCTCTCTCTTAGATACTAAAAAGCATAGTGCAAAAATAGTATAAAAGAGCTTTCTTTTTCGCGAACTACTTTTAAAAAAACGTCAAATTTTTCTTACCTACTTGTGACCTTACCTTTGACGCAATGTGTATGCCAATAGTTTCACTGTTTTTAACAAAAAGTTTGTCGAGTAGTGTTTTGCTGAAAACGGCTGGAAAGCTTTAAGTATTGGCCGCTTATGTCATAATCGCCGTCAATTCTAATCGAGCCTTGCCGATCTACCTGGCAAATACGTAATCTGGGGAATAGTGGATGACTGATAGTGATCTTACTGCAGGATCGCAGCCTGTGGTAAAAAAAGAAATACGCGGGACTATTTTGGTGACAGGCGGTGCGGGCTATATCGGTAGTCACACGTGCGTTGAACTGCAAAATGCGAGCTTCCAGATTGTGGTTGTGGATAATTTTTCTAACAGCAGTCGAGAGTCATTGTCACGGGTTGAAAAAATTACCGGTAAGCAGATACCTTTCTATCCCGTTGATATTCGGGATCGTGAAGGGCTGCAGCAGGTGTTTACCAAGCATAATATTCTGGGTGTGATTCATTTTGCGGGGTTAAAAGCCGTGGGCGAGTCTAACCAGATCCCTTTGGCTTATTACGACAATAACGTGACTGGGACATTGGTTCTCGCCCAGGTTATGGCTGAAAACGGTGTTAACCGTATGATTTTCAGTTCTTCTGCAACGGTCTATGGTGACCCAGCCAGCGTGCCCATCACAGAGAGTTTCCCGACTTCAGCTACCAATCCCTATGGGCGCAGTAAGTTAATGGTTGAAGAGATTTTTCGCGATTTCTGTGCCGCGCCAGCTAATGATTGGCGAGTCGCGTTACTGCGTTATTTTAACCCCGTCGGCGCACATAAAAGCGGCACCATTGGCGAGGATCCGAAAGGGATTCCGAATAACCTTTTGCCCTATGTGGCACAAGTGGCAGTGGGCAAGTTGCCCAAGCTGAATGTGTTTGGGGCTGATTACCCAACTGTCGATGGTACGGGTGTGCGGGACTACATTCATGTTGTAGATCTAGCGAAAGCACATGTGCAAGCACTTACTTACCTGTTGGGTGCTGAGCGTGGCTGCTATACCTATAACTTAGGTACGGGAGAGGGATATAGTGTTCTGGAGATCGTCAGAGCTTTTGAGGCAGCATCGGGAGCAGCGGTGGCCTACGAGATTGCGCCAAGGAGACCCGGAGACATTGCGGAGTGCTATGCCGATGCGTCGCTAGCCGCCAACGACTTGAACTGGAAGGCTGAGCACTCGTTGTCAGAGATGATGGAGGATGCGTGGCGGTGGCAGTCCTCGAATCCTAACGGCTATGCTAAGTAGTTTGTGGGTGCTTACTATCAATTTTTGATCGATAAAAAGGCAGGCTTGAGGTTTCAAGTCTGCCCCCACATTGTTTTAATGGATGGGCTATTTACAGGAGCAGCGGTACCATTTTTTATCTTCAAGGCGCAGCATAGAAAGCCGTCCTCCCCATACACAGCCTGTATCCAGGGCGTAGACATTGTCAGTTTTTACTTTTCCCTCCAGTGCTGCCCAGTGTCCAAAAACGATGCGGTCTTTCGCAGTTTTCCTTTTCGGGTGTGCGAACCAAGGTAAAAAGCCGGGCGGGTGGTTTGTGGCGGCTTGTTTGGAGGCGAGTTCTAGCCTTCCGCCGGGCTTGCAAAATCGCATGCGTGTGAAGTAGTTAGTGATTACTCGCAACCGGTCGTTACCTTTAAGTTTCGAATTCCACTTGTCTGGTAAGTCACCGTACATATTTACTAAAAAATCGGTAATTGCACTGCTTTGGAGCACCGCTTCAACTTCTTCGCTGTATATGAGTGCTTCGCATAATGTCCATTGCGGAGGGATTCCAGCATGAACCATCGTGAATCCTAAGTCGGCATCGTAATGCACCAGCTTTTGGTGTCGCAACCATTCGATTAGCGTGTCTTTGTCTGGTGCCTCGAGAATGTCGTGAAACGTATCGTTGCGGCCTGGTGGTCGAAAATCGAAGGCGACGGCCAGCAGGTGTAAATCATGATTTCCTAGAACAGCGACAACTGAGTCTCCAAGGCTGTGCAGAAAGCGCAGTGTTGCGAGGGATTCTGGTCCCCGATTAACCATATCTCCGGCGACCCACAACGTGTCGACTGCTGGATCGAAGTTGACGCAATCCATAAGGCGCTTGAGGGGTTTGAGGCAACCCTGAATATCGCCTACTGCATAGGTTGCCATAAGTCTTTTACCCTAGGCTGTTGAGAATGACTGGTACTGACATTGTTTCAGTGGAGTGCATGAGGGGGGATCAGTACAAACTGTGGAATAGGCGCATCAAATTCCATGCCGTCATCTGTACGCATTTGGTAACTACCTTCCATAGTCGCAGTTTCAGTAGCGACTATAACACCGCTACTGTATGTGTATTCTTCACCGGGGATAAGCAGTGGCTGCTCACCAATAACGCCCATGCCGCGGACCTCTTGCACGCCATTATTGGCATCTGTTATTAGCCAGTGTCGGCTTATGAGTTGAGTGTTAAGTTCACTGCGATTAGCAATAGTTATGGTGTAACTATAAACAAAGCGCCCTTTCTCTGCGTCTGATTCTTTCGCCTGAAATTCAGTTTGTACTGCTATTTCGATGGGTGTATTGGTCATAACGTACATGATTACTCTAAGTCTGCTGGCTTTCAGTTTGAAAGCGACGTTGCAATGGGGTAAAGGGGTATTTTGAATCTGTGGTTTGCGCTTGTCTAGATCAGCTTTTGGGCAACCGGCTCAGGTAATTGGCGACGTCAACAAACTCAGATAGAGACAGTGTTTCAGGGCGCCTTGACGTGTCGATAGACAGCGCTTCCAGCTGTTCGCTACTGATCATCTGCTTGAGTGCGTTACGCAATGTTTTGCGGCGCTGTTGGAATGCAGTATTGACCAAGCGCTTGAATAAATCTACGTCATCTGCGGGATAAGGCAATACTTTGTAGGGCACCAGGCGGACGATGGCTGAATCGACCTTGGGTTGCGGGTTAAAACAGGTGGGCGGTACCGGAAATAAATTTTGCACTTGGCAGTAATACTGGGTCATTATTCCCAAGCGTCCGTACGCTTTCTCGCCTGGCTGGGCTGCCATTCGGTCAACCACCTCTTTTTGTAACATAAAGTGCATATCACGAATTTTTTCGTGATAGCTCAAGAGGTGAAAAATTAAGGGCGTAGAAATATTATAAGGCAGATTACCTACCACGCGCAGCGGCCACTCGGCGCTAGCCAGCGTACCAAAGTCAAACTTGAGTGCGTCGGTTTGATGAATTTTAAAGTCGTCGTATTTCGCAAACTGGGCCAGTAATATCGGGATCAAGTCACGGTCCAGTTCAACTACATTCAGGCGCGGACAGCCGGCCAGCAGGAGCGCGGTGATTGCGCCTTTCCCTGGTCCAATCTCAACAATATTGTCGGTTGGCGTGGGTGCGATAGAGCGTACAATTTTGTCGATAATGCCGTCATCAATAAGAAAATTCTGCCCAAAACGTTTGCGGGCAGTGTGGGCAAAAGGTGACGGTTCTGAAGTTCGAGACATAGAATGATTTCTTCGTGGTTCAGTGAGAGTCGCGCATCAATTAAATATCGCTGTTGCGACGTCTCGCCATATCGGCAGCGTAGTGCAGCGCAGTTTGCAGGCTGCCTAGGTCAGCGTTTCCTGTTCCGGCCAAGTCCAAGGCTGTTCCGTGGTCAACGGATGTACGGATAATCGGTAAGCCCAAGGTAATATTGACAGCTTGTCCAAAGCCTTTGTACTTCAGTACAGGTAACCCTTGGTCATGATACATTGCGAGTACGGCGTCTGCGTGGTCAAGGTATTTTGGCGTAAACAATGTGTCAGCTGGCAATGGGCCTTGCAACCGCATGCCCTCTGCACGTAGCGTTTCGAGTACAGGGGTTATTACCTCGATTTCTTCGCGGCCAAGATGTCCGCCCTCGCCTGCATGTGGATTGAGTCCACAGACTAAGATGTTCGGGTTACTGATACCAAAGTGGCGTTGCAAGTCTGCGTGTAGGATGCGAATAACCTGAGTAAGTTCAAGTGCTGTTATTGCTGCGGGCACCTCGGATAACGGCAGGTGTGTGGTTGCTAGTGCCACTCGTAAGCCTTCTGTTGCCAACATCATCACGACTTTTGGGGTCGCAGTTTTCTCGGCCAAAAATTCGGTGTGCCCGGAAAACGGTATTCCGGCATCGTTGATAACACTTTTTTGTACTGGTCCTGTCACCAATGCTGAATAGGTACCGTGTTGGCAGCCCGCGATAGCGTGTTCAAGGGAGTCCAAAACATAGTGTGCGTTGGCAACATTAAGCTGGCCGGCAGAGCATTGTGTGCGCAACTTTATTGGTGCAACGACAAGCTCGGCGGGTTTCAGCGGGCGCGGTTTGTTGCCCGGGCGCAACTCATGCAGCGTTAAGGGTAGTTGTAATTGCGCGGCTCTCGCTAACAGTAAGTCTGGATCCGCGATGGCAACTATTTCGTCATTGCTGCCTTTTTGCGCGAGCATGATCACAAGGTCCGGGCCTATGCCGGCAGGCTCTCCTGGTGTATAGGCAATCCGCTGGGTCATTTCAGCCGAGTTTCCACGTAGGCCTGTGACCGGATTTCAGAAATCCAGTCTTGTAGCTCACTGTCGAAGCGCTGTTTACGTATCAAATTGGCGGCTTGGTTTTGTATCACAGTTTCTGTCATATCTTTTTCGCGGCGTTCCTCAACCTCGAGAATGTGCCAGCCAAATTGACTGCGAAACGGTTTACTGATTTCGCCAATCGGGGTTTTGTTAATGGTTTCTTCAAATACGGGTACGAATTTGCCTGGCAAAGACCAGCCAAGATCGCCTCCTGCCAGCATAGAGCCTATATCTTCTGAATACTCTTTTGCCATTTCAGCAAAATCAGCTTCGCCAGCAATAATGCGATCGCGAATGTCATTCAGTTTTTGCCTCGCAGCTTCATCATCCAGGATCTCTGATGGTTTGATCAGAATATGCCGAACTTTCGCTTGTTGGATAATAGTGCTTTCGCCCCCGCGTTTTTCTTCAACTTTGAGGATGTGAAAGCCGGCCGGGCTGCGGAAAGGCTTGGTGATATCGCCTGCATTGAGACCGCTTAGGGCCTCTGCAAATTGACTGGGTAGCTGCGCCTTTTTACGCCACCCCAATTCGCCACCTTCGGCTGCATTTTGTCCATTGGAATTTTTTTGCGCCAAGGCTTTAAAGTCAGCACCTTGTTGTAATTTGTTGTAGAGAGCTTCGGCTTTAGCCTTGGCATCAGCAACGACATTTTCCGGGGCTGTTTCTCCCACAGCCACCAGCAGGTGACTCAAATGATAATCCGGTGACAGCCAGTATTGTCCTTCGGGGCTTTTGAGAAAGTTATCAATGTCTTGTTCGGTAACACGAATGCGGCGATTTACTCGTCCTTGTTGTACCTGATTGATGAGCATTTCTCGACGAATCTGTTCGCGAAGTTGGTTCATGCTTAGGCCATCGGCGGCTAACTTGGCAGCAAACTGCTCATCTGTCAGCTGGCGCGATGCGCGCATTTGTGCCATTGCCTGGTCTAATTCCTCGTTAGAGATTTTTATTCCGGCACGGTCAGCCATCTGTAACTGTAGACGTTCGATGATTAAGCGTTCCAGTACTTGCTCTTTGAGCTCAGCCTCCGGTGGCAACTTGGCGGGGTCATTGGTGCTGATAATTTGTTGCAGACGTTGGTTTAGTTCGCTCGCCATAACAACATCGTCATCGACGACCGCGACCACAGTATCCAGGACTTGGGTTTGCCCCTGGGCCGCCAGGCTGGCGATACCTAATAAGCCTGCAATGGTCAGGTGGCAAAACACCGATTTGATGCGTTTACTGATAGCCTGGGTGGGCGCAATGAAAGATTTTCTATTTACGTGTTTATGAGTCATGAATATTCTAACTGTTGTCTGAGATTAGTCTGTTAATTCGGCGTTCCGGGGTGCTGGACTAGCCGTTTTTCCAGAGTGTTTACTGTATGCCACGTTGTTTTTGACGCCTATCATAGCCGTTAATGCTGTCCGACAATATGCTATCAACGGATTTTCCTGTGCCGCCCAAGCCGCGGAACTGAATTTCAAAGAAAATACCGCGGTTATGCTTAAGGTCTAAATCATCAACGATGTCGGCATAGTCATTATCCAACCAGCGTCGCCCCATTAAGCGGATGCGATAGCAGCAGCTGTTGTATTCGAG
The DNA here is from genome assembly GCA_050290265.1 of Cellvibrionaceae bacterium. Lineage (GTDB taxonomy): Bacteria > Pseudomonadota > Gammaproteobacteria > Pseudomonadales > Cellvibrionaceae > JBNKFV01. The sequence goes on from JBNKHI010000003.1 coordinate 106,268, forward strand.
TCCAACCAGTGTCTCCAGTTCCCGCTTGTTGGTCACATCATGGAAGCCGCGGGCAATAAAGTTCCAACTGTTGCCTAATGGCCAAATAAAGGACAGGTCGGCTTGTTCTACATCCTTGCTGATCAGGTTCCCGTTGCTGTCCAGGGCGCTGTTCTTGCGGGTGTAGTAATACCCCAGATTGACGAGTCGATCTTTATCATCAAGGTAGTTTAAGGCCAACGTGCCTCGGGTTAATTTGTCGCTGTCTTGATCAAATAGCAGATCCCCGGATAAGCGCAGTGAATCATTGAGCTGACCGCTAACCTGCGCTGCCAGTTCAGAGTGAGGCTGGTCTTCAATTTCACCGGTGAGACTGACGAGTCTGTCTTTGGCGTAGTAAATCTGTCCAAGACTTAAGCGCAGGCGCTCAATACCGCTGGCTTGCTCAATCCAACGCGAAGTCAGCCCCACAGCAACTTGATTGGCGTCATCAATACGATCTCCACCAGAAAATCGGCTCGTGCGGAAGAGTTGGCTATAGGTAAATGTAGTTTCAGTGCTATCAAAGTCTATGTCCTGCCCATCGCTGGTGAGATTGATGAAGGCTGACTGGTCTTCATAGTCACTGTAAAAATAGAAAATGCGAGGCTCAAAAGTATGCAGATAGGCGGAACTACCAATATTAGTATCGCGTTCAAAAAATAGCCCTAAATCGAGGCTGCCCTGTGCAACATTGATATTTGGGCTTTCATCTACACCGGCGACAAGGTTCTCACTGTCCAACTGATAAGCAAGAGACTTTACATAGACTGCGGGCTTTATAAAGCCCCATTGCCACTGGTTATCCCAATTTAATTCATAATCCAGGCGTGTACGCTGGCCGGTGATAATCTGCTTGCCTTTGTTCGTTAGTTCGTTTGCTTTATCAAATAATGTCCACTGGTTTTGCAATATCAAGTTCCAGTTATTCCAGTTATAAGCGCCACTGGCTTCTACTTGAGGCTGCAGTCGGTAGGGTTGTTCACGATCTTCGCGCAAGGTTTGAAAATGGCTGACTTTACTGCTAACTCGCCAATGTTCAAATTGATAGCCAACTTCACCGGTACTTTCCAGGTCTGTTTGGCTATTGATGTTCAGACTTGAGCTGTTTAAGTCTTGAAAATAATCGATGTCACTGACTTTTGTGAGGTCAACGCGCGTGAACCAGCGCTGGCCGATTCCCCCGTCATGTTCAATATTCAGAGCCCAGCGGTCTTCGCCACGAAATGGTGCTGCCTCAGCCTCAGTGATGGTTCCTGCGGCCAGTAAAGCTTTGCGGTTGTCGTTTAATTCGCTGTCATCGTTACCTAAAAAAGCCATGCCTACCGTGGTATAGGTCAGTTGGCTCAAGTATCGCAGCTCAGTTTCGAGCATAGTTCCACGGCCGCTGATGAAGCGTGGTGCTATTGTCGCGTCGTAATTTGGGGCCAGGTTCAAATAGTAGGGCACGCTGAGGTCAATGCCATCAGTGTCGCTGGTCCCTATATAGGGGTATAGCAATCCCGTTTTGCGCTGGTCGTTTAACGGAAAGCTTAAATATGGGAAGTAGAGTGTTGGGATGTTGCCAACCTTTAAAACCACATGCTTGGCGGTGCCAGTTTGGGTGTTGGGGTCCAAGGTGATCTCGCTGCTGTGCAGTACCCAGCTTTCGGCATCAGGCGCGCAGCTGGTGTAGTCGGCATCCTGCAGGCGTAATATTTTATTGCTCAACCTTTCGATGGTTTCTGCGCGGCCATGAATTTGCGCCTCATGCATAACGTAGCGAGTTTGGTCGATTGCAGCGGTATCTTGTTCCAGGTCCAAATGGGCTTTGTCACCACTGATAAGCAGACCTGGCTCGCGTAAGCGAATATTGCCTTCCAGGTCTACCTGTTGAGCATTTTGGTCAGTGATGACGCGGTCGGCTTGTAATTGCCGGTTTCCTTGTAAAACGATGACATTGCCATCCATAGTGGCAATGGTCTGATCTTTCCATTCTGATCGATCTGCGGTTGCCCGCATGGGCGCAACGGTTGGTTCGAGGTTAGCTTCTTTGTCTTTGCGTTTGGGTTCGATGAAAGCGCCACAACAATTGGGCACGATCAAGGCTTTTTGCTCAGCCGTCATCGCTGTATCCGGCACCCAGTCTAGATAACCGCTGTCTGTAGTCGATGCCTGTCCGGTTGCGGGTCGATTGCGTACTTTCTCGACACAGTTCCAATCATCGCCCGCTGCCGTTGGTGTGCAGCGCCAGGACTCGGCGCTCAACGCAGGAGCGCTATGAAGTGTTGGTGCCAACGCCAACGCCAACGGTGGTAGTGCCAGTAACCAGCTTTTAGGGAGGGCTGCTATCAGCGGTTTTAGGGTGTGACCCTGAGGACGTTGAGTCGTTGTGTTAGCAATAGGCGTGCTGGTGGTCAGCGCGAGGGTCCTCTTTGGCATAGTGCGATCCGTAATCTTCAAGGCGAAAGCATTTTAGTTATCGCAATCGGACTTGCCTGGTTGGCGTGTTCCGGTGCTTTGGCAAAATTAGCGCCCGATTCTACGTCATTCACGACAGCCTTTGAACGTTTGTTCGTAATTTAATGCGTTGAAACAGGAATGAGTCATCCTTCGTTCTGCCAGTTGGGCTTATCAAGGTTTGTTGATTTTGCTATTGGGTAGTTCCATACCGCGCATGTAGCGTTGCAGGAAACCGCGAATGCGGCGGAGCAAAAGATCATTGTTTGAAGAATCGTCGATTTTGTTTACCGCATTTGATTCTGGTAGCTGTATTTGTTGGTAAACGCGATATTTTTTGCGCTGAGCATGATAACGACGTCTTTTTGTGTCAGTTGCATCGCGTATATCCGTACCAAAATACAGGTCCATTACCGGCATGGACGGGTCATTTAATGTTTCTGGTAGAGAAGGTTTGGGTCCGTTTGAGGCTGCGTTGGGCAGCTGGTTGCGTGCATTAAGCAAAATCAGCGTCTGGAAGGGCTTCTCCCTGGTATCGGTCTTTTGTTTTGGGTCGGGGGTGAGCTGCTGTATGAAATAAGCGGCGCGAGCGCCATTCACGCCGCTGCCAATCATGGCCAGGTTAAACTGTCCCTGATCATGCAGGTAATTAAGTGCGGCCTGCAGGCGTTGCTGGGCTTCAACCTCCGGGTTAATGGTGGCTGTCACTTTTTTTTCCGGTGGCATGCTGTCGGGACTGTCTGGTAAAGCGGTTGGTGATGGCGTTGCTGGGGCCGCGTCATTTTTGGGTTTGTCATCTTTCTCAGCGGCCTCTTTCTCTGCGCTCCCTTTCTCGGCTTCTTGTGCGTTGGTCTCAGGCTCGATGATGGGACGCTCGGGCACACGGGGTAAAGCTGGGTCTGGTAATGCAATTGTGAGTGTTGCCCAGCCCCACTCAGGCAGATTTAGGCGCAGGTATTGTGCGCTTTGACGCCAATTCAGGTGTTCTCCTTCGGCGTGTAAAATGAGGACTGCACCTTGTGGGTCGCCAGTTCTGGCACGCTCATAGAGCGCCAGAAATTTGCCGTTGACGGTGGTCAACCACTTGGTGTCATCAGCCTCAGCTTGTTTGGCAATTTGCTGCATGTCGCGCAAACTGGTGTCGACTGGCGGCTCTGGTTGAGTTGTGGTGGTTTTGCCGCTGGTCGTGTTCTCAGTTTGTTGCGCTTGAGGTTGAGCTTGAACTAAATCTGGAACAGCAAGGGCGAGCAGTAGGCATGCAGCAATAACGCTTGGCAACTTAGGGAAGAACCTTAGAGAGGCAAGTGAATGAGTCTGAATTGATAACCTGAGTAAATATTGCAACCCACTACTTGGGCTGTAGTCATCCTTTAACGTACAATGCGGTACCTGCAAGACCGTCGTAATTTCGTCGCTTCGATGGCAAAAAGTGTTTGCTGTATCTGGTTTTCGCACGTCGTTGGCCTGCCTCTACTTTTTTCTGTTCATTCAACCTGCTGGTAAGGTTTTTTATGCAAGAATTTAAAATAGCACCGTCTATATTATCCGCCGATTTTGCGCGTCTCGGTGAAGAAGTTGAAAATGTCCTTAAGGCTGGTGCCGATATCGTGCATTTTGACGTAATGGATAACCATTATGTTCCCAATCTGACTATCGGACCCATGGTATGCACCGCGTTGCGTAAATTTGGTATCGACGCGCCTATCGATGTGCATTTGATGGTAGAACCCGTTGATAGTTTGATAGAGCAGTTTATTGATGCGGGTGCTACTTATATCACTTTTCATCCAGAAGCCTCTAAGCATATCGACCGTTCTTTGCAAATCATTAAAAATGCGGGCTGTAAGGCTGGTCTGGTACTGAATCCGGCTACACCGGTGGATGTTGTAAAGCATGTGCTAGCGCAATTGGATATGTTGCTGTTAATGTCGGTAAACCCTGGGTTTGGTGGGCAGAAATTTATTCCCTATACCCTGGATAAATTACGTGAAGCGCGGGCTGCTATCGATGCACAGGGTTTGACAACACGGTTGGAAATCGATGGCGGTGTGACGGTCGCTAATATTCGCGAAATCGCGGCTGCCGGTGCGGATACGTTTGTTGCGGGTTCTGCTATTTTTAATCAACCCAATTATGCCGAAGTGATAGCAGCTATGCGTGCTGAGTTGGCGCTCGCTGGTGGCAACTAAAACAGGAGTTTTGTTGTATGTTGCTGCCAAACGGCAAATTGCCACAGCTGGTTATGTTCGACCTAGATGGAACGCTCATAGATAGTGTTCCGGACTTGGCGGATGCCATCGATAAAATGCTGGTGCAGCTGGACCGCCTGCCGGTTGGCGAGGAGCGCGTGCGTGCGTGGGTAGGCAATGGACAATGGGCGCTGGTCGAGCAAGCGCTGGATTATGCTGCCCCGGACAGCGTTCCCTGGCCTCCAGTTGCACTGGCTGATGCAGTGCCGTTGTTTCGTCATCATTATGCTAACTGTCATGAAAAAACCAAGGTGTACCCAGGTGTAGTCCCATTTTTAAGCTGGCTGCATCAATCGGGTGTCAAGATGGCTGTGGTGACCAACAAGCCCATAGATTTTGTGCCCGCCATTTTATCGCGGTTGGGTCTTCAGAAATTCTTTACCGAGGTAATTGGGGGTGAGTGTTTGGCTGAGAAAAAACCTCACCCTTTGCCGCTGCTGGATTGCTTGGGTCGTTTCGGCCTAAAACCTGACGCAGCATTGATGGTCGGTGATTCGGCTAATGACTTGATCGCTGCGCAGCGAGCCGGTGTGGCCAGCGTTGCTGTAAGTTATGGTTATGCCCACAGTGTCGATTTAAGTGTCTATACTCCTTTAATAGTTGTTGATTCTTTGACTAGGTTAGTCGTGGAGTAAACCCTTTGACTATGGTTGCTTCACGGTTTGGGTGATACAGAGTTATATCTGGATGAACATCAGTCATGAATGGTCGTTTTCCGGGGAAACCAGCTAAGGATAGATTAGGGCAGGGTCAATGAAAGTTACACGATTGTTCGGTTTGCCCTTGCTGATATTGTTGTTGGGGCTTCTCTCTTCCTTTGTTTATATCAATAGTGAAATTCGCTATTACCTTCAACAGGCTCGTCTTGATATTTATGAGGCGACGTTGAGTCGTGTTGTGCGTCTGGAAAGTCTGATTAATGCCAATTTGGTTGTGGCGCGCGGTGTGCGTGCGGAGGTGCTGTTACACTCTGGTCTAGATGCTAAAGAGCTTGATCGTATTGCTGAACAGCTGTTGATAAAAGAGTTGCAAATTCGTCATATCGCTTTAGCTCCGGATTTGGTAGTGAGCTATGTTTATCCGCGCGAAGGCAATGAGTCCGCGATTGGTTTGGATTACCGAGATAATCCCGAGCAGCGCGACGCAGTGATGCAGGCACTAAAAACAAAAAAAATACTGCTAGCGGGTCCTTTGAATTTGGTACAGGGGGGCGAACCGGCCCTTATCGCGCGGGTTCCCGTGTATTTAGACGATAAACAGGATAAGCCCTGGGGTGTTATTGCTGTCGTTATCAAGTTTGACGAATTGATTCATGACGCAGGCATAGATTCTCTCGCAGAAACGCATCAGGTTGCTATCCGCAGAATGCCTGTAGAAAATTTTCCAGGGCACCCCGTCTACGGGGATCAATCGGTGTTTGATAAAGACGCCATTGTGATGGAAATTCCCTTGCCCTCGGGCTCATGGGAGGTTGCCATTATGCCTTCGCAAGGCTGGCAAGTTCCACAATTCTTGATAATACGCCTATCTTTGTTGGGGCTTGTGCTTAGTGCACTTGTTGCATGGGTTGTTTACTTACAGTTGCGTAGTCGTGAAATCAGTCGGCAGCATCTCACTGATCTTAATCAGCAGGCGAATCACGACTATCTCACAGGGTTACCCAATCGCTTGCAATTGACGCGATATCTAAAGCGAATTACGCATCATGAGGACAGAGAACAGGAGCCCTTTTGCGTTGTTTTTATTGATCTTGATAACTTTAAAGACATCAACGATAGCCTCGGACACAACCTTGGTGATGAACTGTTGGTAAGAGTGGCTGGGCGTTTAGAGGGCGTGTTGCGGCCTGCTGATTTTCTGGCTCGGCTGGGGGGGGATGAATTTGTCGTTGTGCTGACGGGTATGTGTGATCCTGCGCAGTGCGAACTCTGGGCGAATAAACTTATTTTGGACTTGTCGCGGTTTTTTCGTATCGGCCACCATGACTTGAGCGTGACGGCCAGTGTCGGGCTGGCTTTTTTTCCTCAAGACGGGGTGGATGCCACAACCTTGTTGCAACATGCAGATAGAGCCATGTATGCGGCGAAAGAAACCGGTAAAAATACCTTTCACTTTTTTAACTTGTCAATGCGCTTGCAGGCAGACAAGCATGTGCAAATGTACCACGACATGATCGCTGCGTTGGAACGGAATCAGTTTGATGTGTTTTATCAGCCTATCATGGAACTGTCTTCGGGCCAGTATCCTCGTTGCGAAGCACTATTGCGTTGGCAGCATCCAGATAAAGGCTGGATATCACCCATGGAGTTTATTCCTATCGCCGAAAAAACCGGGTTTATTCGTCAGTTGGGTATCTGGGTGTTGCACCGGGTCTGCCGCGATATGGTAAAACTAAAAGCGCTTGGCATTGAGGTGAATGTCGCCGTCAATCGGAGTACCAATGAGTTCCGTGACGATGCGACTGTGCGCCAGTGGTTGCCTATTGTTCGCAGCTACAATCTTGTGCCTGAAAACTTCACATTGGAGATTACCGAATCTCTACTGATGACTGAAGATAATCACCATTTGGATAAAGTGCGTTTGGTAAAGTCATCGGGATTTAAGTTGGCGATTGATGATTTTGGTACTGGGTACTCAGGAATTAATTACTTGCGTCAGTATCCGGTAGATATCGTAAAAATTGACAAAAGTTTTGTTGCCAACCTAATGGACTCAGAACAGGATCGAACGCTCTTTCAAGTGTTGGTGAAAATGGCTAAAGCTTTGGACCTTGAGTTAGTGGTTGAGGGTGTTGAATATCAAGAACAGTTGTCCTTAATCACGGAGAAACTGTGTGAATATGGTCAAGGTTTTTTTATGGCTCGGCCAATGCCATTTAATAGCTATGTGGATTTCCTGCAGTCGCAAGCAGCTCAGTTGGCGGTGGATAAATCCAGTTCATGTTGATGTCTCGAGGGCGGACATTGATTGCTAAAGTGGATATTTTGTAAGGACTGCAAATCCTCGCTCTTAGTCTCCGCCTTGAAAAAGCATTTTTTGCGATAAAGCAGTGTAAATTGTACAGAAGAAATTATATGTTTTGGGTGTAGTTTCTCTAGGTGGTTTTTATTATTCCGCATACACTGTGCGCCTTCATTGACTGCTCTTTTGCATAGGAGTTTGTGGTTATTTATGGCCGCAGATTTTTCAGCCGACAATTGCTCGGTGTTTTTTCCTTCAGATTTTTTTAGCGCACGGGACATGTTTTTGGCTAAGGCCAAACCTTGGTTGGAACAAGGTGCTGCGCAATTGCTGAACTTCGGTGATGCCCTCGTATGCAATGGTACCGATAATTGTTTGCCGGCGACCCCGTTGGGGTTGTGGTTGGGTGCACCAGCTGCAGACAACGTGCTCGTGTTGATCAGTGGTACACATGGTGTGGAGGGGTATTGTGGCAGCGCGATACAGTGTTTTTTACTGGCGAGCTGGCAACCTGAGAAGCTGCCACCTAATACTGCGGTGCTCATGATTCATGCTTTAAATGCTTGGGGTATGCAGTGGGCACGGCGTTGCGATGCTGAGGGCATAGATTTAAATAGAAACTTTATCGACTTCACTCAACGCCCGCTTCCTGATGCATGCTACGAACGAGTTCAGCAGTGTTATGCGTTGCCGAACATTACGGCACAGCGCGCAGCACTTGCGCAGCTAGCTGCGGATTTGGGGCAATGGAAATATGACCAGGCTGTCAGCAGCGGACAGTATGTTGATGACTGGGCTCCTTTTTATGGCGGGCAAGGGCCGAGTTCTGCGTGCCGATGGCTTCAGCATCTTGTGGCCAAGACGGATTTGTCTGGTCGCCAAATAGTTGTATTGGATTTGCATTCGGGTTTGGGGCCTTGGGGCTACGGTGAGTTAATTTCAGATCATCCAGCCAGGAGCATAGCCAATAATGTCGCGCGTAATATGTTTCACCAAGCCGTCGCGGTTACCGATGAAGGTGGTTCTTATTCTGTCCCCAAGTTAGGTTTGCTTGATTACTATTGGCATAATTTGATTGAGGATAAAGGCTGTTTTCTGACGTTGGAATTCGGTAGTTATGGCACCGCAGCACTGTTTGAAATTATTTTGACAGATCATCAGTTGTGGCGGGGGATAAGTAGTACGGAGTTTTTGCCCTGCGAATATGCTGAGCATCGTGCCGCCATTATTGAACATTTTTGTCCCTCTGATCGTTTGTGGCGGCAAAGTGTCTTGTTTCGCGGTTGGCAGGTTTGCGAGCAAGTCTTTCGGTCTTGGCGGGAAGAGGGTTAGATTAACCTTTTCCTGCTTTTGCCAGGTTCTCCAATCACTATATCCAGCGTTTACACTGAGAGTGCAATGGTTACAGAAAATCCTATTTCAGGCACGTTAAAAGCTTTACCTTCCGGTACAGAAATGCGCCCGGCGATTGATGCTGATTTAGCTAGTTTGGTTCTGGTAGAGCAGGCCTGTTTTAGCAATGATCGCTTGAGTCGGCGGCGCTTTCGCCATTGGATTCATGCATCTAATGGCGCGTTGCAGGTTTTACGGGTAAACGGAAAATTTGCCGGGTATGCGTTGATACTCTTGAATCACGGTACGCGGTTAGCGCGCTTGTATTCGTTGGCCATCTTGCCGGATTTTCGAGGTCAAGGCATTGCGCAGTTACTGCTGCAGGAGATGGAACGTATCGCTACAGAACACGATCGCTTATATATGCGTCTGGAGGTTAGCCAACACAATGCAAGTGCCATTAAGCTTTATGAGCAGATGGGTTATCGGGCCTTTGGTGAATACAGCGACTACTATGAAGACCACAGTAACGCGCTGCGTATGCAGAAATGCATTCGCCAGCGTTCGCAGACCTCTTTAGTGCAAAATATTCCCTGGCATCGTCAGACTACGGAATTTACTTGCGGTCCAGCGGCGTTGATGATGGCGATGGCGAGTCAGACTGATGAAATGCCCATGAGCCAGGAATTGGAATTGGATTTATGGCGCGAAGCGACGACCATTTTTATGACATCTGGCCACGGGGGGTGCCATCCTTTAGGTTTGGGAATAGCTGCACGCAAGCGCGGGTTTAATACCCGTGTATATTTGAATACGGACGCCCCTCTCTTCATTGAAGGTGTGCGTTCAGAGCATAAGAAGTCGATCATGTTGGTAGCTGATGAACAGTTTAATCGGCGCGCGCGTGAGGCAGGCGTGACGTTAATGTATCAAGATGTCACGCAAGCCGATATTCAGCAGTGTTTACATGAGGGGTGGGCAGTTCTGGTACTAATTAGTACTTACCGACTGGACGGCAAAAAAGCACCTCATTGGGTCACGGTTACCGGAATGGACGATCAGTGCTTTTATTTACATGATCCAGATTTGGATGAAAACCAAAAGCATCCGTTGCCTATGGATTACCAGCATGTCCCTATTGCTCGAGACGATTTCGCAAAGATGAGTTTGTTTGGGCGTGGTCGATTGCGCACTGCCATTGCCATTCGTTATGAATAAGTTTACGGCAGGTTTATGAGATGCATTGGTGACAGTCTAAAACATAGTTGGATATTGGTGGTGGATTAAAATCAAGTTTTTATTGCCTTAAGCGATTGTGTTAAGGTGTTTGTTCGTGGATTTACTGAGGAACTAAAATGAAAAAGCTCGTAGCTGGAATATTAGGTGTGGCGTTGTTAGCTAATCTTGCTGGATGTGGGACTATTTTGCACCCTGAGCGCAAAGGGCAGGTTAGTGGTAAATTAGACCCAAGTATTGTGTTGTTGGATGCGGTAGGCTTATTGTTCTTCTTTGTGCCGGGTGTTGTTGCTTTTGCTGTGGACTTTACCAATGGGACTATTTATCTGCCTGGTGGTGGGTCGCTGGTGCTGAATGATCAAGAAATGCAAAGTATTTCTAACGATGGAACGTTAGACCGCAATAGTTTGCAAAACCTCTTAAAAGAGAAAGCGGCGTTTGACGATACTTCAGTATTGCAGTCTTTGGATATGGGTGCGTTGCAATTCAAACGGTTAGACTCTAAGACCGAAGTGCTGGCCCTGCTTGATCGTTACCAGCAGCGCCATTACGCGGCGATGTAACTTACCTTTATCTGGTGCTTTTAAAAAACCGGAAATTTTGTTTCCGGTTTTTTTGTGAGTTGCTTTTCTGGATTATTCAACTACTCACTAAAGAATTTGCTGTCGGGTTTTAAAGCTAATAATTGTTATCGGCCCCGATTTTCCAGTCTTAGTGCAAACTCCTGCATGATCTGCATATACAGTTCATTACCTAAATATAAGTCTTCAACTTTATGATCAATACTGGGGTTGTCATTGACTTCGATCACGTATACTTGTTGGCCTTTCTGTTTGATGTCAACGCCATAGAGTCCGTTGCCAATAATGGCGCAGGCTTTTAATGAAGCATCCAGTACCGGTTTTGGAACTTCAAAGGTCGGCAGTGTTTCGAAGCCCCCGGAATTAAAACGTTTTGATGAGTGGTTGTAAATCTGCCAATGATTGCGAGCCATATGGTAACGGCAGGCATAAATTGCTCGACCATTGAGTACACCAATTCGCCAATCAAATTCGGTGTATAGGTATTCTTGAATTAATACCAGAGCCGTATCGCTAAAGAGTTCGATTAACTTTTCCTTGAGTTCGGTGCGATTGCTGACTTTGTAAACACCCTTAGAAAAGGATCCTTCAGGCATTTTAATAACAATAGGGTAGGTAAATTCTTGCTCTATATTGTTCAGTGTTTCTTCAGTGCTGTTGGCAACTACGTGGGTTTTAGGACTGGGTACATGCTTATAACTAAATGCATCATGTAAAAAGACTTTGTTACAGCAACGTAAAATAGAGGTTGAGTCATCTATTACAACGAGTCCCGCTTTCTCAGCTTTTCTGGCAAGTCGATAGGTCGGGTGGTCAATGGCCGTAGTTTCTCGGATAAACAGAGCATCGTATTGGGATATATTTTCCAACGCGCGGCTGGTGACAGTCTCTGCCTGGATGCCACATTTTTCTGCTGCCTTAATGAAGCGTTTAATAGCATCCTTGTCACTGGGTGGTGATGGCTCTTCAGGATTTACCAAAATTGCCATATCCCAACGTTGCCGTTTTTTTGCATTGGGTGAACGCCAAACAACTTGAGTAAAGCGATTCAGCTGTTCAATAAATAACTCATTTTCAGCGGTATTTAATTGTGCAAAAGCAAAGCGCTCAATGGCTGCTTGCACGTGGTTTTTGTTATTGCTTAGCACTACTCGCAAAATGGGAGCAGGGTGTAAGTTGAACAGTCTTTGGGCGAATCTTCGTAATGTTGGGTTGGTGGTGTAGCCGAAATAGAAAAAATATTCCTGCGTGTCCGCATGATTAGGAACGAGTTTTAGTAATGTTTCCATCTCGGTACTGAGAATTTCGACATGAGATGACTCGCGCAAGGTATTAATAGTGCTCACACTAGGCAAGGCTTTGTGTTGTCTCGCTTCTGCTAATAGTGAACAGTAATAGCCTTTGCTTAGGTAATGCTCAGTATCACACAGGTTGATTAGCCGGGTTTTACGTTCATTGCGTTTTGGATATTCATGCAAATACTGTTCGAAAGAAATAACTTTCAAGTGTGGGCTGGAGAATATAAGTGATGGATCGTCCACAATGATCAGAGTGGTATACATGATGGTACCTTAAATGTGTAAGCGCTAATGCGTTGTAGAGAGAGTCAGTTGGGTCAATACGTCGATAAACGCTGCTACCGACTCACAAGGTGCTGATTCTGCCAGTGTGTGATAGCCCGACGTGGGTATTTGTAACGTTGTGCCTGTGACTAAACCATTTGAGGCAGCGATGATGCGGCCCATTTCTGTAGATCCTAAGGATGCCGGCTTTGCTCCGGGTGCCAGGTTTCGGTTTTGTTTCGTCACATATTCGTCTTTAAATTGCGTGCTTATGCCACGCAGGTCACAAAGAGTTTTCAATGTTGTGGTTAACGCAGTGTCAAATATTGCATTGGCATCTCGGTTTCTCAGTATTAAATGCTGTTGTTGTGCTGTTGCAAAATCTGGGTAAGGACTGGTGTCTACTACCACGAGTTGGTTCGTGCCAGTGCCAAAGCGTCGGAACCATTCAAGAAGGTAGCGCCAACTTTTTCCAGCTTCTTCCTGGGCGGTAAAGAATGCGGTTCCTTCGAATCCGAGTTCAAATAAATACACTAAAATTGCAATAGTCAGAATGTTGTCCAGTTGACCGACGAGTGCTTCGTCAGTGACTTTTAGTCGGTCAAGAAAAGCCACAGGTGTGCCCGCAACCAAGTGTTCCAGACCTTCAATTTCAAAAATTAAGTTGTTGCGAAATTCACAGATATACGCATCTTTAATCTTGCCATTGCCGCGATAGACGCCAGACCAAGGTTCGTAGGCGAAGACAGCTTGTTCGGGAAAGCGGCCTACCACTTTTTGCATCAATTCTTCGCTCACCGAGTTGCCCAGTAAATCGGAACGAGCGCCGGCGACAAAAGCAGCAAATTGAAACTCATTGGGCCCGGTGCAAACTAGGCCGTGGCGGTCCGCGTGAGCTGATAACATTAAGCTTCTTGGATTGCTTCCTTGGGCAACCAGTACACCCTCGTACCATGTGACTTTGGCACCGCGCTCTTCCAGTTCGCGCTGTAATATACGAAAGAATGAATGTTCCGCACCAACTACACTGGGGTTGCGAATAAGCACCGAAAGAAGGTCCAGTAGAGCCTGGGGCAGCTGAGTAGTAGAGGATGTTACGTCCTGTGGACGGGGCTTTTGGGATGCAGTCATTGGGTTGCTCCAACAAGGGTTGGGTGTTTGTGCCTCCAGCTTAACTCAGTCGCATCGCCAGTCTGTTGATAGCTGATCTAGCTAAAGTGGATTGGCCCTGTTTTGGCCGAAACTTGGAGGCTATATATAGCGCATTTTTTGTCTTAGCAAGCATTATTTTGTAGAGTTTGAAATAAAGCTCTTTGTGTATTGCTGGCAGTTAGTTCTAGGCTATATCTACGACACTTGAGCTATAACATAAGTCAGGCATAGCAATAGGTGTAGCATCAAACGACAGGTTTTGCCTGTCGCAATAGACTCCAAAACACCAAGGTGATTTAGCATGCACGATACATTTCAGTTACTTAAGCCAATGAAGAGTATAGGGCAGAGTTTGGATCGCCTGATTCAGGGCCGTTTATGGGCCAAAGTGCTGTTGGCAATGTTCTTGGGTATTTTGCTTGGATTAATGCTAGGGCCAGACCTTAATTGGGTGCCGGCCCCAACCGTTAATGTGATTACCGCGTGGTTGGCTATGCCTGGGCAAGTGTTTTTAGCGGTTATTCAAATGATCGTTGTGCCGTTGGTGTTGGCGTCCATTGTGCGAGGTTTAGCAGCAAATAATGACCCCCAAGCACTAAAGAAAAATGGCGGTGTCGCATTGTTATTTATCATGGTATCCACCGCTTTGGCGACAGTGATTGGTATCGGGCTGGCGTTAATATTTGAGCCTGGAAGCTATGTGCAGGTAGATGATGTTATGCGTCAAGTAGCCAGCACGGCTCAACCTGCCGCAACGCAGAGCTTTCCGCCGTTAGCCGAGTTGCCCAATAAGATGATCGCCCTGATTCCGCGTAACCCGTTATCGTCTATGGTGACTGGTGAAATGTTACAGGTAATTTTGTTTGCGGCAATTCTGGGCGTTGCGTTATTGAGTATTCCCGCGCAACAGGCAAGGCCGTTGTTCGAATTACTCGGCGCATTGCAGGAAGTCAGTATTCGTGTGGTGTCTTGGGCGATGCTACTGGCTCCCATAGCGGTGTTTGGTTTAATTACCAAGCTGGTCGCCAACCTTGGCATTGAAGTGCTAGCGGGCATGGCGATGTATGTGGGCGTGGTGCTGCTAGGGATGCTGGCGATGGCTGGTTTCTACTTGTTGGTTGTGGCGTTGGCAGGTGCTGGTCCTGTGAGGCAGTTTTTGGGGAATGTTAAGGAACTCTTGTTACTGGCTTTTTCGACTAGTAGTTCTGCGGCCGTAATGCCGCTTTCACTCCAGACCTGTGAAGAGCGTTTGCACTTGAAACCGGAGATTGTCCGATTCCTGATTCCGCTTGGAGCCACAATTAATATGACGGGTACCGCGCTATACCAAGGTGTTGCCACGCTGTTTTTAGCCCAGGTATTTGGCATCGATCTCAGCCTTACCAGCTATGTATTTATTATTACCATGGCGGTTGCTGCCTCGATAGGCTCCCCCGCGACGCCTGGAGCCGGAATTGTTATTTTGAGTGTAATTCTTGAAGGGGTAGGTATTCCTGCTGCCGGTATGGCGCTGTTGCTAGGTGTCGATCGTATTTTGGATATGTGCCGAACAGCGATTAATGTTTTGGGCGATGTGACAGCCTGCGTACTGGTGCAAAAGGTGGTTTCAGATACGTCGCCGACAGAAATTACGCAGACACCACAGGTTTAGTTGTGTAGACCGGTAAATAGAGTCTGTACAGCCTATATCTTTGTGGTTAAACTTATCCACCTTTCAGGGCTGCTATTTGCATATTCTACCACTTGTTGGCCTGCTGGAGATTGAACGTGAACACACTGGTTAATACCCAGATCCTTCCTCTGTCTACGTGGCGATGGCGTCGCTAGGATTCTCTATTGGCCAGTATTCCTCGGCCAACCCCCTTGCTGTATAGCAAATTCTGCCGGTTAGCCGGAAAAATAAAATTCGGGTTGTGTGTTTATCAATACCGCCCAACGTTGTAAGGAAGCTCCTATGACGCCGCAAGAGTTTGAACAATTAGCCGCTCAAGGCTACAACCGTATTCCACTATTTCGCGAAGTGCTCGCTGATTTAGAGACCCCCGTATCCAGTTATTTAAAACTGGCTCGTGGACCTTATTCTTACCTGTTTGAGTCTGTCCAAGGCGGTGAAAAATGGGGCCGTTACTCCATTCTCGGAATGCCGGCACGGACCGTCCTGAAAGTACACGGGCACGCGGTTACCGTTGAAAAAGACGGGGAAATTATTGAAACCACCACTTGTACCGACCCGTTAAGCTTTGTAGAAGAGTTTAAGTCCAGATACCGCGCCCCGCATATGGAGGGTTTGCCGAGCTTTAGTGGTGGCCTGGTAGGGTATTTTGGTTATGACTGTGTGCGTTATGTGGAACCTAAATTAGGGTCAGGTATGAACACTGACAATATTCAAACACCAGATATATTGTTAATGGTGTCTGATGAAGTCCTGGTGTTTGATAATTTGGCCGGTAAGTTGATCTTGATTGTGCACGTAAACCCGGAAGTAGAAAACGGTTTCGCGTTGGCGAGCCAGCGTCTGGATGAAATAGAGGCAGGGTTGCACAAGGCAACTCCAGAAATGCCGCCGATTGACCTGCATGCACCGGTACGGGAAAGCGAATTTACATCGAGTTTTGGTGAGGAAAATTTTCGTCAGGCGGTTGAGACAATAAAAGACTATGTGTTAGCGGGCGATATTATGCAGGTAGTAATATCGCAGCGTTTGTCTATTCCCTTTACTGCAAACCCGCTCAATTTGTACCGTGCGTTGCGTAATTTAAATCCCTCGCCCTATATGTATTTTCTAGATCTAGGCGATCATCATGTGGTGGGTAGCAGTCCAGAAATTTTGGCACGCTTGGAAAACGGTGAAGTGACCGTCAGGCCAATTGCCGGCACTCGTCGGCGAGGACGCAGTGATGCCGAAGATAAGGCGTTAGAGCAAGAGATGCTCAATGATCCGAAAGAAATTGCTGAGCATTTGATGCTGATTGATCTGGGCCGCAATGATGCTGGCCGGGTTAGCCAGATTGGGTCGGTTGAAGTCACCGAAAAAATGGTTGTCGAACGTTATTCGCACGTTATGCATATCACATCCAATGTCACAGGGCAGTTACGAGAAGGCCTGACTGCAATGGATGTGCTTCGGGCCGCATTGCCAGCGGGAACATTGTCTGGAGCGCCGAAAATTCGCGCCATGGAGATTATCGACGAGCTGGAGTCGCACAAGCGCGGCATTTACGGGGGCGCAGTGGGTTATATCGATTGGAGTGGCAATATGGACACGGCTATTGCGATTCGCACGGCAGTCATTAAAGACCAAACACTCTACAACCAGGCCGGTGCAGGGGTTGTGGCAGATTCGATTCCCGCATTGGAATGGAAAGAAACGATGAACAAGGCGCGAGCGGTTTTTCGAGCTGTGGATATGGTGCGGTAGGAGAAATTTATGCTGTTAATGATTGATAACTACGATTCGTTTACCTACAACGTTGTGCAATATCTCGGTGAACTTGAAGCTGATGTGAAAGTAGTCCGTAACGATGAGCTGTCTTTAGCCGAAATAGAAGCGCTCGCGCCTGAGAAATTGGTGATTTCACCGGGTCCATGTACGCCCAATGAAGCTGGTGTTTCGGTAGCTGCGATTAAGGCCTTTAAGGGTAAAATTCCTATACTAGGTATTTGTCTTGGCCATCAAAGTATTGGACAGGCGTTTGGCGGCAAGATTGTGCGGGCCCGGCAAGTAATGCATGGGAAAATGTCGCCAATATTTCACAGTGATGTCGGGATTTTTCGGGGTTTGAATAATCCCTATCGCGCCACACGCTACCACTCTCTCATTATTGAAAAGGAGAGTTTACCTGATTGTCTGGAAGTGACTGCCTGGACGCAAACGGAAGATGGCGAGGTAGATGAAATTATGGGTGTGCGACATAAAGAATATGCCATAGAAGGTGTGCAGTTCCATCCTGAGTCGATAATGACGGAACATGGCCACGACTTGTTACGTAATTTTCTGGAAGGCTAACAGCCTTCCCATTTTGATTTCCTAATTTATAAACAAAGGCAAATACAATGGATATAAAGCAAGCACTGGCGGCGCTTGTCGATGGCAACAACCTGTCCATGGAAGAAATGACTTCAGTCATCCAGCAAGTAATGACGGGTGGGGCTACGGACGCGCAAATTGGCGGACTGTTGTTAGCGTTGAATATGAAAGGTGAAACGATTGATGAAATTGCCGGTGCCGCCCAAGCCATACGTGAGTTGGCTACATCAGTTCGCATTAATGCTGATAATTTGGTAGATATTTGTGGTACGGGTGGTGACGGCGCGAATTTGTTTAATGTGTCGACGGCAAGTAGTTTTGTGGTCGCCGCTGCCGGTGGCAGTGTTGCCAAACATGGTAATCGGTCTGTTTCCAGTTCGTCGGGTAGTGCAGATTTGTTGGAACTTGCCGGTGTTAAACTGGGTATCTCACCAGAACAGGTAGCGCGCTGTGTTGAAAATGTCGGTGTCGGCTTTATGTTTGCCCCAGCACATCACAGTGCGATGAAGTATGCGGTTGGCCCAAGGAAAGAGCTTGGCCTGCGTACTATCTTTAATATTCTCGGCCCCATGACAAATCCGGCCGGCGTGAAACGCCAAGTAATTGGTGTTTACGATGACAGTTTGTGTCGGCCCTTGGCCGAAGTGTTAAATCGATTAGGTAGTGAACATATCATCGTAGTGCATTCTGGAGATGGACTGGATGAGATTTCTATCGCAGCAGAAACCCATGTTGCAGAATTGAAAGATGGTCGTATTACTGAGTACATGCTTAAGCCTACAGATTTTGGTATTCAGAGGCAGAGTCTTGAGGGATTGATTGTCGACAACTCTGCGGACTCTCTGGCGCTTATTAAAGATGCGTTGGGAAAAAAATCGGGTCCTTATGCTGAAAAAGCGGGCGACATGATTGCACTCAATGCCGGTGCTGCTATTTACGTTAGTGGCGTTGCCGATTCACTTGCCCAAGGCGTAGCTATGGCACAGGATGCAATTGCCAGTGGCTTAGCCGGTGAAAAGCTCAAAGAGCTGGTGTCCTTTACTGAGTTTCAAGCTGCCCGCTAAATATTTATTTGAAGGTTAATAAGTCAGATGTCTACTCCTACAGTATTAAAGAAAATTGTTGAGCGTAAATTTGAAGAAATTACTGAACGCCAGCAAAAGGTAAGCTTGGCGCAACTCCAGGCAAAAATTCCAACATTGCCTCCGACGCGAGGTTTTGCTAAAGCGATAGCAGCACAAGTAGGTAAGCAGCAGCCCGCCGTGATTGCTGAAGTAAAGAAGGCATCTCCGAGTAAAGGGGTTATTCGTGAAGACTTCCAACCTCAGCAAATAGCTCAAAGTTATGAGCGCGGTGGTGCCACTTGTTTATCGGTATTAACGGATATTGATTTTTTTCAGGGATCGGACAGTTTTTTACAGGAAGCCAGAAGTGCGGTCAGTCTGCCAGTTATTCGTAAAGACTTTATGGTGGATGCTTACCAAATATATGAATCTCGCGTATTGGGTGCCGACTGTGTTTTGTTGATTGTTGCGTGTTTGAGTGCAGAAAAATTATCTGAGTTGCATGCCCTTGCAGTAGAGATTGGTCTGGATGTACTTATTGAAGTGCACGATGAAAAAGAGTTGGAGCTTGCGTTAACGCTTGATAATACGCTGATAGGCATTAATAACCGCGATTTGCATAACTTTAATACCAGTCTTGATACGACCTTTCGTTTACAGGCATTGATTCCCGACGATCGTATCGTTGTGACGGAAAGCGGTATTCATACCGCAGTAGACGTGCAATCAATGCGCGACAAAGGAATTCTTGCCTTCTTGGTGGGTGAGGCATTTATGCGTGCTGACGAACCAGGGCAGTGTTTGCAGGAACTATTTTTCTAATTTTTTCTGTCATTGTGACAAATGTCTGTTCATTCGCGTTGCTTAAACCTACTGCAGGAGCACTCGGTCGGCTTTTAATAAGCTGCGACAAGGTGATCTCTTGCATTATTTGAGCCGACCCTATCATAAATTCACGGGTCTGACTGTCCATCGCATTGGGTAGCAATTTTCACAGCATGCCCATATTAGTGCAGCGAAGGAAATTCTGAGCGCTGTCTAACCTTTGTGTCTTAAGTGGTTTTCTTGCCAGTTTTGGTAGTTTTTGGCGCTCGCCAGTAATTGCCTTTAAGTAACATGAATGCGCCGAGTACTACCGGGATTAAATGCAATGGCCAAAGGCCAATTGACGGGTTGAAATCATTTTTCACAATACTGCCTTTAACACTGTTTAGCGCTACCATATAGAGCATGAAAAAGAGTATGGCTGGAATTATTCTCGCGTAGCCACCTTTTCTTGGACTGGTTTTACTCAGCGGTACGCCAATGAGTGCCATTTCCAGTACAATCAATGGAATAGATAGTCGCCACTGCAGTGCGGCGATATCTGCCACTGCATCAGATGCTATTAAATCCAGCGTGTCACGGTTTTCCACTTTGCTTGTGTAGCGTGCCCAACTGTCTACTGGTTTTAAGTACTGCCCCATCTCGTCAAAAGTGGTAATGGTATAATTCTTGTCACCCGGTGCACCCTCGTAACGCGTTCCCTGGTTTAGCAAAAAATAGTCTTGCCCATAATCTTCTCGAAACTGTTTGCCAGCGGTTTTCGAACGGACGATAGTGGTTTTACTTACATCATCCCTTGCGCTGGACGTCTCAGCTAAAAATACCTGTTGTAAAACTTTAGTGGTTGGCTCTACCGCTTCAGCATAAATCACACCAGTGCCCCTGGAAATGATTTGGAATTGCTCTCTTTTGCCCAGTTCCAGTTCTGAGGTTTTACGTTCTTTATCTAAAATAAGGGCGTAGTGTGTAGATGCTCGAGGGCTGATATAAAGAGTTACCAGAGCCGTGATAGCAGCAATAATCAGTGCGGCGGGCAAGGTGTATGACAGCAGCTTGAGTGGCCCAACGCCAGATGCCTGTAGTATCACCATCTCACTGTCAGCATATTTCTTGCCGTAGGTCAGAAGAATTGCAATCAGAAAAGCTAGTGGCAAGATTAACTCTAAAAAACTGGGAATTTTTAGCATTATAACGGTCAATAGGAATTCAGGTGAAAGCTGACCGTCAAGTGATTTTCCCAAGTAGTTAATAAAACGGGATGTCATCACGATAGACAAGAGAACCGTAGCTACGGCGAGTAATGTGGTGATGAGTTGTGATGTAAAGTGGCGTAAGATGATCATCAAAGGAGCCTGTAAGTTGGCAGCTAATGCTAGTGGGCACATGGTGTGCTGCCGAGCATCCAGTTACGGGTTGATTGACTATAGATGTATAGTAAGACAATTGCGTTAAGGATTCCTTCATAATTATACTGTTATTGTTGAATAACACGAATGACGATTTGGTAATGCGCTATGATTAAGTTTTTGTTTGGGTTACTTTTGTCTGTTTGCCTGGTTTCTTTTGCCACTGCTGATGAGCGAACATTGTATGCCGCAGAGTATGAAGGGGACTACATGGGTATTGGTGTTGATCTGGCCAAAAGCATCCGAAAAATTGCTACTAATCAGTACGAAATTGTATATGTGGCCGAAAACTTCTTTGGAAAAATTGAGGAGCATGAACGCTTTTTCTGGGAGGGTGATTCAATTGTCCCTATTTCCTATTCATATCATCAAAAAATATTTGGGTCGTCAAAAAAACGTAATATCTTTTGGAATTGGAAAAGCCACAAGGCAGATTTTGATAAAGATGGTAAAAAAAGCCAAGTCAGTTTCCCCAAAGGTACATTAGGGCCGCTGTCTTACCAATTACAATTGCAAATTGATGTGAGTAAAAGAAAAGATAATTTATCTTACAAGTTTATTCGAAAAGGTCAGGTTCGGGATTATACCTTTCACTATGCCGATAGTATCAATGCTAATACTGCGGGGGGCGCTAAGAACAGTAGTTTGTTAACGGTAACGAAAAAAGATGACGATAGTGATAAACAGACAATTCTCACCTTCGATTTATCCAAACGTACATCTTTGGTGGAGCTAGAGCAAATAGAAGATGATGCTTATAAATTAAGCTTGTTGAACGAGAAATATTTTTATCCACTCGTCAATACACCTCTGGCTTTTGTGGAGCCTTAGTTGTGAAAAGTTCGCCAGCCGTTTTGAAAACGGCTGGCGAACTTGGGTTGATATAAAGTATTTTCTGCTACGGCAGAAAGTATAAATGTGAATAAATGGTTGTAAAATTGTATGATAATTTTGAATTCCTTAACCCTCTCATAAAAAATTACACGACATAATTAGTCTCGTGCTGGAAGGGTAAGAATTAGCTTTTAAGCAGTGTATAAAAACAGGTCTAATCTTAAATAGAAGTATAATAATCCAGACGCTCCAAGTAATCAGGCGTTTTGCCCATAATCCAAGTTGCTCGCCACATTTCATAGCGTATTCCTACCATCTGTTTGATTCCTAGCTCCGAAGATATTGATTCAATGTCCTTAAGTGGTGCGTAGCGGAGTTATTAGCTTGATCTTGCCCGTTTTTAATCCGTGACTACTTGACCACGGTATATTCTTTTACTCGATTTCGTGCTGGTTTTTACAGTTTGGCTAGGGTGTGCAGTTGTTGGCACATGCTGAACTTGGCCGCGATAAACGTGTGAAACGAGGCGTTGTGAAGGTGTGTCTTCATCGGTGAGTCGTTTTGGCCAGTGGTCGCCAGCTAAATTAAACAGTTCTTTGATTAATGCGCGGGTTACCGCGTCTGAACCACTTTTGTAGTGGGTTGCCAGTTCGCTAAACAAATCCGGGTTGGCAAGTTTTATGGCGGGTTTTAGTTCGCTGGGGACTCGCCGTCTAACCTCATGCACGAGGTCTATCATCGCTTTGTTAAAATTCATGGGTTTGCTCTCTATATGTATAGGTTAATGCCTTCCTTGAATTTATATTTTCCTTTTTGGGATGGTGAAGCAGAAACTGTGCCGCTTCGGTTAGTGCTGCCTGCGAAAATGTTCAAGCAGCGTGTAGACTGGGTTAGAAGGACTCTAAGATGTGTTTATAGCGCTGCTTGAGTATTACGTTTCTGTCGGTGCATAGCCTTGGCTTTTTAATTCGATAATTGCTTGTTGTGTCATCAATTGCCCTTATTCGGTCGTCATGGCCTATGCAAGAGCTTACAGTTCATATGGGGTTAGTGCGTCGCTGGCATTCACAGTCTATGTTCGTCGCGCTACCTAGAGTTGTCCTTCGCGGTGTTGCCGTAATGTTGCTGTCAGTATTTTCATACATACTTTTAATTCTCCTCTAATCTCGCCTACTCAATGGAGGCAAAGTTAGCACTACAGAATGCGCAATAATTAAGGATTTTAACTAACGCTGGAGTTGCTAAGGTCGATGTTTGTTAGTGTTTTACACTTAGCTGAAATTTGTCTGGCTGCGGGGTAAGATGCAGGGTTATATCTTGTTAGATTATGCTTTGGTGAATTGCCATATTTTTGTCGAGGTTATTGTTAACGCCCACTAAGTGGCAGTGCTGTTTTGAGTTAACTGTTGTTGGGTTTTGGCATAAAGCTGTCTGGCCGATTATTCTCGTAATCGCCTTGTATTTCCGTCTTAATGTTCGATTAAATACCGTGTTAGGGCTAATACTGTAATGATTGTTAAGAGTG
>JBNKHI010000004.1:0-128652 GCA_050290265.1 Cellvibrionaceae bacterium
GTGGCGAGGCTGACAAAGTGGCAAATGCTAATCCTTGCGTAAATGGTTTGCATTGGCAGTGGGGCGCACGCCACTATCAATTACTAAAAGCCCACTACGATGAGACGCAGACTGTTAGTGGCAATAATGCCTCCTGTAGCCTGCTGATTGAAGGCGCTGGTCAGCGTGTACTCATTACCGGTGATATAGAGCGCAGTGCTGAGGATCTATTGTTGGCAGATGGCCGCTTACCCCGCGATATTGATGTGTTGGTGGCACCTCATCATGGAAGTAAAACTTCTTCTAGCTTGCCATTTGTATTACACCTGTCACCGAAGCACGTGGTCTTCAGTAGCGGCTATTTTAATCGCTATGGCCATCCGCATGCCGAGGTTGTCAAACGTTATGAGGCTGCGCGTAGTCGAGTATGGTTAACCTCACGCGATGGTGCGGTGGAATTTCGCTGGGTTGACCAGCGCCTATCAGTGACTGCTAGCCGAGTACGTTGGCGAAAATTTTGGTATCTGCCAACGGATACCTCAGAATAGTTTTATTATAAATTTTGGCTTGGTTTTGATGCGGCTATTCCGGCGATGACAATTACTTCTATTGTTGGTTAGTCAATGTAACAGGTTACCCTCCGTTATATGAGTATGCTAAAGTTCCCGCCAGTATTTTCCCCTGATCAATAGCTCGTATAGGAGTTGCATGTGTTAGAGATTGTGTCTGCTGGCGGTTGGTTAATGCTGCCGATCATTTTATGTTCGATTGCAGTGATAGCCATTGTTGGAGAGCGTTTTTGGACGCTTGATCCGAAAAAAATCGCGCCAAAATCATTGCTTGCACAGGTGTGGGGCTGGATTAAGGCGAATGAGCTGGATGGCGCAAAACTGAAAGAGTTAAAACAATCTTCGGCGCTCGGAAGAATTCTTGCTGCAGGTTTGAGTAACTCCCGTCATGGCCGCGAAGTCATGAAAGACAGTATTCAGGAGGCAGCAAGTCAGGTTGTGCATGAAATGGAGCGCTATCTCGGTGTTTTAGGGACTATTGCAGCTATTGCGCCGCTGCTGGGTTTGCTGGGCACAGTGTTTGGGATGATTAAGGTCTTTACGGCTATCATGATGCAGGGTACCGGTAATGCCGGTGTGTTGGCGGGTGGTATTTCTGAAGCGTTGATTACCACCGCCGCTGGGTTGTGTGTAGCAATTCCCGCAATGATCGGTCACCGTTTTTTGCAGCGTCGAGTTGATGATCTTGTTGTCACGATGGAGCAGGAAGCGGTCAAACTTGTGGATGCCTTGCATAGCGACCGTAAGGTTGATGTAAAGCAAGTCGGCTAAGTCGCTTTTCACGAATATTTGGCAACCTAGTAACATAACGTAAACAGAGAGTAGATTGTGCAATTCAAGCGACAGCCCAAGGGTGAAGACCAGATTAACCTGACACCGCTGATTGATGTGGTGTTTTTGTTACTCATCTTTTTCATGGTTTCTACGACTTTTACCAAAGAAACCCATTTGAGTATTGATTTACCAGAGGCCCAGGGGCAGCCAACTCAGGAGCAACCTGAGCAATTGGAAATTCTGGTTAATGCCGACGGTAGCTATGCGGTGAATGATCAACCGTTGCTGAATAATACTTTGGAGACGCTGAAGAAAGCGTTGCAGACAGTCGCAGGGGATAGTCGAGATTTACCTTTGGTGATTACCGCTGACGCGAACAGTACTCATCAAGCCGTTGTTCGCGCAATGGATGCCGCGGGGCAACTGGGTTTTGTGCGTTTAAGTATGACTACGAAAAATCCCCAGGCCGCAGATGAGTAGATGCGGTGTGGTGATATTATGCGATGCCTGTTGATTGAATTACCCTTGGTATCGAGTATTGCTAACGTTGAGTAATTCTTTAAAACAACCATTCCCAAATTAAATTTCTTCAATCATAAGACATGGCTGGCGCAAGCAGAGTAATTATTGCCAAGTGCTGGTCTGTCCGTGTGATTGAATACAAGGCCTGCTCTTGTGAAACAGACATCAACACAAACATTGATCGATAGCTGGTATGGAAACAAAGCCTGGTTGCACCTGTTGCGGCCACTGGCGTGGGCGCTACAGAGTGTGGCATCGTTGCGTCGAATGCGCTTGCAAAGCCAGGCTCAGACGTTAGCGGTTCCTGTGATAGTCGTGGGCAATATTTCCTTAGGTGGCACCGGTAAAACGCCCTTGCTAGCGGCACTTGCCCAGCAGCTACAGGAACGCGGTTTTAAACCCGGTATTGTGAGTCGCGGTTATGGTGGTTCTGCACCACACTATCCGTTTTTGGTTACGGCAGACTCAATGCCCGAAGAAGCGGGTGACGAGCCG
Source organism: Cellvibrionaceae bacterium (assembly GCA_050290265.1). Lineage (GTDB taxonomy): Bacteria > Pseudomonadota > Gammaproteobacteria > Pseudomonadales > Cellvibrionaceae > JBNKFV01. Next base: position 2,340 of record JBNKHI010000004.1, read on the forward strand.
GTTTTATTAGCAGAGATATCTGGTTGCCCGGTTGTAGTTGACCCCAATCGCACTGCTGCAGCTAAGTGGTTATTGGCCAATTTTGATTGCGATGTTTTATTGAGCGACGATGGTTTACAGCATTATTCACTGGCTAGAAATATTGAAATTGCCGTGGTTGATGGGGCGCGAGGGTTAGGCAACGGAAAGTGTTTGCCCGCGGGTCCGCTACGAGAGCCGCCAGCGCGCTTGCAAGAGGTTGATTGGGTTATTGTGAACGGCGAACTGCGCATTCCCGCCGGCATACCTGGCAATGCCTTGTATATGCATTTACAACCGGCACGCTGGGTACCGGTTAATGGTGTCGGGGAGTCGTTGCCTGCGGGAGAGTTTCCATGGCGAAGCGGCAAATTTGAAAATGCCCCGGATACGGATCTAAACCAAAGCGTAGAAGCGATTGCCGGCATCGGTAACCCGCAACGGTTTTTTGACACATTGAGTGACTTGGGTGTGAAATACGAAGCCCATTGTTTTGCTGATCATCACCAGTTTACGGAAAGTGATTTCGCCTTTGCTGAGTCAAGACCCGTTATTATGACGGCTAAAGATGCGGTGAAGTGCAGACAATTTGCGCGATCAAACTGGTGGTACCTGAGTGTACAGGCAGAGCTACCTGAGTATTTTTATCGAGCATTGGCCGATCGAATTCGTAAAGAAGTATTAATCCTGAAAAGTCGGGCCAGATACTGATGTGAACAGATTGTTCCGTGTGAATACTGCGCGGACTTTGTGGAGACTATGTTGTGAGTTTTAAAGTCGTTATTCCTGCGCGTTATGGTTCCAGCCGCTTACCGGGTAAACCGCTGTTGGATTTGGCGGGTCAAACAATGATTGAACATGTTTATCAGCGGGCGAAAGACAGCCAGTGTTCAGAAGTAATTGTTGCTACAGACGATGAACGCATCGCCAATGTTGTCTCTGGTTTTGGCGGTGAAGCTTGTTTGACGCGCGCGGACCATGTGTCTGGTACTGACCGTCTGCAAGAAGTGGCTTCGACTTATGGCTGGTCGGACGATACTATCGTCGTCAATGTTCAGGGCGATGAACCGTTAATTCCGCCCAGTGTTATTAATCAAGTTGCAGAAAATTTGCGTACCAACCCAGCAGCAAGCGTCGCAAGTTTATCTGAACCTTTGCATACCGTTACCGATTTCATGAATCCGAATTGCGTGAAGGTTGTGAGTGATATCCACGGTATGGCACTTTACTTTAGTCGTGCGCCGATACCGTGGCCTCGTGATACTGATTTACATGATGCTCGTATTGACAGACTGCCCGACGATTCAGTGTATCAGCGTCATATCGGTATCTATGCCTATCGTGTTGGTTTGCTAAACAGATTTGTTACTTGGCCTGCCTCTCCACTAGAAGTCATTGAAAAACTTGAGCAATTGCGGGTTCTTTGGCAGGGTGAAAAGATTCATATGGATACAGCAGTCGCGCAGGTGCCTGGCGGTGTTGATACACAAGACGATGTAGAGCGTATCCTAGCCAAACTCAATACTAGAAATTCTAAATAAGTCGTGTCTTTAGACAGGTTTGAGTATGACATTAAAGAGAGTTTTATGACAAAAGTACTATTCGTTTGCCTCGGCAATATTTGTCGTTCGCCAACTGCCCATGGTGTATTTGAAAAAAAAATACAGGATCTGGGGGTGGCTAATATTGTTGTTGATTCGGCAGGGACTGGCGACTGGCATATCGGGCATGGACCTGATGCCCGAGCGGTAGCTACCGCCCTCTCGCGTGGTATTGATATGACTCATTTGCGTTCTCGCCAAATAACGCCCGCTGATTTCAATGAGTTTGATTATATCTTGGCGATGGATAAGCAGAATTTGAGTGACCTCAAAGCCATGGCGCCGGAGAGTTTTCGTGGCCATTTAGGTTTGTTTTTGGATTTCGCCGTAGAAACTGCTAACAACGGAGAAGTACCAGACCCTTATTATGGTGGTGACGATGGTTTTGATGATGTTTTCGACTTGGTTGAGGATGCTGTGCAGGGACTGATTAATCATCTACGTGAGCGCTCCTGATTTAATGTCGGTTACTACTATTCAGTCAAACATTTCATTACAGCCGTTAAATACATTGTCAGTACCCGCTACTGCCAGATATTTTACAACGGTGCGCGACCTGGCAGATCTTTATAGTGCTTTGGCCCATGCTAACGCGGAACATTTGGCCGTGATGGTGATTGGTGGCGGTAGCAATATCGTGTTACAGGATGATTTCTCTGGATTGGTTATTCACCTGCAAACTCACGGAATAGAGGTTTCTTCGGAAACTGAAACGCATATTAATATTGCAGTTGCTGCCGGAGAAAATTGGCATCAATTAGTGTCCCGTTGTTTGGAGCGGGGTTGGTATGGTTTGGAGAACCTCGCGCTAATTCCGGGTACAGTTGGTGCCGCACCCGTACAGAATATCGGTGCTTATGGCGTTGAATTAGCCGACATGTTCGTAGAGCTCGAAGCAATTAATATCGTCACTGGCAAAACTCGTGTTTTCAATAAGTCTGAGTGCTTATTTGGCTATCGACAAAGTTATTTTAAGACTGAGGGCCTCGGGCGGTATGTTATTTCGCGTGTGCATTTGAGGTTAAGTAAACAGCCTGAGCTGCGCGTTAGTTACCCAGGTTTACAGCAGGTGCTTTGTGAACATTTGGCTTTGGCAGACGATCAGCTTGTGCTGGCCATACTTGACGGCCAGGTTACTCCGGTTCATGTTTTTGATGCCGTTTGTGCGTTACGAAAATTGAAATTACCTGATCCAAGTACTATTCCTAACGCTGGAAGTTTTTTTAAAAATCCGGTTGTAGATGCTAAATTAGCAGCCAGGCTGCTAACCCAGTTTCCGGGACTGGTTAGCTACCCAGCTACTGACGGCGTAAAGTTGGCTGCTGGCTGGCTCATTGAGCAAGCTGGCTGGAAAGGTTTCAACGCAGATGGGCGTAACCTTTATAGTGCTGGCGTGCATGCTAGGCAAGCACTGGTGCTGGTAAATCCCAATCATGTAAGCGGGGCAGAGGTACTTGCGTTGGCTCATAAAATCCAGTCCAGTGTTGCAGACATGTTCGATGTTCATTTGGAAATAGAGCCTTTTATTGTTTCAAGTTGATTATTAATTGAACGGTCGTTTTGGTTTGATTTGATCTTTACTTTTGTTATGGGTCAACAATACTACGCTTATGCAACAAGACCTTTTGTCCGTAGATACACAAAACCTGCAATTCCCAGACGCAAATATTCTATTCAATGCTGGCTGGTTGAAACTCAGTGAAAGTAACGAGCTTCAGGCGTTGCTTGCCCGTGAACTAGCTTGGGAGCAATCGATTATTAAGGTGTATGGACAGCCTTATAAAATCCCACGCCTAAATGCCTGGTACGGAGATGAATCTGCTGAGTATGGCTATTCTGGTACTCAGCTGAAGCGTAATAGCTGGCATCCTTCTCTACTGTTATTGAAAAATCGACTGGAGGAGGATTTGGGTGTCAGTTTTAATAGTGTTTTGGCCAACTGGTATACCACGGGTGAACATAGCATGGGCTGGCATAGTGACGATGAACCAGAGCTGGGGCGGCAGCCTGTAATAGCATCAGTAAGTCTGGGAGGTCCGAGAAAGTTTCAATTAAAACACCGATTTCGCCAGGAACTATCGACTTATAGTATAGAACTGCCTCCTGGCTCTTTATTGGTAATGTCTGGGGATACCCAGCGCTATTGGCGGCACCAGATTCCAAAAACGAAGAGGCAGGTATCGTCGCGTATCAACTTGACCTTTCGCCAGGTTTTTGTGAGCCAGTAGGCATTTTTTTTAGCGTTACTAGGTGGAACTAAGAAAAAGGGCGTAGATAAAGTGGCGCCAAACTATGCTATGGTTGCTGACGTAAAATAAGTATGCAGGTACAACAGTTCTCATAATGAAAAATAGGATGGCTGTGCAAAATTTGCTCGGCTATCTGGGCTCAAGTTAAAGAAATAAGCTCCAAACCAGAGGGTTGGGATGGATGGTTGTTTGCAGAGCCTTAATTAGCACGTTTCGAGTAGGGCATTTCTGTGGTTAAGATCTTAGTGGTGGATGATCACGACTTGGTTCGCATGGGCATTGTCCGCATGCTTGCGGATGTTAGTGGTTTCGAAGTTGTCGGGCAGGCTAAGTCAGGTGAGGAGGCTTTATCGCAGGCGCGTTTGTTGACGCCTGATGTTGTTTTGATGGATGTTAAAATGCCCGGTATCGGCGGGCTGGAGGCGACGAAAAAATTGGTTGCCGTGCATCCAAAGTTACATGTTATTGCGGTCACGGTGTGTGAGGATGATATTTATCCCACGCGTTTAATGCAGGCAGGTGCTGCGGGTTATGTTACCAAAGGTGCCGATTTGACCGAGATGATTAAGGCCATTGAAACGGTCTGTCAGGGTAAGCTGTATATGAGCAGTGAAGTAGCTCAGCAGCTGGCTTTAAAGAGCTATCAAGGAAAGGCCGATAGCCCTTTTGAAAAGTTATCGGAGCGGGAGCTACAGACCGCTGTAGCAATCGTTAACGGTAAAAAAGTCAACGAAATCGCTCAGACATTTTGCGTGAGCCCCAAAACGGTTAACAGCTATCGCTATCGTATCTTCGATAAACTTCAAATAAATAGTGATGTCGAGCTTGCAGTGCTCGCCGTTAAGCATCATGTGCTTGAGGTGGAAACTGTTAGTCAATAAGGTTGGGCTGGGTTGTAGCCGGCAGTTAATAGCCGGAATCTTTTATTGGCACTATTCGTTATAATCAACGCAATTTGCTGTTGTCGCCTTTTTTAACAGGTGCATCGTTAAAAACTTACCTATCCTCTGATAAACATGCCTGATCTATCTGACACCTCTTTTGACAGTAAGACGTTTCTGAGTACTGTGAGTCACAGCGCTGGTGTTTATCAGATGTTTGCCGATGACGGCAAAATCTTATACGTAGGAAAAGCAAAAAATTTAAAAAAGCGATTAGCCAGTTACTTTCGTAAGACAGGGTTAACCCCCAAAACGCAGGCATTGGTTGCGCGTATAGCGCATATCGAAGTCACACTGACCGAAACGGAAGTTGGCGCTTTGGTTCTTGAGCAAAATTTAATCAAGTCGCAGTTACCTCCTTATAATATTTTGCTTCGCGATGATAAATCCTACCCCTATATTTTTCTTTCCAGCCGTGATGAGTTTCCTCGTTTATCGCTCCATCGTGGAGCTAAAAAACGCAAGGGCAGTTACTTTGGGCCTTACCCTAATGTCAGTGCTGTGCGAGAAACTCTCAGTTTCTTGCAAAAAACCTTTAATGTTCGTCAGTGCGAGGACAGTGTTTTTCGTAATCGGTCACGTCCGTGTTTGCAATATCAAATTAAGCGTTGCACGGCTCCATGTGTCGGTCTTATTGACGCCGAGGATTATCAGGATGATGTTCGTCACACCGTAATGTACCTGGAAGGCAAGGCTAGTCGCCTGTCTTCCGAGCTAGCAGATAAAATGGAGTCTGCGGCAACTGATTTAGAATTTGAAAAAGCCGCGCATTTTCGCGATCAAATCAGTGCGTTACGCCAAGTCCAAGCTGAGCAGAGTATTGAAGGTGGCAGTAGTAATCTTGATGTTGTTGCAGTCGCTAACCAAGCAGGTAGTTATTGTGTACATGTGCTCTATATTCGCGATGGGCGTATTCTCGGTAGTCGCAGCTACTTTCCCAGAGCGCAGCTGGAAACCGGTGAAAGCGCCGTACTGGAAGCTTTTTTACCGCAGTTTTACTTCACGCAGTCTGCCAGAGATATCCCTCGTGAAGTATTGCTCAGCCACACCATAGACGGTGCTGAAACGTTACAAGAGGCTTTTAGAACTCATTGGCAAAAAACGGTTTCTATCACCACGTCCGTAAGGACTCAGCGTGCCAAGTGGCTAACTTTAGCAACCAAAGCTGCCGAACAGAATTTATTGAGTCATGTGAGCTCTCGGCAAAATACTCAAAAGCGGTATGAAGCGTTGCAGCAAGTGTTAGCGTTAGAGGATATGCCGCAACGTATGGAGTGTTTTGATATCAGCCATAGCAGTGGTGAATTAACGGTTGCATCTTGCGTCGTATTTGATGCCGGCGGCCCAGCTAAATCAGATTACAGGCGCTTCAATATCGATGGTATTGTCGGAGGCGATGACTACGCAGCAATGGAGCAAGCCCTAACTCGACGTTACAGCCGGTTAAAAGACGGCGAGGCCAAGATGCCGGATCTATTAATCATCGATGGCGGTAAGGGACAGCTGGGAAAAGCCCGTGAAGTCATGCATGATCTGGGTATTGCGGTAGGGCCAGAAGGCGTTATTTTGCTAGGTATAGCAAAAGGTACGACGCGTAAAGCGGGCTTTGAAACGCTATATCTAGCACACACTGGGAAAGAGCATGTGTTAAACTCTGACTCGCCAGCTTTGCACTTATTGCAAGAAATTCGCGACGAGGCGCATCGGTTTGCTATTACTGGGCATAAACAGCGGCGTGATAAAAAGCGTCGCACTTCATCGTTAGAATCCATTCCCGGTGTGGGTGCAAAACGTCGTAGAGAATTGTTACGCCATTTTGGTGGCGTACAAGATGTGAAGCGCGCGAGCATTGATGACCTTGCCAAGGTCAATGGCATTAGTAAAAAAATGGCAGAAGAAATATACAGTGCACTGCGCAGTGAATGAGCAGTGAATGATTTGGTCTGTGAACAATGCCAGGCAGCCTTGTTCATACATTAAGAAGTAACCCCGTTTATGACTCTTGCCACTCAATTAACGTTATTTAGAATCTTTCTCATACCGCTACTGATTATCGTCTATTACTTGCCTTATGAATGGCGCTTTCTGACCTCTGCAGCTATTTTCTCGATTGCGGCCATTACCGATTGGTTGGATGGCTACATCGCTCGAAAATACGATCAATCGACGGCTTTTGGAGCATTTTTGGATCCTGTTGCCGACAAATTAATGGTTGCTGTTGCATTAGTACTGCTGGTTGAAGCGAATGCAACCGCTTGGTTTGCCATACCCTCAGTAATTATTATTTGTCGGGAGATTGTAATTTCAGCGCTGCGGGAATGGATGGCAGAGCTGGGTAAGCGCGCCAGTGTTGCGGTTTCCTTTGTCGGTAAGATTAAAACAACGATGCAAATGATCGCTATTATTGTGCTACTGGCTTTTGACCCTTTCAGTGAGGGGTGGATGCATTGGTTCGTATTGTTAGGTTACGCATTACTTTATATCGCGGCACTTTTGACTATCTGGTCAATGTTTATCTATATCAAGGCGGCTCTGCCTGACCTGATGGAAGATGAAAAGAAGGCCGGTAAAGGGCACTAATTGGCATGTCTTTATGCGGGGTGCTACTCCAACTTAGCGGCGAACTGTGTGCTGCAGCTTGCGAATAGAGTCTACGTTATTATGGCCTATTTCTTTATTTTAGAACCCGTTAAGCAAGAGCTAGAAGTTAAGCGTAGTCGCTTTATGGGCTTTCTGGAACCTGTCGCAGAGCGCTCTCAAGCCATTGATGTACTGAATCGATATCGTGCCCATTACCCAGACGCTGCGCATCATTGTTGGGCTTATGCTATCGGTGATCCTAACAGTGGAGGGTTACAGGCGAGCAGTGATGATGGTGAGCCTGGCGGTACTGCCGGCAAACCAATGTTAAATGTACTGCAGCATAAGAGTTTGAGTGACGTCATGGCCGTCGTGGTGCGTTACTTTGGTGGGGTTAAATTAGGTACTGGTGGCTTGGTACGGGCTTATAGCGATACCATCCAAGCTTGTGTTGATAGTGCAGATCAACAGGGTATTTTGCAAATGCGGGAAGCTCGAATAGAGCTTTGGCTGCATTTTGAGTACGCGAATGAATCCGGTATTAGGCAATTACTCTCGACTTTTGGTGCTTCTATACTCGCCTGTGACTATACCGAAACCACTAACTTAAAAGTGTCCCTTTTGGCATCTGATTGCGAGGTGCTTGTAGATCATATTGGCAATCTCTGCCGTGGCAATATAGAGGTTCGACCTGCGGAATAATTCGCTGTATAGAACTGCCTCAAGTGAGTTGTGCTTGTGGTATGGAGTCCCGCACCGGCTTGGTTCTTTCTGTTGGAAAATCTGAGACATTCTTTGATCTCTATCAATATGCTTACGGCCCCAGCCTTTACACTGAGTACCAATAGCAGTTAATAGCCACAAGAAATTCTCTCCGGCTGGAAACTGTTCATAAGCGTCTCTAGTAGAGTGATCGGGAGTAGGGTTATGTACATTGATGAAGTTGTCTTGTCTGGTATTGTTATTGTCGTTTTAACTTGTGTGTTCTTTGGTTTTGTTGGAAGGTTCGCTTATCGACATTTCAAAATGGACGAAGATAGCGCCAAACTTCATGGTAAAACAAGCGGCTCAAGGTGAGTGTTAGCGGGCTGCAAGGCCTAATGTTTTAGGTATAGGCTCTTTGTTTTAGATATTGTATTCCATTGTAAAAATCTGGTGGTCTAAGGCGTCGTACTCTTCTGTCGAGCCTCCAAATTTACTCGCAAGTTTCCTCCCCTAAACAAGGCTGTCATGGTATAGCCTTGTTTGTTGCCATTTAAGATATTCACAAATATTGATTGCCAGTCACGTCCTGTTTGATAATCGTGTTGATGTGGTTGTCCATCGGGGCGCCATGCATTTTGAATTGGGGAGGGCATTACTTTGGCAAGTCAGCGGACTCGATATTCCTGCAATACTTGTAGTTACCAAGGTAACAGACTCGACCACGGCGTTTGCCCAGCTTGCGGTTCAGCTAAAATCAGCCAGAAAAAATCCCAACAGGGTAATAAAGCCGCATCGCAGAGCCCCTGGAGTATTATTTTTTGCATACTCCTTTGGGGTGTCTTCGCTGGAGCCTTGGCAATGAACCTGTTGAATCTCGAGTTCACTTTATTCTAAGCCACAAAAGTGGTGACCTTTCATCTATTTTCGCAATTATGGCGCCTAATTCTTTTTTTCGTTATTAAAATTGTGTCTATTTATTCCTAAATATTATTAGTAATGCATGCTTGGTATGAGTACTATACTAATACTTTCTTATTAATTTTGTTTTGGTTGTTTAGTGGTAAGTGACTAGTAGACAGCCTTAAACTATGCGAATTGTCATTTTCTATATTTATTACGGGGTTCTATATTATGAAAAAAGTTGCATCTTTAGCGTTTGCTGCAGTGTTGTTAGGTTCTGCGATGACTGTTTCTGCTTGTGATAAGCCTGCTGCTCCGGTATTACCTGATCCGAATTCGGCGGTTACACCACAAATGGTCAAAGCGAAAAATGAAGTTCAAGAATACATCACGAAAGCTGAGGCCTATTTGTCGTGTGTTAAAGACACCGCAGCCCATAACGCCATGGTTGATGAGATGAAATCTGTTGCAGATACATTTAATGGCGCTATTAAGACCTTCAAAGCGCGTATGGCTAACGCTTAAGTTTTTAGCATCGCTTAGCCGCTCGACAAAGATTTAAGAGTTACATTCTCAACTTGAAGCCCGCAGAATTCTGTGGGCTTTTTTTGTTTAAGGGTTCTTGTTGTACAGTTAAATGGCCTGTTTGGTTTATAGGGTGCCGGTCTTTAAAAAAGAGTGGCATGAGAATCGTTTTTAGCCATAAGAGTTACTTGACAAATAAACTGGGTGATCTATCATTATGTTGCATTGCAGCATAAACCACAGGAGATTTAACCATGACAGCTTCTCAAGACTTTATGAAACCTTTTGAATCAATGAAATCGCTAATGACAGCTCAAGCCGAGGCTATTTCAAAAACTGTTGCACAGCAGCAAAAAGCAGGTGAAGAAATGGCTTCCTTCATCAAATCAGAGATGGACAAGGCTCAGGCATTAAAATCGCCTGAAGACGTTTTAAAGTTCAATGTTGAGTCTGGCAAGGCTTTTTTTGAACTGCTGAAGGCACAAGGTGATGCGTTTAGTTCTATTGCTGAAGAAACTCGCACCGTTATGATGAAAGAGATGTCTACACTCGGTAAGTAAATGGCTCCTTGGAAGACTATTGGTTTTGCACGGACGCAAAGTAGTTGCCACTACTTGCTACTGAATTAATATCGGTTAGACGCTAATATTGCGGAGGGCTAATAACCTTCCGCAATGTTAATTCTAAAGTGTACATTTTAAGCAGTTTCCCTGTCTGTACTGTCCCATCTTTGTAAAAAGCTGATTCTCCCTGCTATTTCTGTATCAATACCCCTCCATATTTTCGAAAAAGACATGTTTTAACATTTAGTTGAATGTCTCAGCTGTGTATATTGGCGCCTACTGTTTATTGTCTTTAAGGGTTTTACTTATGTGGATTGGGAAGTTGGTTGCTGGCGCTATAGGTTTTGCCGTAGCGGGCTACTTTGGCGCGGCAATTGGCGTATTGGTAGGTTATTTTTTCGACAAAGGCCTTTCCCAGCTTGGTCAAAGCTTATCTCCAGAGAAACGCGCCGAACTGGAAAACCTCTTTTTTACCACCGTATTTACGTTGCTAGGTAAGCTTGCTAAGGCTGATGGCCGTGTATCGGAGGATGAAATTCGGCACGCTGAAGCTGTAATGGGGCAATTGCGATTGACGCCGGAGCATCGAAAGCAGGCCATAAATTTATTCAAGGTCGGTTCGGCGCCCGATTATGATCCTTCAGAATTGCTGAGTTCTTTTCGGCAAGCAGCAGCTTATGCGCCACAGCTAAAACAGATGCTGTTGGTATACCTGATTGGTATGGCGATAGCGGATGGTAATTTGGACGAAGCAGAGCGACGGGTGCTGATCACTTGTGCGAATGCTTTGGGCATTCCTTTGGGCGTTCTTGAGCATCTGATTGCCATGTCTCAAGCGCAAGGCCAGTTTAGGGGGGCTGGGCCAGGTGGTGCCAATCAGCAAGGCAACTTAAGTGCGGCATATAAAGCTCTGGGTGTGGCTGAATCCGCCTCAGATGTGGAAGTCAAAAAAGCCTATCGCAAGCTTATGAGTGAATTTCATCCAGATAAATTAATGGGCCAGGGTGTGCCGGAAGATATGATTCAGCTGGCTACCCAGCGCTCTCAGGAAATTCAGTCTGCTTACGACTTGATCAAACGATCAAGGAAACCCTAGCCAAACACGGTATCAATTGCGCAGGATCAACAGAAATACATATAAGTAATGCTTTTGAATGAGAAGGGCATACAGCGTGCATTTTTAGCGCTAGAATGCGAATATTACTTTTTTGGTTAGTATCAGCTTGGCTGAATTTCGTTCTTAGAAAAATCCATCTGGTTTAAAGTTTAATTAGTGAAGATGTAGGGAGCAGAAACGGAAATGAAAATTGAAAATAAAATATTTGTAGTAGTTGACCCAACGGATGAGAAGCATATCGCTCTGGAGCGAGCGTTGTCTGCAATCCCACTGCGCGATCCTAAGCCAGAAGTGTATGTTTTTATTGCGGTGGACTCAGAGGCAGTCGATACCCGTGCGACTAACGACAGCTTGTATAGGGAGCAATCCTGGTTTGAAGAGGAAATTCGTAAGCCTTTGGAAGCGATTGGTGTCAAATTTACTATAGCTGTGTCTTGGTCTACCGAGTGGCAAAAATCCATCGTCGATGAAGCTAGCCGTTGGGGAGCTGATAATATTTTTATCCCTGCTCACGCTCAAAGCAATCGCCGACGGTTTACGTTTAGTGAATCTAAGTGGGAGCTATTTAAGTCTGCCCGTTGTCCGGTTTTGGTTGTGAGACCTGGTGCCAAAATGCGTCGCAAAGTTATTTTGGCGGCTGTAAACTTTCAAGCTACACGTGATGTTCAACGTGAACTCAACAAGAAAATTATCAAATTTGGTAAGATTATGAGTGAGGTATACGGCGCTGAATTCCATGTTGTTAACGGGTATTTAGATTCGATGCTTTACCCTGACCGTGGTCGTCTCGCAAACGAAACGGGTTTGTCTGCCGACCACATTCATGTAAACCAGGGCTACACTGATGAGGTGGTAGCGGCAACGGCCAAGGAAATTGGAGCCGATCTAGTGGTGATTGGTACTTTGGGTCAGACGGGTATGGCTAAAACTCGACGCGGTAATACTGCTGAGCGTGTTATTGCCGGGTTAGATGTTGACGTGGCAGTGTTAAACCACGAATAAATATGCGTGGTGTGTAAAAAAGGGAGCTATTAAGGCTCCCTTTTTGCGTTTAGCACGTGGTGTTTTTTGTCGCTGCGGTGGTTTAGAAAATACCGTTATCATTGTTTGATGTGGCTGGGATTTCTTGGCTGGCATCCCAGTGCTCTGCGACCTTTCCATTTTCTATTCTAAATATATCGATGACTGTATTGCCTCTATCACCAGGGTTGATGATAACGTGAACGTGTGCAACAACTATGCTGTCGTCTACAATGATACGCTTTACTTCGTGTTGTGCATTAGGCGAGGTTTTTTTGGCCCAGTCAAGAAATCGCTTGAGCCCTTTGGCACCGGTTTCTGCGAGCGGACTGTGCTGGATGTAATTTTCAGCAATGAACTCATCAACACGTGCAGAATCAAGTGGGTTTAAAACATGCGCATAAACCTTTTCGATCAGCGTTTTATTTTTTATCTCTTCTTCTGAGTAGTTTCTCATCAAGTATAACGCCTATAAACGTAGAAAGGGTTTTACCCTGTATTCTAGAATATGAAGCTAATATCATAGTCTGCTATTTGGAGTTGTTTGCGTTCAGTCTTGGTCTGCACTATTTAGCTTGGTCCGTTGCAAAAAGATTGACTCGCCATTTTCGTCCAATGCTTCCAGTTTGCTGGTAAGCTTCGCTAGCAATTTACTGATACTGACTATTTCATCTGCCGTTAAATCTTCCACCATGTACTCTGCGACATTGTCTGCAGCAGGGTTCAGTATGTTGAATTTCTCTAATCCCTTATCCGTCAATTGCAATATTTTACGGCGCTTATTTAAAGGGTCGGTTTCTGCAGTTAAATAACCTTTTTTGGCCAGCGATGCGACAGCGCGACTGATGCTCATCGTGCTTATGCCAGTTCCTTCAGCTATTTCATGTGATGCAGCCTGAACCATTCGCCCTAGGGACATCAGTACGCGAAACTCACCAAAGCTGATAGAGAACTGCTTTTCAATATGATTATTAAAGTGGGACTGAATATTGTTGTTGAGGCGCAATAAGCGATGCATCATTAGAGCGGGTATATCGTGACGAGCACTATCCCCTAAGCTTACAGCAGCACGCCATTCTTCACCAAAAAGATTATTTATTTCTGGTTTTAGGTTGTCTGTTTTGGTGTTGGTCAAGTTTTTTCTCCACTATCGGGTCATAAAGATCTAGTAGTGCATCGTCAATGAGTATTTTTCACGATACGGATTGTTATTATCTAATTACGTATGGGTTGAGTCCGCATATTAGATGATAATATCAAACAACTCAAATTATAACGGTTGTTACTATTTTGGCGGCCGCCGCTGAAGGTAAAATTCATCGTCATACGTTTTAAGTAAGTTTGGGTTGAGTACCGTCGCAGTAGAAATAATGGCACCGTTACAAAAACCTTCTGGGAATATCATGACGAAAAACATGGGGATATTATTTTGAATACTTTCAAAATAATATGGCGCAATCAACCATATTGTGAAAAATCCCATCGTTCCGGTGGTGACTACGCTAAGAATACTGCCGAAAAATCCGCCGCCAAGCATGTAAATAAAAAGATTTTGTTGTCGGATTTTATTGATAATAAAAAGTACGCAGGCGATAGTCAGGGTGGGTATGACGACGCCTATTAGGTAATTTAATCCCCAATTCATTAGCGGTGCATTTGCCAATAACTGAGTGAGTAATAAGGCTATGCCAGCACTAATAAAGGTTAGCCTGCCACCAAATAAAAAATAGAGAGTGGTTATAAACATCGGGTGAAAAACGAGTCCGGGAGTCGCTTTAACGCTTAGTAAGTGCCAGGAGAAGCCAAGCACTATTATTCCCCCCAACCACATATGCTGCCTTATTGGTTTGGCTGCAAGTTGACGCCACGGCGCTGTCACAGTTGCTGTTATTAATAATATCAATGCTGCGATGCAGCTAATAAGCAGGTAGGTGAAAGGTAAAGGTTGGGTGAAGTACACGTAAATACTCTGCTATTAGTCCATGTAGGTTTAGGTTGAGATACTGTCTATACCTTTGACATGTATCGCCAATATTTATCGACGGGGTTCTATGTCAACAGGGTATTTACTGTTCACCGCGGGCTCTCCGAAGCTGAGCTTCAATCTTATCCATTGGCAAAATAGTTTTACTTTGATTAACAATGAAGTCTAGAAATTTTTCTGCAATTAACGATAGTCGCTTTTCCTTTAAGTGCACTACATGCCAAGTTGAATTGATAGGAAACGTTTCTACTGGTAACTGCGTAAGGCCTTCGGCCACAGCGTACGCTGACAATATGGTAATGCCCATGTTTTCTATCACGGAAAACTTAATGGCCTCATTACTCTCAATGACCATTTGCTTGCGGATACTAAAATTATTTCTCTTTAAATGACTTTGGATAGCTGAGTGGGTTCCAGAGCCTTGTTCTCGCATTAAGAATTTTTCCCCAGCTAAGTCCTCCCATTTAAGGTGCTTTTTTCGGCTAAGTGGATTATTCGAAGAGGCAATCACAACCAAAGGGTTGGGTAAGAATGGGGTGGACGTTATATCAGGTGTATCACCTGGGTCACTCAATATGTAAAGGTCATCCAGATTATTTGATAAGCGCTCGAGCACCTGGGCACGATTACCGACTTTAAAATCTACATCAATCTGTGGGTACTCCCGACAAAAGGCTCCAATAACTCTCGGTAAAAAGTACTTGGCTGTGCTGACAACCGAGATTCTCAGTGTGCCTGCCGTCAGTCCTTTGAGGTTATTTAGCCTGTGATCGAGATTTTGAATGACCGTAAAAAGTTCTTGTCCGGTTTTTGCCACCTCTGCGCCGGCTTCGGTAAGATAGATCTTCTTGCCAATTACCTCGTAGAGGGGCAGGCCCAGGGCTTCAGCCAGCTTACGTATTTGTATGGAAACCGCAGAATGGCTGAGATAAAGAGCTTCTGCAGCTCTAATGATACTGCCTAGCTCAGCTACTTTTAGGAAAATCTCCAATTGGCGGAGTGTGCCAAGTTTTGAAAGTAAGCGAGTGTCCATAAATACCGGTTAAATGCTTGCTCTAACTACGAATATTTACGATTTTAGTTTATATCAAGTGCTTTTGTTAACCTATTTGTTCGGTTGGGCTAGGCTGCTGTCCTTGACTGATACTGAGTGCTGAAGATATCGCTACGATAGAGGCGTTCTCGCGGTAGAGCGTCAAGCTGAGCAAATGCAGCAAAATGTCAATTTCGGAGTTAATTTTAGGCATTTGCTATTGGCTATGTACTATTTAATCTGCTTAAACTATGGTTTAGGTTGTGCAGTGCAATATGAAGCCCATTTCCAAATTTGAGGCTTGTAAGTGTTTTCCCTTGTTGGCTAATTGACTTGATTTAGGAGTGTGTAGATGAAACCTGTGGCATTAATAACTGGAGCAGGAAGCGGAATAGGTCTAGCGATATCGCACTATATGGCGGAGCAGGGCTATCACGTGATGGTGACGGACATGAATGAGAGTGCCATTGACTCTGCTGTAGCAGCCATTACCAATGTGGGCGGCTCGGCGAGTGGCCATATACTCAATGTAGCATCTCAAGGAGACATCGAGGCTATAGTGGATGCCGCAGATCGTGTAGATGTGTTAATCAATAACGCGGGGATTCAACATGTAGCCAAACTTGAGGAATTTCCGGCTGATCGCTGGCGGTTATTGATCGACGTATTGTTGAGTGGCCCAGCAATGTTGTGCCGCCAGTTGATGCCAAAAATGAAGGCACAAAATTATGGTCGTATTATCAATGTCGGGTCCATACATGCACTGGTGGCTTCTCCCTACAAGAGTGCTTATGTCGCCGCTAAGCACGGGTTGCTTGGATTCTCCAAAACACTTGCGTTAGAGACCTCTGCATTTGATATAACCATTAATACGTTATGCCCATCCTATGTAAAAACGCCCTTAGTGGAGAAACAAATTGCAGACCAGGCCAAGCAGCATGGTATTAGTGAGGAAGAGGTAGTGAACTCTATTATGCTAGAACCCATGCCTAAAAAAGAATTTATTAGTATGGATGAGCTGTGTGACAGTATCGGTTTTCTCATCTCTCCAGCCGCAAAAAATATGACCGGCCAAACCTTGGTTCTTGACGGTGGTTGGACTGCTAAATAGAGCGTGACATATTCATTATCCGGGGGAGGGTGACCGTTGAAGATAAATATTGAAATTGATTTGACTCCTGAAGAAGCTCGTGAGCTTATGGGTATGCCCAGTATGGACCGTATGCAGGCTTACTTCAGTGATGCTGTTAAAAACCAATGGAAAGACGAGGCTAACCCCTTTGCTATTATGTGGGACACCTTTATGAAGCAAAGTCGGGAAGCTTTTGACTTGGCAAAAAAGGTCAATGATGTCGACAAAGAAAAAGAAAAAAAATCTTAATAAATTTTTTGTAACATAGTTTCTAGCGAGTCAAGGCTAGCTATTCACATTATTCGCTATCGCGTACTCATTTCGAAAAGGGGATTTTATGGAACCGGGTGAACACGAAGAAGTCCTGCGTTACTTGGATAAGTTTCGTGATGTTTTTAATGATATGACAAAAGAAGTTATGGAGAGCGCACTATCCGGCAAAACTGAGGTTAACCCTCTGCTTAATGCTGATAAAGTTGCCAATATTTTGTCTCGTGGTGTTAAGGTTGATCCTGCAAAGTTAGTTCAGGATCAGATGAGTTTTTTGCAGACGCAAATGGCTTTGTGGCAAGGGGCTGCAGAATCGATTATGGCTGGCAAGCCATTGGCGGATGTTGTTCCGACTCCTCAGGGTGATAAGCGTTTTAAAGATGGTCAGTGGACAGAAAATCCCTTATACAACTACTTTAAACAGTCTTACTTGCTCAACGCGGAAATGCTTCAGAAGATAGTGGAGTCTTTAGAATTTGAAGACCCCAAGTCGAGCGAGCAAGTAAAGTTCTATACCCGTCAGTTTGTTAATTCAATGTCACCGACGAATTATGTATTGACTAATCCGGAAGTTTGCCGAGATATTCTGGATAGCAAAGGGGCCTGTCTGACCAAGGGTATTGATAACTTTTTACGTGATTTACAGCGGAGTCCTATAGAAGCTTTTAAAGTCGGGCAGGTTGAGCCTGATGCTTTTGAACTGGGTAAAACGCTTGCCTATACAAAAGGCAAGGTGATCTATCAAAATGACGTGATGCAGTTAATTCAGTACTCGCCCAGTACTGAGCAGGTTTTTGAAAAGCCACTTTTAATCATTCCTCCTTTTATTAATAAATACTACATCCTTGATCTTGACCACAAAAAATCTATGCCGCGTTGGCTTGTAGAGCAAGGTTATACCGTATTTATGGTTTCCTGGTTCAATCCAGATGAATCGCATCGCAATATTGGTTTTGATGACCTGGTAAAAAAAGGTGTCATAGAAGCATTGGATGCTGTGGTTAAAGTGACAAACTGTGATTCCGTCAATACAGCCGGTTATTGTGTTGGCGGAACGTTATTATCCGTTGCACAGGCATATTTATCGGCTAAGGGCGATAAACGTATCAATACTCTGACGTTATTGACTACGCTGTTGGATTTCGCTGAGCCTGGTGAGGTTGGTATTTACCTCAGCGAGACATCGCTGCCGCATGTGTTTCAAAATGCAGATAAGAAGGGATACTTTGACGGGCGTATTTTAGCCTTGGGTTTTAGCCTTCTGAGAGAAAATAATCTTTTTTGGTCGTACTTTGTAGATAACTATCTCAAGGGTAAAGACCCTGTGCCTTTCGATATTCTTTACTGGAATAGTGACTCTAATAATATCACCGCTAAATCATTTATTTATTATGTAAAAAACATGTACCAATATAATAAGTTGATACAGCCTGGTGCTCTAGAGATCGATGGCCAATCAATTGATTTGGGCAAAATCAAAGTGCCGACCTATGCAGTAGCCACTGTTGCGGACCATATTGTTCTCTGGCAAAGCGCTTACGACAGTGTTCAGTATTTAGGAGCTGACGTTCGATTTATTTTAGCCGGTTCGGGTCACGTGGCAGGTATTGTTAACCCTGCAGAGAGTGGTAAGTATGACTACTGGGTGGGTAAAAAAATGCCTAAAGAGGCCGACCAATGGATGGCAGAAGCTAAACAACAAAGTGGTTCCTGGTGGCTAGACTGGAATCGGTGGTTGAAGAGACGCTCGGGATCTACAGTTGATGCGCGTGAGCCCGGAGCCGGAGCTTTGCCTGCTTTAGAAGATGCTCCCGGAAGCTATGTTAGGGTCAGATTGGAATCACCAATAGAGTAGTTTTTTACTCATATAGCTTAATCTCTGTATACTCGGCGATTAAATCTACATAAGGAGCTTTCGTGGTCATCATAAAAAAATATCCTAACCGTCGTTTATACGATACCTCTCAGAGTCAGTATGTAAACTTGGACTATATTCGTGAGCTCGTTATGAATCATTCTGAGTTTAAGGTTGTTGACTCAAAGACAGACGAGGATTTGACCAAAATTATCTTACTGCAGATTATTACTGATCAAGAAGGAAATGAGCAGCAAGCTCTGCTGACCAATCAGGTATTAAAGCAGTTAATCCGTTATTACGGTTCAGATATGCAGATGTTTTTAAGAATGTATCTAGAACAAAGTATGGCGAGCTTTCTGGAGCGACAGGATGCCATGCAGGGCATGATGAAGAATATTATTGAGGCTAGCCCTGTCGGTGTATTTAATCAGATGCTTGGCAAAAATATGGACTTTTGGAAGCATCTGTCCGATGTGGGTGGCCCGGGTTTTGTTGACGATGACAATCCTAAAAATGATCGAGAGGAATAAAAGCGGGCTATCTTATGACTAAACTGTATGAAAAATATGCTGCCATGCAGCATAAACCCGTTGACCGATTGGCTATTGCTGCATAGAATTGAATCTAAATTGTGCAGTGCAGCATGCGCTGTTAGCAAAGCCTGGTTAGCCCTTCAGATCAGTACGTCAATTACAGGAGATACACCATGTTTGAGAAAATGGTAGAACAAGCTCAGTCAGCATTTAAGCCTATGACTGATGTGTTTGCATTAAATACGGAAGTTATGGAAAAGCTTGCTGAGAAGCAGGCCGGTTATCTTAGCGAGTCAATGAACGACAGTATCAACTACGCTAAAGAGTTGGCTGAACAAAAAGATCTGGCTGGTTTTTACGATTTGCAGAAAAGCTATTTGGATGCAGTTCAGTCTAAAATGGTTTCTGTTGCTAAAGAGAGCTACGAATTAATTTCTGAAGCCCAGGAAAAGACTGGAGAAATGTTGAAAGATGCCTTTGAAGAGTGTGTTCCCCAAATGGCCTCTATGATGAATGTGGAGCCTGTTAAGTCAGCGCCAGCCACAAAGCCTAAGTCTGCTCCCAAGGCGGCTTCTGCAAAATCAGCAGAGAAATAGTCAGTTTTTACCCTGTTAGGTAAAACTTCGGTGATTTAGCCCGGCCATTGAGCCGGGCTCTTTGTGTCTAGCCCGCCATAAATTGACCGCCATTGACCGATAAGGTTGAACCGGTGATAAATGCAGCGTCATCGTCAGCTAAAAACAATACCGCTCGAGAAATATCTTCAGTTTTCCCTAAACGACCAACTGGGATTTTTGCAACAATTTTCTCCAGTACTTCCGGTGGAACCGCTCGCACCATTTCGGTATCAACATAACCCGGTGCAACCGCATTTACAGTAATGCCGTATCGAGCTGTTTCCATTGCCAGTGCTTTTGTAAAGCCTAAAACGCCAGCTTTTGCAGCAGTGTAGTTGACTTGACCGTATTGGCCTGCTTGTCCGTTGATTGAGCTGATATTAACAATGCGGCCGAATCCGCGCTCGCGCATGCCGGGGATAACCGCATGAGAAGTGTTGTAGCAGGATTTTAAATTGGTATTTATTACCGCGTCCCAGTTTTCGCAGGTCATTTTTGCAAGCACGCCGTCTCTGGTAATTCCTGCGTTATTAACGACAACGTCCACGGAGCCATAATCGGCCTCAATTTGCTTGATACCTTCTGTAACTGCATCGTAATCAGACACATCAAATTTATATGTGGTTATACCCGTTTTTTCAGTAAAAGCTTGCGCCTTTTGGTCATTGCCAGCGTAGTTTGCAATAACGGTGTAACCTTTCAGTTTTAGCTTGATACTGATTGACTCACCAATACCACGAGTACCACCTGTAACAAGTGCAACTCTACCCATGTGTAATCCTCCTAATGTGTACTACAGGGTTCGTTGGGCATAAATATGTCCAACATTTGGTTCGCTGCTACCTCTAGCGAATGCCCATTTATAGGGCGATTTAACAAAGCTAATGTTCTATTTCTGTGCGCCTTGGCTTAAACGGTGCAATATTTAAACGCTTAACTGTGACAGAATTATGATTTGCACATTGAGACTAGCAGCAAGTGTGCCGATTTGGTTCAAGATTCGCAATTATTATAAAAATATTTAAATGCTATTAGTTCTCAAGCATTATGTGCTCTAAATCCGTGCAATGAGCATTTAGAGCCAAGCATGTTTTTGCTTAGTATAATGGCTTCTCAATACTCACCGTTGGGATAATTAGGTTAGCATTGATAGTATAAGACACTATGTATACTTTTACTGAATTTAGGAGTTAATTGATGAAGAAATTGCTAATCGCTGTTAGTGCATATTTTGTTTGTATGTCTGGAGCCTATGCTGCTGGAGATATAGAGGCGGGTAAGGCTACTGTTCAGAAAATGTGCACTAGCTGTCATGGTGCGAACGGTATTAGCCCCGCACCAATCTGGCCAAACTTGGCTGGGCAAAAGGCGGCTTACATGGTCAAACAGTTAAAAGATTTCAAAGCTGGTAAGCGTCAAGATCCCTCAATGAATGGGATGGCAAATATGTTGTCTGATCAGGATGTCGAGAATGTTGCTGCTTACTACGAGAGCCTAAAATAAATAAGACAACTGCCTTGTCTTGTATGGAGGTTTCTATCGAGACAAGACAATTGTTCGGAGTGATGAATGACTGATTATATTTTTGAAATTGATGAAACCAATGCGCAGCAGGTATTACTTGAAGAATCTATGCAGCGCGTGGTGGTTATTGATTTCTGGGCTGAGTGGTGCGCGCCCTGTAAAACATTAATGCCCTTACTAGAGAAGCTGGCTCATGAATATGCGGGGCAATTTGTGCTGGCAAAAGTAAATGCAGATACCCAGCAGGGGATAGCGGGGCAGTTTGGCGTTCGAAGTTTGCCAACGGTTATGATAATGAAGGATGGGCAGCCTGTGGATGGTTTTGCTGGTGCCCAGCCTGAATCCGCTATTAGAGAATTATTGGAAAAATATTTACCTAAACCATACGAGTTGGCACTGGCCAGTGCATTAGAAAAAATTGATGCAGAGGCTTGGTCTGAAGCTTTGCCGATATTAAAAGAGGCGAGTGAGACGTCGGGCGAACGTGCAGACATAGTCATGCAGCTGGCAAGGGTTTATCTAGAGATGAACCGGGTTGAAGAGGCTGAAGCTTTACTCGGAAAGGTGAAAATGGTTGATCAGAATGCATTCTACGAGCAACTGGTTGCCCGTGTAGAGCTGATACATGAGTCAGCGCAGTCGCCAGAAATAGAAGCATTAAAAGCCCGGCTTAATGAAGCTCCAGATGATCAGGAAGCTGCCTATCTTTTGGCTGTGCAATACAGCCAAAACAATCTTTATCGTGACGCACTTGAGTTATTGCTTGATCTGTTGCGCAAGGATATGAACTATGCAGAAGGGCAGGCTCGCAAGGCTTTTACTGATATTTTGGCGGCCTTGGGTCAGGGGGACTCTCTTGCAATAGAGTTTCAACGCAAGTTTTACACATTGCTATATTAGTGTGAACAAGCCCTGGCAGGCTGTTAGTGTTGATTGGCCCAGCTTTGTTGTAGCTTCTCCCGAGCAGTCGGGATTTTTTAGCTTTTGTTCTCAAGGAAGAGACTGACTTTTCAATAAGTGTTGTCTTGTTTGTAATCCTCATTTTCTTTTCCTTGTGCCGTTACCACATGGCGACTGTCTCGCCATGCGCCATGTGTGCATTCAGAGCAAACTAAAAGATAAAATTGTATTGTCCCTTTAGGCGCAGTCGCTATGCTGCAAGCCCAGCAGGTGTTGGATATCATAGTGAACCCGGCGTGTGCCGCCAAAATAGGACTGGTGAGTCTGGATTTGCATCGTTGGCGCAGCGCACAGATACACTTTGCCAATGCGCAAGAGCCGGAGCAAAAAACCGGCTTCGCATTACTGGAATGCTGTGACCTGGTTTCTGCAGATGTTGTGGTTGATGTTCGTGCGCCGGAAGAACAAATAGGTTCCCCTTTGCAGGACTTAATACCTTCGGTCATCGCTCCCATGGTTGTTTCGGTGTCTACTCTTGAAGCACATTTAAACCAACATCGGCATACCCATAAGAGCGCTGTAGGGCGCGTAGTATTTTTTTGTCAGTCGGGAAAGCGTGCCTTTCGGGCGCTGATGTCGCTTCAGGGCGAGCCGGCGTTAGCGGGGCGATCCCTTGCGGTTGGCAGCGAGACCTAGTGTCGGGGAACTCGCACAGCGCTGGTTATTGATCGCCATTTTGTTGTTTCAATTATCGATAACCTGCAGCCTGAAGTTCAAATAGATGTTGATAACGTCCTTTTAGTTTTAGCAGCTGTTCGTGGGTACCATCTTCAATAATGCGCCCCTGGTCGATGACCACAATGTGGCTGGCTTTGCGCACAGTAGAAAACCGGTGTGAAATAAGGATGGCAATTTTATCGGCGGAATGTTCCTGGAAATGTTCAAAAATTGTCGCTTCTGCCTGCGCGTCCATTGCCGCAGTGGGCTCATCCAAAACCAAGATGTCGGCTTTCTCTCGCATAAAGGCGCGCGCCAGTGCAATTTTTTGCCATTGGCCTCCGGATAATTCCTGGCCATCGTTAAACCAGCGCCCCAGTTGGGTATTGTAATTCAGGGGCATGTTATCGATAAACTGGTCAGCCATGCCGCGCTTGGCTGCACTTTGCCAGCGTTGGCTATTGGTAAATTCTGCAACGTCACCTGCGCCAATATTTTCGCCAACCAGTAATTGGTAGCGAACGAAGTCTTGAAAAATAACCCCAATGCGTTGATGCAGCGTGGCCGGGTCCCAGTCTTCCAGGTTTGCCCCATCCAGCATAATGCGGCCGCTACTGGGTTGGTAAAGTCGGGTCAGTAACTTGATTAACGTGGTTTTACCAGAACCATTTTCACCCACTAACGCTAGGCTTTGACCTGGCCTGATATGAAGGTTGACGTCATGCAGAGCCGGTACCTCTTTGCCCGGGTAATGAAAGGTAACATGTTCAAAGCGTATCCCGTCTCCCGGTGTGGGACCTTCCTGCAAGTTGCCGTGAACTTCAGTAATGGGTTGCTCTAAATACTCATAAAGCGTCGACAGATATAAGTTGTCTTCATACATCCCGCTGATGGCAGACAAACTGCTGCTGATGGCTGTTTGACCTTGTTTAAATACCAGCAGGTACATGGTCATTTCGCCTAGTGTTATTTTGCCGTAAACCGTATCCACAATGATCCAACCGTAAGCGCCATAAAATGCCAGAGTACCAAGCAAGCCCAATGCAAAACCCCACCAGTCACGTCGCAGGGTTAGGTTTTTGTCTGCGTCATATAACGTGCGAAAAATATTTTTGTAACGCTGCAGAAAGAGAGGGTTCAACTGAAATAGTTTTACTTCTTTTATTGTATCTTCCCGCGCGAGCAGTGTTTCCAAGTACATTTGCATTCGCCGTTCTGGAGAGCGCCAGCGGAACAGGCGAAAAGCATCGCCGGAAAATTTTGCTTCCGCAATAAACACCGGGATCGCGCCAATAACCAGAATGGCCAGAACCCAGCCGCTAAACTGCAGTAGTAACAAGGCATAGCTAACAAGGGCAATGGCGTTTTCGAGCAGGCCAAATGTTTTGTTGACCAAGCTTAAAGGGCGGGCTGATGCTTCTCGCCTTGCTCGAGTCAGCTTGTCGTAAAATTCACTGTCTTCGAATTGAGTGAGCGAGAGAAGCTCGGCTTTTTCCAGAATCATTTCATTGACCCGTTGCCCTAGTAAGGCTCGCAGCAGTGATTGACAGGCGGAAATGACCCTGCGCCCGCCGTTCATGCCGGTAATCACCAAGGCTTCCAGAGCTACAAATTGCAACACTCTCCAGAGGTTAACGGTGTCGCCAGTTTTGGCTTGTGCAATCGCAGCGAGTACCGCATCAATAATCAATTGCCCTAAATATGCCGCCACAGCTGGCAAGGCGCCGGCCATTAAAGTGGCCAAGGCAAATATGAGAGTTAATGGTTTTGATGTTTGCCAGACCAAACCAAGGGCGCGTTTACTATAGGTAAATACGCCGAAAAACTGATTGAGCTGCAGCGTTGAGCCTTTGGCCTCCGGCGTTTTATGAGGATGGTTCAAAAGCGCTCCTGTAGACTAAATGATTGTTGTTTGTTGGCACACTTTACTTGGTTGAAAGCATCGTTATTTATAAGAACGATGCAGGTGTCTCAGGAAAAGGGAGTCACCGTTCATTGTCGTTCAGATGGTTTGGGTCTATGCCAACTAACTTATGCTGATAGAGGAAATATGAAAAGCAGATTTTGTCGGCACCACCGCTATCGATGTATTAACCACGGCTCGACCGGCATCCGGATGTCTGAGACGTTTCCTTTTGGAACTTCACTAGGCCTCGTCAACTCTTGGAGACTAATGTTTCTCTGAAAAAAGTTTACCTCGCTGGCGGGCTGCTTTGATTCGTTCTTTCACCATTGGGTGGGTGCTTAAATATCGCATCCACTGAGAAGTATCTTCAGTGGTTTCCGCATGTTCTCTCGTATTTTCTTCTGCCGGGAATTCAGCTTTTGACGACTCTATGAGTGGCGCCTCGCCAACCAGAGCTTCCATCGCCTCTGCAAATACGGCCGGGGAAATATCTAGCGTTTCCAGTTTGTCGAAAGAATACGCATCTGCTTGTGCTTCCATTTCACGGGAAAAGGCATTTTGCAGTAGTGAGCTACTTGCCCCCAACACCATTTCGCCTGCACCTTGGATATCGCCGAAAAACACTGCAAACAAAATGGAGGTGGAGAGGGATTGTGCGACCAGTTTTAACGAATGACGGTGCTCGACGTGACCTATTTCGTGCAATAGTACTGACAACATCGCTTGGGGATGCTGGCCCAAGAGTTTAACAAGGTCGTCAGTGATAACCACCGAGCCATTCGGCAGTGCCAAGGCATTCGCGCCTATTTGTTCAGAGGCGCGAAAATGAAGCGCAAATTTTTCAGTGGGCAATTGCAATTCTGTTAACGCCCCTTGCCACAGGTTTCTGACCCGGGCTATTTCAGCGGCGGACAATGCTGTTTTATCTAATGACAGTCGATCCAGCATATAAAGTGTTTCTTCACCCATGCGGTCAGGTATAGCCTGAGGAATAAATTCCACCGTTTGGTTCACTGCTGCCGGGATTCCCTTTGTCACAATCCACCAAAACACTAATGGTGTCATGACCAGTGCAATAAGCACCGATAACGGGTTCGTTTCCAGAAGGGCAAGGAGCTTCTGTTTTTGTGCGCCAGATCGACGCCATCGAAATTCGACGTCCCCAGGTGAAAAAATAGCTCCGTCTGCAAACAGAATATCGATGCCGAGGCCCGGGATAGTGGGTCCGAACTGGTATGTGTTTTTCTCGCACTGGCGATTTAGCACCGAATTATTTTCCACATACACGTAAACAGTGTCGTTTTGTGCTACTCCTGCCTGTGCAATATGGGTCTGTGCTTCGCCAGGCAGGTGCAGCTTGCCGGTTACCAGTTCGATATCATCCATAACCAAAACAGCCCTATGTCAGGGATAAATCTACATCGAAAAAGTTAGCCGCCTCTTCTCCAAAAGCGCTGGTATCCTGGCCGGCTGAGTCGATAATGGAGGCTGCTTTTGGATGAATATTCACACTGGTTATTCTAGCCAGATAGGCTGTGTGACGCACTTTAGTAATCGGAAAACCAAATCCGAGTGTACCTAGCAAAATAAGGGTGTTCGAGAGTGTTAACCACATGTAGGAAAGCGGGTGCATTGTGGATTTGAATGTCGCCACTTCATTTATTTCTGCAACACTGAACAAGTGATTACGAATAATCGATTTATACACGGCAACGACGAGCGACAAGCCCATCCAATAAAGCAGCATAAGTAAGGCAAAGCCGGCTATCATGGTGGCTGTCGTAACGCCTTGATTTTCTGGATGTATCAGTCCACTCAAAGCAATACCAAATACGCCAAGTATGGCAACCAGCCCTATAATAAAGACGACTCCTGTGCCCAGCGCTGCCAGGGACGCGAGGTAATACTGACTGTTACGGTTTTTCACCTGTAGCGGGCGACCGCCATATGCCACGTTGTTAAACAGATAGGTGTCAATTCGTCGTAACACCCAAGGCAGCGCGAGATAGAGGGTGAATATACTAAGAATTGGCAGCAAGATGAAATTTAAAAATGCATTGCCATAACGTCCGTTAAAAGAAAAGCGAACATTGCGGTAACTAGTCATACGCATCGTGAATCTTAAATTCTGTATGATCAGCCATGGGGCCATAAAGACAAATAAAATAGCGAAGGCAATCCCTGCTAATGGGGTGGTAGTTGATAGTATTGAAAAGAGAACAAATACCAAAAAAGCAATGATGCGACCCTTTAGGATCTGTAGCGGAGTTGCGAGATAACGAAAGCTGTGGCCGTCTATTTTGGTATGGCCGTAAAAATACTGGTTGGTTCTTACCTTAGCCCAGGCACTGTATATCCCCAGTGTGACGATACTCAGTAGCAGGTTAACAATCCAAATTCCAAAGTATTCTCCGATTTTTCCGGAAAACTCAACAGGGCGGGTGACGGGGGTTGTATGTTGTGAAAGCTCCATGACATTCCTTATCAAATGTAATGCGAATAGCCTTATTGAAAGGCTTCTACGAGGTGTTCAGTGACAGAAACCTGGTGGCTTGCTCCATCAATTCCAGCAATGCGTGCAGGCATCCCCCCGATAATAAACTGATTGGCAACATAAATAAAAGCCGAAAATTCTCATCTCCGAGTGGTAGATAAAAAGGCGCTTTCCGTAACGTCTGTGAGAAAAGTATTACAAAATGCTTGTCATTCACATGGTTAAGAACAGTAGGGTGGTGAATGTTGATGTTTGCCCGGCCAAGCCAAGGGCGCGTTTACTGTAGGTAAATATGTCGAAAAACTGCTTGAATTGCCGTCTTGAGCCTTTGGCCTCCGGCGTTTTATTAAGGGGCTCGAAAGTGATCCTGTGGGCTAGGTGATTGTTGTTCCTGGATAAAAACTGGCATAATGTGCCGCCTTCTAATTCGCTAGCAGATGATAAGTGTAAGCGCGGTCTCTGTCGATTTGGACATATTCCTGTATTTACTGAGCAACTATTATATTAGGCCCGCCACTCGGCACTACTTTCTAATGATTCAACGTTGAGAGACGATTTCATGGCAACAAAACCCAGCACTAAACCGTTAAACCCCAATTTTTCTTCTGGTCCTTGCAGTAAGCGCCCAGGCTATAACATTAACGATTTGAACCTCGAAACCCTTGGTCGTTCGCATCGTTCTGCGCTCGGTAAAGTTGAGCTGGGTAAAGCCTGTTCAAAAACAGCTGAATTACTGGGCTTGCCGGATGGCTATCGTGTCGGAGTTGTTCCTGCATCGGATACGGGCGCGGTTGAGATGGCACTTTGGTCGATGTTGGGGCCCAGAGGTGTTGATATCTTTGCCTGGGAATCGTTTGGTAGTGGTTGGGTCACCGATGTTGTCAAACAGTTGAAGCTTGAAAATGTGCGAGTTTTCGAAGCACCTTACGGTGAGTTACCAGACTTGGCGCAGGCCGATTTTAATAACGATGTGATTTTTACCTGGAATGGCACCACCTCTGGGGTCAAAGTCGTTAATGGGGACTGGATTGCTGACGACCGCAGTGGCCTCACTATCTGCGATGCGACTTCTGCCGTTTTTGCGATGGAAATGCCTTGGGAAAAGTTGGACGTTGTGACCTATTCCTGGCAGAAAGTTCTCGGTGGAGAAGGTGCTCACGGAATGTTGATTTTGAGTCCGCGTGCCGTTGAACGGCTGGAGTCATACACACCGGCTTGGCCGCTGCCTAAAATATTCCGTATGACCAAGGGCGGAAAGTTAATTGAAGGTATATTTAAAGGCGAGACCATTAATACGCCTTCCATGCTGTGCGTAGCGGATTATCTTGATGGTCTAGATTGGGTTGAGCGTATTGGTGGGGTACAGGCAGCTATTGCCAAGTCAGAAGCCAACCTGGCGGTCATTAAAGCTTTCGTTGACAGTAATGACTGGATAGAGTTTTTGGCGAAAGAGCCAGAGCAAATTTCCAATACCAGTGTATGTCTCTGCCTGGACGCGACACCAGAGCAAGTCAAAGCGATGGTGAAAATACTAGATGCTGAAGGTGTGGCTTACGATATTGGGGCCTACCGCGACGCGCCTGCAGGCTTGCGGTTATGGGCGGGGGCCACTGTTGAGGCATCTGACCTGGAATTACTTATGCCATGGTTAAGCTGGGCATATGAAGAAGTCACTCAAGCTTAAATAATTAATAAAATAGCGTACTGAGCATAACAAGAAATAAGGGCAGGATGATGTTTAAGATCAAAACGTACAACCAGATTTCAGTGAAGGGCCTTGATAGATTTTCACGCGAGACCTATGAGGTTGGCAGTGATATTGGCCATCCTGACGCTTACTTGGTGCGCAGCCACAAAATGCACGTTGAGCCTGTGCCGGAAACATTAAAAGCTATTGCGCGCGCAGGCGCTGGCGTTAACAACTTGCCTGTTGATGCCTACACTGAAAAAGGGATCGTGGCGTTTAATACACCTGGGGCAAATGCCAATGCGGTGAAGGAGTTAGTGCTCGCGGCATTGTTATTAGGGGGACGAGATATTGTCGGCGGTATGACTTATGTGCAAACGCTAACCCATATTACAGATGCTGCTGAAATGAGCCAGCTGCTTGAAAAAGAAAAGAAGCGCTTTGCCGGTAATGAGTTGCTAGGTAAAACGCTTGGCGTTGTCGGCCTTGGCGCTATTGGGTCGATGGTTGCCGAAATGGCGTTGGCGATGGGGATGTCTGTCGTTGGTTACGACCCAGCCCTGTCAGTAGAGGCTGCCTGGCGTTTGCCTAGTCAAGTCGAGCGTATGGAAAACTTACAAGCGTTATTGAGCAAGTCTGATTACATCTCGTTGCATGTTCCAGCGATAGAGGCGACCAAGCATATGATCAACCAAGATGCGTTACGTGCGGTCAAGCCTGGAGCTGTCTTGGTGAATTTTGCGCGTGACGCTATTGTTGATCCTGAGGCTATCGTGGCCAGTCTGGATGAAAACCAACTGGGCCAGTATATCTGCGATTTCCCTGAGCCCTGCCTACTTGGGCGTAAGGATGTGTTGGCCATGCCGCATATCGGGGCCAGTACCGCAGAGGCTGAAGAGAATTGCGCTGTTATGGCTGCTAATCAACTGATGGATTATCTGGAAAACGGTAATATCAAAAACTCTGTTAACTTCCCGCAAATTTTTATGGAGCGCAACAGCGGTTATCGCATTACTTTCGCCAATGCGAATGTGTCCGGTGTGCTTGGGCATGTCTTGTCGGTTCTTGCCGAAAACGAAGTTAATGTCATTGATATGGTAAATAAAAGCCGGGGTGAAATAGCCTACAACATTATTGATGTCGCTCAAGAGCCAGCTAGTACTATTATTGAGGCAATTGCAGATGTGGAGCATGTGGTGAGCGTTAGATTTCTTGGGGCTCGTGCGTAGACGTTGTTCGGGCTGTTGCTTCGCGCTTTGTGTAGGGCAGTATTCCTATTACCCTGGGTCGTCGATCTTAAGGTTGTGATGTCATGTACAAACTCTGCTTCTATGTTCCGGAGTCTCACCTGGAGCAGACAAAGAGTGCCGTATTCAATGCCGGTGCAGGCAGGTTAGGTAACTACGATTGTTGTTGCTGGCAATCGCTAGGACAGGGGCAGTTTCGCCCGCTACCGGGCAGTGATCCATTTATTGGTGTCAAAGATGGGGAGAAGCCCTCCCCACTGGAAACGGTTGCTGAATACAGGGTTGAATTGGTTTGTGAAGACCAGTACATACGTGCAGCCGTTACGGCTTTAATAGATGCTCATCCTTATGAAGAGCCTGCTTATGATGTTTGGTTACTGGATACGATTGTTTAAGACTTCAGTGGTCGCTTGTTAATCTCCAACTCTCTAAATGGGAAGTGGTTTTCCTTTTTATCTTCCAGGTAGAGCGCTAATGTTTTTTCAACAACCGGAAAGGCGAGTTCTGTCCACGGTATTTCTTCCGCACTAAATAGTTCCACCTCGGTAGATTCAGGGCCGGGTCCAAACGTTAAATCATTCAACTCTGCAAGGTAAAATGCATAGACCTGGTGGATATGTGGCAGGTTGTAAAGATGGTATAAGTGGCTTACGGTAATATTTGCCCGAGCTTCTTCCCATGTTTCTCTAATAGCTCCGGCTTGAATCGTTTCACCATTTTCCAGAAAGCCTGCGGGTAATGTCCAGTAGCCCTCGCGCGGTGCGATGGCGCGTTTGCACAATAGAATTTTATCGTTGTGCACAGGCAGTGTGCCGGTGATGATTCTAGGGTTTTCATAATGTATGTGGCCGCATTCGTCACATACATGGCGTTCCCGGTCGTCATTATCAGGCACTTTAAAACTGATTGTTGAACCGCAGTGACCGCAGTACTTCATAATGTGGATTACCCTGTGTTCGTATTATTTGGAGGCTCAAGCTTGGCTCCGCGCTCCGTATTATATACGACGGAAGGTGGGTACGGTTTGTTATGTTGGGGTTTTATCCTTTTTGGTCTTCCTTTTTGAAGGGAAGGATGCTTGCCTGATGCTGGCAGATATTGGTCACTTGGGGCGGGGAAGGAGGCAGGGTTAACGTGGCTAGATCATTCATTCTGTCCAATAGTTCGGCTGCAGAGTCATTCATTAATTGCGAAATATAAATACAACGACTCACTGAATTGGATCGCAATTGGAGATGGCTGTCTATTTGAAACTGTATTCCTCTTAACCTTCTTTGAAAGTCTGGAGCGGTATTATCTATGGCTTCGTCAATAAGCTGCTTACGAAGCTTTTCGAGGGCCTCGGGGTTGTTGGTGTGAAGGTCGCAAAGCGTGTCAAAGTCAGGTAGTTCTAAATTTACTTCGCGCTTTATCTCGGGTGGATGATGCATTGTTGGCGTCTAAAATTGCTTGTGGTTAAAAAGCATACTAACAAACTTGCGGAATTATGCCATTCTAGTGTCTAGAATAAATCGTTATATTATGTTGAGTTTATTGCTGATTATTTTATTATTTTTATAATTTTCAGTAGGTTATGAGGTTTTTTTAAAGTGGTATGATAGATAAAATAATTTCTCAAATGCGGTTGGTGGGTGATATCTCTGAGGTTGAGGGAAGCTTCGAGCGTGAGGCTGCCGTTCTCATTGCTATCACGCGAGACGCAGACAGCCCGGAGGTCATTTTGACTAGGCGGGCCGACCACCTGTCCGCCCATAGTGGTGAGGTGGCTTTTCCAGGAGGCAAGTGGGAGGTGGACGATAAATCACTACTGCATACCGCTTTGCGAGAAACGGAAGAGGAGATTGGTTTGCCAGCGCATAAAGTTCAGGTGCTTGGCGCTCTTCAGCCTCATTACTCAAAGGGGATGGTTAAGGTTACACCATTTGTGGGGCTGGTTGAGCCAGGTATTGAATTGATTCCAAACCCCGATGAATTGGATAGTATTTTTCGCGTGCCGCTTGAATTTTTGATTCGCGATAAGCGCCTGAGAACGGATGTTTTTGGTAAGCACGACAACCGGTTTTGGGCGCCAGCGTACATGTATCAGGGTTTTGAAATATGGGGCTTTACCGCACGTGTTTTAAAAACCTTTTTGGGGCGTGTGTTGCAAGTAAATTTAGTAATGGATAGTGTGGCTCCGGTGCGTCGTTTGGAGGCGCCTGTTCCCAAAAATCCGAAAAAGTAAATTAAGCCGGTGTTGGCTTTACGGTGGTAGGTAATCAGTTTGGATAAGAATTCGGTTAGCGTTGAAAACGAGCAACCTTTGCGGTCACCCTGTATTTCTGTATGTGCCTTGAATGATAATGATGTTTGTACAGGGTGTTTTCGTACCGGGCAGGAAATATCCTATTGGGGTACTTATGATAATGCGCAGCGCCGCAAAGTGCTTGCCCTGTGTCGCGAGCGTGCCAAAACTGAGAACCCATTTGTCTGGTAGGCCTCAGGATACATGAGCCGGCAGGGCGGTTATATCCGCTTTGCTTTAAAGCTCATGATCATTTTTTCATTAAACTTCACAGTTTCGCAGCGGTAACGCCCTATTTGAAATGCTGTTGGGCCCTCCGGGATATATTCCAGATACTCCATGGCTAAGCCATTCATGGTTTTCGGGCCGGATGTAGGTAGTTTCCAGCCTAAAATTTTGTTTATTTCACGAATGGAGGCTGTGCCGTCAATCAGGTGCCAGCCATCTTCCATTGCCGAGATTTCATCGCTATGCGTTTCTGCCACGTTGGTGGTGAAGTCGCCGACAATTTCCTCGAGTAAGTCTTCCAATGTCACAATACCTTGAACATCACCATACTCATCCACAACGATGGCTAAGCGGTTCCTGTTTTTCTGGAAGTTCATTAGCTGATTGCTGAGAGAGGTTCCCTCGGGCACAAAATATGGTGTTGCCGTGAAACGTCGAATGGCCTCATGTGTGATAGTGCTATCGTCGCCATACATAAAGCGGGGCGCGTCACGCAAGTGCAGGGTGCCAATAATGTTATTAATGTTGCCTTCGTAAACCGGTAGCCGGGTGTAGTCGCTTTTACGTATTTGTTGCATCAAGGTCTCAATATCCTGGTTCATATCAAGGCCTGTGACTTCATTTCTGGGAACCATAATGTCTTCAACGGTAGCTGTTTCCAGGTCGAGAACATTTAACAGCATTCCCTGGTGTTGATCAGGAATCAGATCCCCTGCTTCGTCGACAACTGTGCGCAGCTCATCAGGGTGTAAGTGGTCGCCGTTATTGACCATATCCGGGTCGATGCCGAAGCAGCGAGCCAGCTTGTTGGAAATGACGTTTACCAGCCAGACAAGGGGGTAGAGGAGTGTTAATAGCGGTTTCAACAGCCAAGCGGCGGCAAAGGCAATGCGTTCCGGGTGCAGTGCAGCAACTGTTTTAGGTGTTACTTCCGCAAATACCAGCACAATGATGGTTAATACAAAGGGTAAAATAGCCAGTCCAAGGTCGCCCCATAGTTTCACGGCGATAGCACTGGCGACCATCGTCGCAATAATGTTGACAAGGTTGTTACCGATTAAAATTACGCCAATAAGACGATCTGGCCGCGCGAGCAAGTTGGATACTCGTATGGCGCTTTTATTCCGCTGGTTAACCAGATGTTTAAGGCGATAGCGGTTGAGACTCATCATGCCGGTTTCAGAGCTGGAAAAAAATGCAGAGAGAATTAACAGTCCGGCTAAAAGACCGAGGAGTATGCTAAGGGGGATATCGTCCAAGAAGGGAAAACCTATTTCACTTGTGAAGCGGTAGTTTGGAGCAGTTTTACGCTTGACGCAATATGTTGCCGCCTCTGCTCCTCGTTTTTCAATAGTGTATTAACGAATAATGATTTCCAGCACCAATTTGGTTCCGAAATACGCTAATAATAATGCCGCAAATCCACCGAGACTCCAGCGCACTGCGCTTGGGCCGCGCCAGCCTTTGAAATAATGACCTGTTAATAGTGTCGCGTAAATAAGCCAGGCGGCTATTGAAAAAATCGTTTTATGGGTTAGATGTTGGGCAAACATGTTTTCCAGGAATATCAGGCCGCTAATGATTGATAGGGTAAGTAGTATTTCTCCGGCCCAAAGGAATTCAAATAGCAGTTTTTCCATCGTTAACAACGGTGGTAACAGTCGAATCAGGCCGTTGGGGTGTTTATGTTTAAGTTGATATATTTGATAGGCCAATAACAATGCCTGAAACGTGGCAATGCTCAACAAGCTGTAGGCGACTATCGACAACAGTATATGGGCTACAACCCCGCCGCTGAGCTCCCCAGCTGGTATCACGGGGCTATCGGTAAATGTTGCAAAAATAACCGCCAGCGCAGCAATCGGGAAAAGTAGAATAAATATGTTATGCAGGGGCTTTCGCAGGCTGCTTAAAAACACCAGTAGATTAATTGCCCAAAAGATTAACGAAAACGCTAAAAAGAACCCAATGCGAAAGCCTTCCGCAGCGAAAATCAGCCCGGCTATGCCTATTCCATGTAGCACCAAGGCTGTCAATGAAAATGACATCT
This sequence comes from Cellvibrionaceae bacterium, assembly GCA_050290265.1. Lineage (GTDB taxonomy): Bacteria > Pseudomonadota > Gammaproteobacteria > Pseudomonadales > Cellvibrionaceae > JBNKFV01. The sequence goes on from JBNKHI010000004.1 coordinate 37,023, forward strand.
GCCAAAACTTGTTTGCGGCATGTTGCTGGCTTAATTGTGCTATTTGGTAAATAGATGCCGCGATATAAAGAATTGCCGCAGCAATATTGCAGGTCAGGGTAATCATAGGTTTCGCTGTTGGTTAGTTAAGCGCAAAAGTGTGTCACAAGGGGCGGGTAAATTGAAGTTAATCATTGCCATTTTACGGCGGTGAAGTGCATTTCTTGTTCCTTTCGGTATACTTGCGCCCCTTAATTGTTCCTTTGGTCGCTACCTTTTTACAGAGTGAATAGAGAGTTATGTTTGACAGTTTATCAGATCGCTTGTCGCAAACCTTAAAAATGGTTACCGGCAAAGCTCGGTTAACCGAAAGTAATATTCAAGGTGCATTGCGCGAAGTTCGTAAAGCATTACTCGAAGCGGACGTTGCGCTGCCAGTGGTGAAAGCCTTTGTAGCTCAGGTTAAAAAGAGTGCTTTGGGCGCGGAGGTGGCTAAAGCCTTAAATCCTGGTCAGCAGTTTGTAAAAATTGTTGAGCGCGAACTTGTTGCTGTAATGGGGGAGGCAAACGAGGGGCTCAACCTTGCCACAACGCCGCCAGCGGTTATTTTAATGGCCGGTTTGCAGGGGGCTGGTAAGACGACCACCGTGGCTAAGTTGGGGCGTTTCCTGAAAGAGCGTCAAAAGAAAAAGGTATTGGTGGTCAGTGCTGACGTTTACCGACCGGCCGCTATAGAGCAGCTAAAGACCCTGGCCGGCGAAGTGGGTGTGGAATTTTTCCCTTCTTCGACTGATCAGAAGCCCGTAGACATAGCTAATGCAGCCATACAGCATGCCCGCAAGCAGTTTTGTGATGTTGTTATTGTCGATACTGCAGGTCGGCTACATATTGATGAAGCCCTAATGGATGAAATCAAGGGCTTGCACGCTGCTATTAAACCCGTAGAAACCTTGTTTGTGGTTGATGCGATGATTGGTCAGGATGCGGTGAATACTGCTAAAGCCTTTGGTGATGCGTTGCCACTGACGGGCGTAGTCCTGACTAAGGCTGATGGTGATGCCCGTGGCGGTGCTGCGCTGTCGGTGCGGCATGTCACTGGAAAGCCGATCAAATTTATGGGTATGGGCGAAAAGGTTGATGCGCTTGAGCCTTTTTATCCAGACCGTATCGCCTCTCGCATCCTTGGTATGGGGGATATCCTCAGTCTAATTGAGGAAGCTGAGCAAAAAATTGATAAGGCCAAGGCTGAAAAACTTGTTGAGAAAGTGAAAAAGGGTCAGCGTTTTGACCTCAATGACTTAAAAGAACAGTTGCAGCAGATGAATAACATGGGTGGCATGGCCTCAATGCTAGAGAAGTTGCCTGGCATGGGTAATATGGCGCAAATGGCTGAGCAGGCCAATGTCGGTGGCCAGTTTAAACAAATGGAAGCATTGATTAACTCTATGACGCCGTTCGAGCGTCGTAATCCGGATGCGCTTAGTGGTTCGCGCAAACGTCGTATCGTCATGGGTTCGGGCACGCAGATCCAGGATCTTAACCGTTTGCTCAAACAGCATAAGCAAATGGCGAAAATGATGAAAAAAATGAAAGGTGGCGGCATGGCAAAAATGATGCGCGGCCTTGGTGGAATGATGGGGGGCGGTGGTGGTATGCCGCCAGGCGGTGGTTTACCGCCAGGTATGGGGCGCTAAGTCAGGTGGAACGTGATTTTTGGGCCAGTAAAATGGTGACGAGAGCCTGTTAATCCCTTATAATGCCGCGCCTTTCGTAGGGGTGACTCTACGTTGCATATGTTTTTGGTCTTGCCGTGAGGCAACGCTGTACTTTGATGAAATAGGAATAGACTTACATGGTAAGCATTCGTTTAACACGTGGCGGTTCTAAAAAGCGCCCTTTTTACCACTTGAATGTAACTGACAGCCGTAATGCCCGTGATGGAGGCTTTATTGAGCGCGTGGGCTTTTTTAACCCGCTGGCCCGTGGCCAGGAAGAGCGTCTGCGTCTTGATAACGAGCGTATCCAGTTTTGGGTAGGCCGTGGCGCGCAATTGTCTGATCGCGTTGCTAAATTGGTAAAAGAAACTGCAGCAGCTTAATAACAGTAGCCCCGTGGTGGAACCGACGAACAAAGTTAAATCGTCGCTTGTCACTGTAGGGGAAGTGACTTCGGTGTACGGGGTAAAAGGGTGGGTAAAAATCCGATCCTTTACCGCGCCAAGTGACAATATATTTTCGTATTCGCCCTGGTTGTTAAAAACGCAACATGGGGTTAAAGAAATAGAGATTGACGAGTATCGCCTGCAAGGCAAGGGAATTGTTGCTCATATCGTGGGTGTTGATGACCGCGAACTGGCACAGACCTATTGTCAATTACAAATTGCTGTTCGGCGTGATCAACTGCCTGCTCTCGAAAGTAACGAATTTTACTGGCACCAGCTAATAGGGTTATCAGTAAAAACGGTGTTTCAGGGGGGGGATCAGCAATTAGGTAAAGTAGTTAGATTACTGGAAACTGGCGCTAATGATGTGTTGGTGGTGAAAGGTGATCCAGCAGCTGGTGATATTGACGCTAAAGAGCGTTTGATTCCCTATGTGCCGGAGCAATTTGTGTTATCGATTGATCTGGAGCAAAACGTTATGACAGTGGATTGGGATCCAGAATTCTAATTAGCTGTTTTATCTATGGGAGTTAGACCTTGAAAATTGGTGTGGTAACTCTCTTTCCTGAAATGCTGGCCGCAGTCACTGATTATGGTGTTACTGGACGGGCGGTAAAACAGGGTAGAGTAGAAGTGAAGGCCTGGAACCCTCGGGAATTCACTCGCGACAAGCATCAAACCGTGGATGACCGGCCCTATGGCGGTGGTCCGGGGATGCTGATGATGATTCAGCCTTTACGCGAAGCAATTCATGCGGCGAAGGCTTGGACAGCAGAGGTGTCTCCAAAAGAATCGACACGGGTAATTTACCTGTCACCACAAGGGAAGTTGCTTCGCCAGGCCGCCGTATCAAGCATGGTGAATGAGCAAATAAACCTGGTACTGGTTGCTGGCCGTTATGAAGGCATTGACGAGCGCTTGATTCAGGCGGAAGTTGATGAAGAATGGTCGATTGGTGATTATGTGTTGAGTGGTGGTGAGCTGCCGGCGATGGTCCTTATGGACAGTATTATTCGCCTTTTGCCTGGAGTTTTGGGGCATGAGCAGTCAGCCGAACAAGATTCTTTCACGGATGGCTTGTTAGATTGTCCACACTATACTCGGCCCGAGGTTTACGAAGGTCGATGCGTTCCGGATGTACTCATGTCTGGCAATCATGAAAATATAAGGCGCTGGCGATTACAGCAGGCGCTGGGTAGAACTTGGCAACGAAGACCGGATCTGTTGCAAAACAAGTCGTTAACCAAAGAACAGCAAGCTTTATTGGCTGATTACCAATTGGCTTCAGGTAGCGACAAAAACGATTAATTATTGAAGATTGTCTAGCTGTGAAGCTACACATATTTTGCTGATTAGGAGCAAAATCATGACTAACAAAATTATCCAAGAGCTGAACAACGAACAGCTTAAGAAAGACCTTGCGGAGTTTTCTCCTGGTGATACCGTTGTGGTTCAGGTTAAGGTTAAAGAAGGTAACCGTGAGCGTCTGCAGGCTTTTGAAGGTGTGGTCATTGGTAAGCGTAACCGCGGGTTGAACTCTGCGTTTACTGTGCGCAAAATTTCTCACGGTGTTGGTGTTGAGCGTACGTTCCAGACACACAGTCCGTTGCTGGATAGCATCAGCGTTAAGCGTCGCGGCGATGTGCGTCAAGCTAAGCTGTACTATTTGCGTGACCTTTCAGGTCGTGCTGCGCGTATTAAAGAAAAGTTGGGCTAAGTTAAGTCTACATTGATTGCCATGCTCGATATTTAGAGTGTGGCAATTTGGATGGGCCGGCTTTGTAAATACTTTACGAGCTGGTTCTATCCAGTTGTTTTGACACTTTTCAAATTCTATATTCCTGTCTGTTTTTGTTGCCTACACTCCTTCTCTAGTTTTAACAGTTTTCCCAGTTGATTTTTCGAATCAGTTATATTTCGGCTTAAGTTTCGCAACGAGTTTAAAACGCTACGGTATTGCTGTCGTCCACTTGAGCGTTAAGGCACCTTCCATTGCGCCCGATAACTATTTAAATCTACTGCAAATATACAATTCTATTTGTTTAGTTTAACGCTGAGCATTTTGCTTTTAATTTATCTAACGCAACGCTCGCAGCTTCAATAACGGCAGCTTGATGTGGTTGCAGGGCCTGGTACTTTAAGCGTTCTATGTGATCACTGAAAGGATCTGTAACGCTGCTGCGCTTACCGGATAACTCTTCCGTTACAGCCAGGGCGCAAAACGGCACGTACTCAGCTGAGTAGCCACCTTCGTGAACAATGAGTAGTCTATTGTCACAATACTTTTCTGCGGCATTCATAATGTGTCGAGTCATAGTTCGGTAAGCTTCACTACCAAGGATCATGCGTCCTAGCGGGTCAAAGTTAGACGCATCAAAACCACTCGCGACTATAATAAACTCAGGTTGATAGGCTTCTAACGCAGGGAGTATTACCGATTCGAATACCTGATTGTAGGCGCCTATGCCGGATCCCGGTGGAAGTGGTACGTTGATATTAAAGCCTTCTCCTGCGTCAACGCCTGTATCTTCTATTGAGCCAGCATCTTCTGGGTAATTACCATCCTCATGAATAGACATGGTCAGTACTGAGTTGTCATTGTAAAAAATAGATTCTGTGCCGTTACCGTGGTGAACATCCCAGTCTACAACCGCAATCCGTTTTAAACCGTACTTATGTTGCAAGTGCCGGACTGTAATAGGAATGTTGGCGAGCAAACAAAATCCACGGGCTCGATCTACTTCAGCATGATGGCCGGGCGGTCGAACTAGCGCGTAAGCGTTGTCAACTTTCTGTTGCATAATGGAATCAGCTGCAGCCATAACCCCTCCAGCAGAGAGTTGGGCAATAGCATAGCCGCCTCTACCAAATTGAGTCTCTTCTCCTGTAAAGCCGCCATTGTTTTTGCTCAATGTGATGAGCTCATTGAGATACTCTTGAGTGTGAACCCTCAGTATCGCTTCATCACTGGCGGAGTAGGGTTCAAGTTGAGTGAGTTGGTTTAGTATGCCGGAGACGTCTAGAAGGTTCTTGATTCTCCGTTTTGATTCTGTTGATTCTGGGTGTGCGTAGGGCTGCATAACATTGTTAATCTGCATGCCAAGCACGGACGAGCCTGGGTCATGCCAAAAATAGTATTCGTGTGATAAAAAGCCGGTGTTCATTGTTAAACCTCATTTGTATGTTCAATAAAATATAGAGGTCGAACGGTGCAAGGGCTATCCCTACTTGTAGGTATTTTTTGAGTCGTAGTTTTTCGGTAACTATCGGGGCTAAGTATTTAGCCAATATTGCTATTTCTGAAGCCTTATTCGTTATTCGGAGCAGCGGGTAAGCTTGCAAGGTGGTTAATAAATTTCGTGAACAGCTGCGCGTGAGAAGAAATGCCTAATTTATTGTTGATATGTTTTCGGTGAACTTTAACGGTTTCGACACTTATATTAAGCATTTGCGCAATGGATTTTCCTGAATGCCCTTTAAGGATTTCTCGGACAATTTCTTGCTCTCTGTCGGTTAGCGTACGATGTCCAAAGCTGTTAAACGCCTGTGCTAAATGGTAGTCCTGCGATTGATGTGCCTGTCTGTTACCCCGGGTAGTAAATGCTGGATTCCAGTTTATGCGGGAGGCGGAAATGAGTGCAGGTGAGGTTTTTTTGAGGCGTTGCAAGTCGCGTGTTGAGATCTTTCCAAGGTCGGCGCAACGATGACCTGTCGAAATACTGATATAAGATCCAGGCTCCAGCATGATTAGAATGACACTCTCATCGTGCAAGCCAATTTTTTGATAGTAGCTTTTGTAGTACTCACTCTGTTTAAAATGGTCAGGTGCCAATTCGCTAATATGATAAATGCCTGAAGGCATGCCTTTTTCACAGGCATGGGTCGCAGGGTCCAGCAGGTAATAGCCTGACGTATATTCTGTGATTGTAATGTCGACCCATTTTTCAGGTAGATTGTGAAATAGGAGATGGGGTTTTTGGCCATTCTCAAATGCGTAAACTACGATGGCGTCATAGGGCGTGATTTTGTTGATTGTGGCAATGAGGTATTTCGCAAAGTCTGACGTGCCTGCATGTTCAAAGAGCAGACTCAAGCTGGTATGCCACTCTAGTGAATCTAATTTAAGTTTTGTTGTAGGCATACTCTACCTTTCTTCGAACACGGTTTATTGCACCAAAATTCTGTTGGGTGTATACCCGAACTACTGGTGACGTTGTTATGCAGATGCAGGTATAACCCAAAAATGTGCAGATTTCTATGATGGACTGAAACTTCTAGCCAAGTTTCCTGCCCACAAGAGATCCGCAAGGTAAGCAAAGTAACCCCTAGACGTTATAGATCACACAATCGCACTGTGGTTTTATTACCCGTTCATATCGTGTGGCGAAACGGAGTGCACTAAGTTTAGCCGTCGTTACGTTTTTTGAGGCGATGCGTGAGAGTAACGCATATATAACTCAGTAATAGAGGTTACGTATCCTGATGGTTGAACCTGGTATAGAAAGTCTGCTACCAACACTTGTCGTAGTTATCACTGCAATTGTTTTAAGAAGAGCCTTGGATGCTTTGATTATCGGGACCATTGCAGGATTTATTATGCTGGCCGGGTTTGGGTTTGTTCCCGCTTTTCTTGATGGCGTTATCCTTACCATGGGGGATGAAACCATACGCTGGATAATACTAACCGTATCGTTGTTCGGTTGTATTGTCGCTTTGTTAGTGCGGTCCGGTGGCGCCGAAGCTTTTGCTAACACGCTAATTAGACGTATCAAGTCGGGGTCGCAAGCTTTATTTATTAGCTGGTGTATGGGGCTGGCAATTTTTATTGATGACTATCTAAATGCATTGGTGGTTGGTAATTCCATGCGCCGCGTCACTGATAAGTTTAAAGTTTCCCGTGAAATGTTGGCTTACGTTGTTGATACAACAGCAGCTCCCGTTTGTATTTTGCTGCCTTTCTCTACTTGGGCTATCTATGTCTCGGGCTTGTTAGAATCTAACCAAATAGCGGAGAGTGGGGAGGGGGTAAAAGCGTATATTAGTATTATCCCTTATATGTTTTACGCGATGATTGCGGTCGTAATGCCGCTTTTAGTACTAACCCGAAAAATTCCGTTGTTGGGTCAAATGCGTGCTGCTGAACAGTTGGCTCAGACCAGAGAATTCGTTGAGAGCAATGCCGAGACCGCGCATGTGAGTACTGAAGCGCATTTGCTTCCTCCTACTCTCAAAGAAAAGACACCGGGTAAGGCAATACATTTTATTTTGCCTATTCTTACTCTGGTTTTTTTTACATGGTTTTTTGATATCGATATTCTGCGGGGTGCTTTTGTAACCCTGCTATTGCTTATCGTTTTTTTTCGGCAGCAGGGCTTGATGTCCTTTATGGAAATTAGCGAGACGATACTGTCTGGCATTAAGGATATGGTCGAGGTCATAGGCATTTTGCTAATGTCTTTTGTGCTTCGAGATATCAATGATCAGTTGCAGCTTACACAATATGTTATTGGAATTGTCACGACGTTTGTTCACCCCGTAGTATTGCCTATGGTGACTTTTATAGCACTGTCTTCCGTTGCCTTCGCGACAGGCTCTTTTTGGGGGTTGTATGCGATAGCGCTGCCCATCGTTATTCCTCTCGCGCAAGCGGTCGGCATTGATACCCATTTAATGATAGGTGCGGTTGTTTCTGCTGGCGCATTTGGAAGCCACGCATGTTTTTACAGTGATTCAACCCTCCTGTCTGCTCAAGGCAGTGGTTGTTCGCCGATGCAGCACGCTTTAACGCAGCTGCCATATGCTGTATTGGCAGCTGCCTTGGCTGCTCTGGGGTACTTGGCAATGGGTTTTATGATGTAATGAGCCTGCATCTGTTAACTTTGGAGTGCGGTTGCAGCTTGCCAGATCAGACGCAAAGCCAGAACAGTTAGTAAGATATTGAGGTATTGTTGGAAGCCTCGATCCGAGACCTTGCCTAGAACTTTCAACCCCAACTTGGTACCGATAAACCCTGTTAGGATCATCGCGCCAATAAGGGGGAGCCACTCTATAAAGGAAAAGCCGGTCAATCCAAACACAATAATTTTAGCTGAATGTTGTAGAGTTAAGGCTGTGCCAATGGTCGCCACGGTAACAAATCGCTGAGTGTTCAGTTGTTTAATGAACGCCGATACCAGTGGTCCGGTTGCACCCACAAATAGGGTTAAGAATGTTGTGCCTGCGCCCAAGAATATAATTCCTTTGTGGCTTAGGGCTTGGCTTGGCAGTGCTGGCCCCCAGCATAAGTACAAAACAAATAGAGCGATGATTAATTGAAAAGCCGGAGCAGGCAGCTGAACAAGCAGGGCAGATCCAATTAATATCCCAATTAGTAACCCTGGGGCAAACCACTTGATGGTTGGCCAATGAATGTATCGCCAGGCAAGGCCGGCTCTCCCTGCGTTGGAGCCGAGTTGAATCAACCCATGCACAGGAATTATCGCTTGCGCCGGTAGGGTTATGGACAACACGGCAAGCAGTAGAATGCCGCCACCGGCACCAAGGCTGGCGGTCATCATGGAAGTCACTAAAGAGAGTAAAAGTAGCATCCCAGCCGTAGACAAAGACAGGGTTGCCGGGAGAAGGTCTGTTAAAAATTCATTCATGGGCGTTATTGTATCAGCTGTAGGGTAGGCTGGTTACAGTTGCCTGGCTTGAGCGGGCATCCGTGCTATTTCTTGGTCTGGATAAAAGCGCGCATCCTTAGGCGGGATCGATGTACAGATCAATGAAGAGATCCTGGCAGGCTGGGTCGTTTTTATACTGATCAAAATCACTATATCCCCGCTCTCGTAACAGTATCTCATCGACCAAGGTTTCCCCGCTTAGAGTGGTACTTGAGCTGGTTAATATTTCATAGGCTGCATCGGCCACAATTTCAGGTGTGCGCGAGGCTTTTAATAATTCTGCATTGATCGCGAACTCCACCGCAGCGGTTGCAATTGTTGTTTTTGGCCAAAGGCAATTAGCAGCCACGCCGTCCGCACGCAGTTCTTCGGCTATTCCCAGTGTAATGAGTGTCATGCTGTATTTGGTTACCGTGTAGGGAATATAGGGTTTAAGCCAATGTTTGCCTAAATTAATGGGTGGGGATAGTGTGATAATGTGGCCGTTGTTAGATTGTTTCAGGTAGGGAATGGCGGCTTTGGAGCACAGCATTGTTCCGCGTGTGTTAATAGAGTGCAGTAAGTCATAGCGCTTGAGGTCGGTATCTTGCAAGTTTTGCAGATTGATCGCACTCGCGTTATTGATCAGTGCGTCTATACCCCCAAACTTGTCGGCAGCCATTTGCATAGCGCTAGCGATTTGCTCCTCGTCTCTTACATCCAGTTTGATGGCTAATGCTTGTCCTCCGGCTTTTTCTACCTCCGCTGCAACACTATGGATTGTGCCGGGTAATTTGGGGTGTGGTTCGTCACTTTTGGCAGCGATAACGATATTGGCCCCTTCGCGCGCACAACGCAGCGCTATTGCTCGACCGATTCCGCGGCTGGCGCCGGTAATAAATAAGGTTTTATTTTTAAGGCTGGGCATAGATAGGGTTTCCTGAGAAGGGCGGGAGGTTGCTGTTTATGGTTATCCTTAGGTATTTAAAACTATAGCGTTGAATAGCCAAACCGTAACGTCTGGGAAGTATTCTTTTGGTCGATTTGCTAAAAATACACATTTCCGCAGATTATAGCTCGACACTCAAATCATATTAACTGAGGCCTATTTGGTATTTATTCTTTAATCTGCCTGTTATAGTTTTGCCCTGAAAGCTTAAATAGGCTTTGAGTTCAATCAACGATAGCCGTGTTGTGGAACTGTTGGCGGTATCTGAGTTCAGAAGTGACTGGTGATAAAAAAGGTAAGTAGATGATGTCTGTATTAACCAAGGGGCGCAAAGCAGCCCTTATGATGGCGTTGGCTGGCTCAGCGTTGATTGGAGCTTTCGCTCAAGCAGAAGTGCCTCGGCCGGTGGCTGATAATATAATCAGTGTGCTTAAGTCGGGACGTCCGGATCTAAATTTTGGGGAGGTAAAAGAAAGCCCGATTCCCGGAATGTATCGTGTTCAGGTGCAGAATGGTCCGCTGTTTTTTGTCAGTGCTGATGGTAAATACTTTTTAACAGGGGATATGTACCAGGTTAAGTCCAATGAGTACGTTAATTTGCAGGAGGTAGAGCGCACTGCCAAACGCAAAGAGATAATGGCTATTGTTGATCCTAAAGATGAAATTATCTTCAAGCCAAAGGGTGAGACTAAAGCGGTGATACAAGTGTTCACAGATGTTGATTGTGGTTACTGCCAAAAATTGCACCGTGAGATTGCTGAATTAAATGGTTATGGCATTGAGGTGCGCTATCTCGCTTACCCGCGTGCTGGCGTACAATCTGAAGCCTTTAATAAGCTGGCTACTGCCTGGTGTTCTGATAATCCCCAGGAAACGCTCACCCGGTTTAAAAATCGCGAAAGGGTAAAAATCGATGTTTGTGAGAAAAACCCTGTAGCTATGCAGTTCCAGCTCGGTAATATGGTAGGGGTTCGTGGCACTCCGGCGCTTGTCTTGGCCGACGGCACTATGGTTCCAGGGTATCGACCCGCAAAAGACTTGGCAGAGATGCTCGGTTTACTGTAATTTTAGTGTAGGTTTAATATTCCAAAAGGGGGCCTCAAGGCCCCCTTTTTTGTGTCTTGGCGGAGAAACCTAAACTCAATTTGACAGTCAGCCCTGCGCCCAGTAATGTGGCCCACCTTGTGGATTTTTTAAGTCTAGATGGCGTCTTTGTTATTCCTTTAAAAATCCCCAGTTTTCAATAGGTTATCAGTTATTTATCACAGAGGATTCACGTTTGAAACCGGTAAAAATAGGTATATGTGGTTTGGGTACGGTGGGCAGTGGTACGGTCAACGTCATTGCCGAAAACCAAGAAGAGATTAACGCGCGAGCCGGTTGTGAAATTATTATTGAGCAAATTGGTGCGCGTCGCGATAACCCCGATTGTGATACCTCTGGGCTAAATGTTACGCGAAACATATTTGATGTCGTTGAAAACCCGGAAATTGACATTGTTGTTGAGCTGATTGGCGGTACTACCGTTGCCAAAGAGTTAGTGCTTAAAGCTATCCAGAATGGCAAGCATGTGGTGACTGCAAACAAAGCGCTGATTGCTGAATTTGGCAATGAAATTTTTGCCGCAGCAAAAGAGAAAGGTGTAACCGTATCCTTTGAGGCTGCCGTTGCCGGCGGCATCCCAATTATTAAGGCTATTCGTGAAGGCTTATCCGCCAACAAGATACAGTGGTTAGCAGGTATTATTAACGGCACGGGTAACTTTATTTTGACAGAAATGCGCGATAAAGGTCGTGCATTTGAAGATGTTCTGGCGGAAGCACAAGCTTTAGGTTATGCCGAAGCAGATCCCACCTTTGATGTGGAGGGTATCGACGCCGCTCATAAACTGGTTATCCTCGCTTCTTTGGCGTTTGGTATGCCTTTGCAGTTCGATAAAGTGTTTACTGAAGGTATCAGTAAAATAGCGCCTGTCGATGTAGCTTACGCAGAAGAGCTTGGCTACCGCATTAAGCACTTGGGTATTGCTCGAAAGGCTGAGAATGGTGTTGAACTTCGTGTTCACCCGACTTTGATCCCGTCTAGTAGATTGATCGCCAATGTTAATGGGGTAATGAATGCTGTGTTGGTTAACGCCGACGCCGTGGGTCCAACTATGTACTATGGCGCTGGCGCTGGCGCAGCACCTACTGCCTCCGCGGTAATGGCTGATGTGCTTGATGTTGCGCGCACGTTGACGGCGGGTCCCGAGCATCGCGTACCGCATTTTGGTTTTCAGTCAGTAAATGTTACGGCAATGAATGTATTGCCCATAGAGCAGGTTGAAACGTCCTATTATGTGCGTATGGCTGCGCTGGACAAGCCTGGTGTATTGTCAAAAGTGACTCAAATTCTGAGTGATGCTGGCATTAGTATTGAAGCGTTGATTCAAAAGCAGCCGGCAGATGATGAAGAAACCGCTACCATCATTTTGTTAACAAACCGTGCTAGAGAATCTAACTTGTTAAATGCAACCTTACAAATTGAAGCGTTAGATGCTATCCAAGGTAAGTTGACACGTATTCGTGTAGAAGCTTTGGCTTAATCAAATTTAATTTTAAAACGTTAGGATAGGTTCGTGAAATATATTAGTACGCGTGGGCAGGCACCCAGTCTGTCGTTTGAAGAAGTTGTGTTGACCGGTTTGGCGAGTGATGGTGGCCTTTATGTGCCTGAGACGCTCCCAACATTTTCTGCTGAAGAAATTGCATCATGGGCAGGTCTTAGTTATCAAGATCTAGCCTTTAAGATTATTTCCCCATTTGTTGATGGCGAAATTCCAGAAAACGATCTCAAGCAACTGATTGAATCTGCTTACAGTACTTTTCGCCATGATGCGATAGCACCATTAGTGCAGACTGGTCATAACGAATGGATTTTGGAATTGTTCCAAGGCCCAACGCTGGCTTTTAAAGATTTTGCCTTGCAGTTTCTCGGCCACTTATTAGATTACATCTTGAAAAAGCGTAATCAAAAAGTCGCGGTTATGGGGGCAACCTCCGGTGATACGGGATCAGCGGCCATTGAAGGGTGTCGCCGGTGTGAAAATATCGATATTTTTATTTTGCATCCAAACAATCGAGTGTCCGAAGTTCAACGCCGCCAAATGACTACAGTGTTGGCCGACAATGTTTATAACATTGCGCTGGAAGGCAATTTTGACGATTGCCAAAACATGGTGAAAGCCAGTTTTGGTGACCAGTCTTTCCTTCCCGAAGGGCGTCAGCTCGTTGCAGTTAATTCGATTAACTGGGCGCGGATTATGGCTCAAATCGTATACTATTTTTACGCGGCCTTAGCTCTGGGTGCGCCGCATCGACCTATTTCATTCTCTGTTCCGACCGGTAATTTTGGTGATATTTTTGCAGGCTACTTGGCGAAAAAAATGGGTTTGCCTATTGACCAACTTGTGATCGCAACCAATGAAAATGATATTTTGCACCGTTGTATTAGTGAAAATGATCACTCAAAGAAAAAGCTGATTCATTCTCTGTCACCGAGCATGGATATCATGGTTTCTAGTAACTTTGAGCGTATGTTATTTGATCTCTACGATCGAGATGGTGCCGCCATCAAACAGTTGATGGAAGACTTTAGATCTGGCGAAATGCATTTAAGCGAACCTGCTTTAGCGAAAGCGAGAGAATTGTTTAGCAGCTATCGTTTAGATGATGATGAGATGATTGCCGTGATTGCTGAGGTGTTTGATAGAACAGAATATTTATTGGACCCACACACTGCCATTGGTGTTCAGGCTGCGCGTAAAACCCGCCGCAATCATGATGTGCCTATGGTGTGTTTGGCCACTGCACATCCCGCAAAATTTCCGGAAGCGGTGCGGAAAGCGGGCCAGACAGATGATCCTGTGTTGCCGCACCATATGCGAGATTTGTTTGAGCGAGAAGAGCGCTACACCGTGATTGAAGATGATATCGGCAAGGTGCAAAACTTCATCCAGCAAAGCTTAAAGGCTTAAGTTGGTCCTCAATACTTGATTAGGCACTCACTGAGTGCCTTTTTTTTAGCTACAATTTTGCTAGCGCTATTATTGTATTTTTGTTGAATTGTCATGTGTAACCAGGAACCCCATCTTGTCGATGTCTATTTCAAACTCAATTATTTCACGCCGATCGAATGCACTTTCTGATTTGATAAAAGAAGGGTTTGATGCAAATTCTTTTGAAGGGCTCTTACAGGTTATTTATCAGCATCGAGGCGTCCGAGACAAAACGGAGTTGAATTATCAGCTTGCCGGGCTGGCATCCCCCGCGGAGTTAAAAGGTATCGATGCCGCCGTCGAATTATTGGTCGATGCACTGCGAGATGATCAGCACATTGTTATCGTTGGTGATTTTGATGCAGATGGCGCTACTAGCAGTGCTCTGGCGGTTTTGGCATTAAAAGCCATGGGGCATCAAAAGGTAGACTATCTCGTGCCAAATCGTTTTAAGTATGGTTATGGCCTGACGCCGGAGATCGTTATTGAAGCACATGCCCGCTACCCTGATATAGCACTTATCGTCACAGTGGATAACGGAATTGCCAGTTTAGACGGGGTCGATCAGGCGAATGAGCTTGGCATTAGCGTTCTGATTACTGATCATCATTTACCTGCTGAGCAATTGCCGTTAGCCGCAGCTATTGTCAACCCTAACCAGCCTGGCTGCCAATTTTCGAGTAAAAATATGGCGGGTGTTGGGGTCGTATTTTATGTGATGTCGCGATTGCGCGCGCAGCTGCGAAATAAAGGTTGGTTTACGCAACATAATCTTCCTGAACCGAACATGGCGAATTTTCTCGATCTGGTAGCCTTGGGTACCGTTGCGGATGTTGTGCCATTGGATAGCCTCAATCGAACGTTGGTTTATCAGGGTTTGCAGCGGATCCGTGCGGGTGCTTGCCGCCCCGGTATCAGCGCCTTACTGCAAGCCGGTGGACGATCGCAGAGTCGCCTGGTAGCTAGCGATTTAGGTTTCGCATTGGGGCCGAGATTGAATGCAGCAGGCCGTTTGGATGATATGTCTTTGGGTATCGAGTGCCTAATGACGGATGACCCCGGTTTGGCCAGAGACATAGCCATGCAGTTAGATGATCTTAATAGTGACCGCAAGGCTATTGAGTCAGGAATGCAACGAGAGGCGTTGGATTCGCTGCAGAAACTTGATTTTACGGAGGAGGCGGCGCTGCCTTGGGGATTGTGCTTATATCAGGAAGGCTGGCATCAGGGTGTCATTGGTATTCTTGCCTCGCGTATTAAAGACCGTTATCACCGGCCGACTATTGCATTTGCTGCAGCCGGAAATGGCCTGTTAAAAGGCTCGGCCAGATCGATTCCGGGTTTTCATATTCGAGACGCTTTAGATCTATTGGCAAAGCGTTATCCAAATTTGCTGCAAAAATTTGGCGGTCACGCCATGGCTGCGGGAATGACTATTAGTGCTGTGGACTATCCTGCTTTTTGCGCAGCATTTAATGAAATAGCAAAGAGCTTGTTAACCGAACAGGAATTAACAGCGCGAATTTTATCAGATGGAGAGTTGCCGCTCGCATTGTTGGATATACCCTTTGCCGATGCCTTGCAGGAGGCCGGGCCCTGGGGACAGCATTTTCCTGAACCGGTTTTTGATGGTGAGTTCTATATTGTTCAACAGCGTATAGTCGGGCAAAAGCATTTAAAGCTGGTTCTGTCATCAGAGCCAAATAGCCAGCAATTGATTGATGCGATTGCTTTTAATGTAGAAGAGGGTATATGGCCTGATCCGCAAATTCAGCGAGTGCGTATAGCCTACCAATTAACGGTTAATGAGTTTCGGGGCCGCCGCTCACCGCAGCTTCTGGTAAATTACATAAAGCCTTGTTGAAAAGCAGGTTGGGGTTTTCTAAATCATTGCTGTAAAAGGGGTTTGATAACCGGCCAAACGTTGGCGAGTATTTGTGGTTGGCCTTTGCTGTTTGGATGAATGCCGTCAGCCTGCATAAGATCGGGGTTAAGTGGCACGCCTTCCAGCAAGAATGGAACGAGGGGCAATTTTTTGTCTTCTGCAAGTTTCGGAAAAACGTCTTTGAATTGTTTTGTGTAACGACTGCCGTAGCTAGGGGGAATTTGAATGCCAGCCAATATTACTTGCGCACCATTTTGTTCAACCAGTTTAACAATCGATAACAAGTTAGTGCGGACAGTTGTGGTTTGATATCCACGCAGGCCGTCGTTACCACCTAGCGCAACCAATACCAGGTCAGGCTTGTAAGTGGTAAGCAGCTTGGGCAATTGTGCTAGGCCGTCAGCTGTCGTGTGACCGCCGACACTGGCATTAACAACCTTATCTTGTGGTTCGATCTTTTGTTCGAGTAAATGAACCCAGCCTTGTTCTATAGGCATGCCGTAAGCGGCGCTTAAACTATCGCCGAGAATCAGTAGTGTTTTTGCATGAGAATTGACTGTCGCTACTGCGCTCAAAAAGAATACCAGCATTGGCGCGAGAATCCCCATAATCAGGGCTCGCGGATTAATCGAGGCTGGTTTAATCGAGATCGGATAGGGAGGTTGGAGCATAGTCGTTGCCTTTGGAGTAACGTATCTTGGTCAGTGAACTTTATTCGTTTACATGGCTCTCTATCGGTTAACTATACAGGTTAACGAATGTAGTTAACTCGTATAGTTAACCGATGGTTAACAAGCTCGCGTTAACATAGCAGAAAGCTGACAAGACACAAGTACGGCTAATTTTTTGCGTCGTAGTGTACCGAAACGTTAAGTATATGCACTACGTAATTGTTTGAACTTTTGGATTATCTAAATGATAAAAGCTACCAATATTTGTAAAGATGTATCGCTATCAAGTGGTAATTTGCGCATCCTCGATGATATATCCTTAACGATTAATGCCGGTGAAAGCGTTGCGGTAGTTGGGGCTTCAGGGTCTGGGAAATCAACATTGCTCGCGTTGTTAGCCGGTTTGGATACTGTGTCCAGCGGCACTGTTAGTTTGGATGGAAGTGATATTGGGTCTATGGACGAAGAAGCGAGAGCGAAAGTCCGAGCTGATAAAGTAGGCTTTGTTTTTCAGTCATTTCATTTGTTGCCGGGCTTAACTGCAATTGAAAATGTGATGTTACCACTGGAATTGCGTGGAGAACGTGAAGCCAAGGTGCTAGCTAAACAGTATTTGGACGAAGTTGGTTTAAGTGAGCGGTTAACACATTACCCAAAACAGCTGTCCGGTGGTGAGCAGCAGCGCGTTGCTATCGCAAGAGCGTTTGTATCGCGACCTAAAATATTATTTGCCGATGAACCTACCGGTAATTTAGATACAACAACTGGTGCCCATATCATTGACTTGCTGTTCTCGCTTAACCAGCGTGAAGGCACGACACTGGTATTGGTAACTCACGAAGAGCGACTGGCATTGCGTTGCGATCGACAGATTGTTTTGGATGCTGGAAAAATTACAGCGGTGAAAGAAAACACCAAAAGCAATCAAGCAAAAATGGCTTATGAAACAACTGACGATAAGAGTATAAACGCCGGAGCTTCTGAGGTTTCTTCATGTTAAGCCTGCGTCTGCTAATGCGCAGCTGGCGGAGTGGAGAGCTGTACCTGTTGGCGGCGTCGATATTTTTGGCGGTTATGGTGGTTTCGGTTATTGCTATTTTTTCTGAGCGCCTCGAACGCTCTCTAGTGCAGAGTAGTAATAGCTTTATCGCTGCTGATACCGTCATTCAAAGTTCAAAACCCATTCCTCAAGTATGGCAGAATCAAGCCGGATCCCTTGGATTATCCCATGTTGAAACTGCAGAGTTTTCGTCGATGCTCTTTGCTGGGGATAAGTCACAGTTAGCATCGGTAAAGTCAGTAGCCTCGGGCTATCCCTTGCGAGGAGAGGTCGAAGTTAGCGTCATACCGTTTAGTGTTGATAAAACGACGATAGCCGTAGCCGAAGAGGTTCCCAGCGCTGGGGAAATTTGGGTTGAGTCGAGATTATTTCCATTGTTGGATCTGCAAATTGGATCAGAAGTCTTCGTTGGTGAAAAAGCACTCCGTGTGAGTAAAGTTATTATCAAAGAACCAGATCGAGGAATGGGGTTCTCCTTGTTTGGCGCTCGCGTACTAATGAACAGTGCAGATTTGCCGGCTACCCAAGTTATTCAGCCGGGTAGTCGCATTCGCTACAAGTTGTTGTTGGCAGGCCCAGAGGAAGGGCTGCAGTCATTTCTGAATAAGATTGGTCCAGAGCTTTCCGAGCATGAAAAAATTGTTCAGCTTGAGGATTCTCAAGCCCGGTTAAGTAAGAACCTCGATACCGGTAAGAAATTCCTTTTACTTGCAGGTGTTATCGGTTTGTTATTAGCAGGGGTGGCTATTGGTATATCGGCTCAACAATTTGCCCAAAGAAATATTGAGCGCGTCGCATTGTTAAAGAGTATGGGCGCTGGCCAATGGTCAATTCGCCGACTTTATGTCTTGCAGATGATCGTCCTTGCCGCGATATTTTCTGCCATCGGATTGTTTGTTGGTAGTATGATAGTGAACGGGCTGGTGTACAGCCTTGCCAAAATGCTCAATATGGAGTTCTTGCCGGCATACAGCACAACGTACGCGTTATGTTTTTTCTCGGGGATTTTTGCATTACTGTTTTTTGCCTTGCCATCACTTTGGTATCTCCCCAGTGTTCCTCCCATCAAAATATTGCGTGCTGAAATGGCGCCGCCTGATCTGTCCCAGAAAGCAAAGCTGGTTTTAGGTAGTCTTGGAATTTTTGTTTACGTTCTAATGTTTAGTCGTGATGCTCAGCTAACACTGATTATATTATTCGGTTTGCTGGCGATACTGGGAACTGTCTATCTTGTCGCTGTTTTTCTGGTTGGGGTGGGCAAGGCATCTTTGCACAACGTAGGGCGTGAAGTTCGCTTGGCAATCGCTAATGTCATACGTTATCGGCAGCGCACTTTGTTGCAGGTTGTTGTATTTTCCTTTGCGTTTATGTTGTTATTTTTGCTACTGCTGATTCGGACAAGCTTAGTTAAAGAGTGGCAGTTACAGCTGCCTGAGCATGCTCCTAACCACTTTCTGGTTAATATAGCACCGTCGGAAGTTGAACCGGTCAAGGCGCTGGTTGAGGAGTACGAATTGTTACCAGAACAACTTTACCCCATGGTTAGAGCTCGGTTGACTCATGTTGAAGGCGTGCCTATCGCCGAAAAATTTGAAGAAATTCCTGGTAGCCTAAATCGTGAGGTCAATTTAACGTGGAGTAGCATTCTCGCGGATGACAACAAAATATTGGCCGGGGATTGGTGGCCAACCTGGAATAAACGTACAAATGCTAAGGCGGGTGTGTCTGTCGAAGCGGAGGTTGCGGAAGAGCTAGGGATTGAGATTGGTGACCGGCTCTTATTTAGCGTGGGTGGGCTGCCTTTAGATGCCGAAGTAGCCAGTATTCGCTCTTTGGATTGGGATTCTATGCGGCCTAATTTTTATTTCGTGTTTTCACCGAATGCACTGGATAGTTATTCGCCCTCATTTATTACTAGTATTTATATACCCGCTGAGAAAAAGGCGTTAGTCAATGAGTTGTTTAAGCGCTTCCCAACACTGTTGGTGATAGAACTTGATGTAGTGATAGAGCGTATTAAAACTATCGTCTCTCAGTTAACTCAGGCGGTTGGTCTCGTATTAGGGTTGGTGTGGCTTGGCGGCTTGCTGGTAATGTTCACACTCATCAGTATCAGTATGGACACGCGACGTCATGAGGCCGGAGTTTTACGGGCTTTTGGTGCGTCGAAAGCACTCATGCAAAAAAGTTTATGGGTTGAATTTTGTTTTATAGGGTTTGTATCTGCCGTAATTGCTGCCCTGAGTAGTGAAATCATTTTATTGGTCTTGCAAATTTATGTCTTCGACTTTCCCGCACGTATTCACCCGTGGATGTGGGCCGTCGGTATACCCGCTGCGACGCTTTTTATCGGTTATGTCGGGATGAAAAGTTGCAGGAAAATCTTGACCACTCCACCGTCGGTTGTGTTGCGTGGTTAGTGGTAATTTGGTGAAAAGAGTGGAGGTTTAAGTGGAGTATTTACACACGATGGTTCGCGTTACTGATTTGGAGTCGGCGCTGGACTTTTATTGTAACAAACTAGGGCTTGTTGAAGTGAATCGGAAGGTCGTGGAGTCAGCACGGTTCACCTTGGTGTTTTTAGCAGCTTCTGGTGATGTTGAACGAGCTCAAGAATTAAAAACTCCCTTAGTTGAGTTGACTTATAACTGGGATTCAGAAGAGCTGACCGGAGGTCGAAATTTTGGGCATTTGGCGTACCGGGTCGATGACATTTATGAATACTGTCAGCATTTAATGAATAACGGCGTGGATATTTTGCGTCCACCACGAGATGGGCATATGGCATTTATTAAGTCGCCAGATGGTATTTCTATCGAATTATTGCAGAAGGGCGAGCCACTGGCGCCGTCAGAGCCCTGGACTTCGATGGAAAACCAAGGCTCTTGGTAACCCTATTTTAATAGCTTCGTATAAGAAAAAGCCTCGATATATTCGAGGCTTTTTTCTGTTAATGATGTGGCAAAACCTATTACAAGTGGCTCTCCGCATATTCAGCGAGTGCTGAGCGTGGGACACCTTGCAGTTGAATGTTGCCTCCGTAGCGGAAGCTTTTGAAACGCTCGGTTAAGTAGGTTAATCCAGAACTGGTGGCATTAAGGTAGGGGGTATCAATCTGTGCTAGGTTGCCAAGACAAATAACCTTTGAGCCGGTACCAGCGCGAGTAATAATGGTTTTGATCTGATGTGGTGTGAGGTTTTGCGACTCGTCAATTAAAATCAAACTGTGTTGAAAACTGCGGCCTCGGATGTAGTTAAGCGACTTAAAATGTAACGGTACTTTGTTAAGCACATAATCCACACTGCCAGAACAATCTTCATCGTCGCAATGAAGGGCTTCTAGGTTGTCGGTAATGGCACCTAACCAAGGTTCCATTTTTTCTGCTTCAGTGCCCGGTAAAAAGCCAATGTCTTCATCCAGGCCTTGAGTACTCCGTGTTGCAATAATGCGGCGGTACATTTTGTTGGCCACTGTCATTTCAATTGCCGCAGCCAGAGCGAGTATCGTTTTGCCTGAACCGGCTGCACCCGTTAGGTTTACAAGATGAATGTCCGGGTCTAACAGTAAATGCAAAGCCAGCGCTTGATGAATATCTCTGGGCTCCAATCCCCATGCTGATTGATTGAGAAGAGTATGTTCGTCTAAATGCAGTAGTGAAATAGTGTCTTCGTTAATATCAATGACCTTGGCGACAAAGCCTTGTTCATCGAGAATGTATTGATTGATGGGTATTTCTGCAAGCTCACCTGTACGAGGAAGTAGATGCACTGTGCGCCCCATTTGTTGTTGGGTCTCAACTTTTTCGACGATGTCCCAAAAGCTGCCGCTAAATTCGTAATAACCTTTGTTAATTTGTTCGATATCGGAAACCAGTTGATCGTTTTGATAATCTTCTGATTCTATTCCACAGCCTCGCGCCTTTAAGCGCATATTAATATCTTTAGTGATAAGCACTACACGCTGCTTGGGGTGGCGTTTTTTCAGCGCGATAATGTCATTAATGATTTTGTTGTCGTTGAGGTTGTTCGGGAGGATGGTGACGTTTTTGGAGAGGTGGTTCATTAAGATGGAGAGCTTGCCTTGTGGTGGTGACTTTTCTCCTCGGTGTATGGAAATACCTTTTTCGATTTCTGCCGGCGTCGCTCTGCCGAGTATTTTATCGATTCCGCGAATTGCTTGCCTACAATCTGCGGCAGTTGCCAGTTTTCCTCCCTTTAATTTATCGAGCTCTTCTAGGACTGTCATTGGAATGATGACGTGGTGTTCTTCAAAGTTGGTGATGGCGGTGGGGTCGTGAATCAGTACGTTGGTGTCAAGGACGTAGAGGATGGGGTTGGTGGCACTTTCTACTGCTAACTGCATCTTTCCCATAAGCTGTAATTCCTTCGCTTTGGTGGTTGATACTTTCAATTTTATATCAACACCTTAGGGTGCAGTGCAACAAAAAACTTCAGAATTAGCTAAAAAATTTTTTGGGATAATACCTTGCCCAGTTCAATCAAGAGGCAAAGGTTGCTAAGTGCGGCCCAATATCCAAGGATATTTAGGATAATTATTTCGGGTTTATTGATGTCTGAGTGGTTGTTCCCTCACATAGAGCCTCGAATATCATTCTTATGAGTGCCTTTGGCGCCTGAATTTACTGTTGCTCGCTTTATGTCAGTCTAAAGTAGTAGATATATTGTGCCCTTCAGAGGGTTTTGAGTATGCCTGTTGCTGAAAGCGCTAACACTAGGCAGAATGCTTATACCACCAATAGATGAGCTAGGATGATCTTTCCACTTGGCTATTATTTCCTTATGGACAAAGTGGTTATCGTTAGTCTAGGGTTAGCCTGGCTTTAGGTCATTACAACAATGTAAATAGGAGAGTTTCATGAAGTTAGTTACTAAATTCAGTGCAATATCGCTTGTCATTTTGGGCTTGGCTGCATGCGGTGAGAGTAGTCAACCAGCAAGCGAAGAAGCATCTTCCACGATGACTGAAATGAAAGAGAGTATGGCCGATAAAGCTGAGTCTGCCAAAGAAGCAACGATGGATATGGCTGATGATGTGGCTGACACTGTTGAAGAAGCTGCCGACGATGCTGCAGACATGGTTGACGACGCACAGGATGCTATGTCTGACGCAGCAGAAGAAGCTGGAGATGCAATGGAAGATGCAGAAGAAAAAGCCAAGGAAATGATGCAGTAAGCGATCTTTAACAGATAGAACGCTCATAACGATGACTGTATAGTCGCAGTTCTTGACTGAGCACAACCGCTACCTGTTGTAGTCTATTCACTACAACAGGTAGCGGTTTTTATTTTATGACGTTGGGCCAGTGCAGTAGCGCTTGGTTGCCAGAAGTCACCGACAAATGCTTGATATGAAGCGTTGTTACCTTGCTTATTCTCAGTTAACGCTGGGATTAAAAATTCCAGCGCGCATTCAAAAACAATTGTCGTCCCGGTAGCGTGTAGCCTTGATGACCGGCACCTAGTCCTGCATCACCGCCCTGTGCAATGATCACCTCGTTGGTAAGGTTTTCTCCGCGTATACTTATCACCCACTCTCTATCAGCGCTTGCAAGTTCTGCATAGAGGCTGTGCTTCCAATAGCTATCCATATAATCGATTGGGTCCTGATCTGGGGCCAGCGTGTAGCCATCGTTATAGTAGCTTTGAGCTCGCAATAAGAATTCAAGGTCGCCGGTTAGCATAAATGATTTTTGCAGGTAAACACTGCTTTCTATGTCTGTTGCCAGTTCAGTATCGGTACCTGCACCATTGGTTGTTGCGGGGTCGCAAGCAGGAGGATTCATTGGGTCAGGCCCGGTGATGCAGCCAACCCCAGGGAAATCATCATAGTAAGAATCCAAGAGGGTAATATACCCACCGACTTCAAGGCCTTCGCTAATTAAGAATTGCCCGTCAACCTCCAATCCCTTGCTAATGACGCTCGCAGCATTTTTTGTACTAATGGTATTATCAGAAAAAGTAGAGACTTGCAGATCTTCGAACTTGGTGTAAAAGAGTGCGGCATTGAGTCGTAGTCGACCTTGGTTGTATTTCATCCCGGCTTCGTAATTAGTTGCTTTTTCTGTGTCATATTCAAATTCGTCACGGGCAAAATTGTTTTCTGGCAAGACACCACTTTTTTCCTGGTCATTAAAACCACCGGCTTTTGTTGCTTTGGCGATGGTAACGTAGCTGCCCAAGTTTGCGGAGATATCCCACTGAAAACTCAACGATGGATCGACGGATGAACTGGATTTCTTACGATCGATAACAGTAGGTCTCATGGTGGACAGGTCGGTGGGGTCAAACCATTGTACCCAGCCGAATTGAGGCGAACTGAGAACAAAAAAACTGACCGGGTCGAGGGTGTATTCACCCGGTGTAAGTGAACTGTTAAACGCGCCCGTGCTAATCACGTAGTTTGCTTTTTTATCGACATCACTATATCGCGCGCCAACCACTGCGCGAACACTATCGCTGAAATTAAACGTCAGTTGCGCAAATGCGCCGTAAACGGTACTTTCTAAATTCAAACCGTTACGTACACCTACCAACGGGTCAGTTGGGTTGCCCGTGACAGCAGGCAAAGCTACGTCAATTCCCTGGTAAAGATCATTTTCCTGATGGTAATAGGTCAGGCCCGCAATATATTCAATAAAGGCGCCCGGTTCGGAAGCCAGACGCAATTCTTGATAGGTTTGGTTGAAATTTTCTTCAGCGCGGGCTGCACCTGCAGGTATGGGAACCGCACCGGGCGCCACGTCTTGCGAAAAATTGTATTTGCTATAACCGGTCACTGATGTGAGTGTATGGTTACCTAACAACCACTCTATGTTAAGCGAATAGTTGTCGCTGTCTATGTTGGTTTTTTCTGGAGAATCAGGGTGGCTGGAAGACCTAAAATCTTTCTTTCCATCTTCCACTGATGCTGGGAACAGTGACTGATACAATGGACTCAACTGCGTAATTTGATTGGCCGTGCCATCGGTGTCGCGTTTTGAGGTTTCGGCCGCAAAATTTACTGAGAGTTCGTCAGTCGGATGCCAGGCAACACTACCGCGCAGCATTTCGTAATCGGTTTCAGGCGCGTCGCCGCCCGTGAAGGTGTTTTCTAAATAGCCGCCTTCGAAGCCTTTCCTTGCGGCAACACGAAAAGCCAGCTGCTCGCTAACAGGAAGTGTAACCGCGCCTTCGGTTCGCCAGCTCTCATTCTCGCTTTCATACTCAGTTGATATGAAACCTTCCAGTTCTTGTCCTGGTTTTTTATTGACAATGTTAATGCCGCCTGCAACGGCGTTTACCCCAAACATTACACCTTGGGGTCCCCTGACAACTTCAACACGCTCGACATCAAAGAATGGATTTAAAAACTGGTTGGCGCGACCGGCATAAACGCCATCTACATACATAGCGACAGATTGTTCAAAAGTCCGTGTACCGCCGCCGCTGCCCATGCCACGTATATTGACGATAGTTTGGAATGGCGTTTTTGCTACCGATAAGCTAGGAACCTGATCACCGAGGCCTTGAATGTCTAAGATGCCTTTTTGGGCAATGAATTCATTATTAATGACTGCAACAGCAACGGGTACTTCTTGAAGTGTTTGCGCACGTTTCTGTGCGGTTACTACCACTTCTTCAAGAGCGAGAGAGTCTTGCGAAACAGCTGCCTGGGAATGCATTAGCGACATGCTGGTTGCACAGCACATAATTGTCTTTGTAAAAAGGTGTTGTTTATTCATTATTATCGCCCTCACATTTTTATATTTATTGGTAAATAAGTGTCAGCGGTTATTGCGATGGTGATTGTAATAACGATGACTACTGTACATTGATTCTGTAGGAGCCAGCCTTGGTTTTATCGCTTTCTTGTCGTTACTTTAGGTTTGGATTTATGTAATCTACAAAAAAATGAACACTGTTCAGTTTGGAGTATGTTATCATTGAACGCTGTTCAGTTGTCAATAGGGTATGATTGGATATTTTGTGTAGGGATTTTCATGAAGCTTGAAAAGAGTCAGATAATAGATGAGGCCATTAGCTTAATAGATGAGGTTGGGTTAGATGCCTTTAATTTACGTGAGCTGGCGGGCAGGCTTTCTGTCAGGGTGTCCGCTCTATACTGGCACTTTAAAGACAAAAGTGAGCTGCTTGATAGAATTTCCGCCACGCTGAATACCCGTGCTCGGGAGGCAATTAGCGGCAACTTAAGCTGGGACCAATGGTTGACGGCTTTTGGGCACTCGTTACGGTCCACATTATTGGCACACCGGGATTCAGCGAAGCTCTGCTCTAATGCGGCGCCAGCTTTTGATAAGCCTGAAGAATCTATTGCAGTTATGGCTGCGCCAATGTTAAAGGCAGGGTTGACTACAGAGAGAGTAGTCTCGTTTCAGGCCGCAGTATTGTCATTAACTGTTGGCTTAACCCAGGTGGAGCAGAGCGAAAAGTTGCATGACTACGTTTCTCATATTATTGATTTCGACGCTACCTATAACGATAGTTTAACGGCTATGGTAACGGGTTTTAAAATGCAGGTTGCCAGAAAAGCTTAATTGTTCAAGGTGTTTGATTGGCATATAAGCTTACTTGGCCAGCTCAATAATAAAGGTAAGACGGTTGACCGCGTATTTAGATAATACGTACGGGTTAATGAGTGAACTCACTGCCAAGAACGTTTATTTTTAATCGTGCACCGAAAATGGCTAAACGTGAAACCCATTAATTACTGCAAAATAGGATCAAAAAGTATTTGGCTAGTACTCGGTAAAAAAATTAATGAATTTCTTTGTTCTTATTTTTTATGTTTCTTGTTTGAATCAATATCGACTATAGGTAAAGGTCAGTCACCTTTCTTTGGTTTATCGTTAATAATAAAAGGAGAATAACTTGCGCATAATCGTTACTGGAGCTTCTGGCAATTACGGTCGAGAAGCTGTTACTAAACTATTAAAAATAGTGCCCCCTCAAGACCTTATTTTAATGTCCAGAAATCCTCATAAGTTGGCTGAATTTGAGAAGCTTGGGGCAGATGTCAGACAAGGTGATTTTGATAACAGAGAATCATTAGTGAAAGCGTTTAGTGGCGCAGATATCATGCTGCTAATAAGCACGGGTCGTGTCGGTAAACGCATTCCCCAGCATAGAAATGCAATAGAGTGTGCTGTCGAAGCCGGTGTTAAACAAGTGGTTTATACATCGTTTGTGGGTATCGCAGAAGATAATCCTGCATTGGTAAACAGCGACCACATGGCGACAGAAAAAATGTTAGCCGATTCAGGCATTGCATGGACAGTATTACGTGATAGCCAATATGCCGATGCTATCACTATGGCCGTCGGCCCTATCGCCCTTTCTAAAGGCTTATGGCGAGCAAGTGCTGGCAATGGGAAGGTTGCCTTTGTAACTCGCAGTGATTGTGTCGACTGTGCTGTTGCAGTACTTACCACACCTGGGCATGAGAATAAAATTTACAATATCACCGGCCCTGAACTCTTGTCTTTCGGTGATGCAGCTAAAATTATATCGGAAGTGTGCGGTCGGCCTATTGCTTACGAAATTGTTACTGACGATGAAATGTATGCGGCATTCGATGCACTGGGTATTCCGCGTGAGTCACAAGATGATCAACAAATCAAAGGGTTTGCTTGGTGTAGTGACGACATGGTGACATTTGAGAAAGCTATTCGTACTGGCTTTTTCGATGTTATTTCCAATGATGTTGAAACATTATTAGGGCGTGCCCCGCAAAGTTTTCGAAGTTTTACACAAGAATGCTCAGCAAAAATGCTGGAAGCGGCTAAAGAAATGGAAGTAAGTGAATAATGAAATTAACTATAGAAGATAGATTTGAAATTATGGATTTACTCGCCCGTTACAGTTGGGCCTTAGATATGGGTGAGCCCACTGATTTGGCTGAAACCTTTACACCCAACGGTATTCTTATCGAAGAAGTGTTTGAAGATGCAGATGTTTGGGAGGGTCGAGAGGGTGTTGAAAAAATGGCCCGGCATTACATGGCGTCACCTAATTTTCCTGGGCGCCAGCACCATGTAAGCATGCCTGTTTTTGATAAGATTAGTGATACCCATGTTAAAGTTAAATCATTCGTTTTTGTGACGGAGTGTCATGGTGAGCCACCTATGGTCTTACGATTTTCTGGCTATTATCTTGATGACATTGAAAAACATGACGGTGAGTGGTTGTTTTCATCCAGAATAATCAGGCTGTGGGATGGTGAAGTTCTGAAAAATTTTCCAGGTAAGGGTTCTTGGGCTCCACGCCAGCGCCCTGTGGACTTAGTGGTAAAGAATAAATAGTGACAAAATACGCTTGTGTCGTATCAGTTTGTTAAGTTGAAGTGATACGACATGTTTTTGCGTAGGTATTCGCGCAACAGCTTTAACAGTAGAATGAATACCGTGACTGATATTACTTTACGTAAAAATATATACTCTCATCATTGAACATGGAAGTTTTGCCTGTTGCACTGAATCTTTACATGTATCTCCTGTCGCTATTAGTGATCACGTAAAAACTCGACCGGCGGCGGGCAAAATTCTTGAGCGCTAAATAAGCGTTTTATCCGATCAAGCTTGCGCAGTGCTCAGTCGAGCTATTGTATCTGCGTATGGCTATGAAGAAATTATCGCAGCAATTGTCAGCAAAATGCATTCGATAAAGGTTGGGAGTTGCTATGGCTCACGCATCGACGTGGGTCGCAATTACAAGCGAACGCCAGCTCCAGCGTATTAGATATTATGTTGCGCTCGATGTGAAAGAGGGCGCTACGTTAGCATGCGGCCGCCGCCGGATTTCTGTGTAACCGAAATTCTTTTCTTGATCCGACATTGTTTACCCATGTAAGTAACAGCATGACGATTGTTCGAGAAGAAATATTCTCGTTTGGATTTATGCTGAGTCTTGAGGGCAAGTGCTTAAGAAAACGTAACTTTGATTTTAAGATATCACAGTCGCTCAGAGCTAACTTGAGACCATCATGAAGTATGCTTGTTTGATTCTGCGTAACTTATTGAAAAATAAAAGGATAAGTGGTGCCCGGGGCCGGACTTGAACCGGCACGACATTGCTGTCGGGAGATTTTAAGTCTCCTGTGTCTACCGATTCCACCACCCGGGCAGGGAAGGGTGAAGCTAAACTGCTTCGGCCTGTTAAAAGCATTGCTTTTATGAGGCTCGGTAATAATGGAGGCGCGAGCCGGAGTCGAACCGGCCTACGTGGATTTGCAATCCAGTGCATAACCGCTTTGCTATCGCGCCATGGTGTTATGCTTTGGCGCTTAACTGCGGCGCCTTTAAAGAGCTGCGGATTCTAGCGGATTGCTAAGAAAAAACCTAGTACTTTCTGAGACTTACCTGCACTAGCGCCGCTCTTTACGGCTCTGTTGCCAGTTCCGTAAATGAGGGCGCTATTCTAGGGTTTTGAGGCTTGTAGTCAAGCTTTTGGGCTTGTCTTTATTCTTGCCCGGGTTAATCTGCTTAATAGTTACTATAAGTGGTTAATAATTGATCGTTATGGGTAGCGAGCATCTTTAGACTGATCGCTATGAACATCTTCGCTGGCGTTTTGGATTTCAGTTTGTGTTAGGTTGTCCAGTGCCATTATTTTATTGGCCAGCTCCGTTTCTTCGGGGCCCCAGCTCTCGTCAAAGCGCTCTATGCCTTCTGGCATTAAGCTATTGCGTTCATTCTGAAGAGCCCAGAGTTCAGTCCATCGCTGCTCTTTGGCCATACGGTGCATGATTTCGGATATGCGTAGATACTTCTTTAAACGGGCAGTTTCGATTTGCATAGCGTTATACCTGTATTGTTATTAAGCGTATTTAGCCTGCCTGTGATTACCTCCAGGAAGATGTTGTAGTGTTATTTAATATCGATCTATTCGTTCAATATAGCAGTCCGCGAGTTTCCCGGGGGAACTGCATGGCTACCCCAGGGAGTGGTTGTGTGTTGCCATTGTTTCCCTAAAACGAGTAATTAATTCCCGCGTAAAAATAGGCGCCGTTAAAGCCAAATGGCGCTGAACGGCGTGAATAGGTAAACACACCTTTACTGTCGACGATGACATTGCCGCCGGGGCCATCTTCGATAGCACCAGTGCGTGCGTTTCCAATCGTGTTTTCATCAGGATACACATCGAAAATGTTATTGCCGCCAACGTAAACGTTGAACCCTTCGTTAAAGGCGAATGCGAGGCGCAGGTCAGTTAATATTTCTGCACCGTAGGTCTGCTCGCCGCCATCGGTCACGGTGTACTCGCCATAACGGTTGAGTGCGAGGTTGACGGTCCAGTCACCCAGGAAGTAATTACCACTTAGGCTAATGCGGTCTTCTGGCTGCCATTCTTCAATAATGGAAACATCCTGGTCGCTAAACACGGTGCTGGGCGGTAGGCTGGCTAGGCCGCTGCCCGCAGGGGTGAATAACTCGACAACATCGGTTTTGGTAAAGTTAGCGGCCAGTGTTACGTCAAGCATGCCGTCGGCAACTTCAAGGCCTGACCAGGTTGAGACGATATCGACACCATCGGTTTCGGTGTCAGCACCATTTAAAAAGAACTGTCCTTGACCTGCTCCTGCAGCGGTAAGTGCTGCATCCAGTTGAGTGGATAAGCCAAAGCCAAGCCCTTGACTGATGACAATACGATCATCTATATCGATGGAGTAAAAGTCTACGGTCAAGCTGAGGTTGTCCAAAGGCGTAAACACAAAGCCTACGCTCAGGTTTTGCGATTCCTCTTCTTTCAGCTCTGGAATGCCCAGTGCTCTGGCCAAACTACTGTCGTTGCGGAACGTGCCACGCTGGACTGCAATCTGCGGTCCGGTTGGGTCGGCGGGGTTGGTGACGAACTGGGTGCTGATATTATTAAAGTAGAGTTGCTGCATTGAGGGTGCACGAAAGCCTGTGCTGGCAGCCCCGCGAAGCCTGAAGTTGTCGGTGATCGCAAAATTAGCGGCAAGTTTGTAATTAGCAGTATCGCCAAAACCATCATAATTATCGTAGCGAACGGCGCCACTCACAAGCAAACTGTCGGTGGCTTGGTATTCCGTGTCGATGTAGAAGGAAATGACATCGCGGGTTTCATCCACAGTCGACTGCGGCCCAATACCACCAAAGCCCTGTATACCTGCTGAGGCGTCTTCGCTGCCATTGCTGGCATCGCCATCGTCAAAAATACTCACTCCATTAACGGTGTCGTAGTCTTCATAAGAGTAGGGCTCGCCCGCATTGACTTTGTATTCATCAGTGCGCAGTTCGGCTCCCATCGCGAAGGATAAATCGCCGAAGCTTTGGGTAAAGTCCAAGTTGATGGTTTGCAGCCGTAACTCCAGACCGTAGGCATCTGCCGAGCGCGGAATGGTTGCGCGAATATCGGCTGCGCTCAAACCGCGGTTATAGCGCAGCTCATTGGCGAAGGACGCATTGATAGAGTCACTGGTGACATAATCAATACTGTTTTCACCTTCTGTATAGGAAAGGTCCAGTGTCGAGCCATTGGAGAACTCCGTACGATATCCGAAGTTGTAGGAGTAATCATTTATTTGTGAGTTGATTTTTGGCAGAAATCCTAATGGAATCGTCGCATCGCCATCGGCTAACAGTGGGTTGCCAGAGCTGTTGGCATTGTGACGGAAGAAGGCTGCTGATTCATTGTCCCGGTTGGAGTAGGTGATAAAACCGTAGAGTTCTCCAGGGCCTAGTTCGAAACCGGCATTCAGGACGACACCGAGTTGTTCCGAGTCTGCGTCCCCGATCCGGAACGTGTTGCGATTGGCTGTCACTTCACGAGGATCGCCAGGTTCTAATATACCGTTGTTATCGGAGTCGACACAGCCGTAAAACTGGCAGCTGCCATGCAGGCCGGCGCGGTTGGTAAAGCCTCTGTCGCGCACGTTTAATGTGGCGTGCAGGTAGCCAGTATCGCCCAACGCAAACCCTTTGGTAAGGTTCAAGTTGGTAGTTTCACCATCACCTTCGCTGGTTTCGCCATAGGACAATCCTATGGTGCCAGTATCTGTTTCGTCTTTAAGGACAATGTTAATCACACCGGCAATGGCATCCGACCCATATTGCGCCGCGGCACCGTCGCGGAGAACTTCAATACGTTGAATCGCCGCCGCAGGTATTGCATTCATGTCAACACCGGCGGTGCCACGACCTACCGATGTATTGATGTGAATCAGTGAGGCTTGGTGGCGGCGCTTGCCATTAATCAAAACGAGTGTCTGATCAGGACCAAGGCCGCGCAGGGTGGCAGGCCTTAACGCGTCGGTACCATCACTCACAGCCGAACTCGAAAAATTAAATGAAGGGGCCAGACTTTGTAACATTCGGCCTACTTCTGTTTGCCCGGTATTTTCCATTTGTTCAGCGAGCAACCGATCAACAGGTACGGGTAGGTCTTCAGCTGTTCTACCCAGTACCCGGCTACCGGTGACCATCACTTCTTCAATAACTTCGTCTGCTGCCAGAAGGTTGGCACTGGATAAAACAGCGATCAGACCGATGCCAGGGGCTATCAGGCGTGGTGAAATAGCGCTTGCTAATGGTTTTTTGATGGGTGTTTGCATAGCTCGTTTTTCCCTTTAACTGCGTTGATTAATTCCGTCATCTGCCTGAGAGGCTATTTGTTATTTTTATAAAGCATTGCTGTAACGAATCTAAAGCTTAGTTCAAAAAACAAGCAGGGGGACGCCGGTCTAGTGTTTATTTAGAATATTGGCAGCTGTTTTTATTAGGTTAAACAATTAGCGGGAGAGGGCGCCATTGGACGTATGCCTGTGGGTAACAGGCCAGATGAGAGGGTTTTTTAATTGATGTGTAGGCTGTCAAGAGGATCGCGACCAACCAGTACTGCACTAAACTGGCTGGCTACGACAGTGTATGTACTTATCAGGATTGTATTGAGTCGCTTATTCTACAACTGAATCTTCACTGGGATCATGTTCTGCAACAAAGTCTTTAACGGCCTGCAGAATACTTCGGCAACTGACCTGGCCAATAAATTTACCACCTGCAACAATGGGTAAGCGACGACGCTTACCGTCTATCATGAGTTTGGCAACCGCTAATATGTCTAAACCTTCTGAGTGTTCAATGGTTTGCACGCTGCGGGTCATGTAGTCCCCGACAGAGCCGCCAACCTGGCCATAATAAGCACCGTCGAGTATGGCTTTTAAGCAATCCAGCTCTGAGATTACACCGATAATCTCGTTGTCGTAATTAATAACTGTAGCGCCTGTTAGTTTTTGCTCCAGCAATACGTGTATTGCCTGAAACAGGTCGGTGTCTTCATAGAACGTGACTGGGTTTCCTATGATATAGCTCTCAGCATCTATAGAGTGAATCATTCCCGCTCCTTAAGGTCATTCTCAGTATTTTATTGTGGCGAACTTTCACCAGCTTTCTGACATTACTGTCAATTGAGCTTATGCCCTATATAAGCCGATGAAACGCTCATGTCATCGATAGTAAATGTTTTTTCGTTAAAGCGTTAGTGGTTGATGGATGAATATACGGCTTTCTGGAGCATATTCTCTGCTGCCAATGTCCGATCCTCATTGTTGAGTTTAGTAAAGAATATCAGCCTTGTATAACCTTTAATGATGAAATTTTCAGGTGGTACTAATTCGCGACGAATCGCCTCGCGAGGGCGCGGCAAGACTCGCTTGTATGCCAGTGTGCTCAATTGCTTTGGCAAAATTTGTGGGTAGTTGTGGTTACTCTGTGGCAAAGGGCTAGCAAACTCGGCATTATATGCGCCTTATTCTTTTGGGCGACAAAAGCCCGGTGTATTGAAGTTATTGGTAAAGGTAGCAATATGGGATCGAACAACCATTCCTCTGGGCAGCTTCGGGTGTTGTCTGCAGTCGTTGCCGGGAATGTACTCGAGCTGCTGATAGATCACCCCTTGGATGAGGATATTCAACCGGAACCTGAAGATTTTACCCTACAGCTAGACGGCGCTGACCCCGCTGAATCAGGTGCCTTAGAGATACAGGGTGTTACGTTATCTCGGTCTGGTGAGGACCGTAGCTGTTTACGTTTTAATGTCAGTACCGCTAAACCGCTGTCCGGGCATTTGTTGCTGACTTATCAACCTAAGTACTGCTTTATGTATTCTTTGGTGAGCGACGATTCGATTGGTCGTTTTGATGCCAGGGTTGCGCTGCAAACCCGGCTTGCCGAAGAGAGTGAGAGCACGGGGCAAGTAGAGCCGTTAGAAAAGCGGGAAAAACCACCGGAGTCTGATAAAGCCAAGCAACAGGAGTTATTTGTACCCGATAATGATGCTGAGCAGGACTCTACTCAGTGGATGAGAACTGCGGGTGCTTACATAACTGAGGCGAACGAACACCATATTGATATCCTGTTTTCGCAATCGGTAAAAAGCCCACAACCTATTCGCGTTCATGATTTTGTTGTCGAGTTAAATGGTATCTCAGTAGCTGTTGATCGAAGCTATTTACACGCTTCAATGCATCGCCAGGAACCTTGTCTTCGTCTTGATGTAAAACAGCCTATTGAGCGAAATGCTGATGTGGTCGTTAGCTATAAAGCCAGTCAAAGCGGAATAGCTTTAGCCGATGGGT
Source organism: Cellvibrionaceae bacterium (assembly GCA_050290265.1). Lineage (GTDB taxonomy): Bacteria > Pseudomonadota > Gammaproteobacteria > Pseudomonadales > Cellvibrionaceae > JBNKFV01. The sequence continues at coordinate 71,020 of JBNKHI010000004.1, forward strand.
CAGTAGTGCCACATTTTAATATTCAGTTAGAGCGAGAGCAGCCAGTGAGTGGCGCATCGGTAGGTACGTTAGCCCCTGTTGTCGAACAGCAGGACTCTGATCGGCCCGGCCCGGCGGATGCTGGCTTTAAGAAAAATGTGTTTGCGACAAAAGTGTTTGCTGGATCCTCCCTATCAAAGCACCGTATTGTAGCTGGTCTCGTTTTGGGTATCGTTACGTTGGCAATAGTTATCACTGTGTTGCTTACAGTATTTAGCCAGCCATTCAGTGAGGAAAAGCCATTAGCAGTAGCTTCGCAAAACAACAGCGCCGCTGATACTGCACAGAAACAAAAAGACACGGCCTCATCAGCAGCGTCTGCACAACAGCCGTTGGCTGCTAATAATACCTCGGTGCCTCCAGTGAATAATGCGCCTGTGAAAAATTGTAAATTAACTTATCCAAAAGGCGATAAGTATGTTGGTCAGTGTAATGCCAATAACCGTCCACAGGGGCAAGGGCAGTATAATTGGGTATCTGGTAGTGTTTATACTGGTCAATGGGCTAACGGTAAGCGGGATGGGTTTGGCACTATTGATTATAGTAACGGCGATCGCTATCAAGGAGACTGGTCCGCGAACAAGAAGCACGGGCAGGGTACGTATTGGAGTGAAAATGGAAGCCGCTACGAGGGCGAATTTCAAAATGGACAGTTTACCATTAATGGTATTTGTTATATGCCTGATGGGAGTCGTATAACGGGGCCGTGTCCCGCATCGACACCGTAAAATTTGTTTGTAGTAATACGTTGTTAAAGTGGGATAAACCAAAAAGGGGCTTTTATGTAAGCCCCTTTTTGGTTGCAGTGAAAAAGATAATTTACGACTTTCTAGTTCAGTAATTCTTACAGTGAGATTGTTTCTAATCCCAGTTTGGTAAGATCTTCCTTTTGTGCACTGCTGGTAACCACGGCAATGTTTTCATTTTCTGGAATAAAGTAAGTAGTGGCCACGCGTATTAGATCGTCCAGTGTCACCGTCAAAATGGCTGCACGAAAAGCGCGGCGTATTTCTGGTGTGCGGCCATACAGCTCTGCATGAAAACTTTGTTTAGCTTCGCCTGCAGGTGAACTCGGTTTGTCGATAGCACTGATGACTCCGAGGACGGCTTCTTCCAATTGTTGTGGCTCATGCTCGTGCGTTTTTAACCAATCAATAGCATTGTCAAAATCTGTGAGTGTTTCTGCCAGTCGCGGGTCTCGGTATGAATAGAAACGGAATGCTCCGATGTTGCTATCCTGGCTAGCGCCTCCTCCATAAGCACCGCCCTGTTCGCGAATGACGCGATGTAGATAACCGTTTCGTAAAAAACCACCCAGCACGGTTAATGCCGGGGCATCAGTGTGCGCCATAGGCACCGTTCGGTAAGCTTTAGCACAAAAGTTGACTTGCGTATTGGTAATCCAGGCTTGTTTAACGGTTTCATTAACCGGCGCCAAATTAAATTCGGTGATCTTGGCTTCGTGGTCTTTGACCGCTGTGGGTTGTGACCAGCCCGCAGTTAACTGTTGTTGGTAATTGTCTAGTTGTTCATCTTCTGCGACTAACAAAAATTGTTTTCGGGATTGTTTAATAAGCTCGTGTAATTCTGCCAATTCTGCGGCCAGCTCAGCTTGAGCTTCTGGCTGTTTCAAACTGTTATCTAAGGCTTTTACTGCCTTAATTCCGGCTAAACCACTGAGTTTATGACTAAGAGCAGCGGTTGAACTGATACCTGCGGTGGCCGCTGTCATCGCTAAACTGTGACCGTTACCCGTAACGCTTTGCTCGCGACGAGAGCGGGCCTGCGAGATTAAATCGCGAATACGACTGTGTTCGTCAAAACGAACTTTATCCAGTGTTTCGCTCATCAACGCTGTCATTGCTGCGTAGTTGCGAGTCAGTGCTTTAGCAGACAGTGTCAAATGAGCGGTAACGTTTTGTGGGTCAGAGGGGGTGCCGCGTAAACTGGTATAAGCATTAATACTGCCGACGGTTTGGGATTGCCAATGCTGTGTCGCCAGATAGTCTTTATCACCAACCCCAAGCTCTGTTAAACACATGGTATAGACGGGTAATAGTTGTAACTGACGTTCCGTAAGTTGGGGTAGGGTAATCACAGCTTGTTGGTAAACGATGCCGTTGGTACCGGCACCGTAGCGAGTCAACGGTGTGCCGGCGACGTCCGCCCGCTGGCCCGAGGGAATTGCAAAGTCTTTGGGAATATCTTCCAGGCCAACTTTCGGTAGAATTGATTCATCATCTTTGCGCGTTTGACGTTCTTGTAGCGCAGTGGCCAAATTAATAGTTTGTTCTTTGTCGGCTTCTGACATTCCTTGTTTTATTAATTCGAGACGTGCTTTTTCTGCCGCTTGACGACGGTCTGATAACTCATTGTCAGGTGTCATAACGAGACGAATGCGATGCTGGTTATTAAGTAGCAGGTCTTTAGCTAGCAGCTTTATAAAGTCTGGATTTTTAATCTGTTCGCGTAGGGAGTTAAGTACTGGCTCCAGATTTAACAGCGCGATAGGGTCGCCTCTATGGGTTGCCGAACTCAGTGCTGTGAGAATTAATTGTAATCCATAGGGATAGCTGTCTCCGCCAATTTCACGTTGTTGCAATTCCAGCTGATGCAGCGCCGCTTCAATTTGCTCCTGTGGAACACCGTCTTCCGCTACGCGGCGAATAACATCCAGTACCATCGCTTCTACTGCGTCCGCTTTTTCAGTCTCGGAGCCTTCAATACCACACAGGAAAGAGAGTTCTCGTTGTGAGTCGTCCAGCCCGCACAGTGGTGACGGTGCTGAACCGAGCTCAGTGGTTTCTAATGCCTGTGACAGTGGAGAAGCACTATTGTCTAGCAAAACACTGGTTAACAACTGCGCCTTCAACGTCTCTTCCAGATTTGTACTCTTGCCAAGTAGCCAACCCAATACTATGTGCGTTTTACCGTCGAGCTCGTCTTCTTTGCCTACCGGGTAGGACTCTTGCACACGTACCGGGGCTTGGTAGCGTTTTTCGTCGCCTACGCGAATTTCTTCGTCTAGCCGCTCAAAGCGGTGCAACGCTTTTTCTTCAAATTTTGCTTGATGTTCAGCGGCTGGAATATCACCGAAAGTCATAAAAATAGCATTACTTGGGTGGTAATGGGTTTTATAAAATGCTTTTAGCTCTGCGTACGATAAATCAGGAATGCAATCGGGTTCACCGCCGCTGTTATAGTGGTAGGTTGTTGTTGGAAAGAGGTATTTACACGCTGTTTGCCATAATTGAGATGGCACTGAACTCATAGCGCCTTTCATTTCATTGTAAACAACCCCCTTAAATACCAAGGGGCTGTCACTGTTGTTGGGCTCACTAAATTCAACACGATGCCCCTCTTGCGCGAAATCCAGAGCATCCAGGCGCGAGAAAAACACCGCATCTAAATAGACATCCAGTAAGTTATTGAAGTCTTTTCGATTTTGGCTGGCAAAGGGGTAGGCAGTCCAGTCGGAGCTGGTAAAGGCGTTCATAAACGTATTTAGCGAGCGCCGAATCATCATAAAGAACGGATCGCGAACCGGGTACTTTTCACTGCCGCACAAGGCTGTGTGTTCCAGAATATGGGCGACGCCAGTGGAATCATGTGGGACCGTGCGCAGGGCAACCAGAAAGACGTTCTCCTGATTGTCGGTACTCAAGTGGATGTGTTGGGCACCGGTAACCTTATGGCGATATTCTTCGACGGTGATATGCAGTGATTCGATCTCTTGCGTGCGGAGCAATTCAAAGGGCGCGTTGACCGTAGAACTCATGAAAACCTCATTGTTGGCAATATCAGGGCTGCTGGTGTGAATGCTGTGTCACAAACCTGCTCGCAGGAACCAGCGCATATAGTGCTGGCCATTATAGTCTTAGGCGGTATCAGATTGTAATGGGTGGTACTCAGGCAAGCACAGTCTCCGACGGGTATATTGAGTATTGGATTAGTTGTCGGGCGATGTGCTGGGTAAAAAACGTGCTATCTGCTCAACGAACTGTTGAAAAGTGTGTAGCAGGGTATCTTTGGAAAAACCATTCTGCTCCAGTTGTTCGAGTGCAAAACAGGTAGCTTCGAAGGTTGAAAGCTGGTGTTGGCGTTGTGCTTTACGGATATGGTACAAACTTTTATTGGCCCCATGGATACTGACCCGGCCAAGCCTGGTTAACCAGGTATTTCTGAGCAGTATTTGTCGAGTGTTCCGCCAGGTGCCATCCAACACAATAAGCTGGACAGTTTCTGTTTGTGCTGAGGTTGGTTCTGCTGGTGCTGAGTGAGTTAAGTCTGGATAAAGTAACAGGTTGCTGCCGGATTCGATGAGCACGTCAGTTGGTTCAAAATCCAGTCCTACGAGCATGCGGCTATTAGGTAGGCAACAGTGGAGCAAATGCGCTGTATTTTTGCTATGCCCATGTTCGTTTGGGTGCTGCAGAATGGTGACCCGGGTTTCGGTGGGTGTCCGCACGGCAAGCGCACAAATACATGTACGCAAGGGTCTTAAGCATTTCTTGCACGTTTCTCTAGGCATTGTTCAGCCATTATTCGGGTGGTGTTAGGTGTTGTTTGTAGAGATCGTTGCTGTTTTGGGTGCTGATGAGCGCCAGCTTTTGAGTTCGTGATAGTTTTTTAATAGCGGCTTCTCGCTGACTCGCCAGACTGCGATTTGCAGCCATTTCGACAAACCTTAAGCAGGCTGGCTTGCGCCCCCGGAAAAACTTTGCGCCGCTCTTTGCGCCACTGTGTTGTTTCCAGCGTCGCGGCAGGTCATTGGTGATCCCCGTGTACAGCAAACCATCATCCGACTCAATAATGTAAATAAACCAGCATGGTTCTGATTCCGAATTCTGTGTAGGGTTTGCTGGTTGTACCTTAGGCGGCGACATAATGGGTAAATGTTTATAGTGGTGAAAAGACTGACGCGAGTATACTACGCCACTGTTTTTTCAACAGCCTCTCTATTTGTAGGGTTTTCAGTTGACTATATTTGTGCTTGGGAGTTTCTCTTTTGGTTACACATTCTAAAGCTTCAGACACTGATCTTGCGGTAGATCGGAATTTTGATGATCTGGCTAGCCGTTTTCAGCGCAATGTTTATGGTGGCAATAAAGGACGTGTTCGTTTACAGGTGCTGCAAAAAGATTTTGCTGAATTTGTGCCAGAAAAAAATAGTGCAACACCTTTGAATATTTTCGATGCCGGTGGCGGCCTTGGGCAAATGAGCCTTGAATTTGCCATGGGCGGTCATCAGGTCACACTGTGCGATATTTCGGAAAACATGTTGGCTTATGCCCGGGGGCAGCTGGAAGAAGCGGGTGTGGCTGATCGGGTCATTATTCTTCATGACTCTATTCAGAATGTTGCTGACGCAAACCAAGAGCCTTTTGATGGCGTACTTTGCCATGCTGTGATGGAGTGGGTGGCAGACCCCAAAGCATTGTTGAAAGTGCTGAGTGATAGTGTGAAACCTGGCGGCTTTTTATCGCTAACGTTTTATAATCTTGATGGGTCTATCTATAAAAATTTATTACGTGGAAATTTTAAAAAAATTCGTAAAGGTTCATACAAAGGCTATCGCGGCAGCTTGACGCCGCAGAACCCACTGAAGCCTAGCGATGTATTAAGCTGGTATGCCGAGCTACCTCTGGATATTCTCTGTTGTAGTGGTATACGAGTTTTTCACGATTATATTTTTGATCCAGTGCTGCGAGAACAAAAGGCAGATGAAATTGTTGAAATGGAATTGAAACACTCGCGGCTTTCACCTTATTGGCAGTTGGGCCGCTACATTCACCTGCTTGCAAGAAAACGTTAAATTGCTATTTTCAGGTTATCGCTTTAGTAAATGATCTTTGGCCAGGTTTATTTTGGCTGCCAGGTAATCATTGCCACCGCGATCAGGATGCATTTTTTGCATCAGCTTTCGGTGAGCATCGATAATTTCCTGTTCCGTTGCAGTAGCACTCACCCCCAATATGGATCGAGCTTCCTCTGTGCTCATGTTTGAACTGCTCGGTGCAGTGTTATTGTTATTTTCCTGAGTGTGTTGTTGCGCTTGTGCTGCGCGTTTGGCCAGCCAGGGTTGCAAGAACGGCAGTGCTCTAATTGCCAGTGAAAAGACTTTACCCAGCAGTGGTATCAAGGCTGCAACAGCGATGCCGACCCAATGTAATTTGCCGGTTAAGAGAAGAACGGCAAGGGTGATGATCAGCCCTCCCAGGATTGCTTTGCGGGTAAGTTTTTTACGGATTTCAGGTGGTTGCTTGCGGATATAGCGAATACTGTAAAGTATGGCCAAGATTAAGAGTATCAGGGGAATTAAACGGATCATAAACCAATTCTTCTCAGTGCGCGGCTGTATTGCTGGTTGTTGCTGTCAGGTTTGTCTGTGGTGTTAGTAACACGTCGTTGACCCATAAGCTGTATTGGATTTTTCCAAGATAATCACCTTCTTGGGAAAGTGAACGCTGAGTTAGCGGGTGTTGGTCGAGCCAGTCTCTTTCTATTGTGAGGTAGATATCATGGGCCTCGATGGTGATTGCGGGCTTAATGCTAATTTTTTCGCGTCGTCGGTTTAATATAACGGCTAAACGTAGAGCCACGATGGCTTGTAGTAACCCTTCTTTGTGGCGAGTATCGATAGGTGCCAACAGGTCGTTTTTGAATTTGCGACGATGTCCGCCCACCAGGATTGACAAAATTTGCTGTTCAAACTGGGTAAATCCCGCCAGGTCAGAGTTTGCTAGCAAATAAAAACCGTGCTGATGGTAGCCTGAATGAGAAATACTCAAGCCAATTTCATGTAGCTTTGCGGCCCACTTGAGTAATTTTTTTAAATTAATATCGGCAATGGGGGGCGGATTAAGTTGCCCAAACAAATGTTGGGCCAATCGGCTCACATGTTTGGCCTGTTTTTTATCCACCCGATAGCGTTTTAACAGGTCTTTTACGGTGATGTCCCGCGTATCTTCCTCGTGGAGTCGGCCTATGGTGTCGTATATCAGACCTTCTTTAAGCGATGCTGTAGCGACATGTATTTCGCTTAAACCCAGTTGATCAAATATGGCCAGGAGAATAGCAATACCCGCAGGTAATACGTCTAGTCGTTGTTGTGTCAGCCCGCTAATCTGCAAACCGCCTTTTTCCAACATAGCCTGATAGAGACGTTGTAACCCGGCTTGGGTGATAACTCCGGCTGCAGTTTGTTCCGGCATATTGTCTGAAATAGCGCGCATAGTGCCGGAGGTACCAATAGCAATATCCCAACCTGTACGTTTATAGCGGCGGACAATTAACTCTAGTTCGGCACAGGTTTGGAGATAGGCATTGCGCAACATGCCACTGGAGATTTGGTTGTTGGTAGTATTGGCTGCGAAATAGTTTTCGGTATAGGTGACGCAGCCGATACTTAAACTTTCCATGAGCCAGGGTTGCATTTGCTGGCCAATAATAAATTCGGTGCTGCCGCCACCTATGTCAACGACTAACCGCTTTACTGGGTCATTAGACAGGGTATGTGCAACACCGGCATAGACCAGGCGCGCCTCCTCATAGCCACTAATAATACGTATGGGGTGGCCAAGTGCCTGTTCGGCTCGAGCTAAAAACTCTTCGGCGTTATCCACCATCCGCAACGCCTTGGTGCCTACGGCCCGCACTTGCGATGCAGGTATTTGTCGTATTCTTTCTTTAAAACACTCCAGGCAGGTAAGGGCGCGCTCAATGGCATCGTTTGCCAGTCTGGCGTTGTTTTGAATCCCGCGTGCTATTTGCACCATGTCTTTAACACGATCGACTATCTCGAGCTGACCCTTATTAAGTTTAGCGATTAGCATATGAAAACTGTTAGAGCCTAAATCGACAGCCACAAAATAGGGAGAAGCGTCGTCAATTGACGAAGGTTTGTTGTCTGATGGGGCGTCCTGGTCAGCCTGAGACATGCAAGTTTCCTGTACTTTAAATTGCAATCTATAAGCTCAATACTGTTATAAGCTAAGCTTTAGGAGTAATGCTGCTAACAGTAGGGTGCTGATTGCAGCTGAATCTAATTTAAGGTCTGAATCGTACAAAGCCCCAAAATTCATCACAACCGTTGGGTGCACATGGTGGCGGAGTAGATAGTAGCGTAAATGAGGCGGAGTTTCCCATCGCGATTTGAGACATTTTAGGGTTGCATGACGAGTTATTGTTGCTGCTAAGGAACCCATAACGTGTCGATAACGCCGGTATTTGCAGTTTTTCAGGAGGTCAATAATGAGATTTTTTAACAAACCTACACCGGTGATGGTTGATTCGGATAGAGCTTTACCTGGTCGCTCGGCATCGATATCGATTCCTGAGCGACATGCAGTACTCGGTACGCCAATGCTTATGTCTGCTGAGTACCTTTCTGACCATAACTATGGGCAAATTATTTTAGCAATGGGGTGTTTTTGGGGCGCAGAACGAAAATTCTGGAATTTGCCCGGTGTCTATTCAACAGCCGTTGGCTATGCCGGAGGGTATACGCCGAATCCAACGTATGAAGAGGTTTGTACGGGTTTAACAGGGCATACGGAGGTAGTATTGGTTACCTATATACCGGACGAGATCAGTTTGCAGTCCATTATGGCTGTCTTTTGGGAAAGTCATGATCCGACTCAGGTCATGCGCCAGGGGAACGATGTAGGTACACAGTATCGCTCCGCGGTCTATGTGTTATCAGACGGCGATATGGATATTGTAGTAGCCTCGCAAAAGGCTTATGCACAACAGTTGGAGAAAGCAGGTCTAGACCCCATTGCAACAGAAATACGTTCTGGCCAGACATTTTATTATGCAGAACCTTACCATCAGCAATATCTACATAAAAATCCCACTGGATATTGCGGTTTAGTGAGTGCTGCGCAGGGCGGCCGGCCGGCTTTTCCCTGCTAGTGGCGTATTCAATCAATGTGGAGTGTGGAATGGATTCAGTGTGATTTTTGCACAGCGTCGCCATAACTGCACCAATCACTCCAACTGCCGGCATAAAGTCGAATTTCATCCAGCGTATAACGGTCGCTGAGAACGAGAGACAAAATATCGACACAGGCGGTGACGCCTGAACCGCAGTAGACGATGGGCTGGCTGTCGCGTGGCAAGTTTTTCCAGCGCGAGGCCTGAAATAGCTCGGACTTCACATAACCATTCTCGTCAGTGGTGTCTTGCCAGGGGTAATTCAGGGCTCCGGGAATGCGGCCGGCTACCGGGTCGATGGGTTCTTCTTCGCCGCGGTAGCGTTTCGGTTCACGAGCGTCAATCAGTGCATAAGCCTTGTCACCGATCATGGCTTTAACTTGCTTGTAATCGCATACCCAATGGGCTTTTTCCTGAGGGTGAAAATGGCCGGTTTGTGGCGCTGGGGCTCGCCTGTCAACAGGTCGGCTGGCGTCAATCCAAGCGCTGTAGCCACCATTCAGTATTTGCACCTGTGTCAGACCAAGGTAGTTAAGTAGCCACCAGGCGCGAGCAGCAAAGGCACAGCGTTGGTCATCGTAAACAACAATGTTGGCAAGTGGCGAGACACCTGCGTCGCGCAGGGTGGTGCATAGCCGTTGAGTATCAGGAAGTGGGTGGCGCCCGCCGTGCGGTTTGATAGAGCTTGAAAGGTGCTCGTTGAGGTCAAGCCGGTAAGCACCGGGGATATGTCCCTCTGAATAGCTGCGTTTACCATAAGAGAGGTCTTGCAGCGAAAAACGGCAGTCAAAAATAACGGTTTTTTCGGGCTTTAGTGCAGCCAGTTCTTTCACACTGATAAGCGGAGCTGTCATAGCTAATTCCTGTTAGGCTGCCCGTTCTGCTAAATGTGCCACCGCTTTCAGGTTTCGTCCAGAATTTAATCGTTGAAATCGTCCGGAGTTTTGCCCTGTAGTTGGTAAGCGAAGGCAATAATATGAGCCACAGCGATATAAAGTTCTTCAGGAATAGCATCGCCGAGTTCCAGCTGTATTAATAATTCAATCAGCGCGGGGTTATCGCACAAAGGAACATTATGTTGGTTGGCAATATCGATAATATTTTGAGCATCTTCGCCAATGCCCTTAGCCGTCACGGTGGGTGAGTTACTGCCGTCATAGTAAAGCGCAACAGCTTTGCGGAGCGTTTCTTCGTCAATTGCTGCGTTTTCCATACATGTAATCCTAGGTTTTGATGTCTACCAGTGCATAGCCAAGAGCATTAGCTTGCGCAGGTGGTTTACCGTGTTGGCAGTCGATCTTATCAACGGTAATTCCGTTTTTTTCCAAATTTGATCGCAGGTCGGTTAGCTTACCTTTCGCTTTCGCCAATAATCCCGGTTCCTCAGCCCACAGTGACGCACTAACCGTGCTCTGCAGCAAACGAATGTGGGCATGCAGACTGCCCTCATCGGGGAGTTCGAATGACATACGTACTTCCCAGCGCCGAGTCTTTTCTGTATCACTACTTTTTGCTTCAGAGTCTTGCTCGGGCTTTTCTTCAATATCGATAAACAGGGGGACAATGTGTTCTCCCATTCGCAGAGGTAATTCCAGGTTCCATTGTAATAGCGTCGAACCTTCACTTCCGGTTGCTTGCTGGCGACTGAGAGAGGCTGCTTGTTTACCCGTAATGGCCGCCAGTGTTTGCAGCAACTGTCGATGCAGTAAAACCGTCATCTGAGTGCGTAGCTGTTTGATATCAAATTCGCCAGCTTGTTTGACCCCACCACCAAAAAATTGGGCTAGTGCGCTGGTAAATGCAGGTAGGGTTGTTGCCAGCATTGGGTTGCCAGTTACTTTTGCAGCGTCTGGTGGCGTATTGCTCCCAAGGACTGTACTGGCCAGCGCTGATGCACCGGCGCCGCGCTCAAGATTAGGTATCGGTGCTGCTTCTGTTCCCTTCGCCTCTGGTATGTTGTTTAGCAAGCGTCCAGTAGGGCTGTATATCATTGCTTTGTCAGTATTCGTCCCAGTACCTGGGTTGTTGGCGCTAGCTGGTGGGTGGGTATTTAAAGGGGGGGAGCTAGTAGCGATTGACGTTTGGCCTTTTGTTGTCGCTTGGGAGGCCGCAAATGCCGTCGTTTTTTCCAAGTCATGCTTCAGATTGAGCAAGAGGCCCTTAAGATCCTGCTGCACAACAGCTTGAGAGCTGGCTGTTACAGTATGGGGAGCACCTGCTACAGGTGCAGTGGCTTGTTGTAACTTACTTTCAAATTGAATCCCGCTATGGGCAATGGCCTGTTTCAGTGCTGGAGTATCAGCCTTTTGCGCTACCTGCAAAGCCTGCTGTAAAACCTGCGTTAATGGTCTTCTCAGAGTCGGTGTCAGTAAGGCTTGATTCAGTACGGGGTTTTGGACAATTTGTTTCAATTGTTGCATTAATTCGGTGATTGGCCGCTGATTAGGCAGTGATTCCCGTAACGCTTGGGTAAGTTCAGCGCTTATTTTGCTGATATTCAGGCTGTTGGCCTCAATTTTCAGGTCGCCAGCGGCAGTTAAGCTGAGGTTGATAAGCTGTCCTTGCTTCAGAGGAAGCGAGGTAAGGACGGAGAGCACCTTTGAACCGATTTTAAGGTCAGCTTGGTTTATCTGGGGTGGGGTGGGGGTGTTTTTGAGTTCTGCCAGCAATGTCAGGAGCTGTTGTTGGCCTGGAGACGGTGTGCCTGATGCCGGTAACGTTAAGCCTGTTGGCAGGGGGGCGGGTTGTGTGGCTGTCCCTGGTGCTGGGAGACGATCCGCTGATTGAGTTGCACTGGCCTGATTTGTTAATGGCCGCGACGTGATTTTTTCTACAACGGCTTGAGTAATTTCTTCAGTTTTTAGTCCAGTGATGGTTTGGATAGCCTGTAGCCGGATTTGGCGCTGTTGTTCCAAGCCCGACGATAATAGACGATTACTGTCAGTTGGCGCACGGGAGCTGACACCTGCGGTTGGCGGTAGGGGAGTGTTGTTCATGCGCGGGACCTGTTTGATTGGGTGTCTGCCACTAGGGTTAACAGCCGTTTACTGCCAATGAACGTTATCAGAGCAATACATTTGCTAGCAAGTCGTTATAATCCCTTGGTTTGACTAGCGTACAATTTGGGAGCTTTTTTTAAGCAATGCGCGCTGACCTTTAGGTATAATCCCGTCGCGTGCCGGATTGGTCATTATCATATTGCGGAGTAGTTTGTTGTCTGACGTGTTAGTAGAAAATTATTCTGAGCCGTTATTGGAGCTGAGAGACATTTCTTGTGAAAGAGACGAGCGCCTGCTGTTTAGTCACTTGAACTTAACACTCCGTGCTGGTGATATCTTGCAACTGGAAGGGCCAAATGGGAGTGGTAAAACGACTCTACTGCGACTGATTACCCAAATGTCTGATAGTTTTGATGGGCAGTTACGTTGGCGGGGTCGGTCAATTAGCGAGTTAAAACTGCAGTTTTTACAAGATTTACTCTATATCGGGCATTTGCCTGGTATCAAAAAAGCGCTCACGGCCCGAGAAAATTTGACGTGGTACATGGGACTGGAAGGGCAAACGATTTCAGATAAAGATCAGTCAATTGAGCAGGCGTTAGCGGCGGTTGCTATGACAGGTTATGAAGATGTCGTTTGTTATCAGCTTTCTGCTGGTCAGCAGCGCAGGGTATCGCTTGCCCGGTTGTTTTTATCCAAAGCCATATTGTGGGTACTGGATGAGCCTTTTACGGCAATTGATAAACGTGGAGTCGCTAATTTGGAAGCGCGAATGCAAGCGCATGTGGCGGCAGGCGGTGCGGTAATATTGACGACTCATCAGGATATGGGCATTGAGGGCATTCGCAGGCTTAGTTTGGCCGACTTTAAACCTGAGCTGGATCTTGCTGCGATATGAATTCCTCCCTAACGAAAGCTAGACCGGAAGTCTCAACGTCTGATTCTGGCCAGATTCACCCAGAAACGGCGATGGGCCCAAGTTTGCTGAAAACGCTCTATAGCATATTGAGTCGAGATCTTTTGTTGGCCTATCGTCATCGCGGCGAGCTGGCTAATCCGTTGGTGTTTTTCCTCATTGTTATCACTATGGTGCCGCTAGGTATTTCTCCTGCGCCAGAAATGTTGGCGCGGCTGGCGCCCGGCATGCTCTGGGTGGTTGCTTTATTGGCAACGTTGTTATCGCTGGATGGTTTGTTTCGTAGTGATTACGAAGATGGCACGCTGGAACAACTGTTATTGACGCCGCAGCCATTATATTTCATGGTGCTCGCCAAAATTCTTGCCCATTGGCTGGTAACGGGATTGCCTTTGACGTTATTTGCGCCAGTGCTCGGGGTAATGTTGGCCTTACCGGCGGCAGGATTCGCACCGTTGATCCTGACGTTGCTAATGGGAACCGCGTGTTTGAGTCTTATCGGGGCAATTGGGGCTGCCTTGACAGTGGCCATTCGTAAAGGTGGTTTGTTGCTGTCACTCATTATTATGCCGTTATATTTACCTGTGCTGATTTTTGGTGCCAGCGCCGTGCAAAGTGCAGTCGATAATATGCCGAATCAGGCTCAGCTAGCAGTGCTCGGTGCTCTTTTGGCGTTGTCTATCTTGTTGGCGCCTTTTGCCGCAGCCGGTGCTTTAAGAATAAGTATTAATTGTAATTAAATTTGTATTGGGGTGGAGTGTTTGTGAATTGGCAATGGTTTCATCGATTAGGCTCGCCGCGTTGGTTCTACCAAAAAACCTCGATCTGGCTGCCTTGGTTAAGTATTGCAACAGTTGTGTTGCTGGTAGTGGGCTGTGTCTGGGGGCTTGGTTTTGCTCCGATGGACGCGCGTCAGGGTAACAGCTACCGAATCATCTACATCCACGTTCCCGCATCGATGTTGGCTATGGCGGGTTATTACGTGATGGCAATCGCCGGTGCCGTTGGTTTGATTTGGAAAATGAAGCTGGCGGATATGGTTATGAAGTCTGCGGCACCCATTGGCGCTATTTTGACGTTTGTTGGCCTCGTTACCGGTGCGGTCTGGGGCAAGCCTACCTGGGGCACCTGGTGGGTTTGGGATGGTCGTATTACCTCAATGTTGATTCTGTTCTTTCTGTATTTGGGGGTGATTGCGTTACAGAATGCTTACCAAAACCAGGATGCCGCGAATAAGGTGTGTGCCATCCTTTCCCTGGTTGGCACCGTCAATATTCCTATTATCTACAAATCGGTTGACTGGTGGTTTACGCTGCATCAGCCCGCCAGTATCAAGTTTACTGAACCAAATAGCATTGATCCGAGTATGTGGTACCCGTTAATGGTGATGATCATCGGGTTTTACTTTTTTTATGCACTCGCATTGATCTTGCAAACACGTGTTGAAATATTGAGTCGCGAGCAGCGCACTAAGTGGGTCCAGGAGCTTCTGTTGGGCGATAGCGCAGGTACAGAAAAAACGCCATAAGCCATAGCGTTTATGGCTCATTAAGCCCTATTTGTTAAAAGTGAATTTTTAGTCAACCAGGTAGTCAGAATGGTTTTTCAGTTTGAATCTCTAAGCGCGTTTCTGCATATGGCAGGGCATGGTCCTTATGTCTGGAGTTGCTACGGGCTAACAATAATGGCAATGGTTTTTCTGGTGATTAGACCGCTGCGCAAGAAAAGTGAATTAAAGCGAAGCCTGCAACGCCGTTTGCGTATTGAGCAGGCCGCAAAGTAATCCATTTATAGTGAATAGTTGAGTGAGTTATGCATCCTAAACGTAAGCAACGTCTGATATTAGTGATCTTCATTGTGTGCTTTGCCAGTGTGGCGGTAGGCCTGTTGGTCTACGCATTGCGTGAAAATATTAATCTGTTTTACCCACCCCAAAAGATTGTTTCGGGTGAGGCGCCTATTCAGCAGCGCATCAGGGCTGGAGGGTGTGTGTTACCCGGCAGTGTCAAACGCGATCCGCAAAGTTTGGCGGTCGCTTTTTTGATTACTGACGGCGTTGCCAATGTGGAAGTTAATTACACCGGAATTTTGCCTGACTTGTTTTCTGAAGGTGAGGCTGTGGTAGTGAATGGCGAAGTGTCGGCTGCCGGTGTGTTTATGGCTTCTGAAGTATTGGCTAAGCATGACGAAACGTATATGCCGCCGGAAGTGGCTGAGACGCTGCAGAATAAACCAAGCGCAGACGGATATGTAATGAATGCCGCCAATTCAGCGGATCATCAAAAAACGTGTGAGGTAATGCAATATGATTCCTGAATTAGGCCATTTCGCGTTGATTATCGGGCTCGTTATGGCGATTGCCCTGATGGTCTTGCCTATGCTGGGTATTTACTGGCGCCAACCAGTTCTGGCTGCTTCCTGCCGACCTTTGGCCGCAGGTTTGTTTGTATTTACGTTGCTGGCGTTTGTGGTTTTAGCGTGGGCGTTTTTGCATGATGATTTTTCGGTGAAGTATGTCGCTGGTAACTCTAATACCTTGTTACCCGACCGATATAAGTTCAGCGCTGTCTGGGGCGGACACGAGGGCTCGCTATTATTGTGGGCTTTGGTATTAAGCGGTTGGACGTTTGCTGTCAGTATCTTTAGCCGTAATCTGCCTGTCGATATGCTGGCGCGAGTGTTAGCCGTGATGGGCGCTATTGCCGTTGGTTTTTTCCTCTTTATGCTCCTAACGTCAAACCCGTTTGATCGAATATTGCCTAATGCGCCTGCAGAAGGTAGTGACCTGAATCCGTTGTTGCAGGACTTTGGGCTTATTGTTCATCCGCCGATGCTTTATATGGGTTATGTGGGCTTCTCTGTAGCATTTGCTTTTGCTATCGCAGCGCTGATGTCCGGGCGCTTAGATAGCGCGTGGGCTAAGTGGTCAAGACCCTGGACCAATACTGCTTGGGCGTTCTTAACGGTAGGCATTGCTTTGGGCAGTTGGTGGGCTTATTACGAGCTTGGCTGGGGTGGCTGGTGGTTTTGGGATCCGGTAGAAAACGCATCGTTTATGCCTTGGTTAGTGGGTACCGCATTAATCCATTCTTTGGCTGTTACCGAAAAGCGTGGAGTTTTTAAAAGCTGGACAATTTTATTGGCAATCATAGCGTTTTCACTGAGCCTGCTAGGAACATTTCTGGTGCGCTCAGGGGTGCTTACGTCAGTTCATGCCTTTGCGAATGATCCAGAGCGCGGGGTCTTTATTCTAGGCTTTCTCTTGGTTGTTACTGGTGGGTCGTTACTGCTATATGGTCTGCGTGCGCCTCAGGTTAAAAGTGTTGCTACGTTTTCTTGGTTGTCTCGGGAAGCGTTGTTACTTGGCAATAATGTTTTGCTTGTCGTTGCTATGGCGACGGTGTTGTTAGGAACACTATACCCTTTGGTGGCTGATGCTCTAGGGTTGGGACGAATTTCTGTTGGGCCGCCGTACTTCAATTTCTTTTTTGCACCGTTAATATCTATTCTGGCTGTGCTGATAGGTATTGGGTTGCATGCTAACTGGAAAAAGACGAATCCAGAGAAGGTGTGGGCGATATTGCATTGGCCCCTTATTGCTGCAATTTTGGTAGGGGTTGCGGCTCCTTTTGCTTATGAAAAATATAAGATTGGCGCTGCTTTTGCCGTGATGCTGGGTAGCTGGATTGTGTTTTCTGCGATAGCGGACATACATAACAAGACCCGCCATTCCGCATCTGTTTGGCTAGGTCTGAGAAAGCTTTCTCGCAGTTATGTTGGGATGCAAGTAGCCCACATCGGTATGGCGTTCTCTATTATTGGTGCCGTAATAGCGACGGTGTATAGCGATCAACGTGATGTGCGTTTGGCGCCTGGTGAGTCGTTATCTCTAGGTGGTTACGAGTATCGCTTTGATGGTGTTTCGCGAATTCAGATGCAAAACTATATGGCTGATCGTGGTTCGTTGAGCATCTACACGAATGGCAAACTTGTCGCGCAATTAGCACCAGAAAAACGTCGTTATGTTTCCGGTGGGAATATGATGACAGAGGCCGCTATTGATGCAGGCTTCTTTAAGGATATTTATGTAGCGTTGGGTGAACCACTTGAAAATGGTGCTTGGGCGGTGCGTTTACACTACAAGCCGCTTGTGCGCTGGATATGGTTGGGTGCTTTGTTAATGGCAATCGGCGGATTACTGGCGGTATTAGATAAGCGTTATCGTTTGACAGCGAAAGCCGCCAAGCCTGTAACCGACAAAAGTGTACGGCCGAGCACACTTGCCACTCAACAAAGTTGACGCTTTGTTGGGTCTGGTGGCTCGTTGATTAGCATTCGAGTTAATTGTAAAAGATTCAGGAAACACTATGGGCCGTTTTAAACTGTTTTTACCGCTGGGCATTTTTGTTGTTTTGGCGGTGTTGTTCTGGCGAGGTTTATCGCTTGATCCTACCTACATGCCATCGGCGCTGATTGACAAGCCTATGCCTTCGTTTAGTTTGTCGACGATCGAGAACCCTGAGCGTATTGTTAATCATACGGAGCTAAAAGGTAAGGTAAGTCTGGTCAACGTCTGGGCGACGTGGTGTTTTGCCTGCAAAGCGGAACATTCAGAGCTGCTGGCAATATCAAAGGAAGGCATTCCCATTTATGGTATTAACTATAAGGATGACCGCCAGCAAGCTGAAAAGTGGTTAGCCAAACTAGGTAACCCATACATACTCAATGTGGCAGATGAAGACGGGCGGTTAGGTATCGATCTGGGCGTTTTTGGCGCGCCGGAAACTTATATTGTTGATACAAACGGCGTTATTCGTTATCGGCATGTGGGGGCAATAACGGCGTCAGACTGGGAAACGGTGTTAAAGCCCATTGTTGAGCAATTGCAACGTGGTTAATCGAGATAAGTAAAGGGAAACAGGCTCCTCAACGTCTAAAAGTGAATTCTTTACGTAACATTGTGTCAATGTATGTGTAAGAAAATCTGGCTTGAGTTACTTTCAGCTATAGTTAATAACAGATCGTTAACGTTAACTGAAGTTGTCCAAGTGAGATAAAACATCTGGATAGTTGCTGGAGCTGTCATGTCAGAATCGCCAAAGAAAATTGCTTTAGTCACTGGCGGCACAGGCTTTATTGGTAAACTGCTTTGTCGTGAGTTACTCAAAGAAGGTTACGTCTTGTGGCTTTATAGCCGTCAAAAGCCCTCCCTGACGCAGGCTGCGCAAGAGCAGCGAGTTCATTGTTTTCGGTCTCTGAGTGCGCTACCCGACACGGATAATCCGGATCTTATAATTAATCTAGCTGGCGAGCCCATCGCTGATTCACGATGGACTGCGGCGCGAAAAAAACTCTTGTTAGACAGTCGTGTAGGTGTCACGGAGGAATTGGTAAGGGTTTTTTCTGAACGTGAAGTGCCGGCAGTGGTTATCAGTGGTTCTGCCGTTGGGTTTTATGGCAGTCAAAGCAATGAAGTGCTCGTAGAAACAAGTGCATTTGCCGACAGTTTTTCTCATGACCTATGTGCTGCTTGGGAGGCTGAGGCGGAAAAGTTTACTGCGATGGGTAGTCGCGTATGTTTGCTGCGTACGGGCATTGTTTTGGATTCTGGTGGCGGGACTTTGGCTCGGCTGCTACCGCTGTTTAAACTTGGTTTAGGCGGCCCTATGGGGAATGGAGAGCAATGGATGTCATGGATTCATAGGGAAGACCTTGTCAGGCTCATTTTGTTTCTGATTGCTCATTCCGATATCTCAGGTCCAGTTAACGGCACCGCACCGAATCCAGTTACGAACCGGGTGTTTGCGAATACATTAGGCCAGGTTTTACATCGTCCGACTTTTATTCCTACCCCGGGGTTCGTACTGCGTTTATTGTTTGGTCAAATGGCAGAAGAACTCCTGTTAGGCGGGCAGAACGTGGTTCCCCAAAAAGCGTTACAACACGATTTTAGATTTAATTATTCGCGGCTTGAGGACGCTTTAGAAAGCTGTGTCGCATAAATTTTTAAGTTTGCTCTTGAAATTACAAATCCCGTTCGCATATAGGTAATGTAACCGCTCTAAGGAGGGTTGCATAAACTGAAGGCCCGATCGTTAGATGGGCTGAACTTTACATATTGCTCAAAGAGTGAAGAGGATATGATTATGCGTAACTTAGATTTTTCTCCTTTATACCGTTCTACTATTGGTTTTGATCGTCTAGCAAGCTTGCTGGACAACGTATCGCGAAGCGAACAGGGACAGCCCAGTTACCCGCCTTATGATATCGAACTGACAGGCGAGGATTCTTATCAAATTTCGATGGCTGTTGCAGGTTTTGCCGAGCAGGAGTTATCTATTCAAGTAGATCAAAACCTTCTGACTGTTACGGGAAGTAAGCAGGAGTCCAGTGATGGTCGAAAGTATCTACACAAAGGTATTGCAGCTAGAAACTTTGAGCGCCGTTTCCAACTCGCAGATCATGTGCGTGTAGAGAATGCGCGGATCGAAAATGGCTTGCTTCATATTGCGTTAAAGCGCGAACTTCCAGAGAGCATGAAGCCTCGGGAGATAAAAATTTCGAGTGGCGAAAAGGCTCGACTAGTAAAAGATACGGAGCAATCTGCAGCCTGATTTCTACTTGATAACTAGTGTAAACAATAAGCCGCTTATGCGGCTTATTGTTGTTTAAACCTACTCTAAGAGATCAATCTTTGTCTCAATCAAAAAACGCATGTCCGCTGTGCTTCAGTGGTCACGTTACTGCCTTTTCGAAAGATAACCGTCGGGAATATTTTTGTTGCGGTGTCTGCTCATTGGTTTTTGTTCCGTCGTCATTCTGGTTGAGTGATGCAGAGGAAAAAGCACAATATGACTTGCATGAAAACAATCCTCTGGATCTCCAGTATCAGGCATTTCTAAATAAATTGGCAGCCCCCTTGTTGGAGCGCTTGCCTGAAGATAGTAAAGGCTTGGATTTTGGTTGTGGTCCAGGGCCGACGTTGTCTTTAATGCTTGCAGCGAAAGGTCATTCTGTTGATCTATATGATAAGTTTTTTTATCCCGATGAGTCGTACCAACAGCGGTCTTTTGATTTTATTACGGCGACTGAAGTTGTGGAACATTTGCATGATCCGCGAAAGGTTCTTGATGGATTGTGGTCGCAGTTAAATATGAATGGCCATCTTGGTTTGATGACTAAGAGGGTGGTAGATAGAGAATCTTTTAGTCGTTGGCACTATAAAAATGACCCCACGCATATTATCTTTTTTCATATGGATACGTTCTTGTGGCTAGAAAATTATTGGCAGGCTGAGTTGTCTATTGTTGGCAGTGATGTTGTTATATTTAAGAAAGTGTAATTTTATATTTTTGGGAAAGGATTAATCTGTACTAAATAATTTAGCGCGAACGGTAACTCGGTATTGTGTGGGCGTGATGCCGATTGTTTTTTTGAATAGGTGTGTAAAGTGTGCCGCATCCTGATAGCCGACTTTGTAAGCAACTTCGCTAATTGTAAAGTTGCTGGTTTGCAATAGTTCTTTTGCTGTATTGGTTCGAACAGCTTGGAGGTATTGTATTGGCGATTGTTTCAGAGCTGCTTTAAAACGGCGATTGAGGGTGCGGACACTCATGCCAAATTTTTCTGCGATTGACGATACAGTAACTGATTTGAAGTAATTGCTGTTTATCCAGTCTTGAATTTGAACGATTTGCTCATCAGGATGGCCATGCGGCTGTGCCATAAAATAGCCTGTATCTTCCATTGATCGCCGAATTTCGTGAGAAAAGTGTCGTTCTACGTGAGTGGCGATCGATTTCCCAAAGAGTTGACGAATAAAATAAATCGTTAGGTCTGCTAACGAGTTGACGCTGGCTGCGGTGTAAAGCCGTTCAGCCTGGGTGATGAAATATTGCCTTTTCAGCTCAATCGAAGGGTAGTTCTTTTCAAATTGATCAAAATAATGCCAGTGGGTCGTGGCCGGTAAGTGATCTAGCAGGCCTGTCTCTGCAAGGAAGCAGGCGCCTGTACCAACTGAGCTTAATGCAGCTCCCCCGGCGAATTGATCTTTTAGCCATTGAATAACCGGTTTCTCTCTTTTTAATACGATTCTGGGATTGCGCCAGAGTGCAGGTAAGAATATTTGGTCTAGTTGTCCGGTTTGTTTGAGTGTTTGATCTGGAAGCAGTTGGAAACCTGCTCGCGTGTGGATCTTATGGTTGTTACAGGCAACTGTCTTAATGTTAAGTTTTGGTGCTGCGGGTAAGTGTAGCGCAGCGGCACTGTTTGCTGCCTGAAGCATTTCCATAGGGAGTGATGTACCTGTCGCCAGCATGTCATCACAGATGAAAAATGCCATATTGACAGTGGACTTGGGGGCCATGCGATAGATCTCTTTTTGTGAGGTGTATTGGCTGTTTATCAATGGTGGCCGATATGCCATAACGAGTGGCTATTATGCCCATCATCATCTTTGTAGGCCAGCCTTACACTCTCGTTTATTCTATCGTTGCGTGATGTTCTTAAGGTCTATAACTCAATGTTCAAATTACCTGTTATTGTTGGTTTTGGTGGCTTTAATGCCGCTGGGCGCAGTTCTTTTCATCAAGGTTACTGTCGGACTGTTCTGGATAGTTTGTCGATAAGTCAGCAAGAGGAAACCATTGCTGGCTTGGCTGTCATGATGGGGCTTGCGACAGTGCGTGATGGACAATATCTACGTAATGGCGAGGTCTATGGGCGTTCGGCCCTCGTAGAGCTTGTTCGTACAGAGGTGATGGATGGGACTCTGATTCGTAGAATTGAGAAGTCCTATTTTGATGTGGACAATACTCATTGGCACAAGCGATTGGACGTCGCCCCCTGTGGCGAACAGGCTATTGAATTTTTGGTGCGCGCACGCGATTTACCTGAGCCGCTGCCGGCAAGCTGGGTCGTTGAGCCGCTTGCTGATGATAATAAGCAAGTTAAAGTGACAATTCGTGCCCACACGGAATTAAAGGTCGATAGCTATCGGGAATTCCCAGTGCAGGCTGCCGGGCAGCTGCCTACAGGCTTTAATCCAGCTGAGCTTTATCGTTCGCGCTTCCACCCTCGCGGTTTGCAACTCACAGTTGCAGGTGCTTCTGATGCAATTAATTCTCTCGGGATAGATTGGCAGACCGTTATCGATGCGGTTAACCCCGATGAAGTGGGTGTGTATGCTAGCAGTATTATGAGTCAGCTTGACGCTGATGGAAATGGAGGCTTGCTTAAATCAAGGTTGCTTGGCGGTCGTGTTTCCACCAAGCAACTGGCGTTGGGCTTCAATTCGATGCCTGCGGATTTTATTAATGCGTATTTGTTGGGCAGTGTCGGTGTGACTGGCAGTATGGCCGGCGCATGTGCGAGCTTTCTCTATAATTTGAGCCTTGGTGTAGAAGATATCAAAAGTGGCCGGCGACGGGTGGTTATTGTGGGTGGCAGTGAGGCGCCAATCGTACCAGAGGTTATGGATGGTTATGCGACGATGGGGGCGCTAGCCTCCGACGATAATTTACGAGCCCTCGATAACGTTCCTGACCCGGACCACCGACGCGCCAGTCGGCCCTTTGGTGAAAATTGTGGTTTTACTATTGGTGAGTCTGCGCAGTTTGTTGTGTTAATGGATGATGCTTTGGCAATGCAGCTGGGTGCAGACATCTATGGTGCAGTGACTGATGTTTTCGTGAATGCAGATGGACCAAAGAAATCTATTTCATCCCCTGGGCCCGGCAATTACATTACTTTGGCCAAAGCGGTGGCCGCCGCTAAAGCGATGCTTGGCGAAAGCGCTGTTAGGGAGCGCAGCTTTGTCCAAGCGCATGGGTCAAGTACTCCGCAAAACAGGGTAACTGAATCTGCAATTTTTGATCTTGTAGCAAAGGCTTTCGGTATTGAAAATTGGCCGGTAGCGGCAGTAAAAACGTACTTGGGGCATTCACTTGGGCCGGCCAGTGGTGATCAACTGATGTCGTCTTTGGGTGTGTTTAAGCATGGTTTTATTCCTGGGATTAAAACTATCGATAAGGTCGCCGACGATGTTCATCAGGAGCGGCTGCATCTTTCTGTGAGTGATATTCCTACGGGAGAGCAGGGCATTGATGTCGCTTTTCTAAATGCAAAAGGGTTCGGTGGTAATAATGCATCGGCTTGTGTGCTTGCACCGCATATCGTTGAAAAAATGTTGACGAAACGCTATGGGGAAGCGGCTTTCCATAGTTATTGTGAGCGCAGGGTAAACGTTCGAGCGTTGGCAGAGGACTATAATCAAGCAGCTCTCCGGGGTAACTTTCAAACTATTTATCATTTTGATGAAGGGTTGATTGATGAGTCTGTCATTAAATTGAGCCCTGAAGTATTGCATATGCCAGGTTTTGCGAATGATATTCCGTTGCCGCAAAACAACCCTTTTCAGGATATGTTTTAAGAGAGTGTTTGGCGTTTTCGTGGGTGCTATATAGCGTTTTGCTGCATTGTTATCGATTTGTGACAGTATAGTTGGTGGCAAGTGAGAATAATTGATAGTTCGCGCTTGTCCTCCTAGTCGTCTGCGGATTGTAAAATTAGTTCTTCCTAGTGGATGTAAGCATGGCTGTAGAAGTTGGGGTTAAGTTACGTACCCTCAGGTTAATGTACGGTTTATCGCAACGGGAGCTCGCAAAGCGAGCCGGTGTTACAAATAGCACGATCTCTATGATTGAGCAGGGCCGTGTAAGCCCATCGGTAAGTTCTCTGGAAAAGGTCTTGAGTGGCATACCTATGTCATTGGGAGATTTTTTTAGTTTTGATTCCAGTGTGAATTATACAGCCTTTTTCAAGCCTGAGGATTTAGTCTCTGAGTGGCACAGTGATGGTGTCACAAGTACAGTTATTGCGGCATCAGAAGGCGGTTATGCGGTGACTTGCAGGCATTTTGTATACCAGCCTGGCGCCGAGTGGGGGAGTGATAGGTGTTTGAAGGCAGAATGTGAGTTAGGCTTTGTTGTTGCTGGGGAATTGGCGCTAGTATTGGCCGGGGTAGAAGAGTTCTTGTTGCCCGGCAGTGCTTTCCATATAAAACCCTATCGGCCCTACCGGTTTAGGAATCTTTCTACAGAGGATGCGCGTCTGATTGTAGTCAGTTGGCCATAATCGTGACGTTAGCTTGTGTAAGTATGTGTAGCGCTGGTAAGCCTTTTTAAAAAGGCTTGGCCCAAAGGTTTTAATTACAGAATTGGTATAAAAAAGCGGTTTTATTCTTAAAGCATCAATAACTTTGATTTCTTTGTTGAACAGCATATCTGCTTGTGGCACAATTCCCACCCCTTGGCGCGCACTGGTTTGATTAAAACTACTTTTACGTAGTTAAATCAAAGGGTTGCAAGCTGATTCTAGAAAGTTTATAACGCTGTGCTGAATAATTCAGTGAGTTCTGCGGACGTGGTGAAATTGGTAGACACGCCAGATTTAGGTTCTGGTGCCGCAAGGTGTGAGAGTTCGAGTCTCTCCGTCCGCACCATTTATAAGTAGGTCACTTTTCATTGGTGGCTAGAGTTGTTTTGAGTTGTTGTTGCAAGGTGTGCTTTCTATCTCGCCTTACTCTGGCTGGAATGACCCAAATCAGACTTCTTCGTGAGGAATATCATGCAGGTTTCTATAGAAACGACTTCAGGATTGGAGCGTCGTATTACTGTTGGCGTGCCGGCAGCTCAAATTGATGGTGAAGTTGAAAAACGCTTAAAAGACGCCGCCAAAACCGTCCGCTTGAATGGCTTCCGTAAAGGAAAGGTTCCTTTCAAGGTGGTAAAACAGCGTTTTGGTGAGGGTGTCCGTCAGGAAGTCGTAGGCGAAGTAATGAGTCGTTCGTTTTACGAGGCCGTAGAGAAAGAATCGGTTACTCCTGCTGGCCAGCCAAGCATTGAGCCTAAAGAAATGTCTGAAGGCAAAGACTTGGAGTATGTGGCGACATTTGAAGTTTATCCAGAGGTAGCTCTGGGTGATTTTTCAGGCATATCAGTGACTAAGTATTTGGCTGAAGTTGAAGATGCTGATGTCGACAAGATGTTGGATGTTTTGCGTAAACAGCAGGCTAGCTGGACTGCAGTTGAGCGTGAAGCCAAGTTAGATGACCGCGTGAATATTGATTTTGTCGGTACAAAAGACGGCGAAGAGTTTCAAGGCGGAAAGGGTGAAGGTCAGAATCTGGTGCTAGGCTCTGGTCAAATGATTCCAGGTTTTGAAGACGGTCTGGTAGGCTTGAAAGCTGGTTCTGAAACTGTGCTAAAACTTAGCTTCCCCGAAGATTATCATTCGGAAGAATTGAAGGGCGCTGCTGTAGAGTTTGCGGTTAAAGTTAACGCTGTTGAAGAACAGGAATTGCCAGCTTTAGATGCAGAGTTTTTTGAGAAATTTGGCGTTAAATCTGATAACGAAGCTGATTTTCGTGCCGAAGTTAAAAGCAATATGGCGCGTGAGTTAAAAAATGCGGCCAAGAACAAGCTTAAAAATCAAGTAATGGATCAGTTGGTTGAGTTGCACAAAATTGACTTGCCTAAAGCGTTGGTTGCTTCGGAAATTGATGCCCTTCGAAATCAGATGGCGCAACAATTTGGTGGGAATGCAAAAGACTTGGATCTTAAATCTTTACTGCCGGATGACATGTACAAAGAGCAGGCCGAGCGTCGTGTAGCGTTAGGACTGATTGTTGGTGAGGTAGTTAAGGCTAGCGACATTAAGGTTGACTCTGATCGTGTTCGTAGCATGGTTGAAGAAATGGCTTCCAGCTATGAGCAGCCAGAAGAAGTTGTGAATTATTACATGAATAATCGCCAACTATTGTCTAGTGTTGAGTCTGTTGTGCTGGAAGATCAGGTTGTTGATCATATTCTGTCGCAAGCTAAAGTAGGTGAAGAAAAGTCTACCTACGAAGAAGTACTAAAACAGGACGGCGCCGCTCAGTAGGCGCTTGTTTTCTGTACAGATTGTTCTCGCCGCAGTCATCTGCGGCGACTTTCCTGCCTAAAATTCCTCTCTTGCTGGTATCTCCGCCATTTCGAGGTTAAGCTCTCTCGAAACTTAGTAAAACAGTTCTTCAGCACTATAATTATCTGTGTTTTAAGGAAAACTTCGTATCATGACTTATGTAAACCATTCTTTGCCCTCGTCAGATGTAACCAGCAGTGGCCTGGTGCCAATGGTCATTGAGCAGACTGCTCGTGGTGAGCGATCATTCGATATTTACTCTCGATTATTAAAAGAGCGTGTAATTTTTCTGGTGGGGCAAGTAGAAGATCACATGGCCAACTTGGTAGTAGCTCAAATGCTATTTCTAGAGGCAGAAAATCCAGACAAAGATATTCATTTGTATATCAATTCGCCAGGTGGTTCTGTTACTGCGGGCTTGTCAATCTACGATACCATGCAGTTTATTAAGCCTGATGTTAGTACGATGTGTATCGGTCAGGCGTGTAGCATGGGGTCATTTTTGCTAACAGCCGGCGCCAAAGGTAAGAGATTTTGCCTGCCCAATGCGCGGACGATGATTCATCAGCCGAGCGGTGGAGCTCAGGGACAGGCGTCTGATATCCATATACATGCTCAGGAAATTTTGAAAATTCGAGAGCGATTAAATCAATTAATGGCCTTTCACACAGGTCGAAGTGTCGAGCAGATTGGCATAGATACTGAGCGCGACAACTTTATGAGTGCGCAGGAGTCCAAAGAGTTTGGCTTAATTGATGAAGTTCTAGAGCGTCGAACCGGCGGAGTTTAAGGTTTAATCTCCCCGGTATGGGGCCTACTTTGATGGCCTTTTTGGGTAAAGTGGGTAGAATAGCCCAAAGGATCCGTGTTTAGCTCGGATTTATCATGATTTGAAGAAAGCCTCAGTGCTTGCTGGGGTGGTCTGAGTGGAGTGGTTTAATGACCGATCACACAAGTAATAATGGCGATGACGGCGGGAAACTGCTGTATTGCTCCTTTTGTGGCAAGAGCCAGCATGAAGTTCGTAAGCTGATTGCAGGGCCATCCGTATTTATTTGCGATGAGTGCGTTGATCTTTGTAACGACATTATTCGCGAAGAGATCCAAGAGAGTAACACAGAAGGTGGTGGTGATTCGCTGCCCAGTCCGAAAGAAATTTCGGGCATATTGGATGACTATGTTATAGGTCAGCAAAGGGCCAAAAAAGTATTGGCTGTGGCCGTTTACAACCATTACAAACGGTTGCGCCTGGGTGATAAGAAAAAAGACAAAGAGGCTATTGAGCTCGGTAAGAGCAATATTTTATTAGTCGGCCCAACAGGTAGTGGTAAGACCCTTTTGGCGGAGACCTTGGCTCGCTTGCTGAATGTGCCATTCACTATTGCAGATGCAACGACTCTGACTGAAGCTGGCTACGTGGGCGAAGACGTTGAAAACATTATTCAGAAGCTTCTCCAGAAATGTGATTACGATGTTGAAAAGGCCCAGCAAGGTATTGTTTATATTGACGAAATAGACAAAATATCTCGCAAGTCTGATAACCCTTCAATTACCAGAGACGTCTCAGGAGAGGGGGTTCAGCAAGCCCTTTTGAAGCTCATTGAGGGCACTGTGGCATCGGTACCTCCGCAGGGTGGTCGTAAGCATCCACAGCAGGAATTTCTCCAGGTTAACACAGCTAACATCTTGTTTATCTGTGGTGGGGCTTTTGCTGGCATTGATCGTGTTATCAGGGATCGCTCTGAAAAGGGTGGTATTGGCTTTAGTGCCGAGGTCAAAAGTAAGGACGATAAGAAAAACGTCGGTGATTTACTCAAAGACTTGGAGCCAGATGACTTGGTTAAATACGGTCTAATTCCAGAGTTTGTGGGTCGTTTGCCTGTCATTGCAACACTCGAAGAGCTCAGTAAAGATGCGTTGGTCCAAATCCTTACCGAACCGAAAAACTCTCTGTCGAAGCAGTATGGTAAGTTGTTTGAGATGGAAGGTGTTGAAATCGACTTTCGTAAGGAGGCCCTCGAGGCTGTGGCAGAAAAAGCCATGGAAAGGAAAACGGGTGCGCGAGGACTTCGTTCTATAATGGAGTCTATGCTGCTGGATACGATGTACCGTATTCCTTCTGAAGAGGGGGTGGTAAAGGTTGTTGTTGATGAAGCGGTTGTTAAGGGCGAGTCAGAACCGTTGCTGGTTTATGAAACGCAAGAGGCAAGCAAGGCTGCCCCTGAAGAATAGGATGCGTAAGAAGTAGTTGTTTGTTTTGTAATCTAAAAGGCTCCTATCGGGGCCTTTTTTGTTATTGATTCTTCCTATTACCTTGTAATTTTTCTGTGCGCCCCAACTGATAGCAGGAGCCCATGCTAAAATGATGGGAAACTGATAGATTTGTGAGTGAGGCCTTTAATGGACATTGACGCTACCGATAATTCCGGCACGATCTTCCCGCTACTTCCACTGCGCGATGTAGTTGTGTACCCGCATATGGTAATCCCGCTATTCGTTGGCCGGGAGAAGTCCATAGAAGCGCTAGAACAGGCCATGAGTAACGATAAGCAAGTATTGCTTATTGCCCAGAAGCAGGCTTCTGAGGACGATCCTCAGGCTGAGGATATGTATAGCATTGGCTCAATCTCGACTATTTTACAGCTACTGAAGTTGCCCGATGGCACTGTTAAGGTTCTGGTTGAGGGTGGGCAGCGAGCTGAAGTAGAGGAAGTGCTTGATAGTGAGAGTTACTTTTCAGCAAGAGTAAAGCGATTACCAGAAGTTGATGTGCCTGAGCATGAGGGTGAAGTACTCGTGCGGTCAGCAATGGAGCAGTTCGAGCAGTATGTTAATTTAAGCAAAAAAGTGCCAGCGGAAGTGATGACATCGTTGTCTGGTATTGACGAGCCTGGAAGACTTGCCGATACAATGGCAGCCCACATGTCTCTGGAGTTGGCTCAAAAGCAGGAAATCCTTGAAATTGCTGATGCCCGTGTGCGTTTAGAGCACTTATTGACTTTAGTTGAAACTGAAGTTGACAAGTACCAGGTTGAAAAACGTATTCGCGGACGTGTAAAAAAACAAATGGAGAAGAGCCAGCGCGAGTATTACCTGAACGAGCAAATGAAGGCGATACAAAAAGAGTTGGGTGATATTGGTGAGGAAGGCAACGAAATTGATGCGCTGGAAAAGCGTGTGGCAGAGGCAGGTATGCCAAAAGAGGCAGAGTCTAAGGTCTCAGCTGAGTTAAACAAGTTAAAAATGATGTCCCCCATGAGTGCTGAAGCTTCGGTTGTTCGCGCGTATATTGACTGGATGCTCAATGTACCATGGTCGAAACGCAGTAAAGTGCGTCATGATTTGGCTAGAGCTGAAACGATTCTTAATGAAGACCATTATGGCCTGGAAGAAGTCAAAGAGAGAATTCTTGAGTATTTGGCGGTTCAAAAGCGAGTTAAGAAGCTAAAAGGGCCGGTATTATGCCTTGTGGGTCCTCCTGGCGTAGGTAAAACCTCCCTTGGTGAGTCTATTGCTCGGGCGACAAATCGCAAGTTTGTGCGTATGGCTTTGGGAGGTGTGCGCGACGAGGCTGAGATCCGTGGGCACCGCCGTACTTACATCGGCTCTTTACCCGGTAAACTGATTCAAAAAATGTCCAAGGCCGGGGTAAGAAATCCACTCTTTCTTCTGGATGAGGTGGATAAAATGGGTATGGATAATCGCGGCGATCCGGCTTCTGCGTTGCTGGAGGTTCTGGATCCGGAGCAAAATTCATCTTTCAATGACCACTATCTTGAAGTTGATTACGATCTATCTGATGTCATGTTCCTGTGTACTTCGAATTCGATGAATATTCCTGGCCCATTATTGGATCGTATGGAGGTCATTCGAATTCCGGGCTACACAGAAGATGAAAAGCTTAATATCGCCAAGCGCTATTTACTGCCTAAGCAAATTAAGCGAAATGGCCTTAAAAATGACGAAATAACCATCTCTGATGACGCTTTACGAGATATTGTCCGCTACTACACCCGTGAAGCAGGTGTGCGTGGTTTGGATCGTGAAGTGGCGAAGTTGTGTCGAAAAGTCGTGACTAAGCATGTAAAAGATCGGAGTTTGTCTACAGCGGAGATAACCTCTGTTGAGCTTGAAGATTATCTAGGTGTGAAAAAGTTTGATTACGGAGTCGCTGAAGAAGAAAACCAGATTGGCCAGGTTACAGGCCTAGCTTGGACACAGGTTGGCGGTGAGTTATTGACGATTGAGTCCTCTGCGGTCAGAGGTAAGGGGCGAATGGTCAAGACTGGGTCACTTGGCGATGTGATGCAGGAGTCTATTCAGGCAGCCTTGACCGTTGTCCGTTCAAGGTCTCAGGTGCTGGGCATTACGCCGGATTTTTCTGAAAAATTCGATATTCATATCCATGTACCTGAGGGGGCGACGCCCAAAGATGGTCCAAGTGCCGGTGTGGCTATGTGTACGGCTCTGGTGTCGGTGCTGACACGGATTCCTGTCCGCGCAGACGTCGCCATGACGGGTGAGATTACCCTTCGGGGAGAGGTGCTGCGCATTGGCGGGCTGAAAGAAAAGTTACTAGCGGCTCATCGAGGTGGTATAAAAACGGTGATCATCCCAGCAGAAAATGAGCGGGACCTAAAAGAGATTCCAGATAACATCAAGGCGGACTTGGTGATTAAGCCGGTTCGTTGGATTGACCAAGTTCTGGAGATTGCATTGCAGCACCGTCCTCAGCCATTTACTGACGAGGAGTATCAGCAGTTGCAAAAAGCGACAACAGAGGATAAGGCGTCAGGACTAAAGCCTCATTAAAATAGCCGTATGCCCGAGCTGAAACCGTTTAAAAACTAAACAATCGCTCGGGCATTCGTGTTAATTTGAGGCCTGTTCTTGACCGGCTACCAAGCAGTTGGTATAAAGCTGAGTTCGTTTTACTGGGTAATCGATAAAGCGTAAAAGCCAAATGAATTCATAGTTCCAGTAGAACTTTTGCGCGACAGAGCATAAAAAACCAAAACTAATTTTAGGAACGAAGTTAATCAAGAGGGGTTACGTGTGAATAAATCCGAGCTGATCGAAGCGATAGCGGCATCTGCAGATCTACCAAAAGCCGCCGCAAGTCGTGCTTTAGATGCGATGATTGATACTATTGGAACGGCATTGAAAGATGGCGACCAAGTTGTACTTGTTGGATTTGGTACTTTTGCAGTGAAAGATCGTGCAGCGAGAACTGGTCGTAATCCACAGACTGGTGCTCCAATCGAAATTGCTGCAGCGAAAGTGCCAAGCTTTAAAGCGGGTAAAGCTCTTAAGGATGCTGTTAACTAAGCACTTGAGAATGAAATACAGAGAAAACAGATCTATTTGCTTTCTCGGGGTTTCTGTAAAGGCGCATCAAAAATGATGCGCCTTTTTCATAAGCGCGGCATTGAATGTGCGCAAGCGATGTAACACGTTATACGTGCAATATAGAAAAAACAGTTGAGGCAAAAATGCTACAGACGCTAAGGAATAATATGAAGGGCGCTGTTGCCGGATTTATTGTGGCAATACTTGTGATTCCTTTTGTATTTTTTGGGGTTGATTCCCTGTTTATGAATAGTGGTGCTCCTGGTGAGGTGGCAGAAGTTAATGGCGAATCAATTACTGAGCGCGAATTACTTCGAGCGATAGGCATGCAGCGCCAACAAATACTGGCGCAATACGGTGATCAGGTACCCGCAGAGTTCTATAGTGACGAGCGTCTTCGTCAGCCGGTAATGCAGTCTTTAATTCAACGCAAGGTATTAGCCGAATTGGCGAAGTCCTCTGGGATGGCTATCTCTCCCGCTGTTGCAGATACCATGATAACCAGCAGCAAGGCTTTTCAGGATGGCGACGGAAAATTTGATCCTAATTTGTTTGTTGAGCGTTTGCGTCGACTTGGTTACACACCTCGCACTTATCGTGAAGCTATTAAGGCCGATGCTCTGATATCTCAATTGTCGGAAGGTGTAGAACAAACGGCTTTTATCACCGATGCGGAACTTGATAGCTTGCTAAGCTTGTCCAGGCAGACGCGTAATTTTTCTTATTTGACGTTACCTATCGCAAGTGTTTTAGAAAACACTAGCGTGTCTGATGAGGAAGTTAAGGCCTATTATGAGGCTAATGAACCAGAGTTTATGAGCCCAGAACAGGTGCGGGTCAACTATTTGGACATATCTGTCGAGGCTCTAAAAGAGAAGGTTAAATTAGACCCCAGCATGGTCAAAGCACAGTATGAGCAAGAGGTTGCTGACTATCAGGCAAAAACTGAACGTCGTATTGAGCATATTCTTATTGAGCCTAAAGATGATGGTTCGGAAAAAGCCGTTATTGACAGTGTTCGTAAGGGGCTTGCGGCTGGTGAAAGTTTTGAGTCTTTGGCAAAGGAGTTTTCAGACGATGTGGCTTCTAGTGATGCTGGTGGAGATTTAGGTTTCTTTACTGAAGGTATATTTCCAGAAGCTTTCGAAAAAACGGTTAAAGAACTCAAAGAAGGCGAAGTATCAGATGTAGTGGAAACAGAAGCTGGCTTCCACTTTATTAAATTGACAGAACTGAACGTCGTGGCCGCTCCCAGCTTTGAAGAGTCAAAAGGCAGAATTGAGAACGCTTTAAAGCAAGCTGAGGCCGAAGGGATGTTAGCCGATATCCTGACTCGTTTGGGTGAACTCACGTTTAATGCAGAAAACCTTGTTGATGCCGCAAATGAGCTTGATCTAACCATTGAAACTAGTGATTTATTCACCCGCGCGCAAGGCAGCGGGATCGCAAGTAATGCATCAGTTCGAAACGCTGCGTTCAGCGAGGAGGTATTAACTGATGGCCACAATAGTCAGGTATTGGAGCTGGCGCCAGATCACGTGGCGGTCGTGCGTGTGAAAGAGTATTTTCCAGAAGCAGTTAAGCCTTTTGCTGAGGTGGCGGAAAGCGTCTCTGCCAAGCTTAAAAGTGACAAGGCAGAGACTCTACTGGCTAAGAAAGCCGCTGCTATTGAGTCCGAGCTGAGGCAGGGTGGGGACATAGAAAGTCTTGCCAAAGACAACTCTGTTGAATGGCATGTAAGTGCCGATACGGATAGAAATAATCCCGGTTTGGACCGAGAGCTATTAGCTGCGGTTTTTGATTTGCCTAAGCCTTTAAGTCAGCCTGTGGATACTTCGATTCGGTTGCGCAACGGCGATTACGTTGTTGTCCAGTTAACCAAAGTAAACCCTGGTGATATCAGTAAGATCACGGTTGCTCAGCGTCAAGGTTTACGTCAGCAGCTCGAAGGTAATCAGGGCAATGCAGCGTTTCGGTCTTTTGTAGAGTTTAACCGAGCTGAATCGGATATTACTCTGCGTTGATGTATCTAATTGCATTGGAGTACGAGGGAAAATGGCTGCTTTGGTAGCCATTTTTTTTGCTTGTTACTTACGTAAATTTTAATAAGCTACATAGATAACTATACTAGTATCGGTACGTGTCAGGTATGGCGGTTCCTGACGCGATGGCTTGTCAGCGCCACGCTGAAGCGCATTGCGCCTGAAAGGTGATGACATAAATTAAATGAGAGAAAATTGTGCTGAACGGTAACGACAAAGATGAAACTGAATCAGGTGGAAAAGAAGATGCTTTCCGTCATGAGTGGTTATCCCGATCCGCTGTGGCAGAAAAGCTCGGTCTGTCACTCAAGGCCGTAACTCAGCTCCTGATAGATGCCGGCTGGTTAATACAAGAGGATGGAGCATGGCGTCTAACTGCAAAAGGAGAGTTTGAAGGCGGTGTTTATCGTAAAAGTCAAAAATATGGTAATTATATTGTTTGGCCAACGTCAATACTGAGTCACGGAATATTCGAGCAATTCATTGTTTCACCTATGTTATCAGCGAGTAAGCTCGCTAAGCATTTTTACTTGCCTTCCAGTTTGATGAATGCGCTGCTACGGGACTTGGCTTGGCAGTCAGCACTTCATAAAGGGTGGTCGCTGACTTCGCGAGGCCAGTCAGCTGGTGGGAAACAGGAGGCAAGTAAGAAAACCGGTGTGCCTTACGTGCTTTGGCCGTCGGCAATAGTTGATAATGAGGTATTGAAGAGTGCTGTTAATCGCTTAAATGGCGGTCAGCGGACCCTAACCACTTTTATTGGTATGGATGGGCATGAATATGCGTCGCTAGAGTTGTGCCGGCTGGCGAACTGGTTTTATGTTCGACAATTGACGTTTGGCATAAACCGGATTTTGGCTGATTCACATAGTGCAGATTTCTATCTACCGCAGGTAGGCCTATATGTCGATCTTAATACCTCGGAAATAGACGCTGGACAGTTGTCCAAATTAATCGATCGTCAGAGTTTTTATCGTAGAGAACATTTAAATTATATAGAGCTGAGCGAAACCGACTGGGACTATCTAGAGTCTGTGTTACCAAAAATACTCTTGGAACATGACTTTCCAGTCTAACACCATTATTTACTAATGATCCTTCAATTACGAAGTTACATTGAATTTACACTGTTTTATCCAGACTCGACTAGCCCTGATTCTCCTTGGGTAACAGCATGACCTCTCTCTGAGGAAACGGGATTTTTATACTTTCTGCCTGAAGTGCAGCGAAGATGGCTTGGTTAATTTGAAATCTCAATGCATGATATTGTTTGGTCGGAACCCAGACCCGCGCACAGAGATTGATACTGCTATCGCCAAAGTTATCAATGCCAACCTGTGCTTGTCGTCCTGTCTGCAAGCTCTCTATGCCTGCAATAGCGTCGGTAATCACGTGAATAGCTTGCTCAACATCCGTTTCATAAGCTACTCCGACTATGGCTTGTACGAGTGTCTCTGTTTGTGAGTTGTGAATGATCTCCCCGACAATATGACGATTTGGTATGGTAATCATGACGTCATCTTCATCGGTGAGCACAGTATGGGCCAAAGTGACTTCTTGCACTTGGCCAGAAACACCTTGTACTTCAATGGTGTCTCCCACAACAAATGGGCGAGTTAGAATGATATTCAATCCCGCGCTATAGTTAGACAGAAGGCCCTGCACAGCTAGCCCGGCTCCAAGTGATAAAGCGCCGATGGCAGCAATAAAAGGGGTTATGCTGATGCCTATTTTCGACAGTGCAATGATCGCAATAAAGGTGATAAATATAATTTTCACCAAGCTTGCGATAAAGTGGGACAGGGTGACATCAAGGTTTTTACGCGTGCATAATGCCAGAGTCCATTGACTGAGCTTTCGGCCAAAATACAGTCCAATGACCAGTATTATCAGCGCGCCAATTATTTGAAAACTATAGTTGACAAAAAATTGGGTTAACAGCTGATAGACTTCTGTAATCTGTTGGAGTTCTTCTTGCATTGTATTTGCCTTAATCAGATGTTGTCGTTAAAAATAGAGGTAATTACTTTAAGCGAAAAAGATAACAGTAAAGAGTTTAGTCAACAATTATTTGTTCGCGTACTTTGCTTTGTCGTTCGTATTTCTGTCGGGATGTTCGTGGTATATCCCTAAAGTAGAGAAGGTTTAAGCAGGCTGGTAGATGATGGTTTGCACTGGTTACGTTACTTAATTTGGTTTATTGCATGCGAAATCCATCAAGGCGCGGTCCGGACTCGACGCTGCGACCGCACAAAAAAGTCGGGGCAAAGAATGTGTTGCTCACTGAGCCCGAGTATCAGTGTTATCAGCAGGTAAAGAAAATTCAGCGTCGACAATTAATTCAAGATTTAATTGCCCCGGAACATTTAGCTTGGATTCAACGTTTGAGTTGGGCAAGATCAGGTCTTGGCCTCGTGTTACAGCTTATTATATTTATTCCACTGCTTCCCTTTATCATCGTTTGGGGCTTGCTGGGCTATTTGTTTAGTGTAGTGAAGTTTCCATTTTTGTGGATTTCGACTTTTCGAACGCCAAGTAATCTAAGTGCGCCTGGCGAAAAAAACCTCGTTGGTATGCACAATGCGTTGGGGCGGTATCTTTCCGTCAGCGTCGATAACTATATTGATTGTGTAGATTGTTGGATTCGCTATCTCTATGGTTCTGAGAAAGCGGTGAAGCAGAATTTTCGTCAAACGTTGTCACCGATACTAATAGACACTCTTAATATTACGCTCGAAACAAAAATGGATGATGCCGTTGTCCGGCGTTATTTGGCTCAGGCTAGAGAACAGTTGTCCAAAAAGCTGGGCCACTATAGCGATCATAAATCCGCTGATTCAGAGCGAAACTCATGAGTGAGAAAGTTACTCAGCAGTTAATAAATTGATTCAAGGAATAAGGAACTGTTATGCGCAGCCATGATATAGACTACGAAATTATTGGCAATGCTACTCAACTGGTAGAGATTACACTGGATCCGCAAGAGAGCGTGATCGCCGAGGCGGGTACGATGAGTTATATGGATGCTGATATTGCCTTTGAAACTCGTCTGGGTGATGGTGCAAATGCTGATGCGGGCCTCTTTAGCAAGATGTTCAGCGCTGGAAAGCGCATGCTAATGGGTGAATCGTTGTTTTTGACGCATTTTCGCAATGATGGTCTTCAGCGTAAGAAAGTGGGTTTTGCTGCACCTTACCCGGGTACCGTGCTGGCCATTGATTTGGCTACTGTTGGTCAGGAGATTACTTGTCAAAAAGACAGTTTTCTTTGCGCCGCATTAGGTACAAAAGTTGATATTGCATTTAACAAGCGATTGGGGGCTGGTTTTTTTGGCGGGGAGGGGTTTATTCTGCAGCGCCTGCTTGGTGATGGGAAAGCCTTTATTCACGCGGGTGGTACATTAATCGAAAAGAAGCTGGAAAATGAGACACTCTTGGTAGATACCGGTTGTTTGGTGGGGTTTACTCAGGGCATATCGTACGATATTCGATTAACGAAGGGGCTGCGCAGTATGCTTTTTGGTAAAGAAGGGCTATTCCTTGCCGAGCTGAGTGGCACTGGGACAGTGTGGCTGCAAAGCTTGCCGTTTTCACGCTTGGCAGATCGAATACTTGCTCACGCACCGGTTCAGGGTGGAGAAAATAAAGGCGAGTCATAAATTCGAGCCATAGATTCATAACTAAGGCATAGATAACAATAGGCAAACTGGTGATTAGAACAATAAAAATCAATGTTAGTTGTGGCTTGTTAAGTGCCGCCGCCTTGCTTCTATCGAACCTTGCTTTGGCAGTAAATTGCGACGATATCTTTACCAATGGGGTACAGAATAACAGTTCTTCAGGTTCAATTTCTCTAGACAAAGATGTTGTTATCAGTGGTGGTGGAACCGTGCTGAATACGTTGAACCTTTCTGGTGGCAACGGAGCATGTTCTGGAAGTAACTGTTCGGCAAGTGGATTGCAAGGCAGCGCGTCTGCTGTGACTTTTCAATACGGTAACGGCGCTGATGGCAGCGTTAATGTTGCAAAAGAAAGCTCTCAAACCATTGGGAATAGTGGTGATTATCAGTTTACCTCCCTGACCATGGGCAAAGAATCACAGCTTACCTTCTCTTCGAGCCAGAGCTCGTATTTTTTTCAGCAAGATTGGAGCATTGATGGAACGCTGACCTTGGCGCCAGGTGATTATTGGGTTGATGGAAGCATCACTATAGCCAAAGAGTCCAATATTGCCGTCAGCGGCACTGGCACCGTGCGTCTGTTTGTTAGTGGTACGTTGAATATTGGGAATGGCGCTACGCTAAATACATCAGGCGGTGCTGGTCAATTGCTGGTTTACGCCGTGGGGAATATCAATATTTCAAAAGAGGTGGATGCTAATGGGTATTTCTATTCTCAGTCAGACATCAGTATTGGTAAAGATGGAGATTTAACTGGGGGGGTATCTGCGGCGGGTTCAGTCGATGTCAGCAAAGAGGAAAATATTAACTATGTTGCCCCAAATTCGACTGGCGGAGACTTTGGCGGATTTTGTGACAGCAGTGGGTCGTCTCCCGTTCTTGTGGCCGAATGGCGATTAGATGATGTTAACTGGGTTGGCGCTGCAAACGAGGTGGCGGATAGTTCAGGAAATGGTCTTCATGGCAAAGCCGTTAGCGTGTCAGGGCTTCCGACACTAAAAACGAGCACGCCTGCACTGGCCGGTAATCCGGGCACATGTGCTTACGGTAGCTTTACCGGACCTGATTCCGGATATCTTAAAATTGATGATCCTGGTAACAACTCTTTATTGGATTTAGACACCGCACTGACGGTTACGTCGTGGATTTACCCGCATTCTTATGCAACAGATGGTTTGATGACTATTGTGTCAAAGGATGAAAATTTCGAGTATCACATCAATGCCAGCGGTTATATAAATTGGTGGTGGGGTGGTGGTTCCAAAGAAATGAATTCCACCGCTACAGTGCCCTTGAACAGCTGGAGTCATATTGCCATTGTGTATCGGGATGGTAGTCAGAAAATTTATATTAACGGCGTTTTGGCTGGGACTCACAATGACAGTGGTCCCTTGACGACTCAAAATGATCCTGTATTTATCGGTAGGGACTTGAGCTTCAATAGCCGTACTTTTAACGGCTATATTGACGAAGTACGTATCTACAATGGTGCGATGACAGAGGCTGAAGTGCAAACTGTTTATGCCGAGACTCATACCTGTAATGCGAGAGGACCCGATCATTATCACATTGCCCACGCTGGATCAGGTATTACCTGCGAACAATCCACGGTAACTATTACACCGCATGACACCGATCATGGCGCGGTCTCTGCCGATGGGACAACCATTACCTTAAGTACTACCCCTGCCAATGATGGTTGGACCGCGGTATCGGGTAACGGTACTTTATCCGGTAACCAATACACTTTTGCTGGCGGTGAAACCAGTGTTCAACTTGGGCTTACAAAATTAGTTCCGGCTACGTTGAATATTGATATTACAGATGGTCTTGCCACTGATGTTGATGGCGATACAGGCCCGGGAGGCGAGGATCCGCTACTGGTCTTTAGCGATGTCGGTTTTAAGTTTTATGGAGACGGTATTGCCGATAGTATTGGAACTCAAATATCCGGAAAAAATTCTAATGTCGCTCCCAATGAACAAGTTTTAAGTCTGCGTGCGGTGCAAACAAATCAAAATACGGGCCGTTGTGATGCGTTAATTAGTGGAGGCTCTGTGAACATTGGTCTCGCGTACGAATGTAACGACCCCACTACTTGCGCGCTAGCCAATGGGGCTAGCATTGAAGGAGCTACTATCAGTGGTTTTAGCGACGGTGGTTCTGCAAGTTATCAGCCGGTTAGCCTAAATTTTGACGTTAATGGGGAAGCTGCATTCGTATTTAATTATGCAGATGCCGGACAGCTCACCTTACATGCTAGTGCAAACCTTCCTGTCGGCCATACTACAAAAACGGTTACCGGCAGCAGTAATGCCTTTGTGGTCAAGCCCGCAGGGTTTTGCATTGAAAGCGAGGATCCTAGTGCTAGCTGCGCCTCTTCAGGGGTAGCATGTGTACCCTTTAAAAAAACTGGTGAGCCCTTTAATTTAGTTGTTACCGCGAAAGGGTGGGGTGGGGTTGGCGATACAGACTATTGCGATAACGCCACCACACAAAATTTTGCTGGCAGCGTAACTCTGGGTAATTCGTTGGACTCAATTTTAACCGGCAGTGCCGCGAGTTTAAGTGCGAGTACCGCTGCTATTCTATCTGGAAACAGTGGCTCTGTTACCCTTGCTCAAACCGTTGATAATGTAGGCAACTTTACGTTTACGGGGAGTGTGTCAGATTATTTAGGTGCAGGCTCGATTAATAATTCCAGCAGTGATTTGATTGGTCGCTTTGTTCCTTATCAATTTAAAGTTTTCCCTATATCAATAACCACCGAGAATGCTGGCTATACCTACGCAGGGCAGCCCTTTACTGTGAAATTTGATATCGAAGCGCAAAACGCTGACGGTATGGTTGTATCTAATTATTCTACTACAACAAACATTGCGACTAACCTGGCATTGCTTACCGAAGATGAGCTTTCATTTGGTGTCCGCAATAATGCTTCTGCACCACTGTCTTCGCTAAATAGTCGTCTTGTTGACGATGATTCGGCCGTAACCTGGATCAGCGGTAGTGCAACGGATACCCGCCAATTGGTCATTGCGCGCAACGGATTGGAAGCACCGTTTGAACGACTGCAAGTGGGGGTAGTTGCCAACGAAAGTAACGATACCCTCGATATCGACACGGTTCTTTTAGACTTGGATACAACCTTGGATAGCGTAAACGACAAGGTTTTCTTGGGAGAGCTAAGTCAGCGAGTAGGGCGTCTATTTACTGAGGATGTATGGGGCCCTGAAAAAACCGCCTTGGATGTACCTTTACGTACTGAGTATTGGAATGGCAATGATTGGGTGACGGCAATTGGCGATGGTACGGCTATCGATAGGTCGGCCATAACCTTTACTTCTTCTGCAGGCGCCAGCGGGCCTATAACCAGCGATCCTATCACGGCACCAATAGGTGTTAATCCTTCGGTAACTTATGCCTATGACCCTACAGGGGCTTCTGTGATTACGTTGGGTGATGCAACTGCCAGCGCAACGGGCGATGCGTTGATGCAAGTCGGCGCACCGGGTATACAGGGATTTTTTACCATGGATGTTGATTTAACAAGCTTTCCCTGGTTACGGTATGATTGGGATCAAGACGGTAATTATGAAAATGATGTACAATTACCCCCCGCAACAGTTCGTTTTGAAACTTATCGTGGTCACGATCGAGTAATATACTGGCAGGAAGTTGGCCTGTAGATTGGTTTTATTTGCTCCATCAACGTGTTCAGGTTTCCAATACTAATTTGCTTCGTTCTTCTCAGTCTATAAAGCATTCCTGAGGTTTTATGTCTTCTCGGTCTCATCTCTTCTCCCTTCGTTTTGCTCATGCTCTTAGAGAGTCAATCTCTGAGGGTTATGGTAAAAATACGTTACTGACGGATCTTACTGCCGGACTTACCGTTGGTATCATCGCAATACCACTTTCAATGGCGCTGGCTATTGCCAGTGGTGTAGCCCCGCAATATGGTTTGTATACCGCAATAATTGGTGGTTTTATAATTGCGCTCAGCGGTGGGAGTCGCGTGAGTATTTCGGGGCCAACAGCGGCATTCGTTGTTATTCTCTATCCAATTGCACAAACCTATGGACATGTTGGTTTGCTCTTGGCGAGCATGATGGCCGGCGTCATGTTGCTAATTATTGCTTATGCACGACTGGGGCGATTGATTGAGTATATCCCTGAGTCTGTTACGGCTGGTTTTACAACGGGTATTGGTCTGGTCATTATCGTCTTACAAGTACCGGATTTCCTGGGCGTTCGACTGCAAAGCATGCCCGATTTTTTTGTCGACAAAGTCATTGCTATTAGTCATCTGGTTCCAGCGTATTCCGTACCAAGCCTAATCACTGCGGTTTTTACACTGCTGGTAATGATCTTTTGGCACAAAGTAAAATCGCCAATACCTCCGCATTTACCTGCTTTATTGTTCGCAACGCTTTTAGGTTATGGTCTTATTAGTGCCGGATACTCTATCGAAACGATTGGTAGTCGTTTTCATTATGTTGCGGCAGATGGTTCTTTAATTGGCGGTATCCCACCCTACTTTCCGGAGTTTAGGTGGCCATGGGAATGGGCAAAAGATGCTGACATTGCTTTTAACTGGCATTTAATGGCAGCTTTACTACCATCGGCGTTTGCTATTGCCATGTTGGCTGCTATTGAGTCGCTTTTGTGTGCGGTAGTGTTAGATGGTATGACAGGTAAGCGTCATAGCGCCAATAGTGAACTGCTGGGCTTGGGCCTGGGTAATTTGATCGCACCTTTATTCGGCGGTATTGCAGCGACGGGCGCAATTTCACGGTCTGCTACCAATGTAGCTTCTGGGGGGAAATCGCCGATTGCCGGGATGGCGCATGCCATTGTTGTCTTGGTTGGTTTGTTATCTTTTGCGCGGTATTTGTCGTATTTGCCTATGCCGGCTATCGCAGCATTGTTGATGGCCGTTGCTTGGAAAATGGCCGATGTCAGATCCGTAATCAAGAATTTTTCGCGAGCCCCCACCCGTGATATTTTGGTTTTAGTCACCTGCTTTTCGTTGACTGTTTTGATTGATATGGTGGCAGCAATTACAGTAGGTATCTTACTGGCCTCAGTACTGTTTATGCAGGAATTGGCAGCGCTCACTCGGGCAAAGGATATCAGTGATAATAAAAAGCTTATTTCCAAGCCTTTGCCGCAAGGTTGGAGTGCGTTCAAAATAAATGGACCACTATTTTTTGCAGCTGCGGACAGAGTGTTTGCTGAGTTAGCAGCTGAAATTAAGCAGGGCGGTGGGCTGCTGCTCTATCTTGACGGCGTGCCACTGTTAGATGCTGGTGGCGTGGCGGCAATGAACAAATTAATAGTCCAGTGTGAAAAGAACGGCTGCCAGATCAGTTTTGCTGATTGGCAATTTCAGCCGTTGAAGACGCTCGCGCGTGCGGGTATTAAGCCGATTGAAGGGGTTAGCAGCTTTTACTCCACATTGGCAGAAGCTCTCGAAAGTCTTGAGGCTAAAGCTGAAGCTCAGCCGTAATACGGGTTTTATTGCGTCTCTTTATCTGCCGGCTGTTTCGAA
Source organism: Cellvibrionaceae bacterium (assembly GCA_050290265.1). Lineage (GTDB taxonomy): Bacteria > Pseudomonadota > Gammaproteobacteria > Pseudomonadales > Cellvibrionaceae > JBNKFV01. The sequence continues at coordinate 113,495 of JBNKHI010000004.1, forward strand.
AACAAACTGTTAATTTTGGCAATGAGAACATTAAAGTTTAATGGCTTTGTTAGGTAGTCGTCGAAACCTGCTTGCTGGCCGCGCTCAATATCATAAGGCATGGCATTGGCTGACAGTGCTATCACGGGAATATTTTTGGTTACCTCATCGCGTTTGAGTATGGTCAGCGTTTCAAAACCGTCCATCCCCGGAAGATTGATATCAAGGATAATTAAGTCCGGTTTATTCATTCGCGCTTTATACAAGCCCATTACTGCTTCTTCCGCTATGTCCAAGGAAAGATTAGGGTAGTGGGTAAAGAGTTGCTGCATTACCCGAATATTGGATTGATTATCTTCAATGTACAGAACTGACTTGTATTCTTCGAGAGTGATTTTTTCGTTTTTGCCTAAAAATTCCTGATTAGCGCCTTCACTGATAATTTCTTCAGTGTGATTGGGTAATATAGGCAGTCGAATATAAAAACGACTGCCTTGCCCCTGATGGCTGACAAAGCCTATCTCGCCCCGCATGAGTTCTACGAGGCGCTTAGTAATGAGTAATCCCACTCCATTGCCTTCAATATTACCGGCTTCTGCACCGAGGCGATTAAATGGTTGAAACACTTCTTGTTGTCGCAAGACAGGTATTCCAATACCCGTATCTTCTACTGCAATCTCCAGCGTGTCGTCGGCATTGAGCTTGGTAAGTTCGAGAATTACTTTACCCTTTGGCTTGTTGTACTTTACCGCATTGCTGATCAAGTTTAGGAGCGATTGCCGCAACCGCATACAGTCGGCCTGGATAAATGTTTTATCTTCTCCATTAAAATTCGCTTCTAATGTGATGTTATGCACTTTGGCTAGCGGGTCCATCAATCGCAGGCAATCATTAATAACTCTTCGAGGTTGAACGGGTTCTAAGGACAGAGCCATACGCCCGGATTCAATACGAGAAAGGTCGAGTACGTCATTGATTAAATCGAGCAGGTGCTCGCTAGCGCGCCTGATCTCTTCAATATTTTCATTCTGAACGGGTGTTAGTGTAGTTTCATAGCTGAGAAGTTGTGTGAATCCGAGAATCGCATTCATCGGTGTTCGTAACTCATGACTCATGTTGGAGAGGAAGTCAGAAAGTGCGGCATACTTTTGTAAGCGGTTTTGAATTTCAGCCGTTTGCTCTGCTACTCGTGATTCGAGTGTTTTGTTGAGGTTTTCTATTTCTGTGTACAGGGCAGCATTTTTAATGGCGCTACCCACAAATGAAGCAAGCAATGTGATTTTCTGAATGTCATCTTCGGATAATTCTACCGGGTTTTCCAGGCTTCCCAGTGTCAAGACCCCGATAGGTTTTCCTTGATGCAATACGGGTGTATGAAACGCTGACCGTGGCGTACCCATGATTTCAAGTACTCGCCTGGACTTTTCGGACATTTGCATGTGGATAATTTTAAAAATATCCGGAAAGAAAAAATGTTCTTTATGTAAAAATGCAGTCGGTACCGTGCCGTCTTCCGGAACCAGATTGTAAGGGTTATCTTTCAGGTAATTCAGAAACCGCTCTGAAATCGGTTTAAATTTTAGATTGGTATAATAAACGGCTTCAGGTAGCAATTGTTGCCCTTTTTGCAGATAAATAAGTGCAAAATCAAAGCCGGTTATTTTCAAAAACTCTTTTAGAAGCGTGTCGTACATCTCTTTAGAGTTAGAGATATTATTGATGGTTGATATGGCTTCAAAAAAGTAAGTGTTTCGTTTTTCCTGATGTTCAATTTTGGCTTTCTGGTTTCTTAATTCTGCCAGTTCATTATGGTTTGTGATAAGGGTGAGGGTTTGTTGTAAACACTTATCTACCACAGATAAGGCTTGGTCTATAAGGCTGAAATCATTGGATGCATGGCCATAGAAGATAAACAGATTCCCCAAGAACTTTCCATTGATTTGCAATGGGAAGGCCCAAAGGCTTTTCATCGCCCATTTCTCGAATCGGTCCTTAATAAAAGGGTCTACGGCATCTATGTTGTTTTCATCAATAAAAAACACATCTCCAGGGTCCTCTGGATTTACTACTTTGGGAAACTTGATATTTAAATAGGTTTCTCCTACCAATTGGAAGTCCTGAGGTAGCAGTAGTCCTTTACTGCTATAGCCACCATCATGCTCCAGGGTAAAGATAACCCCGTCAGCGTGGCTCAAATACTTAATTTCCGCCATGACCTGATCTAATATCGTAGTCAGGTCGTTGGCTGAAAAAAGTTTTTCGGTAAAACTACCTGTACTCAAAGAATTAACTCCGTAATCCTGGTTCTCGCTCGAGCAAGTCGAGCGCCGCTTGATAACCTACATTGCGCAGGTATTCCTGATTGGAATAAGACCAGTCAACTAATTGTGGTATGCGCTCCTCATCAATATCATAGTCCATTCGGCAAATGTTCATGTGTCCGTCGCGATTATACTCCAGTTCAAAAAGCCGCATGTCATCCTCTGCAATTGTCGCGAGAGGAAAGAACATTGATAGCAGCCAGGTATCCCAAAGATTCTTGCCCTCGCGCATGAAGAACTCTTTCTTAAGAATATTGATGGGCACGACATAATCGAAAGCTTCGCCATCTTTACGCTCGTCTATCAGCATGCCCTTAAAATTTAGAACATCGAAGTACGCAGCTTCAGCATAGGTATCGCCGTTTATTTTTTTAGGTACAAATAAAAAGGGTAGTGACGCTCCGGCTAATATATGGTCAACCGTGATGTCATTTTCATGAATATTTTCCACCCGCTTTTTGCTTAGATTTAATACGTTGATATATACCTCTTCTGGCGAGGCGCGAACCTGGTCTAAATCAAGAAACAGGTCAAGTAATGATGAAATGCGCGATAGGCCCTCACTTTTTGGTGTGAAATCCATCATGGCGCCTGCCTGACCCCAAAAGAAAAAGGCATCTCTTGCCATTCGTTCGATGTTATTTTGCGGATGTGCGAGAGCTGGAAACATCTTCATCGCTTTTCGTGCCCAGTTGTCCCAGAGTTGATTGGTAGGGCCATGGTTTTTGTTGTATGCGACGAAATTAACGGGAAACATCTGGTATAGAAGGTCGTTGATACCTGCGTATTTCCAAAATGCCTCCATGGTTTCAATGCGTTCCTCTTTGGTGGCTTTAGAAGTAAAAACTGTCGCAATGATTGACCCAATACTATTACCAGCAATTAGGTCAAACCTGACATTCTGTTCTTCAAACGCAATTAATGCTCCAACCTCTAAAGCTCCCAGAGGTCCACCACCACCCAATATCAATGCTTTGTTAGCCACTTCCATGCTCCTTTTGATAGAAAATTCAACTTCTTAACTTGTTGTTACGGTACCTAAGTATAGATTGCAATCTGCCTGCGCGTTCGGCCAAGAGCCGTTATAACTTTTCACCGAGACTTTACTGTGACAAAAGCCGTGCCAATTTCAAGAGGTGGCGGGTTAGACCGCCAGACTAGGGGTTATGGGGCATTGGGCGTCATTGTTTAGCTTGCCTACATTAGCCGCGAATGTGGGTACTGGCATCGTAGGGGTTTTTGGGCAAGAGCTTAGCAATAGCCTCAGCATTCTCCTCATAAACTTTCGATACGTCTGGTAGTAAGCCTACTTCCATCCGCCTTGATAGCATTGTGATCGGGAATAAGCAATTCTCTGAATTAGGGATACAAACCGCCCGTGAGCGTCCGAACTTGTCTTCAAATATGGTCCACTGCAGCCCCAGTTCATGTACAAATATGTCGCCAAGAACGACGCCCAAAGCCTGTAGTTTAATGCGCTCGTCTTTTTTAATCAGACTCCGGTAAACGATACGTTGTAGGGTTTCCAGGTCTTTTTTGTTGCCCTGCAATTGGGTGCCTAGTTGCAGTCGGGCGATATCATCGATAAGTTCACGCTGCTTAACCATATGGTTGTTGTCCATCCAGCTGAGTTCAGAAAAAGTGATATCTTTCTTTGGTTCCTGAGCGTGAACACCTGCACTATTTAAAGCGACTAAGGTAAGGCTAATCATTACCAGTTTGTGAACGCAGTTTCGGAATAGGTTGTTAAATGATTGAGCTAACTGATTAATAAATGCGCAATTGGTCATGGTGTAGTCTATCGGCTCGTTAAATATGTGACTAAGAGAGCGCCATTATAGCCAGATCAGCTTACGGCACTAGCCTATGAGACTTTTAAGCCTTGCAGTGGTTCCATTGGGATAATTAGCCATGGCTTTTTCATATGTTGCGAAGGTATCGAAGATTTTATAGATACCACTATAATGCTCACTGTTTTGGCACTCTAGTGCGCAGTATTGGTGCAAATTGGGAAAAAATATATGTCGTTGAAAACCTGGATCGTTCATGGGATTGATTTTGCTGGCCCAGAAGGCGACGTCCATATCCAAGAAGCTAATGAAGCTCTCCCGTTAAATGGTGTGATTGAAGAGTTGTTTCAAGCCTTAAAAACGCGCTATGTCACTAAGCCCAGCAAGCGCTATGGTAAATTTTCTGATGAGATTGGTAACGCGCCATTTCCTCAGTGGCTAAATCAGTACCGCAATGAGCAAATGAGCTTCGTTTCGATGACACAGAAGTTTCTCGCCCATTGGCGCCAATTACTTGATCAGCAGGACTGCCAGATCAATGGGCATATTGTATTTTGTCATGAGAGTGTCGTAGAAGCTGATTTTCTCTATATCTTCGTAATTCAGCATGCCGCTGGTATCTATATAGACAACCAATTAACCGCCAACGATTGCCTTTACATCGATACACAAGGGTTGGATTTGGCTGTAAAGATTAATTTGAGTGCTGTTAATGGGGATGATGACGCTTGTATTTCGCTATTGTTTCGTCGCGGTGACAAGGTGTTGACTGATACGTTTCAAGAGGCCGTAGGATTTGCTGACCCACTGGATACGGTTGCTCAGACTAAGGTTTTTATTGAATCAGTTTCCCGGTACACGGACACTCTGGGTAGTGATGAGGTTGCGCAGGAAACGAAAAACCGTATTGTTGATTACTGTGTTGAGCAAGACAAAGCCGGTGAGCCGGTGCGGTTTGAGGATTTGTCAGTGCATGTGAATGCAGATTCTCCCGAGGCGTTTAGTCAATATATTGAACAAGCCCCTGGGCTGGATAGAAAGCAATTAATTCCAGATCGTAAACAGTTACGCCAATTTGTGCGTATCAGTGGACGGAATGAAAATGTAAGCTTAAGTTTTACATCTGATTGCCTTGGCGAGTCCGTTGTTTTTGATCAGGAAAACGATACGTTAACGCTGCGTCAAATCCCACTGGGAGTCAAAGCTAGACTTCTGGAACTACTGAACGGGAAATAGCTCCAATTTACCTATGTAATGAAAAGGATATTGTCTGATGAAGCTTATCAAATATTTATTAATTGTTATTTGCTTGTTGATTGTAGTGATCGGCGGTGTGATTTATTGGGGTTTGAGTGATATTAACAATATTGTCAAGAAAACCGTGGAGACGGTTGGGCCTCAAGTTACCCATACCAGCGTGCAACTGGGCTCTGCAGATATCCATCTCACAGAGGGCCGCGGTGAGCTACTGGGACTTGCCGTTGGGAACCCTGAAGGCTTTTCAAATAACAAGCTATTTTCTATTGATAGCGTCGTGTTAGACGTTGATCCGAGCTCGTTTCTAAACGGCGTTATTGTCATTGATGAAATAACACTGGATGGAGCGAAGCTACTTGCAGAGCATAAAAACTTGGCGGAAACCAATTTGCAAGCTCTGCTGAATGGTATGCAGGGGTCCTCTACCGAAACGACCAGTTCTGGCAGTGACGGTGCCGAGAGTAATATTCGTCTCGCCGTGAAGAAGCTGCGCGTCATCAATAATGAGGTGACGTTGGTTTCTGAAAAACTGGGTAATTACACGCTGACTTTACCGCCCATTGAGCAGAATAGCATTGGCGACCCGGCAGTGGGTTTGACACCAGATGCGTTGGGGCGAGCTATTTTGAAGCCTATCTTACGCAACGCTGAAAAAGCGGTTAAGGCAAAACTCAAGGAACTGGCTAAGGCTGAGGTAACCGACAAGGCTGAAAGTAAATTAAAAGAAAAACTTAACGATAGTGTTTCCGAGGAAGATCAGCAAAAACTAAAGGATTTAAAAGGGCTCTTTGGTAAGTAGTCCAGTTATTTTCGATGGCCAATACGAGTGGCTGGGTTTCCGGCCACTACCGTATTGGGCAGCACGTCTTTGGTAACAACGCTGCCCATACCGATAACGACGCCATCTCCAATGGTGACGCCATCGGTAATACAAACATTCGCACCGATCCAGACATCGCTACCGATGACAATACCCGTTGACTTGACTGGCTGCCGGTAGATTTCTTGCTCAAGCTTACGCCCGTGGTTGAATGCATAAATATTACTGCCAGGGCCAATCCGCGTTCCGTTACCAATACTAATGCCCGCGCTACCACCGTCAAGTCTAGCACCTTGGTTTATGCCAACTTGATTACCAATGCGCAATGGGCCATGCAGGAAAACATTTGCCGCGATTTGGGTGTTGTTGCCAATAGTAATAGGGCGGCCTGGTTCGGCAAATATGGCGGCTTCAGGTGCTAGAAAGCAATTTTGGCCGAAACTAACGGTTTCCAGTGCCGACAAGTCCGTTTGAACCTGAGTTTGCCACTCGTCAGCCCAGAGTTTGTGATTGGGCTTTAGGCTGTAATATAGCCACGGCATGAAACTTAGCCGTTTTTTATGCTGTTGGCGGAAATAATCATTCATGAGGCAATACGTGCGGAAAAGTTTGAGTAACGTTGCCGGCTAAGTGTATACAAAACAAAAGAATGATATAAGCACTAAGGTGTTGCCGTGATATTGGCAGGTTCGGTGGGAGTAAAGAGAAAAAGCGCCCGCTTAACTTAGCAAATGGAAAGGTCTGTTACGCAGGTGTTTATAGTTCAGACCGGGCTAATAGTCTGCTAACACCTTCTACAGTGAAACTGGTGACCAGCTTCGTCTCTGCTCCCTTGGCAGGAATGCTCTAAGTCTTGCGGGCGCCTGATAAGAGTATAGTCATCTGCGTTTATTGCGCTAGTCTATGTAACGAATTTTTTGGACTGAGAATGGATTTTTTTATACAAGATTATTCATTGCTTTCGCCCAAGAGAATGAGCTGAAAAATAATCATACTAAACAGCTGTAATGTTTTAGATAATTCTTCACCGGTTTTACTCTGGTATAAAGAATTTTTGCAGACGATAGGAACGCGAAAATAGATGTTGCAAGTCATAGCTGATGAACGTGAATTTGTTGTTGTGTATAAGCCCGCTAATGTGGATTTTCATGCTGACCAAGGTGTCCCCGGTTTTTTTCTGCAGGCGCAAGTTCAACTTGGATGCAAACTATTTCCCGTTCATCGACTCGATAAGGTGACTTCTGGCTTGGTTGTGCTTGCAAAAAGTGCGAGCACTGCGGCCTCTTTGGGTAATTTATTTGCGCAACATCAAGTCCAGAAACTGTATTTGGCGATAGCGTCTAAAAAGCCAAAGAAAAAACAGGGAGCGCTCATTGGTGATATGGAACGATCGCGCCGTAGTAGCTGGAAGCTGCTTAACAGTCGCGCTAATCCAGCCATTACTCAGTTTTTTTCATGGTCAATGGTGCCTGGGTTGCGGATGTACGTGTTGCGGCCCCATACCGGTAAAACTCACCAATTGCGTGTTGCGCTTAAAAGTGTGGGAGTACCTATTCTGGGGGATGATTTATATGGCGGTGACGCCGCCGATAGAACCTATTTGCATGCCTACCAGTTGGTCTTTACTTTGGAAGGGAGGGTGTATGAATTTTGTATCCTGCCGCAAGAAGGTGAGTTCTTTCAAAAACCAGAGTTTTATCAGCTACTGAAGCAAGTAGGGCCCTTGAGCAACCTATCCTGGCCTTCTGTCTATGGTTCCGGGAGCTAGTATTAATGGCCAATATTGGATTGTACTCCGCTAGTTGGGTGTTGTTGGTAGGGCTTTGCATATCAGGCTTAACAGCTTGCGATCGTCAGGCCGAACATCTCGCAGATACTGTGGCACGTTCGGAAGTCGAGCCTTCGCCAGTCACTTCATCCCAGGCGCTTAACCGTGTTGAATTGGGTCTGTGTTGGTTTGAGTTGCCAGCAGAACGTTTGGTTGAGTGTGGACACTACCGTCCCAAAGATTTCGACAAGGCTGAGTTGCCATTTGTCATTTTGCGCAATAACCGCTCACATAAGACCTCAGGTGTCATTATGTATCTGCCCGGTGGTCCGGGTAGTAGTAGTTATTTGACAGAGGAGGGCATCAAATATTGGTCAAACTGGTATGAACAGTCGCAATTACAACTAGATTTAGTTTTAGTCGATCGGCGAGGAGTTGGTTTGGCAACCCCTTATTGGTCGTGTAGTGATTACGACAGATTTAGTCGCCAGGTGCTTGCCCGAGATTTAACCTTGGCAGAGGAAATGGCCGCAGGTTATAAAGTTGTTGAAGATTGCTACCCAGGGTTGAGGCAGGCTGGCTACGCCAGTGAGCTATTTTCTACCCGACAAAGTGCTGCAGATATCGGCGCTTTACTAACCAGTCTGGACTATAGCCAATGGAATTTATTGGGTGTTTCGTACGGCACTCGGCTGGCGTTGGCAGTGGCCGAAAGCTACCCAGAGAATGTGTCTTCGCTGGTGTTGGACTCGCTTTACACCCCCGAGCAAGGGCAGCTAACAGATTGGCCTGAAATTCTCGATGGTGCCTTTCATCGGTTTTTTGGGGCCTGCGAAAGTTTTTCCGATTGTGAGAGTCCACAGGCTATTCAGGCGATCTTTTGGCAAGTGTTGCACCAGTTAAAGCAAGCCCCCGTTTCGATTACTGTGCCCAGTTGGTATTCCGACGCGCCCTATCATGTGCTGGTTAATGATCAACGCTTGTTGGGAATTATCTTTGGCAGCCTATACGACCGCTATCTTTATCCCGATATTATTAAAGCCTTAAATGAGTTAGTGCAATATCGAACCAGTAGTTTGTCCCAATTAGTTGAGACGTATGTTAATAACGCATTCGACCCATCGTTTAATGACTGGGTATTTTACGCAGTAGAATGCCGTGATAATCCCCGTGTAACAGCCGATAGGTATAGAGAAGCTGTTCTGCGCTTTCCTAAATGGCGTGTTTATACTGAGTCTTTGCAGGAATATGATATCTGTAATCTAATTGATCCCAATGGACTAAAAGGCAATTTTAATGGCGAGCGGGATAGCGTCGATGAAACGGCTATCTTTGATATTCCGGTGCTGCTACTTGCCGGTGAACTAGATCCTATTACACCTGCTGCTGCGGCTAAAACAGTGTTGCAAAAGTTTGGAACTGCGCAGGGGGTTTTTGTTCGTGACTATGGGCATGCTATAGAAAGCTCATTGCCGTGTGGGCCGGAATTGGTTGGCGGCTTTATTTTGCACCCCCACACTGAGGTTAATGTTATGTGCGCAGAGGCTGAAGTAATAATAAATGCGGGGAGGGAAAAGTAAAAAACTGCAGTCGATTTACGGCTTGCAGTTTTTAGGTTTTATCAACAGCTATAAACATTATCTATGTTAAGAACCTGCGACCGGTGGTTTTAATAGCTATCGTTTAACAGTGCTTAAAAAAAGTATTTATACTTAATTGAGGCCTATCAATTTACTCATATAGGCACAGATATGCGCTTTCGACATCTGCCTTGCACTGAAAAACTACGTTGGCAGGTACAATGAAGCTTTCACCGGCTTTAAACGTTTGCCAATCGTCGGACTCTGGCAGTTTTACCGTTAATGAACCACTGGTAACTTGCATCGTTTCTTTTTTACTGGTTGAAAACTCATAGTCACCCTTGGCCATCACGCCAACGGTTGCAGGGAGGGTTTCTGTTTGAAAGGCGATGGAAACCACTTTACCATCAAAGTATTCATTAGATTTAAACATTGCTTTGCTCCTATAAAAACGCTAGGCATTATAATGTTTTGCTACACGCTTCGCTAATGATTTTAGGTCTGTGTCTAAATTCTTAGGAGTGCCGGGCTACGTTTAAATTTTTTCATACGAGTTGACTCTTAATGGCTATCCTTTGGCAAAAAAAGGTTAATGGTACACACTACAAGGTTGTTGCTGCCGGTGCTTCACATCGGTTGTATACCAACGATGTTTTTCACAGTGAATATAATTCTAAGTACTTGTTTAACGGTGGTATTTGGGACTTGTTGGTGGGGCCAGCCTTGTTGCTGCGGCAGCAACGCTTTTTGCGGGTACTTGTATTAGGCGTTGGTGGTGGGGCGGTTGTTAACGTCCTTGCTAAGGTCTTTAAGCCAATGCTCACGGTGGGGCTTGAGCTGGATGCTACACATATCATGGTGGCAAAAAAGTATTTCCAACTGCAAAGCCGAAACACCTTGTTATTGAATGTTGATGCTATTACATGGCTAGAGAACTATCGTGGTCCAGCTTTTGATATCGTCATTGATGACTTGTTTGGTGAAGTAGATGGTGAGCCAGCAAGGGCTGTTGATGTCGATGAAGTTTGGCTTAAAAGACTAAGGAGAGTCGTCAGTAACGGTGGTGTGCTGGTGGTAAATTTTGACGATGCTACGCATTTTCGCGAGTCTGCTTTTGTATCACCCGTACACTTAGACGGCTGTTCAGGATCTCAATTTACGTTGTCATTGCCAGACTATGAAAATGTTATAGCGGTCGATTATGGGGCCAATGCACTGGCATGTGAGGAGAATGAATTTCCTGTAGCATTCAATTCGGTGTTGCGTGCCCAGTCCTCCAAAGTCAATAGTGTTGACGTTCGCCATTTGTCTGAATGGCGTTAGTTGTACTGCTGGTATTATTTTATAGTTGCCTAGTTGCTGAGTACAAAGACTTTGAACTTTTTGTTGTTGGCGACTTCAGTGATGTTGCGAAAGTAGTGTTTCGCCTTGTTTTCCAGCGGAATGAAGGCATTGACCACAAAGACTGCCATTCCGTTTTGGGTTAAGTGGTTTTTACTTTGTTCGAGAAAACGATTGGTTAGATTTTCATCAGTTTGAAACCCTTGATGGAAGGGTGGGTTGCAAAGTAATAAATCAACACGGGTGGTGATTTCATCTGCACAGTTGGCGGCTATGACATCGACGGAGATTTGGTTCTCGTTAGCATTGTGCTGCATGGCTAATAGCGCAGCAGCATTGTTGTCTGTCGCAATGCGCTGTTTGAAGGCCATGCTTGCTGTCATCATTGTCAAATACCCATAGCCGCAACCGAGGTCGAGCAGGTGCTCTGGATAGCGGTTTGTGATTTTGTAGTATTCTTCAACAATTGCCGCTAGGTGACTAATCAAAAATTGACTGCCAGCATCCACTTTTTCCCAACCAAATGTACCTGGCTTGCTGTAAAGCGTAATGTTTTTCTCGGCCTGTTGGGTTGTTAATGATGCAGCTTGCAGTGTGGCGATTGGACGCAGTATCTCGTAGCTGTCGTCGTCCAGACGGTTCTCAGTAGCAATAAGATTGCTCAATATAGTGGTGTAGCAGATCCCATTCTTCTCTGTCGTGCTTTCACTAAAAAATAGTTCGGCATTGTTGCTAAATCGTTTAATGCCGTCATTTTTTTGACCGATAAGTATCAACTTTCCTTGCTCAGAAAGCAGGGGGTAAACACTATTTAGAATATGGTGGATAACAGCTTTTTCTTTCGATAACCGATAAACAACCTGATCAAATTTAGTGCCGTTTACGCCCGTAAAATCAAAATCATTAAACAAACATTCGATATCTTGATGTAATAATTTTTGTTGCACATCGAGACGGTTGGTTATTGCGAGTAACTGCTTTTTAGCTTCAGGACTAATCGTCTCGGAGGCTGAAAAGTTTTCGTCGGTTATCCATAAGGTTTTGGCGCGTGTCGACTGCAATATCTGTATAACCGTATTCTGGCATGGGTCGAACTTTTCATTTCTGTCTTGTTTGTGCTGTGTACGTCTCATGTTCATGCCTGATCAATGCTGTTTATTTCTTCGTTTGTTAACGCGCGGTATTCCCCTGGTTCGAGCAGATTGTCCAACATAATTTGACCTATCTGACGCCGGTGTAAGCGTGTTACATGATTGCCGATGGCAGCAAACATTCGTTTAATCTGGTGGTATTTGCCTTCTTGCAAGATGACCGTGGCTTCATTGCGGTAGATCACGTCTAGCTCAGCCGGTTGCGTTAGTTTTTTTTCACCCTCTAATTGTATGCCGTTTAAAAAACGCTCAACAGCATCCTCGGGCAGGTCGTTTTTGAGCTCAACATCGTATACTTTTCCGCAAGCTTTATGTGGCGAGGTAATGCGGTGGTTCCACTGACCATCGTCGGTAATTAATACCAGCCCGGTGGTATCTATATCGAGTCTGCCCGCAATCTGTAGTTGATTTTTGCGGGGTTCATCCAATAGGTCGAGTACTGTTGGGTGCTCGCTGTCCTTTGTTGCGCAAACGTAGCCTTGTGGCTTGTTTAACATAAAGTAACGTGGCCCATAGCTAAGAATAACGTCGCCATTAAGTTTTACGGTTTGCTGAATATCGATATGCTTTGATGGGTCGGTAACTATGTCGTCATCAACGCTAACGCTTCGGGCTTTAATTACGCGTTTTACATCTTTGCGGGACAGGTCGGTGAAATGGCTAATATATTTATCGAGGCGCATGATTAAGTTCGAGCCGGCTAAGTCCATAAAGTGGAAGGTTTTATTTAAACAGGCGCTAGTATAGCCAGCTTTTAGGTACAGCGTTAAGCCATTCGAATTCTCTTAATAAGTTGGTAAAAACCGCATCCAGGGGCGCTACTAATGTCAGTGGTTGCTGGGTAATTGGGTGTGTGAGGTGAAGCTCTGTTGCGGCGAGTAACAGGCGATGTGTGTTGTAGGTGTCGTTGAAAAAGCGGTTATGTATACCCTTGCCGTGCTTGGCATCACCGATGATTGGGTGTGCCAGGTGTTTTAAGTGGCGTCGTATTTGATGTTTACGACCAGTATGGGGACTGCATTCTACGAGCGCATAGCGACTAGAGGGATAGCGGTCAATTTGCACAGGCAATTCCACTTGCGCCAGCGTTCGAAAGTCTGTGATAGCGGGTTGTGGGGGCTTGTTTTGTCTAGCTTTGCTATCGCTATACTTGTCGAGCTCTTCCTTTAGAGCATGATCAATACGGCCCTCGGCTTGCGGAATACCTCGTGTAATGGCGAGGTATTTCTTTTTTGGCTGTTTTTGTGCAAATTGCGCACATAATTGTTTGGCCGTTTGAGAGGATAAAGCAAATAGCAAAACGCCGGATGTTGGTTTGTCTAAGCGATGCACGGGATAGACTCTCTGACCTATTTGATTGCGAACCAGTTGCAGTGCAAAACGGGTTTCGTGACGGTCAATTTCACTGCGATGTACCAATAAGCCGGAGGGTTTGTTGACCGCAATAATGGCTTCATCTTGATAGATTATGGGCAGTGTTTCTTGCGCAGAAACGATACTCTGAGGAGAAGCAGGTGAAGAGGGTGGTGCTGACAGCACATGGGACATAGAAGATCAGCCTTGTGCTGTCAGTGGGTCGGATTAACCGATTTTTTTCTCGCCGGAGTCAACTGACTGGTAGATCAGCGTGTTGATTGTCATGGGGCCAACGCCACCGGGTACTGGAGTATAAGCTGCAACGCGGTCAACCAAAGGCGCTAATTCGATATCGCCTACGCCGCCAGGGTGGTAGCCAGCATCGACAACTACTGCGCCATCTTTAATCCACTCAGCTTTAATAAATTCTGGTTTGCCCACAGCGCCAACAATGACATCTGCTTGTTTAATCAGTTCTGGAAGGTTTTGAGTGCGAGAATGACAGATAGTCACCGTCGCGTTAGCGTTCAGTAGCATTAAGGCCATGGGCTTACCCAATATCGGGCTGCGGCCTACAACGACTGCATGTTTGCCCTGTAGTGGAATCTCATAGGCTTCCAGTAAACGCATTATGCCCTTGGGGGTAGCGCAACCATAGGCTTCCTCGCCCATTGCCATGCGGCCAAAGCCAAGACAGGTGACACCATCAACGTCTTTTTCCAATGCAATTGCATCGAAACACGCTCTTTCGTCAATTTGCTCAGGCACCGGGTGCTGTAGAAGGATTCCATGTACATTAGTGTTGTTATTGAGTTCTTCGATTTTAGCCAGTAATTCTTCAGTTGTTGTGGTGCTGGGCATTTCTACTCGAATTGAACCCATGCCAACGCGTTCACAGGCATTACCTTTCATTTTTACGTAGGTGGCAGATGCTGGATCGTCACCCACAAGAATGGTTGCCAGTATCGGTGTTTGGCCATTACTTTTTGCTTTCATGGCGGCTACGCGTTGTGATAGTTCTTCTTCTGTTTTTTTAGCGACGGCTTTTCCGTCTAGAACGAGTGCTGACATAGAGTTGTATCCTGGTAGTTATTAAAGGGGCTGGTGCCAACTCGGGCATCAGGACAAATTTGGGCGGCTATTGTCGCACAGCCCCACAGTCCGGCAAATAGGAGCTTTTGTGCACACCTTGAGAGGAGTTCGCCCAAACCGTAACTGTTATCGGGGTTCTTGTCTTAAGCCAGTTGGTGCCATAACCCCGTTGTTGTTAATTTGTCCGAGTTGGTGATTTCTTGGTTGAATTGCCTAAGTAATTGGCAGCGTTAAAAAAAACTGCTTTTTTTCTTCTTTTGGTCGTTGACGAGTGCTGAGGGCATGGGTATTATGCGCACCTCTTGAGACGCGGCATGTCTCGGTAAGTCGGAGTGTAGCGCAGCTTGGTAGCGCATCTGGTTTGGGACCAGAGGGTCGGGGGTTCGAATCCCTCCACTCCGACCATTTTCGAGCCTAAGAGGCATTCGGGCCTCATCCAATATGCGCCCGTAGCTCAGTTGGATAGAGCAACGGCCTTCTAAGCCGTGGGTCACAGGTTCGAATCCTGTCGGGCGCGATTTACTAAAATAAATTGCAGCCGACTCCTATTCCATGTTTGCGCACTACGAGAGCTACACGTGAGGGAGAGTGTTAAAATATAAGTGAATTATTCATCTTTTCTCATCAGCTTAGTTTTTTAGGTGCAACAGCTTTGGTGCATAGTAACTCAATAGAGGTGTCGAATCAAGCACAATTTTGGTAT